>CATYSO010000008.1 GCA_958412345.1 uncultured Collinsella sp. | reverse complement strand
CGTAGCGGGTGGTTTAAAGCTGGCCGCTGCGCGGCCAGCAGACTAAAGTCTTGAACAAAAAGCCGGGGCCCGCGCGATGCGGACCCCGGCTCAATACCGTGACGATATGTCAGTTACGTTCTACACATAGAACAGGATGTCGTCGTAAGTCGGGACCGGCCAGTAGTCGGCTGCCACGATCTCCTCCATGGCATCCACGGCGGCGCGCAGCGTATCCATAGCGGGAACAACCTCGTGCGCGTACACGTTGGCCTGCTCCTGGCCATCGAGGGTCTCGGCCTTCTGGTGCACGGCGTCGAGAGCCTTGATGGAATCGTTGATGGCGGTGATGCCGTTGCAGAGCTTGTTGAGCGTGTTCTGCTCGCACTGCATGGCAGCGTCGGCACCGGCGGCGCGGATTGTCTCCAGGCCCTTAGCGACCTTGGTGGCATAGGCGGTGATGACCGGGCGATAGGTACGACGTGCCTCGCGAATCATCGTGGTAGCCTCGATGTTCATGAGCTTGTTGTACTTCTCGAGCTTGCAGTCGTAGCGGCACTGGGCCTCGGCGCGGGTCAGAACGCCCGTCTCCTCAAAGAGCGCGATGGCCTTATCGGAAACAAAGGCAGGCAGTGCGTCGGCCGTGGTCTTGTTGTTGGCAAGGCCGCGCTTCTCGGCCTCGACGGGCCACTCGTCGGAGTAGCCGTCGCCGGAGAACAGGATGCGCTGGTGATCGGTCAGGACCTTCTTGCAGTACTCGAGCGCAGCGTCCTGGAATTTGTCCTCGGGCGTGCCCTCAAGTGCATCGGCAAAGGACTTGAGCGACTTGGCCACGGCAGCATCGAGCACCAGGTTGGAGTCGGAGACGTTCTGCTCGGAGCCGCAGGCACGGAACTCAAACTTGTTGCCGGTGAAAGCGAACGGGGAGGTGCGGTTGCGGTCGGTGTTGTCCTGCATCAGCTTGGGCAGGGTGTCGGCGCCCAGGTCGAGCACGCCGCGCGTGGCGTGGACGGAAGCCTTGCCGTCGATGATCTTCTCGACGACCTCGGTAAGCTGGTCGCCCAGGAAGATGGACATAATCGCCGGAGGAGCCTCGTTGGCGCCCAGACGGTGGTCATTGCCGGCCGAAGCGACGGAAGCGCGCAGGAGCTCCTGATAGTTGTCGACGGCCTCGATCACCGCGGTGAGGAAGACGATGAACTGCAGGTTGTCGAGCGGGGTGTCGCCCGGATCGAGCAGGTTCTCGGACTCGGTGCCGAGCGACCAGTTGTTGTGCTTGCCCGAACCGTTGATGCCCTCGAACGGCTTCTCATGCAGCAGGCAGACCAGATCGTGGCGGGAGGCGATGAGCTTCATCTTCTCCATCATGACCAGGTTCTGGTCGATGGCCTCGTTGACCTCGCCATAGACGGGGGCGAGCTCATGCTGGCAGGGGGCAACCTCGTTGTGCTTAGTCTTGGCGGGGATGCCGAGCGCCCACAGCTCGTTGTCCAGGTCCTTCATGTAGGACGAGACGGTGGGGCGGATTGCGCCAAAGTAGTGCTCCTCGAGCTCCTGGCCCTTGCAGGGAGCGGCGCCAAAGAGCGTGCGGCCGGTGATGACCAGGTCCTTGCGCTTGCGGTAGGCATCCTTCTTGATCAGGAAGTACTCCTGCTCGTCACCCACGGAAGGAACGACCTTCTTGGGGGTCTTGCCAAAGAGTGCCAGTACACGCTTGGACTCACGCGAGAGCGCGGTCATGGAGCGCAGCAGCGGGGTCTTCTTGTCCAGGGCCTCGCCCGTGTAGGAGCAGAAAGCCGTGGGGATGCACAGGACGTCGTCCTTGATAAAAGCAGGGCTGGTGGGATCCCAGGCGGTGTAGCCACGGGCCTCGAAGGTGGCACGCAGACCGCCGTTGGGGAAGCTGGAGGCATCGGGCTCGCCCTGGATGAGGTTCTTGCCCGTAAACTTGGTAATGGCGGTGCCGTCGTGGTTGGGCTCGAGGAAGCTGTCGTGCTTCTCGGAAGTAATGCCCGAAAGCGGCTGGAACCAGTGCGCGTAGTGCGTGGCGCCCTTGGAGATGGCCCAGACCTTCATGGCGTGGGCAACGGCGTTGGCCACATCCAGGTCGAGCGGCTCACCGTCCTCGAGGGTTGCAGCAAGGCGCTTCCAAATGTCCTTGGGGAGGTAGTCCTTCATGACTTCCTCAGAGAACACCATGGTCCCGAAGCGGTCAGTAAGATCGGCCATACGGAACTCCCTTCGTATCGGCACCGCGTGAGATGCGGTGTTGATTACTAACGAACGAGTCATAGCTTAGACTCGCCGTGTTTCCGCGACATTACCGTTATGTTGCTGTCGCGAAACCAATCAATGAGGTTACCGCATCACAGCGGCACTGCCGCCCTTAATGGCCAATCAACTGTATAAATTGCAGACCTCTCCCCATGATTTAAGGGCAGTCAATTTGGGACAGGGCTTTCTTAACTGGTATTTCGCATCAGATACCATTCAATATAGCCCTTTCCTACATTGACCGCTCTGCTATAGGCAATGCCGATAGCAAGGCATCTTTGATTGGTATCCCTAAATCGCGAGTAAAACTCCACCGTGGCACAGCGGTGCTGTAGAATCCTTACAACACATCGCACCCAGGCATCTAAAGGAGCACGATATGCGCGTCGACGAGGTTTTTAAGCAGGCAGCATCCCAGGGCACCACGTCCGTTTCGTTTGAGATGTTCCCGCCCAAGGGTGAGCTTACCCTCGATACGGCTCGCGAGGTGGCAGGCAACCTGTGCAAGCTTTCACCGAGCTTTGTCTCGGTCACTTGTTCCGCTGGCGGCTCGGGTAACGGTGCCACCACCGCCCCCATCGCACATATGATTACGAGCGAATTTGATACGCCCTCGGTAGCGCACCTCACCTGCGTTGGCCGCACACATGCCGATATCGCCGCCAAGATTGACGAGTATCGCTCGGCCGGCGTTGAAAACATCCTGGCCCTGCGCGGCGACCTGCCCGCTGGCGCGACCGAGGACGACAAGCCCGCCTCCGACTACGCCTACGCCCGTGACCTCATCCCCGAGCTCGTCGACGCCGGCTTTTGCGTGGGCGCCGCAGCCTACCCCGAGGGCCACATTGCCTGCGAGGATCTCAACCTCTCGGTCGAGCACCTCAAGCAAAAGCAAGACGCCGGCGCGAGCTTCTTTGTGACGCAGCTCTTCTTTGATAACGAGTGCTTCTATCGCTTCCGCGAGCTTGCCGACAAGGCCGGCATCACCGTGCCTATTACCGCGGGCATCATGCCGTTTATGGGCAAGTCGCAGATCAGCCGCATGGTCTTTATGTGCGGCGCGTCGCTGCCCTCCCCCGTCATCAAGATCCTCGCCAAATACGAGAACGACCCCGAGAGCCTGCAGGCAGCCGGTGTAGATTATGCCGCCCGCCAGCTTTGCGACCTCAAGGAGCACGGCGCCGACGGTCTGCACCTGTACACTATGAACCGTCCTGCAATCGCCGCGACCATTATGGAGCGTCTGGGGTAATGGAAAAACCGCACATCGATACAACCGTTGTTGAAGTGCCGGCCGACCTTGCGTCGCCGGCGCTTTACCGTATCGACGCTGCCCACCATCCTCGTGTCGACCGTGCCGAGATGCTGCGGTATCTGGGCTACGGCGGCCAGCAGATTGAGCCCGAGCTAGCGCAGCGTATTGAGCTTGTCGTTGAGCGTCTGGAGCTGGACATTGAGCCCCGTGGCGTGCGCCGCGTGTTTGCCGTCGATGCCACGGGCATCGACGAGCAGGGCGAGCCCTGCATCCGCTTGGTTGGCACCAATGTTGAACTGCGGGGTCGTGATATCTATCGCCACCTCAAAGACGCCCGCTTTGCCGCACTCATGGCATGCACCCTCGGCATGGACGCCGAGCGTCGCCTGCGTACCACGGGAGCCCAGCAGCCCCTGGAGGGAGCCGTGCTCGACGCCGCATGCTCTGCCTATGTAGAAGCCGCCGTCGAGCAGATGGACCAGCAGGTCAAGGCTGCGGCCGCCGCACACGGACTCGCCGGCAACTGGCGCTTCAGTCCCGGCTACGGCGACTGCCCGCTTACGGCACAGCGCTCAATCGTGGACGCGCTCAACGCCACGCGGCTCATCGGGCTTACCGTCACGCCCACCAGCCTGCTCATGCCCACCAAGAGCGTGACCGCGGTGATCGGTCTGTTCGACGGCGAGGTCCACGACGCCCAGAGCCGCCCCACCTGCAATATCTGCCGCATGCGCGAGCACTGCCGCTTCCGCGCCGCCCACACCACCTGCTATTCCAGCCATTAGGAGCCCTCGATGTTTACTCCGCTTATCACTCATGATTCTGACGGCACTGCATTGGCGGCACCCGTTGATGCCGCACGTCGCAACGGTGCCACGTACAAGACGCGCACGATCGACGATCTGCGCATTAAGGACGATCGCCTGCGTGCGGCCATCGAGGGCACGGGGCATCTGCTGTTCGACGGCGGCATGGGCACCATGCTGCAGGCGGCCGGCATGAAGGCCGGAGCCCTGCCCGAGCTGCTCAACTTTGAGGAGCCCCAGGTCATTACCGACATTCAGCGACAGTACGTCGAGGCCGGCTGCGACGTGATCACCGCCAACACCTTTGGCGCCAACGCCCACAAGCTCGACGGTGCTGCCACCGTGGCAGATGTCTTTGCCGCCGCTGTCGCCTGCGCCCGCGCAGCCGGTGCCCACTACGTCGCCGGCGATATCGGCCCCATCGGCGCGCTGCTGCGCCCCCTGGGTACCCTGAGCTTCGACGAGGCCTACGACCTCTTTGCCGAGGAAGTGCGCGCCGGCGTCGCCGCGGGTGTGGACCTCTTTATTATCGAGACCATGACCGACCTGGCCGAGATCAAGGCGGCGGTCCTCGCCTGCCGCGAGAACTCCAACCTGCCCGTCTTTGCCACCATGACTTTTGAGGAAGACGGTCGCACCTTCCTGGGCACGAGTCCCGAGGTTGCCGCCATCACGCTCGATGCCATCGGCGCCGACGTTTTGGGCATCAACTGCAGCCAGGGACCGGCCGAGCTCCGAGGGCTCGCCGCTCGCATGCTCACCGTTACGGACAAGCCCATCATGGTGCAGGCCAACGCTGGACTGCCCCGCGTGGACGACGACGGCAACACCGTCTTTGATATCCAAGCCCCCGAATACGCCGAGGCCGTCGCCGGCATGATCGCCGACGGCGTGAGCGTCGTGGGCGGTTGCTGCGGTACCACGCCCACGCACATGGCAGCGCTGCGCACGCTTATCGATAACCACACGCCCAGTCCGCGCCACCGCAAGCCCAGCATGTCGGTCACAAGCGCCCAGACCGTGGTGGACCTCCCCTGCGACGGCCACAAAATCGCCGTCATCGGCGAGCGCATCAACCCCACCGGTAAAAAACGCCTGCAGCAGGCCCTGCGCGACGGCGATCTGGACTACGTCGTAAGCCAGGGCATCAGCCAGCAAGAACAGGGCGCCGATATCTTGGACGTCAACGTGGGCCTGCCCGAGATCGACGAGGTCAAGGTCATCCAGCAAGCGACCGAGCAGCTCCAAGGCTCCACGCTGTTGCCGCTGCAGATCGACTCCACCGATCCCGCCGCCGTCGAGGCCGCCGTACGCCGCTATGCCGGCAAGCCCATCATCAACTCCGTCAACGGCAAACAGCAGATCATGGATGAGATCTTTCCGCTGGTTGCCCACTACGGCACCAACGTCGTCGGCCTTACGCTCGACGAAGGCGGCATCCCCGATACCGCCGAGGCCCGCTTCGCCATCGCCGAGCGCATCGTGGCCGAGGCCGCCCGCTATGGCATCGGCCCGGACCGTATCCTCATTGACTGCCTGGTCATGACCGCCTCGACCAACCAGCGCCAGGCCGAGCAGATCCTGCGCGCCATGTCCCTGTGCAAGGAGCGCCTGGGCGTCAAATGCGCGCTCGGCGTGTCGAACATCAGCTTTGGCCTGCCTGCCCGCCCGCTGCTGGGCTCGGTCTTTTTGGCCGCCGCCTTTGGCGCGGGCCTGGACGCCCCCATCATGAACCCGGGCTCCAAGCGCTTTATGGACACCGTCTACAGCTATCGCGTGCTGAGCGTTGAGGACGAGGGCTCGACCGGATACATCGAACGCTACGCCGGCTGGACCGATCCCTATAAGATCGCCGCCAACCCGGCAGCAGCTCAGGCCGCATCGAGTGATGCCGCGCCGGCCGCGGGCACCGCGGGCACCGCCGGCACCGTCGGCAACGACGACCCGATTCGTCGCATGGTCGTCTCGGGCCGCAAGGGAGAAATCGCTGCCGAGACCGAGCGTCTGCTGGCAGACCACGACGCCATGGACCTCATCAACAATCACTTTATCCCCGCCCTCGACGAGGTGGGCGTCCTCTTTGACCAGGGCAAGTTCTTCTTGCCGCAGCTCATGGCCTCGGCCGAGGCCGCGCGTGTGGGCTTCGACACCATCAAGCGCCTGATGCCCGCCGGCGAGATTGCCGACAAGGGCAAGATCTGCGTGGCCACCGTCAAGGGCGACATCCACGATATCGGCAAGAATATCGTCAAAATGCTGCTCGACAACTACGGCTACACCGTCTTTGACCTGGGCCGCGACGTCGATCCACAGGAGGTGCTCAAGACCGTCAAGGAGCGTGACATCAAGCTCGTCGGCCTCTCGGCGCTTATGACCACCACGGTCGTCGCCATGGAAGAGACCATCAAGTTGCTCCATGCCGAGGTTCCGGGCGTCAAGATCATCGTAGGCGGCGCCGTGCTCACCCCCGAATACGCCAAGCAGATCGGCGCGGACTACTACGCCAAGGACGCCGCCGAAAGCGCTCGTATCGCCGAAGAGGTCTTTGGGCAGTAACACAACGGAAACAACCGAGCACCAAAACGTGCCGCATGCGCCACTTGGCACGTGCGGCACGTTAGAATAGAAAAGACTATGCTCGTTTTGGCAGATAGGAGCGCAAGGATGGCGATCACGCCCGCAGAAATCGCGGAAACCCGCGGCATGGTTGAGGAGCAGAACCTCGACATCAGGACCATCACCATGGGTGTTTCGCTCATGGGTTGCGGTGACGAGAACCTCGACCGCATGTGCACGAAGATCTACGACCACGTGACGCACACGGCTGAGCATCTGGTCGAGACCGCCGAGAACCTCGAGCGCGAGTACGGTATCCCCATCGTCAACAAGCGCGTTTCCGTCACCCCGGTGGCACAGATCGCCGCGTGCTGCAAGGATGAGGACCTCACCCCTATCGCGCACGCCCTCGACCGCGCGGCCGAGACGCTCGGCATCGACTACCTGGGCGGCTTCTCCGCACTCGTCCAGAAGGGCATCGGCGACGCCGATCGCCGCGTTATCCAGTCCATCCCCCAGGCGCTCGCTACCACCAGCCGCGTCTGCTCCAGCGTCAATGTTGCTAGCCTGCGCGCTGGCATCAACATGGACGCCGTGCTTATGGCGGCCCAGACCATCATCGATGCCGCTAAACTCACGGCCGACCAGGATTCCGTCGGCGCTTCCAAGTTTGTCTGCTTTGCCAACATGGTCGAGGACTCCCCGTTTATGGCGGGCGCCGTCCACGGCGGTGGCGAGGCCGACGCCGTCATCAACGTAGGCGTCTCGGGCCCCGGTGTTATGGCCGCAGCCCTGGAGACGCTGCCCGATTCCGCCTCGATGATGGAAGTCGCCGAAAAGATTAAGCAGACCGCCTTTAAGATCACCCGCGCCGGCGAGCTCATGAGCCGCGAGGCCGCCCATCGCCTGGGGGTCGAGAAGGGCATTGTCGACCTGTCGCTGGCCCCCACGCCTGCCATCGGTGACTCCGTTGCCCGCATCCTCGAGATCATCGGCGTGGGCACCTGCGGCGGCCCGGGCACGACCTGCGCGCTCGCCATGCTCAACGATGCCGTCAAGAAGGGCGGCGTCATGGCCAGCTCCAGCGTGGGCGGTCTCTCCGGCGCCTTTATCCCCGTGTCCGAGGACGCCGGCATGATCGCCGCCGTCGAGGCCGGTGCGCTTTCGCTCGAGAAGCTCGAGGCCATGACCTGTGTGTGCTCCGTCGGCCTGGACATGATCGCCATCCCCGGCGACACCCCAGTCGAGAACATCGCCGGCATCATCGCCGACGAGATGGCCATCGGCGTCATCAACAACAAGACCACGGCCGTCCGCGTGATTCCCGCCATCGGCAAGGGCGTGGGCGACTGCGTCGAGTACGGCGGCCTGTTTGGCCGTGCGCCCATCATGCCGGTGAACCCCAACGCCGGCACCGTGCTTGCCCACCGCGGTGGTCGATTCCCGGCGCCGCTGAACTCGCTGAAGAACTAGCTGAGGGGGACTGGCGAGGAGCCCCGGGGAGGGCAAATATATAAGGTCGCCTGCTCGGACAGTCCTGACTCGCACGGAGAGCACATTAAGTGCTCTCCGGCTCGTGCGGAACTCGCGATCGACCTTATATATTTGCCCTCCCCGGGGCTCCCGCACAACGGGCCCTCGGTTGGGTTCTATCCCTTTGGCAGTCGCTTCGCTTCTGCCCCACTTTGCTGGTATGGCGGTTTGGCGTTGGAACGGTTCTTTCTGATATATGCTGGTTGCGGCTCTTCTTTTGGGAGGAGTCGCTTTTTTGTTGCTAGGAGGTTGGCCCGTGGTTGATGGGGAGATTCGTTCTGATCTGCTTTCTGCGGATTGGAATGGCGAATGGATACGTCTGCAAGCTGATCGGCGGCGGGCTGATGATTCTTTTGAGTGGGATAAGCGGGCTCGGCATTTTCGGCCGCTTGAAACTGCTCCGTATGCCCGGGACTTTATGAAGCTGTTGGCGTTAAAGCCTGGTGAATCCGTGCTTGATATGGGGTGTGGGGCGGGGTCGATTGCTATTCCGCTTGCTCAGGCTGGGCATCCTGTGATTGCGGCTGATTTCTCCCCTGCCATGCTGGGCACCCTTGATGCTGGCATTGAGTATTACGGACTCGAGGATCTTATTACGCCGCTTGAGCTTGCTTGGGATGATGATTGGGATTTGGTTGGACCGGTCGCGAAAGCGGTAGATGTTGCCTTTGCCAGTCGTTCTGTCACCACGACCAACCTAAAAGGCGCGCTTGCCAAGCTTGATCGAACGGCTCGTCGCCGTTGTGCTGTCACGATGGTCGCCAACTCCAGCCCGCGCTATGATCTGCACCTGATGAACGCCATTGGTGCCTCGGTTACCTGCAGTAATGGCTTTGTGTATGCTTTTAATATCCTCATTCAGATGGGTGCGTTGCCGCAGGTTACATACTTTGAATCGCCTCGTCGCGATACCTTCAATAGCCTTGAGGCAGGCGTGGCGGATTTTTCCCGTATGCTCGAGCATGGCAACGAGGATAAGATCGACTGCCTGCGCGACTACATCGCTCAACACATGATTGAGAACCCCCATGCCGGTGAGCCAGGCTCCAAGGGCGTGCCGCAGGGGCGCTATATGCTCGATCATGTCCGCAAGGTTCGCTGGGCGTTTATTGCATGGAAACCGGTCTCTGAATCCCGCTCGTAGCCCGTTCACAGCCCGAGCTGCCCATCACCTCGGCATCCGCATTCTTTGCGAACTGGGCAAACGCGCTCCACACCGCGCCGTTCCTGCGCTATCGTGGGACAGCTCACGTAGATTAAGGCCCCGTCGCGGGGCGCCCCATACATAGAAAGCGAGAACCCATGGCACTGACAGGAGCCCAGGTCAAGCAGCTTCGCAGCATGGCCCATCACCTCAACCCCGCCATCATCATCGGTAAGTCCGATGTCAACGAGGGCACCGTCGAGCAGACGGTCGCCTACCTGGAGAAGCACGAACTCGTTAAGTGCTCCGTGCTCGATGGCTCCAGTCTTTCCGCCCGCGAAGCCGCCGAAGAGCTCGCCGAGCGCTGCCACGCCGAGGTCGTCCAGGTCATCGGCCGCAAGTTCTCGCTGTATCGCGAGTCCTCGCGCAAGGATATCGAGAAGATCAAGCTCGTCTAAGAGCCAATGATCCGGCGAGCCAACACATAGCAAGCTTACGGGTGCCCAAGTACTTCGGGCGCCCGTTTTTTATCGCTCGACCAGCACGCGATTGAGCCGCCCCTCCACCAAGCGCTCGTATAGACGCCGCGTCTCGGGCTCGGGCACGCCATTGACCTGCCCCCTCAGGTGGTGCATATGCCCGCTGTACAGCTCGACGATATCGCGCCGCCGCCCCGCCGCACTGTAGACGCGCATGGCGCAGCGCACCATATCCTCACGCGCCGTTTCCTGCCGAAGCCCCGACTCCGCCAGCCAAATCGCCGACTGCAGGTCGTTTTCTTCTAGGGCGGCATTTGCTCCCTTAATCATGCAATCGATGTACTTTGACTGCATAATGCGTCGCATACGCAAAAAGTAGGTGGGGTTACAGCCATTGGGAACATACAGCGGTCCGGCATAAAGCTGCTCAATCTTAAGGCACAGCTCAACTAAATGGGGCCCGCGCGCACCCGTGCGATTTCCCAAAACCTCGCGGCTTATCTGGTCAAACAGCCGTACATCGGTCTTGACGTAGTCACCGTTGAGTCCGATGCATTCATTTTGGATGAGCACACACGACTTGCCATCCGGCGTCGGTCCCAAAGCCGACCGCAAGCGCGATATCGTCGAGTACAGGTTGTTGCGGGCGCTATTGAACTCGGCATGGGGCCACAACTCCATGGCCAGCGTCTCACGATCGACGAGCGCATCCATGCCCAGCGCAAGCCGCTCGGCAAGTGTCGCCGCCTTCTTGCGGCGCCACATTTTGTCCGTGATGGGAAACCCGTCGCGCTCGGCGCGGAACGCACCAAACATGCGAATCTCGATATGGTCGATGGTATCAACGGCTTCAACCTCGCCGGCCTGGAACAGGCGCTCGCCCTCCCCTTCCAAATCGTCGCGCAGCGAGTACCGCGACAGCTCGCGCACGGGAAGCTTCTTGCGAATCCTGGTCGCCGGCTCGCCCAGACAATGCATGGCAAGGCGCGCAAAGAGCCGATACGATGGTTCCAGAATCCCCGCGCGATTCATGGACATCCAGGCCGCGAGATCGCTATCTCGCCCCGCGCAAGCCAAATGCAGCGCCACCATCCAGGCTTCTGCACCACCAACCTGCGTCTGGCTTATATCGAGCAACTCCGCTTCCTCGCGTACCGAAACCATCGAGGTGTTACGCAGATACGCCGCGCGCTCCAGCAGCAATGCGTTATCGCGCATGTACGCAATCGACTCCTCGGCAAGTTTGAGCACTTGGACCGCACGGAACTTTGCATTAACCGGCCGTCCCTCTGCCAGCGACTGCCAGCCTTCTAACAACAGGCCAAACAGCTGAATCTGGTTGTCGCGCATGCGCACGGCAAAACGATCGAGCTCGTTGAACGCCGCGTCGTCGGTTACTGGCAAGCCGGAGAGGAGCCGCCGTGCCGCCAACACCATGCGCACCCAGATAGCCATCGCCTTAAGCCCACGCACGTCGAGTGCCTCCCGCACCACCGTCATCTCGTCGTCACGCTCGTCGGTTCCCGCAAACGACCCGTCAAAAAGTTCCACCAGCATGCTATCGGCCCGTATAACAATCCCTGCGATGTCGAGCTCGCAGTCGTAGGCCTTGCTCGTTTTGAGTTGCTGTAGAACGCCGCCGTCATCTCCCCGCTCGGTCAGGCAGCGCTTGACCTCGATATGCGCAGACAACATATCGAGTGCGGTATGGGATGTCTCGATTTCTGGCACGGCCAGGTTCGTAGGAAGCCCAAGCCCGTTGTCCCCATAGCAAACAGCCGTCAGTGTCTGGGCCACCCTCCATGAAACAGGGTCTATTTCGCAGGTCGCCCGTTCGCCCCCGCGCTCGATAACCGATGCCATATAGCGAGCGAGCTTTGTATTGGACACGCTGACCGCTGCCAGATATACGCCAAGCGCCTCGGCAGGCGTTGGCTCTGGAGCCGGATCGTCGGCATCGATCGTGCCCAGCGCTGCTCGGCAGATATCGGCCCCGTGCCCCGTCAGAGCCAGATCGACCCCATACTGCCCAGCAAGTTCAAGGACCGCTTCACGGTCCAAAAAGGCGTCCGCCAGGCCCATCGCCGCATCGCATCTACCCGCCTTAAGCAAAATCCGGGCCGCCCTCGGAACAAGTTCGAGGCGAACCTCGGCCACCAACTTACGCAAACGCAAGCGTCCGTTATCCTCCGTGCCCAGACACGTAAAACTCCGCTCGGCGGGATCCAAGCCAAAGATCGGGTAGTCGCGTACAAAGTAGGACTGGTCGACCATCGACAGCCTCACCCCGCAAGCCTCGAGTTCTGCGATTTTGCCCTCGCCCATCAAAATCATGAGACATGCCACGCAAAACAGCGCATTATTGTCGAGCGAAGCCAGATCGACAAGTGCCGCGCCATATACGTTGACAATCTCGTTTTCGAGCAGACCGGCTACGTCGCCTTGGCCATACAGACCCGTCTGCAATGCCGAAACGAGCTCGGGCACGCCCTGCGTGAGCTGATAAAAGTCGAGCGATGTGCTGATCGAAAACGCCGATGCCCACGCCGAATACTCATAGGCATGCACCTTGAGCATCTGCGCATTGATCTTAACCGAATCGCCCAGCCCATGAATCAGCTGACGATTTGAAGGACGGCAGGAGATAAAGACCCCTACCCCCATGGCGCGCAGGCCGCGAATCCTGTCGATAAGGTCTTCGGTATCGTGCTGATCGAGGTTTGGCACATTATCAATCGCGATAAGGGAGTGCGGTTTGTCTTTGAGTTCTTCGGTAACCACCTCGAGCTGCATAAACACCTCGCGCCCAATGGCGCGATCGGCCTCGATAATCCGCACGGGGCCTCGCGTCGGGTCGCATTTAACCTCATGGGTGTACTGCAGCAGCACCGAGGTCTTCCCAAACCCGTCGGGCGCATAAAGAACCACAATGCCGGCCTTTCGGCCCTTGGCGATAAGCTCATTCATCAAGCGTTCGCGTCGCACCATATAGCCTCCGCCCAGCGGCATCAGCTCGAGGTCGTCTATACTGCCCAAATCGTTTACCATGCCCGCTCCTCAACTCGACCGTATGGACACTGTAGCCGCAAGACCATACAAGCCGCGCTATGAATAGAGCGACCTTGTGTTTTAGGTTGTCTTTTGGTACGCAAGCGGCAAGTTTTTGTACAGCGAGGACCGATTGTTATTAATCCCCCGACTAATCGGTCTTTTAGCAGGTAAATGAGCTTGTCAGCTTGTCCCATCTAAGCGGCAGTGTAACGCAAATGAACAAGGTTCAGCCATGTCATTCAACTCGCCTAGCACCCGCTACCGTCTACGACCTTTTAGTGGCATTTTTGCATAGAATCTGATATGGAATGAATCAAGCTGTTTGACATCCGGCATTCGTCAAGCTTGCGGCAAGATTTTGGTCAAGCGGGCGGAAAGGGATAGCAAAAAGGCCCCCGCAAAGCGGAGGCCTTAGGCAAGGCTATGTCGAGGTGCAGGATTCGCGCTACTCGCAGAGCGAAAGGGCGGCCTCGTCGGCAACGACAACGCAGTTGGTGTGCAGCTGCAGGATCGAAGCCGGGCACGCGGGCGTAACCGGACCATAGCACATGTCATGCACGGCCTGAGCCTTGGCCTCGCCGTTGGCGACGACCAGGATCATGCGGGCATACATGATGGTCTGGGTGCCCATGGTGTAGGCCTGACGGGGAACGTCGTCGATGCTGTCGAACAGGCGGCTGTTGGCCTGAATGGTGCTCTCGGTGAGGTCGACGCAGTGCGTGCCCTTGGAGAAGTGGTCATCGGGCTCGTTGAAGCCGATGTGGCCGTTGTTGCCAATGCCGAGCAGCTGCAGATCCGGGTAACCGGCGGCGGCGACGATCTTGTCGTACTCAGAGCAGGCAGCGGCGGCGTCGGGGTTGGAACCGTCGGGCACATGCGTGTTGTTCAGGTCGATGTTGATGTGATCGAAGAAGTTCTCACGCATGAAGTAGTGATAGCTCTGGGGATCGTCGTGCGAAAGGCCGCGATACTCGTCCAGGTTGTAGGTGCTGACCTCGGCAAAGTCGACGTCGCCCTTCTCGTACCAAGCAGCGAGCTGCTTGTAGGCACCGATCGGGGTGGAGCCGGTGGCAAGTCCCAGCACACAGTCGGGCTTGAGGATAACCTGCGCCGAGATAATATTGGCGGCCTTGCGGCTCATATCCTCGTAGTCTTTAGCTTTAATGATCTTCATTACGCGTCCTTTCTCGTACAAGAGAGGCAAGGCTCCCCTTACAAGCACTTGCCCGCGGCCCGCGTCGGCCGCAACCAACGTGTGCGGCCACCAGGGCGAGGTCGCGTAATGTATGTGTCTCGTGTCTAGCCGCGTCGAGGCCCCTGCCCGTCCACGGTGACCCGAAGCCTTTTAGCTTCGGACAAATCCCATCTTGCCACGGAGGGCGTCCTCTTTCAAGGGCGCCCTCCGTAAACGTGTTTGAATTGTAGGCTAATGGCCACGTGCACTTGCTAGCGCTCGCGAGCAACGATGAGCTGGTCCATCTCTTCGACATGCACGCCAACGGAACCCTTGATGCTCGAGAACTCAACAGAGTTGCACACCAAGATGGGAACCGTCACATCGTAGCCCTCGGCAGCAATTGCCTCGCGATCGAACTCAATGAGCACATCGCCCTTATGGACGATGTCACCCACTTGCGCATGTACGGTAAAGTGCTTGCCCTCAAGCTGAACAGTGTCCAAACCAACGTGGATGAGCACGTCCAAGCCATCGACCGTGTTAAGCGCAACAGCGTGTCCCGTGGGAAAAATGGCCTCGACCTTGGCATCAGCCGGTGCAATCACACGCGTGCCGGTAGGCTGAATCGCCACGCCCTGGCCCAAAAGCCCGGTGGCAAATGTCTGGTCGTTTACCTCGGAAAGCGGAATGACGTCGCCCGAGATGGGAGCATCCAGCGTAAGGACTCGACCACGCATACCAAAAGACCTTAGGACTTTAGTGAACATGCTCCCCCTCGGACATACCAATCGACCAAAATAGCTTTAACAGTTTACCACTTGGCACTCGTTTTTGACCATTAGGGAAGTTCGCGCTTGACAACCTCGACGATGTCGTCGACAACGCGCTGGGTCAGCTCGTGCGTCTCGGCCTCGGCCATAACGCGGACCAGCGGCTCGGTACCGCTCGGACGCACCAGAATGCGGCCGCGACCATTGAGCTCCTTCTCGGCAGCAGCGACGGCATCCCAGATGGGCTGGCAACCATCCAGACCAGCCTTGTTGTCGGAATGCACGTTGACGAGTACCTGCGGGTACTTCTTCATGATGCCGGCAAGATCGGTGAGGGTACGACCGGTGCGCTTGAGCACGGCCAGCAGCTGCAGAGCCGTCACCAGACCGTCACCGGTGGTGTTGTGCTCCAGGAAGATGATGTGGCCAGACTGCTCGCCGCCGATGACGGCGCCGTCCGCGAGCATACGCTCAAGAACATAGCGGTCGCCCACGGCAGTCTGGACCATCTCAAAGCCCTGCTCCTTCATGGCAATGGAGAAGCCCAGGTTGCACATGACGGTCGAGACGATCTCGGAGTTGGCAAGCTTGCCGCGAGCGGCCAGATCGGAGCCGCAGATGGCCAAGATGTAGTCACCATCGATCTCGTTGCCCTCGCTGTCCACGAACAGCACGCGATCGGCGTCGCCGTCGTGGGCCAGGCCGATATCGGCGTGGGTGCGCAGCACGAGCTCGCGCAGGGGCTCAAGGTGAGTAGAGCCGCACTCGACGTTGATGTCGGTTCCGCAGTAATCGGTGTTGATGGCATGGACCGTGGCGCCCAGGCGCTGCAGCGCGGCGGGCGTGGTCTGGCAGGAAGCACCGTGACCGCAGTCGACGGCAACGACCAGGCCATCGAGCCTCAGGCCATCAAGCGTACCGATGGCGTGGTCGACGTATGCCTTGCGAGCGTCCTTCATCTTGATGATGTGACCCACACCGGCGCCGGTCGGCAGCGTGTCGGCAGCCATGGCCTCCTCGGACATGACCCAGGCGCTGATCTCTTCCTCGACAGCATCGGGAAGCTTCATGCCCTTGCGGCTAAAGAACTTGATGCCGTTGAACTCCGGCGGATTATGCGAAGCGGAGATGACGATGCCGCCGTCGAGCTCGTTTTGGACGGTAAGCAGCGCCACGGCCGGCGTAGGGATAACGCCGCAGCAATGCGGACGGCCGCCCTCTGCCATAATGCCGGCGGTCAGAGCACTCTCGAGCATGGTACCCGAAAGACGCGTGTCGCGGCCGATGCAGATGTCCGGGCCAAGGAACTTGGTCGCCGCGCGGCCCAGGCGAAACGCGAGGTCGCACGAGAGGTCGGCATTGGCGACGCCACGGACGCCGTCGGTACCGAAGATGTTCTGGGGCATAGGATCGCTCCTTCCCTAGCAGGCGATATACAACCGCCCGCCCTAGTCGAAAAAGAAAAGCGGGACCCGCCGAGGAATCGGCAGGCCCCGCTTGTACATTGTATCTCGAAAGGAGATAAAACCTTAGCGCTTGGAGAACTGGGGAGCGCGGCGGGCCTTCTTGAGGCCGTACTTCTTGCGCTCGACCACGCGAGCATCGCGCGTAAGGAAACCGGCCTTCTTGAGGTCAGCACGGTAGTCGCCAGCGTTCAGAAGAGCGCGAGCGATGCCCAGGCGCAGAGCGCCGGACTGACCGGAGATGCCGCCGCCATCGCACAGAGCGATAACGTCGAACTGACCGGCGGTGTCGGTCACCTTGAAGGGAGCAAGGGCGTTCTCAACGAGCTGATGACGGCCGAAATACTGCTCGGCGTCACGCTTGTTGATGGTCACCTTGCCGGTGCCGGGGACGAGACGGACGCGGGCGACGGCGTTCTTACGACGGCCGGTACCCTGGTAGACAACGGTGTTCTCAGCCATCTTTAAGCCTCCAGCTCAATCTTCGTGGGGTTCTGGGCAGCGTGCGGATGCTCGGCACCAGCGTAGACCTTAAGCTTGGTCATCTGGGCACGGCCGAGGGTGGTCTTGGGCAGCATGCCGCGAACGGCGCGCTCGATGACCTTCTCCGGGTGCTTCTCCATAGCCTGGCGGAAGCTCTCAGCCTTGAGGCCGCCGTTGTAGCCGCTGTGGCGATAATAGGTCTTCGTGTCGGCCTTGTTACCGGTAAGCTGGACCTTATCGGCGTTGATGACGACAACGAAGTCGCCGCAGTCGCTGTTGGGCGTGAACTGGGGCTTGTTCTTACCGCGCAGGATCATTGCGATCTGGGTGGCAAGACGGCCCAGGACAGCACCATCGGCGTCGACGAGAACCCAGTTGCGCTGGACCTCGCCCTGCTTGGCGTAGTGAGTCGATTTCGAAATCACTTAGACTCCTCCATGTACAGTACGTGTTGTTACAGAGATTCACGGGGCTCTGCAAGTAACCCGTCCATATTACCCCGCTCGCCGTACGAGTCAACAGGTATTTTGGCTCCGACCAGAGTTTCTGCACATGTCGTCCACGAGCCATGATTTTTCCAGCTCTTTAGCTGTTGTCATTTTTCGAGGGTTCGCCGCCGTTAGCGCTCAACGAACTCTTGGATTTCCGCGAGCAGGCGCTTTGCCTCCTGACGGCCCTGGATATACAGGTCCAAAAGCTTTGCCGGATCGTGCTCGACATGGCCGACCTCGACCGGCTTTTGCGGAGCAACGACCAGTGCACGGCCCTCGCGCTCATACTGCCACAGGTGCATGCGCTGAATGTTGTAGCGGTCGTGGCGCGTCTCGATAGCCTCGAGCAGGTAGGGGTAGTCGGCATAGCGGGCGCGTGCGGCGGGCATAAACTCGTAGGGCTTTTTCTCGTACGAGCGGTCCTGCGTGACAATGACAACCGCGCGCTCGAAGCCCGCCTCCTCCAGCACGTGCTCGATGGGGACCGAATCGGCTACGCCGCCGTCGACGTATTTGTGCCCGTCGATCTCGACCGGCGGCGTCACCAGCGGCAGCGAGGTAGAGGCGCGCACAGCATCGAGGTCGAGCACGGCGCTTTTGACCGGCAGGTATGCGGCAGTTCCAAAGAGCATGTCCGTCGCGACGGCGTACATCTCGATGGGGCTCGCGTCGAACGCCTCGTTGTCAAAGGGATCCAGGCGGTCCTGGACATCGTTGAAGATAAAGTCGTAACCCACAATAGAACCCGTGGACGCAAACGATGCGGCGCCCATGAAGCGGTTGTCGTTGCAGAAAGCCAGGTTGATGCGGTTGGCACGGCCGATCTGATGCGACTTGTAGTTCACGCCGTTGAGGGCGCCGGCCGATACGCCATATACCGCCGGAATCTCGACGCCGGCCTCCATGAGAACGTCGAGCACGCCTGCGGTAAATTGCCCGCGGAAGCTGCCGCCCTCCAAAACGAGCGCGACCTTACCGGCGTTCTTTGCCTTATCTTCTGCAGTCATATTGACCTCCTGCGATTGCGTTTTGGCTTTCTTCTACCCAGTTTTGAGATGGCGAGCGCACGGGTTTTGGAGTTGAGGAGATGGAGCGGAAAGCGCGTCCCAGTTTGAGGCGGGATTCCGGGATGAACTTTCCGCTTGGACCGCCATTGGGAAAGCGTGTCCCGTTCTGAGCGCGGATTCCGGGATGAACTTTCCGCTAGCAACCCATCCGGAAAATGCATCCCATTCTGAGCCGATATTCTGGAACGCAGTTTCCGTTGGACGACCGTTAGGAAAGCGCGTCCCACCCTGCGCTGCCGCGACGTTTTCCTAACGCCCGCGCCCTGCATAGAGTTCGATTCTCCGCGGGTTTGGGGGATCCGTTGATGTTGGGCGAGGCCAGCTGAAATACGATAACATCGCATCTATATAGGGTTGGGGCTTTGCGCGGAGAATCCGCGTATTTGCTTCGCAAATCCGCACCGTCTTCGGCCGCCTGCCGGCGCCCTCGCCCGCGGGCTAAAAACGCTTACGCGTTTTCCTAACGCCCGCGCCCTGCATAGAGTTCGATTCTCCGCGGTACGGGGAACCCGTTGATGGGTTGAGGCCGGGGTAAGACGCCCGATCGACATCGCATCGATATCTGGCTGAGGCTTTGCGCGGAGAATCCGCGTATTTGCTTCGCAAATACGCACCGGCTTCGGCCGCCTGCCGGCGTCCTCGCCCGCGGGCTAAAAACGCTTACGCGTTTTCTTTACGCCCGCGCCCTGCATAGAGTTCGATTCTCCGCGGTACGGACTAGAAATAAAAAGGCAGGTAGATACGAATATCTACCTGCCTGTTACTTATGGTGGAGGCGCGGAGAATCGAACTCCGGTCCACGAAAGCCCCCTGATTGGCATCTCCAAGCTCAGTCGCTGGTTTTGTCTCGGACGCTTTGCGCGCAGCGACACGCTCGCGACGTCCTAACCGGTTCGGTCTTAGCCTGCGCCATACCGATTACGTGCGCAGGAGCATTCCCCTAAAATGACGTCGCGCCGGTGTCGGGGAAATCACCGGGTTGACGCGCCGCTATAAACTAAGCAGCGAGAGCCATAGGCTCAAAAGAAGAGTTGTTGTCAATTCAATTTGACGGTACCCCTGTTTAACGAGGCGAGGAGACCTCGGCTTGCTTCCTCTCTCAGAGCTATCGTGTCGAAACCAGTCGCCCCCGAATGTCGGGAAAGTCTGGATGGCATTGGACACACGAGCACCCAACAACCGTCGACTTTTCAAGGAACACGCGAGGCGAGCCCCGCTTGTGGAGTGTTATCTTACCACGTTCTGAAAGCGGACAGCTGTTCTATGCACGAGCTGTGAAGACCCCAATGTGCGCTGCACTTCGCACTTTTGCTACCGATCGCGTCACGTATATTTTCGCTGAGCAAAACAACTCGTCGAAAGGACCGTTATGGATACCAAGCAGCAACTCGTCAATGCCCTCGCAGGCCTGGGCTCAACCATTGCCGAAGCTATGGATGTCATCGAGGGCTTTGTCCCTTGCGGGCATCCCGCCCTCACGGTATCGAACGCACTCGTCGCGCTGGACGCTGACGATGATGCGGCTCTCGCCCAGCAGCTCGAGACCGTCGAGGGCTTTATCGACCACGTGAGCGAGAACCGCGGCGTCACCGCACATCACGATGTCTTTGTTGAGCTCGCGGGTCCCAAAGCCGATCTGCTCGTAGCGATCCGCGAGGTAGGCGCCCTTATGCAGACCGCAGGCGTCAAGAACACCAAGGTCAACGAGTGGGTCTACCGCAGCCTGGCAGCACTAAACGATTCCGACGAAAAGGCTGCCGAGAAGCTCGCCGAAGCCCCCGCCATTAAGGCTGAGCTTTTGTAGATAGCAGACGCGGGCCCCCTGGCGCGCCGTCGTCCAAGAGGCCCGCAAACAGTTCGCGTCAGCCGATAGCCGCGCCGCCGCGTTCGGCCAAGGCAAGAATCGGCATCATTTGACGAGGTGTCTTTGCTGCAAGATCGGCATGTTCGAGCAGTTTGCGATCATTGGTTACCAAGTAATCAACCTGGGCGCGTTTGCACGCGGCGAGCACTAGGTTGTCCTCATAATCGCGATGGAGCGCCAGATACTTGTCGGCCAGCCACAGGTCAGACGCATCCGCGCCAACAGCCGTGGCGTTTTCGGTCATATTCCGAACAAATGCCAGCGCCGTATCGCCAATCGCGCGGGCAGAAGCCTCGTCGAGCGCTCCACCGCTGGCAAGAACGCTGCGTTTCAGCTCGTGTTGGACAACGTACAGCACGTCCTTGGCGATGTGAACCGGGAAGAACAGCAGCGTCCCCGTCTCCGTCGCCTGCCCAATAAACGCACGCGCGGCAAGCGACTCGGCATGGTCGGTGCAAAACGAATCAACCCATACGTTGGCGTCCACCATGATCTTGAGAGGCGCCCCACTCACTGGATCATCCCCTTTTGGCGATAATGCTCATCCATGGCGTCGGAATAGATTACGTCCCAATCGCGATCGTCGGATACGGGCGACGTAGCGATGCCCAAATCTGCATAAAGCCGGTCTGCCGCTGCCCACGACGCGACGAACGGAGTATCGTGCGCGACAGTCTGTTGCCGGCCATCAACAGCAGACAGCACTTCCTCACACTGCCCGCCACCCTGTGCGACCTTGGCCACGACTTTTTTGATAAGCTCGGGCAGTGACCTACCCGAAAGCTGCAGCGCTTCCTCGGCGCGCTCTTTAACCGAGCGATCTACGCGAACATTCACCTGTGCCATGCTGCCAACGGTAGCCACCTCAACCTCACCTTCAGCATTTACTAGCATTGCTAGCACGAGCATATAGCTGAGCTAACCTCTCGTCAAACAAAAGAAGGCCTGCACCCTGGCGGCTGCGATGCCGCCAGGGTGCAGGCCATATACTCTATCGAAAACGCTAATGCAGGTACGCCTTTGCGTTACCCAAGCTGTAGGCGATCGTTGAGCCGTTGTGCAGCAACGACGACGTCTGCGGAGTGATCGCGCCGGTAATGCCCAGCGCCAGCAGAGCCGAGTTGGTGAACATCACCTTAGAGTAGGAACTCGTCAGGCGATCGATGAGCCCTTGGCTCATGCGGCGCAGGCGCACGATTGCGGCGAGGTCCGTATCGGTCAGGATGATGTCGGCGACCTCCTTGGCGATGTCGCTTCCGCCACCCATCGCCAGGCCCACGTCAGCTAAACCGAGCGCCGGCGAATCGTTGACGCCGTCGCCCACCATGGCAACGTGGCGCCCTTCGCGTTTGATTCGCTCCACATAGGCGTACTTGTCCTCGGGCAGCAGCTCGGCCTTAAACTCGTCGACACCTGCCTCGCGAGCAATGCGCTCGGCCGTGTGCGCCGAGTCGCCCGTGAGCATAACGACGTGCTTGACTCCCAGCGCATGCAAGTCGGCAATGGCCTCGCGCACCCCAGGTTTGAGTGGGTCCTCGATGCCGAGCACGCCCACAACTGTGCCATCGACCGCCAAGTACAGCGGCGATAGACCCTGCATCTGGGACTCGATGCGCTCCTTGATGTCGGATTCGAGCTGCGCGCCCTCATCCTCAAATACAAAGTGTGCCGAGCCAATAATTGCGCGACGTCCCTCGATGGATGAGGCAATGCCGTGCGCCACGATGTATTCGACGGCGGCATGGCGCTCGCGATGCTCGAGCCCGCGCTCGCCCGCGGCGTTGACGACGGCACGCGCCACCGGATGCGGAAAATGCTCCTCCAGACAGGCGGAAAGGCGCAGGACCTCGTCCTCGCTCCAACCGTCGGTCGTCAACACGCAGGCCAGACGTGGCTGGGCCTCGGTCAGCGTGCCCGTCTTATCGAAGACAATGGTGTCTGCCTTGGCAAACGACTCAAAGTACTTGGCGCCCTTGACCATGACGCCCATCTTGGCCGCGTCGCTCATGGCGGTCATGACGGCGACCGAACCCGTGAGCTTGAGTGCGCACGAGTAGTCGACCATCAGCGCTGCGGAGGTCTTAATGAGACTGCGCGTGGTGAGCGCGACCAGACCCGCAAGCAGGAAGTTCCACGGAACGATCTTGTTGGCGAGGTCCTCCATGTGCGACTGGCCCTCGGATTTGAGCGAGTCGGCCGTCTGAACGAGTGAGACGATCGAGCGCAGCTTGGTCTGCGCCGTGTTGGCGCGCACGCGCACCAAGATGCTGCCGTCTTCCACGACGGTGCCAGCGAATACGTCATCGCCCACGCTGCGCTCGACGGCCAGCGGCTCGCCGGTCAGGGTCGCTTGGTTGACCATAGCACTCCCCTGCTCGACCACGCCATCGATGCAGATGGACATGCCGGTACGCACGGCGACCAGATCGCCGGGCTCAAGCTCGGTGGCAGCAACGCTTACCTCGGTGTCGCCGACCACCTTTTGCGCCTTGTCGGGTACATCGAGCAGCGAGTTGATGAGCTCGTTTTCGCTCATGGCGCGTGTGTAGTCCTCGAGCAGCTCGCCCACGTTGAGTAGAAACATCGTCTGGCCCGCGGTGTCGACGTCGCGCTTGACGAACGAAATGCCGATGGCCGACGCGTCGAGCACGGGGACGGTCAGACGCGGCTGTGCGAGCTCGTGGAGAGCGGCGCGCAAAAAGGCCATGTAGCCGGCAACGACAAAGACGGCACGCAGCGGCGTGGGCAAAAACCAACGGCGCGCGTAGTGGACGCCGACAAGCGTCGCCAGATCCATAACCAGCTTGTGCTTGCGCGGCTCGAGCTGCATCACGTAACCCGACTTGGCATCGGCGATGGCCTGGGCATCGAGCGCGCCGATGGCGGCCAGCACGGCGTCGCGGCGCGGCTCGTCGTATTCGAGCGCCATCTGCCCGATGCGTCCGTAGACGCGCACCTTGCGCACGCCGTCGATTTCACCGCTGAGCTTTAGAAGCGCATCGAGATCGCTCTCTGGCACAGGACCCGCCAACTGGAGGCGGGCCCTGCCGGGGATCTCGCTGATAATCGAGAATCTCATAGTTTGTGCCTGGGAGCGCTACTCGGCCGCGTTGTCCGCGTCAGCCTCGCTCTGGGTGATGTAGGCAGCCTCGGCAACCATGTCGTCGACATTGGCCTTGGCCTGCTCGACCATGTCCTGGTAGCCGTTCTTGATACGCATGCCGCACGCGATGCCCTGCACGCAGGCGTTCTTTACCGGAGCGCTGGTGAGCAGCTTGATGCCGGCCGTACCAAGCAGAAAACCGCCACCGACAAGCAGAGTGTTAAACGTCGACTTCTTCATGTTACGTCTCCCTTTTGCCGCACGAATCGCGGCGTGGTGCCTCCGCACCCGAGTTACCAAACCTGCTCGAGCACACTATCGAAAAATAGTTTATCCAACATTTTTGGTCAGCCATAACTAACTTTTGGAAATCTTAACGCACGGCTCGCCAGATTTTTAACATTCCGCTCGCCGCGACACAGATTTACGGCTTCGAGGAGGCCCCTCCCCCGCCCTTTGCCACAGTCCTACAGCTGCCAGGCAGCCGCTTCCTTTTGCAGCGCGACCATGCGGGCAAATTCTCCGCCTGCTGCCTTGAGCTGCACTGGGGTACCCTGCTCGGCGACCACGCCATCTTTGAGCACGACGATCTTGTCGGCATTTTCTACCGTACGCATGCGGTGGGCGATCACGATGACCGTTTTGCCGGCGAGCAGGCGAGAAAGCGCTTGCTGCACCACGGTTTCGTTCTCCACGTCCAAGCTCGCCGTCGCCTCGTCCAGCAGCACGATCGGCGCATCCTTAAGCAGCGCACGGGCGATGGAGATGCGCTGACGCTCACCGCCGGAAAGCTTGGAGCCGTTCTCGCCAATCATGGTGTCATAGCCCTGCGGCATGCGACTTACGAACTCGTCGCAGTTGGCGGCACGCGCGGCCGCGAGGACTTCCTCGTCGGTGGCATCGCGACGGCCCAGGCGGATGTTGCCCATCACCGTGTCGTCAAAGAGCAGCACGTCCTGGAACACAATGGCGTAGTCGCGCAGCAGTACCTCGGGGTCCACGCCCGCAACATCCACGCCACCCACGGTAACCTTGCCCGCGGTGGCATCCCAAAAGCGCGCGGCCAGTCGGCTCACCGTAGACTTGCCAGAGCCCGAAGGACCGACCAGTGCCGTGACCTCGCCTTCCTTAGCGGTAAAACTCACATCGGTAAGAACTTTCTCGCCGGCGCGGCCGTCCTCGCCCGCACCATAACCAAATGCCACGTGATCGAACACCACGTCGTGGCCCGCAGGCTCAAACTTCTCGTCGCCCTGCGCCACGGGCTCCTCCATGATGGAGCGCATGCGCTTGGCCGAAGACTCGGCGGCAAACAGCTCGGTCATCAACATCAACGCCTGGTCAAAGGGCGCATAGATGCGGCTCACCATAAGCAGGAAGGCAAACATCACCAAAAAGTCGACCTGGCCGGCAGCGACCATCGCGGCGCCCGTGACCAGCGTAGAAGCGATCCCCAGGCGCAAAATGACAAAGGCGGAGTTGACCAAAAGCCCGTTAACGAGTTCTCCCTTAGTGGTCTCGCGCTCCTCGGCATCGATCACGGCGTTGAGGCCCTCAAGATAATGCGCCTCCTGATTGGTGGCGCGAATCTCGCGCACGCAGTCGAGCGTCTCCTGGATCGCCTCAGTGACTTTGACCTTCTCGGCGCGAACACGGTCGAACACCGGGACCATGGGGCCACGCGTCAAATACAGCACGGCAAAGGCCACGGGAACGCTCCAAAACGCCGCAATCGCCAGCTGCCAGCAAAAGAACAGCGACGCCACGAACACAATGGCGCTTGCGATGATGGCACCCCAAAGCTCTCCCAGCACGTGGCTGTAGGCGTGCTCCATGGTCTGGACATCGCCCATGATGGTCTCGGTTAAATCAGCCAGATCGCGACGACCAAAAAACGACAGTGGCAGCTTGCGCAGGCGCTCCGCAATCTCCATACGCTGCTTGCCGCACTCCTCGTAAAAGATGCAGTAGGTGTAGTAATACTGCTGCCAGTTAGAGGCAAAGAGCAGCACGAAAAAGACCAGGAGGCCGCCCACGATCGGCAGGGCATCCGGCAGGTCAGCCCCGCTGGCGAGATGCTCGACAAAGCCGGCCATAACCAGGAATAAAAAGCCCATGCCGGCCATGGTAATAAGATTGGTGAGCGTGGTCCAGAACATGCCGCGCTTTACGCCGGCGATGCCTTTATCGGATAGGAAATACTTCTTTTGGAATGAGGCGAACATTTAGGCCTCGCCTCCCTTCGCGACGGCGGTATCCGCGGTCGCTGCAGTGATTTTCCAGCTCGCGGCCTGCTCATACTCGGCCCACATCTTGGCGTACAGGCCGTGCTGGCTCAGCAGCTCGGCATGGGTGCCCGACTCCTGCACGCCGCCCTGGTTGAGCACCACGATTTGGTCTGCGCCCACTACAGTCGAGAGTCGGTGCGCAATCATAATGACCGTGCGACCCGCTGCCAGCTTGCTAAAGGCGCGTTGGATGAGTGCCTCGTTCTCGGGGTCGGCAAACGCCGTGGCCTCATCGAGCACCACGATAGGCGCGTCTTTAAGGATCGCACGGGCGAGTGCCACGCGCTGGACCTCTCCGCCCGAAAGATATGCTCCGCCGGCACCGAGCATGGTATTGATGCCCTGTGGGAGCTTGGCAACGATATCGTCGCACTGAGCTGCGGAGAGGGCCGCACGTACTTCGTCGTCGGTGGCAGTCGGCCTGGAGGCGCGAACGTTGTCGGCAAGCGTCTGGCGGAACAGCTGGTTGGTCTGGAACACAAAGGCGACCTGGTCCATAAGCTCGTGCGGATCCATATCGCGAACGTCCACACCGCCTACGAGCACTCGACCCGCAGAAACATCCCAAAAACGCGGGATCAGGCTCGCGCACGTCGACTTTCCGCCGCCCGAGGGACCCACCAGCGCAAGGGTGCTACCAGCGGAAACGTTAAAGCTCACATGGTTGACAGCGGGCGCCTCGGCACCCTCGTACGTAAAGCTCACGTCATCAAAGCGTACATCACTGCCAACAGGATGCTTGGGCTGAGCGGGCACGGGAAGCTGCTGGGACTCCATAATGCTGCGGATGCGGGCCAGCGAATCGGCGCTCATCTGAGATGCCTCGCCCACAAACATAAGCTTGGTCATAGCCGTCGGCACCACAGCAGAGAAGATCGCGTAAAAGGTGAAGTTGGTCAAAAAGTGCGCGAAGTCCGTCTCGCCTGGTGCCAACAGCAGTGCCACAGGCAAAAAGAACGCCACGAGACCATTGAGCGCGGTTAGGTTGAGCACCTGCGGGCCGCGGCAGAACGTACCCGCATAGTCTTGCGCCAGGCGCGCGTACTCGGCAATCGCATCGTGGAAAGCCTTAAAAGAGTAGACCGTCTGCTGAAACACCTTGACCACGGGAATGCCGCGCACGTATTCGGTGCCGGTCTTGTTCATCTTGACCAGCGCACCCATGTAGGCCTTCATGAACTCGGCGCCCTTGCCGCTCATCATGGTGGCCATGGCGCCAAACGAAATGACGACCGAGATGAGGCATGCAGCACCCAAACGCCAATCGAGAGCAAAAAGCAACACGAGCAGGCCCACGACCATGGCGGCGGCGCCCGCGGTATCGGGCAGCATGTGCGCGAGCAGCGTCTCGGTAGAGGCGGCACACCCGTCTACGATACGACGCAACTCGCCGGTGGCGTGCGTGTCAAAGTAGCCAAGCGGCAGCTTAAGCAGGTGCTCGCTCGTAGTCTTGCGGATATTGGACGCGCAGCGAAACGCAGACAGGTGCGTGCACATGAGCCCCACGAAATAAGCTACGATGCTTGCCAGGGCAAAACCAACCGCCCACCAGCCATACATCGCGATGTTGCTGGCTTCGCTCCAGTTAGGTGCCACGGCGATCAAATCGCGCGCGACAAGCCAGATGCACACGTACGGGCCAAAGCTCAGCAGCTGCGAGAGCGCCGAAAGCGCCATGCCCAAATACGTTAGGAATTTACGGTCGCCGGCATATGCAAGCAGCTCGCCGATACCGCCACCTTCCTTTTTTGATTCCTTTGCCATGAGATTCCTTTCTAACGGCTTGAGAGTTAACCGTAATGAACTTATCATTGATTGTTAGCCATGGCTCACAATCAAGCCAGGCATGGACGTTTTCGCAAAGGAAGGGGACGCTTTTGCAAATGCGGCGGGCAGCGACCGACATAACCGAGCTCTACGCACCGCAGTTTGAGCAGTTCGGCTTGGAGCTTACCGGCAAGGGCGCCGTCTTTACCGGCGAGGTGGCAAACGACCGGGCGCACGGCCGCGCATGGATCATGCCTCTCTCCCCTGCCTGCATTGTCATGGAGCATTTCATTACCCCGACGCACGATATGTACCTGGCCGAATACACACCCGAGCCGTACGCCTGCGTGAGCGAGGTCAGCGCGCCCACACTTACATGCATGCCCGAGGCTGGCATAACGCCCGCGAACCTTAAACCCTTGCACGGACCGTGGCCAAACAATGCCGTTTGCAGCTTTATCCAGGATAACTGTGGCGAGGAGCTAAGCCCGCTGTTTGCAGGGCAACTCTACCACTCGCGCTCGGTGCTCTTTTTGCCTGGATATTTTGACGAGTTGGAACACCGCTATCCCACCGAGTTCACAGGAATCTTTGAGGCATTTGCCGAGCCATGGCACGAAGAGGCGACATCTGCCATCTGCCACACGCTGCGCCGGATTAACGAGGACCGCGCCCGTACCGTAGGCGGACACGTCTATATGCAAGGCATCGTGGAGACCATGGTCGCGGAGCTCGCCTGTTCGCGCGCGGCCCACAAGCAGGCGCAGCGGGCGGCGGATACGCGAGCCAGCGTAAGCCTTGCCAACGAGGCAGCAGCGATTATTGAACGTGCGCTCGACAAGGGTAAGCGCGTGAGCGTGAACGAGGTGGCCGAGAGGCTCTACACGAGCCGCTCCAAACTATGCGCCACCTTTAAGACCCAAACCGGCGAGTCCTTGGGCGTCTATATACGAAGACGCCGCATGGAACGAGCGCAAGACCTTTTGGCCGATAGCTCGCTCACGATAGCGCAGGTAGCAGAGCAACTAGGCTACCCCCAACAAGCCGCCTTCGCCCAAGCCTTCAAGCAACACACCGGCACCACCCCCACCACCTGGCGCTCCCAACATATATAAAAAATGAGGGCGCCATCGGCGCCCTCATTCACCAAATTCAATTCAGCCCACCTGACCCGAACGGCCGAGTCGTCACGGAACCCGGGAGCCCCGGCAGGGCGGGTGCTTGCTCAAAATGAGTTCCGCACGCAAAGAAGGCCACTTAATGTGGCCTTCGTCTTGCGCAGGACTGTTCGAATTTTTGAGGAAGCACCCGCCCTGCCGGGGCTCCCGGGTTCCCGTCTACGAGAGCGACGTTCTCAGCAACTCGTTGAAGAGCTTCGGGTTGCCCTTGCCGCGGCTCGCCTTCATGCACTGGCCCACCAAAAAGCCGATGACCTTCTGGTTGCCGTCGCGGTACTGCTGCGCCTGCTCGGCGCAGTTTGCCAGCACCTCGTCCACGATTGGCTGCAGTGCGCCGGCATCGCTCACCTGACGCATGCCGCGCTCGTCGACGATCTTGTTGGGGTCGTCACCGGTCTGGGCCATGGCCTCAAAGACCTCGTGCGCCTGGTTGGAGCTGATGGCATCGGTCGCCAGCAGCTTGGCGAGTGCTGCCACCTGTGCCGGCGCGATGCCGGACTCGGCGAGCGACACGCCCGCGCCCTTAAGGTAGGCGATCATCTCGTTGACCAGCAGGTTCGCGACCGTCTGGGCCTCCTTGGCGGCCATACCGGCAGCAGCGGCCTCAAAGAACTCGGCGAACTCGGGGTCGCCGGCAATCTGCTCGGCGTCGGCGGCCTTAATGCCAAAGTCGGCCTCAAAGCGGGCGCGCTTGGCATCGGGCAGCTCGGGGATCTCGCCACGGCAGCGGTCGATGAACTCGTCGTCCAGGTCGAACGGCGCCAGGTCGGGATCGGGGAACAGACGATAGTCGTCGGCCGTCTCCTTCACGCGCATGACCACGGTGCGCTTGCGGCTGGGCTCCCAGTGGCGGGTCTCCTGATAGATGATGCCGCCCTCCTCGAGCACCTCGGCCTGGCGGCAGATCTCGTAGGCAAGGCCGTCGTGCAGGCTCTTGAACGAGTTGAGGTTCTTGAGCTCGGTCTTGGTGCCCAGCTTGGTCTCGCCGCGACGGCGCAGCGACACGTTGCCGTCGCAGCGCATGGAGCCCTTCTCCATGGAGCAGTCGGAAATGCCAAGCGTCACAAAGATGCGACGGAGCTTCTCCATAAACAGGCGGGCCTCCTCGGGCGTGCGCAGGTCGGGCTCGGTGACGAGCTCAATGAGCGGCGTGCCGCAGCGGTTGTAGTCGACGAGCGACTCGGCAGCGGCGGTAATGCGGCCCTCGGCACCGCCCACGTGCACCATCTTGGCGGCGTCCTCCTCCATATGGATGCGCAGAATGCGGATGGGCACCGTGTAGGAGCCGTCCTCGCGGCGCTCGGGCATCTGCAGGTTGGACGCGTCGTAGCTGGCCAGGTGGCCGGCGCGCTGGTTGCCCTCGCGCATGGTCGACGACATGGACGTGGACAGGCCCTCGGCGTTGGCCGAAGCGCTCGCCAGGCTCTGGGCCTCGGCCTCGCCAAACGCGCAGTCGGGGCGCTCGGCGGCACCGCGACCGGTCACGTCCAGGTCCAGATGGCCGTACATGGCAAAGGCGACCGGACCCTGCGTGGTCTGGAAGTTCTTGGCCATATCGGGATAGAAGTAGTGCTTGCGGTAGAACATCGAGTGACGCTGGATCTCGCAGTTGGTGGCGAGGCCGGCCTTGACGATGCTCTCGATGGCGCGCTTATTGGGCACCGGCAGGGCGCCGGGCAGGCCCAGGCACACCGGACACACGTTGGCGTTGGGCTCGTCATCGTGGCTGAGCTTGCAGTTGCAGAACATCTTGGTGTCGAGTGCGGTGAGCTCGGTGTGGATCTCCAGGCCAATCACGGCCTCCCAATCCTGCAGGACCTCGGAAAGCTCCTTCATTACAGCTCGCCTCCCTTCCCGGCAAAATCGGGCGCGACGGAAAGCGCGGGCGCACCCGTGGCGGCATCGGCAAAGCCGCGCTCCAGGGCGCGGGCAAACGTGAGCAGCTGACGGTCCTTAAAGGCAGGACCCACCAGCTGGGCAGAAACGGGCAGCTTGCTGTCCTCGCCCAGGCCCAGCGGCACCGAGATGCCACCGTTGCCGCAAATGTTGAGCGAAATGGTGTAGAGGTCCGACAGGTACATCTGCGTGGGGTCGCTGATCTCGCCAAACTTAAAGGCCGTGCGCGGCGAGGCGGGCATCAGGATCGTGTCCACCTTGGCATACGCGGCGTCGTAGTCCTGCGTGATGAGCGTGCGGGCCTTCTGCGCGGCGTAGTAGTACTTGTCGTATACGCCCGAGCTCAGCAGGTAGGCGCCGAGCATCTGGCGGCGCTTGGCCTCGGCGCCAAAGCCGTGGGCGCGCGAAAGCGAACTCTGGTCGGACAGGTTGGCGCAGCCTTCCTCCTGGTAGCCATAGCGAATGCCGTCGAAGCGCGCCAGGTTGGAGAACGCCTCGGCCGGGCCGATGACGTAGTAGGCGGCGATAGCGGCGTCCAGGTGAGGCAGGTCGACCTCGACCAGCTCGGCACCCTGGTTCTGCAGCTCCTGGGCGGCGCGCTGAACAGCGGCCTTGACCTCGGGCGTCAGGCCCTCGGCCTCCATAAACGCGGGGATGATGCCCACGCGCTTGCCCTCGATGCTGTCGTTGAGGTGCTCGGTAAAGTCGACGGCGCAGTCCTGGCTGGTGCAGTCGTACGGATCGTGGCCCGCACCGGTGAGCGCATTCATGGCCAGCGCGACGTCCTCGACCGTGCGGCCAAAGGGGCCCACCTGGTCGAGCGACGAGCCAAAGGCCACCACACCGTAGCGGCTCACGGCGCCATACGTGGGCTTAAGGCCCACTACGCCGCAGAGCGACGCCGGCTGGCGGATGGAGCCACCGGTGTCCGAGCCCAGCGAGAGCGCGACCTCACCCGCGGCGACGGCGGCAGCAGAGCCGCCCGAGGAGCCGCCGGGCACGCGCTCGGTATCCCAAGGGTTGTTGGTGCGGTGGAAGGCCGAGCTCTCGGTAGAGCTACCAAAGGCGAACTCGTCCATGTTAGCCTTGCCCATGGGCAGGCAGCCGGCATCGAGCATGCGCTGGACGCAGGTAGCGGTGTAGACGCTCTGGTAGTTCTCGAGCATGCGGGAAGCGCAGGTTGTGCGCGTACCCACGAGGTTCATGTTGTCCTTGATGGCCAACGGCACGCCCGCGAGCGGGGGCAGCGGCTTTCCGGCGGCACGGTCGGCATCCACACGCGCGGCGGCCTCGAGCGCGAGCTCGGGCGACACCTGCAGGAATGCCTGGACCCCGCCCTCGCGCGCCTCGATGGCGGCAAGGGAAGCCTGGGCCACCTCGGTAGCGGTAAAGTCGCCGGCGGCAACGCCCGCGGCGATCTGGGCGGCGGTAAGGGAATCGAAGCTCTGCGCCATTACTCGCTCTCCCCCTCTCCCAAAATGGACGGCACGCGGAAGTAACGGTCGCGCGCGCTTCCGGCGTTTTCGAGCGCGACGTCGAGCGGCAGGTCGCGCTCGGGCTCGCGCAGGTCGTCGCCCATCACGTTGGACAGGCTTCCGATGGGATGGAACGTGGGCTCCACGTCGGGCAAGTCATATTGCAAGACGGGCTCGAGCATCTGGACGGCGTCGTTCATGTACGACGTCATCTGGGTGAGCTCGTCATCGGTCAGTGTGATCTTTGCGTACTCGGCGATGCCGCGCACGTCTTTCTCGCTGAGTGCCATAGGCGCTCCCTTCCGCATAACAGATAAACCGCTCTAGTATACAAGGCAACGCCGCTTGGAGCAGGTGCTTTACCCAAATGCAGCGAAAACGTAACGAGGATGGCGGGACGGCAGGGCGCGACCCGGCGGACCTGCGGCGAAAACCGTCCCGCCCACAACAAAAACCGTCCCAACATTCGACGTTTTTCGGCAAAATCGCGATTTTCATCGAATGTTGGGACGGTTTGGAAGCCCCGACCACCACAAAGGTGCCTGTCCCCATTGTGGTGGTTCCGAACAATGGCTATGCCGAGGCCTTGGCCTTGCGACGTTTGCGGATCGTGTGGATCACGATGTCCAGCAGCAATAGCAGGATGGCCACGACCACGATGAGCACGGCGAATTCGCGCTTGCCCCAGTGGCGGCCGGCGAGCGACTTTTGCTTGTCGACGTCCTTCTTGTTGTACTTGGTTCGCACGCAATGCACCAGCAGACGGTGATCGTTCACGCCGTAGGGCGTGCAGGTGACGAGCGTCACCTTGTCGGCGCCGGGCTCGATGGTCAGCGATTCCATCTCCTCGGGCAGCACGACCTCGGAGTCCACCATCTTGTAGGCGAGCGTCTTGTTCATGGTGTGCAGCAGCACCAGGTCGCCGGGCTCCAGCGAGTGAATGTCGTCGAACATGCTTAGGTTGCGCATGCCCGAGTGCGCAGTAAGCACGCAATGCGTCGAGGTGCCGCCCACCGGCAGGCTCGTGCCCTCCAGGTGGCCGACGCCCGCCATAAGGACTTCCTCGCTCGTGCCGTGGTAAATAGGCATACTCACGTCGATGGAGGGGATCTCGACCCAGCTCATCATGGGGTCGCGGTCAAAGATGAGCTGCTGATCGTAGGGCTCGATCTGGTCGGCGGGAAGCTCGGTGGCCTCGCCGGCAAGCTGCTCGTTAAAGGAGCGCGCCTGAAGCAGAATGCGCTCGCGCTCCTCTTCCGAAAGCGCGTCCACGGTGCTGGACACGGTGCTGATCTGGTTGAACACGCCCGAGGCCTCAAGCCGGTCCAAGATCCATGGCCAGGTCATAAGGCCCACGCCAATAAGGATGATGACGATGGTGATGAGCCGGTCAGCCCAGCGCGGCAGCCGCTTGCGACGACGCTTAGGCTTTGGTTGAGGTTTGGGCTGGGGGCTTGAGCCACCGTTGGCCACGGCGTTATTGCTCTTCATGTGTTTGGCACCCTGCACCATCGCCGGTCACTCCTTTACAGCTCAGGTTGTCTAAACAAATAATAGCCGAATTGCGAGCTCATATGACGCGCAACGCAGCTAGACAGTATTGCGCGGCGGGGCATGGGCGGGCATGGGCTCATATTTGCGTTTTTAGAATATCCCGAATCGGCGGGGCGATTCGGGATAGAATGTCTGTAGAAAACGACGCATCCCGCGTAAGTGTTAAGGAGCGCGGGCGGCCTAGTTTTCTAACGTGTTAAACGGCCGGGCTGCAACCCCGGCCGTTCTTATTTGCGCTTGTTGCGGCGCAAATGCCTTCTACCGTCCGCACCGCGCGTGCGCCTACGGACCTTAAACCGAACCTCATACGAGTCAAAAAACGCGATGACGAACGAGCCCACCGCCGCGAGGGCAGCGAGCACGTTAAGGAATTTCAGCATTTGGGGACCTCCGATCGAGTCGTCGGCCGCCCGCGCACGGGATGCGTCGCAACGCCATTTTACTGCGAGCACTCGCACTTACAGCTGGTAAACGCAATTTTTGCAAACATTTGTTCGATGGTTACACACACGATACTTTGAGCAGCGGAGCCTGGCGGCATTGCCCGGTCAGGCATAGGCCCGTATTTGAGTTTTCAAAATGTCCCGAATCAACAGAGTGATTCGGGATACAATAGCTACAGGAAACGACGCACCCCGCGTAAATGAACGAGAGCGCGGGCGACCAGTTTCCGACGTTGTTAAATGCCCGGGATCCGACCCCCGGGCATTCTTATTTGCGCTTGTTGCGGCGCAAATGCCTTCTACCGTCCGCACCGCGCGTGCGCCTACGGACCTTAAACCGAACCTCATACGAGTCAAAAAACGCGATGACGAACGAGCCCACCGCCGCGAGGGCAGCGAGCACGTTAAGGAATTTCAGCATTTGGGGACCTCCGATCGAGTCGTCGGCCGCCCGCGCACGGGATGCGTCGCAAGGTCATTTTACCGCGAGCGCACGCACTTACAGCTGGTAAACGCAGTATTTGCAAACATTTGTTCGATAGTCATACGCTCGATCCTGCGAGCAACGGCGCCCCGGCTGCTATGCCCAAAAAGAACGGGGCAGACTCCAGCGCGGAGTCTACCCCGAAAAAAGAATGGCAAAGCAAGAACGTCAATGGACGAGAATAGTGTCCGCAAGTCTCATGGCCATCACATCCCACCTGCCAAAGGGATGGGTGAGCGAGCGTTACTCCTGCTCGGACTCCTCAGTCTGCTTACGGCTGCGGATGAGGTGCGCCACGCCGATGCACAGCACCGCGCCACCAGCGATCCAAGTGAAGGTCACGCCGTTAAGACCGGTCAGCGGGAGGCCGGAACCCTTCTTGTTCTGGATGGTGACGGGGATGGTCGCATCGTTTGTTGTATTGGGAGTAACCATTTCAGTATCGCTGGACGTCACGTCGAGACTCTTCAGACTACCGTCATTGTTGTACGTCGGAGCCACTGTGATAGTAAACGGAGCAAGGGTGTTGTAACCAGCAGGAGTATTGCATTCGGTGATCTCATACGTTCCTGCAACAAGGCCGGGGATATAAATCTTACCAGTGACCTTGTCGGTCGTGAATTTTCCGGCTTCTTCCTCTTTGTCGGTAATACCGCCAGTTTGGGTCAGCCACTTATTAGCTTTAAGCTGAGCACTCCCCTCTTTGGTCATTTTAACTTGGAAGGTAGCTTCAAGTTTTTGATCCTGCTTATCCTTTTCGACCTTGGTCACATCCAGGCGGAAGACATGGTCGGTGACTTTCGTCGACACAGATGTACCAGTGCCGTTAGACATCGGATCGTTGGAGTAGACAAGTTCGACCTCATTGGTGGTGCCGTCGGCCTTGTATTCGACTTCGCTATTGAGCTTGGCCTTGTAGGTTACGACCACGCTGGAATCAGCATCAACAGTAATCGCAGAATTCCTAGTACTTTTAACGGCCTTAAGGTTGGCGAAAGAAACGGTGAGCTTCTCCTTCTTCGTAGTCTCGTCCTTTTTCGACGTTACCTTATAACCGTCATTGTCATCTTGCTTAACCTCAGCCTCCATGTCTTTATTGATAATATAGACATGGAGGTCCTCCGGCGTGCCGCTTGAGTCCTTCACAACCTCAAGACCCTTGCTCAACGTGTCCTGAAATTCATACTCATACTTATTGAACGTAGCGATGTTACTAGCAACGTGGCCAGTCAGTTTATATTCGACCTCCTCGCCAATATACGAGTCACTCACTTTCCCCCATTCCGCGCCCTCGCGTACCCACTTTTCAACCGTAGGAATGCTGGTTTTCTCGGTAATATTAATCGGGTCATCTCCGACGACAGTGAAAATGGGAGCGGTGGTGGCTTCGGGGCCCGTGACAGTAGAGGCGTCAGTCACAAAGAGCCAGTAGCCCTGCGAGAGGTCGTTGGCAGTGCCCTTCGAGGTGGTTGCGTAAAAGCTCGAGTCGAGGCCAGTCACCGCAGACACGGCAACTGCGATCTTGTATGCCGCAGAGCTAGATGCCACACAGGTCGTTTCATCGGTGCCCGTCACGTTATTCTTGATCCAATCAGCGGCATCCTGAGCGGTGGAAATATTGGCTTTGGGATCGATTTCCACAATCGCCGCCTTGACAGCAGCCTCTACCTTGCCGTTCGCCCATGTGATATTGCTCACAAGCGTCTGGCCGCTCTCGTCCTTCGCTACATTGGCATCGAAGATCTTGTAACCCTTAAAATCAGTCTGGTTCCCCGATACGTTATTAATAGTCACCGAGCCGTTCGCGGTGCCCTCAGCAAACGCCATCGTGACCGGGGCCATCACTCCACCAAAGCTCAACGCTGCGGTAAGGCCTGCCGTCACTGCCAGGCGGGCGATGTTCTTGCTCATACTCATCTTCTTTTCCTCTGCTTTCTGCTTGAAGTCCATTTGATCTAAAAACATCTGTCTGTGTCTAAGCATCTGCTTGGTTATGTCTCGCCCCGCTCTCTGTGGGGCCATTGGCTACTCTGCATGGTTGCCGCCTCCCCGCTTGACCAGGAGCGCGACCACGATGAGCGCGGCTCCGGCGACCGCTGCGGCGGCCGCGGCGTACATTGCCATATCGCCTGTCGAGGGCATAAAGCCTCCGGTGATAGTGCTAGGGGGCGTGCCGGTGGGCGTGTTGATGAGCGACGCCTCCAGGCTGCCCGTCGACCCGTCCGCGTTGTCGGCGCGCAGGGGCGACTCTGCCGTGATGGTGAGCTTGGGCTTGGCGGCGGCCACTTGGTCGACGTCCAGGCCCTCGGCCTTGACCGTCACGGAGCGCATGCCCTCAAAGGCGGTGTATCCCTTGGGCGCCTTGAGTTCGCGGACCTCCAACTTGCCCGAGTCCACGCCCGAGACGGTCACGCGGCCGTCCTCGCCCGTGGTGACGGTGGCCTTGCCCTCCGCATCCCACGTGCCATTGGCCGCCAGCGTGCGACCGCGGTCGTCGGTGATGCTCAGGACCGCCCCGGGCAGCGGCTTGTCGCCGTCGCTGCCGCGCTTGGTGAGCGCGAGATCCCAGGTGTAGGCCGTCGCGTCATCGCTCGGCGTGTGGGTGAAGCCGCCGTCGCCGGACTGGTCGGCAAAGGGAGAGCGCGGGTAGCGCAGGTAGACCTCGTTGGGGTTGCCCTTGGCGATGCCGTGATTGCAGCCGCTGGCGAGCGGCGCGTCGTACACGGCGACCACGCGGGCGCCCATGGTGAAGGCGTCGGCCCCGCCGAGCGCGGCGATGAGGTCGCCGGTGCGCACGGTGAAGGTTCCGTCCGCGGCCACCTTGGTGACGCACTGGGCCGTGATGTCGGTCCAGCCCTTGGCGGGCTCGGTGCCGGCGCGCCCGTCCTTGCCGGCCGGGACCGCGTCGAAGCCACCGTCCGCGCCCGCCGCCACGTACACGCGCATGCTCGCGGCCACCTTGGAGGGGTCGAGCCCGGCGCTCATGGTGTCGACGAACTGCACCGCGTAGGTGTCGTAGGCCGTGAGCCCCGCCGGAACCGTGGCCGAGAGGCGCCAGTACAGGTCATCGGCGACCGTGGCGTCGGCGGCCTTGCCCCAGGCGGCGGTGCCGTCCTCAAGCACGTGCTTGGCGACCTTGGGGGTCGCGGCCTTGGGCTTGACGGTGACGGGGCTGCCGCCGACCAGGGCCATGATCGGCGCGGTGCCGGCCTCGTTTTGGGCGATGGCGTCGTCGGCGACGATGAGCCAGTAACCGCTGGGCAGCTTGGCCGCCGTGCCCGCGTTAAGGGCCACGGACACGGCGTCAGAGCTCTGAAGGGAACGAGCGAGCTGTGCGCTCAGCGCGCTCGTAAGGTGGGAATCGGCGTTGAGCCACTCGGCAGCTTCCTGCGCGGTGGTCTGGGAATTGGGCATGCCGGCGCTGTGCAGCACAGGCAGGACGGCATCGCGCGCGGCGTCGCTTGCCCAGGCGATCTGGGAGTAGACCTTGGCGTCGTTGTCGCCGTCGGAGACATCGGCGCTAAAGATCTGGTAGGCATCGTAGCTGCTCGCCACGGTGCCGCTCACCGTGATGGAACCAGTCGAGGTCGGCGCGGCCTGCGCGGAAGCGGGGAACACAACCGCGCAGGTACCGATCAAGAGGGCAAGCAGCGCAAACAAGACTGGGAAGGAGCAAACTTTCTTATTCACGACGCTCACCCCCCCTTCGCATTCGCCTTGCGACGAATGTGCATCCAGGCCGCAGCAGCGCAAAGCACCGCCGCGCCGGCAAGGTACGTCAGAGTGACGCCCGACATACCAGAAAGGGGCAAAGAGGTGGAGTAGGTGTTGGTGAAGGCGGGGATGTCAGTGTCGGTGTCCACCGGATTGCCATCACGATCCCGAATCTGCTTGTAGGTTACTTCGCAATCAATTGCACCCTTGGCGTTATCCGTTGCCACGACCTTAATCTCGTAGACCGAATGGTCGAACTTGTAATGCGGATAGGTCGAGCTTTCGTCCTTCTCGCGCACATAGTACGTGAAGATCTTGGAACCATTTTCAAGGTCCTTGAGCTCATAGTTCTTTGGATTGAAATTGACCGTGCTCGTCGCATTACCGTTTTCGTCAGTTTTGGCTTTAGCGGGATCAATTGTTACCGCTTCCGGATTGGTGAAGTTCTCGTCGTTCGCAAGTTCGAGTGTGAATGCCTTCATCTCGCCGCCATCGACCTTTTTGGTCACCTGTGGTGTCCAAGAGCCGCCCTTGGGTTTGTATGCATTAGTAAAGGTGTTATCGGTGTTGTCATCGGTGATCTTAATGGAGACATCGCGACCGTCGGACGGAGCAATCTCTTTCAACTTATTAGTCTTGAGATTAGTGACCCTTACACTCGTAACTGAATAGTAGGTGTAATCAATATGCAGTACCTTCCGCGTTTCGGTCGGAGTTGTTTCAAATTCAATCTTGTAGATAGTCTCGTCGTAAGTCACGCCAGAAACGGGATTGTCACCGGGGTCCTCAACGAGGTAGTAGACGATCGAGTCATCGGAGTAGACCTCGCCCAGATTAAAGGCAAAGTCGCCGTCGCTATCATTCGGGACTCCATCGCCAACTTTTGTGCAGCCATTGAGTTGCAGTTTGCCGTCCTTGTCAAAGCTCGGGACTGTTAATGAAATCTCACCATTCTCTTTAGTAATCTTGTTCTGCTTGAGCAGCTGGAACGTGAACTCTTTATCGCCAAGCTTGCGCCCCTCAAGCGCCTTAGTGCCGTTGAGCTTCATCTTGGGGTACACCTTCACCTGTGTGGTGGAGCCAGCGACAACGTCTCCGTTGGTCATGATTCCGCCACCGTGGACGTTGGATTCGTTGCCCGTGATATATAACGAAGCCAGCCCTTTAGCGACATTTTGATCATCAACGGACGAGTCGGACCTTAGGCCAATCATGTACCTAGCTTGGGCGCCCTCGTACTTGCCGATAGACGTTGGCGTTTTGTCGATCGTGCCCTTCCAGTTGGCAGCTCCGCCACCAAGCATCTGACCTGTTACGGCAGCGATATACAGCAGCGATTCAGGGTTGTTAGTACTATCGCGAATAAGAAAAAGATCCTGGTGACCGGCTGTTTTAAAGTCTTCAGTTATTTCGCCGCCCTTATCATTCTCCTTATTGAAATCCCAGTCCTCGCTCTTCCCATTACTGCCGCCCGATCGGTTATAACTACCGTCAGGTTTACCGTCAGAATTACCGAAAATCGCGATGCCATTGGTATCGGTAATGGCAGTCTTACCAGTCGGGCAAGCGGCAAACCCGCCGCCAAAGCCATTGGCATGATTGTTGGTAATCAGCGCGTTATAAATCTTGAGACTCGCCGAATCAACGCCTTTGTCGCTGTTGCCGCCCTGGACGAATACGCCACCGCCGCCCCAGTCGTTGGTGGTGTTGGTCGCATTGTTAGTAATATAGGCTTTCGTGCCGCTCACATTAAATTCGCCAACTGTAGGCGCAGAGATACGGATGCCGCCACCCTCTGAGTTTTGCGCCACGTTGCTAGCTATGGTTCCACCAGAAAACGTAAACCCGGAAAGAGCACTATTCCAAGCGCCAGCATAAACGCCGCCGCCAGCCTCGGCAGAGTAGTTGCCCGTGATGTAACCGCCTGCAATTGTGAGACTGCCGCCATTCCAAGCAGCAATACCACCGCCACCGTGGCAACCGTTACCGAGATGCTTCGTGTTGTTTTCTTCATCGATATAGTGCTGATACCTGTTGTTAGTAATGTAACCATTCGTAATGGTCACATTAGAGTTCTCAGCACAAATTCCCGCGCCAAAACCGCTTTGATTATCATTTGTACCGTTGCCGGAGATAATACCGTCAACCATGTTTACCGTAGAATTCCGGGCATAAACGCCGCCGCCACTGGGGGCATAGTTACCAGCGATTACGCCGCCAGAGATCACCAGGGTTGAGCCCTCATCCAGAGTTGAGCCCTCAACACGAATTCCAGCACCAGCACCACTGCTGCCCATAGAAGCACCACAAACGTATCCGCCACTCATGTTGACGGTAGAGCCGTTATGGGCATAGATAAGGCCATCGACGTTGCAATTGTTCTTTTGAGTAAGCACGCCACCCTGAAGGTTAAACGTACCGCCCTCAAGATTGATGAGATTCACTTTGCTGCTGCTGCACGCCACGATGGCACCTGTAATTTTGACCTCATGCTTGTAGGTGGTCTCGTTTGTACGAGTGCTGTCCGTTGTATTCACGCTGGATTCAGTCACGTAATAGGTAAGCTCATTCGGAACGTCATTTATATAGTGGGACATTTCTGCCGTCTTGCCACAATTTTCAGCTATCAGATTCTGGTCTTGATCCTGCAGCGACTGAGAGCCAACGATCTCATCCACACCCGGATGAGAATCCGTGATTGTAAACTCGGCACTATTGCTCACATTGAAAAGCGACTTATTATTGCTCGAGTACTTTATCTTGCAGCCATTAAGATCAAGGGTGATATTGCTACCATTTTTGCTAAGAGAAATCTCGCTGTCGTAGACGATGTCCCCCGTCAGCTTGAAGCTGGCAGTTTGACCCGCTTGAACACCCTGAAGTTTATCGCGAAGCTCGTCTGCGTTGGTTATTTCCTCAGCAGCCGATTCAGTTTGCCCGTTTTCCGCAACCGCAGCAACAGTTTCGGCAGCCGGTGCAATATTATCTTCTGCCTGCAACGCGTCCTCGGACTGTCCCTCAGACTGGCTATCATCGTCGCCCTCGGTCTCGTCACTATTCTGGTTATCGGTATCCCTGTTGGTAGTGTCGTCTACATCAGTAGACTCACTTGAGGAACCCCCCCCATCACAGTTTTCTCGGTAGAAACCGTCTGGGCGTCGTTGGCAATGGCCTGGGCGTCGTTAGCAATGGCCTGGGCGTCGTTAGCAATGGCCTGGGAGACCGGGGGCATGACGAGCGACAGTACCAAGCTCAAGACAGAAGCTCCGCACAAAACACCCGCTATCACACGATGTGCCGCTTTATTACCTTGCTTAGATTTATTTGAATTTGCTGTCATCGATGCCTCCTCCCCAAGAGACCGCGATCCTGCTCTTTCGCTATCTAATCGGCACGCAGTCAATATTTATACGTGCCTTACATTGGTAAGTTTAGCCATTGTTTAAACATGTGGGGCGTCAATTTCTTGCAATTTTCCGTCGAACAATCTTTATTCTTGACAATTGCTCAAAGTATGCATTGTTTTATTGAATTCTATTATTTAAAAACCGCAGGTAGATTTGTTGTCTACTTTAGGTAATTCATACTTTGTTGTTATTTGTACAACATTTTATTTTTAGTAGCATATTCTGCGAGCGGTCGATTTGTAGCTGTAAACGGTAGAGCTTTTGCCTGCCCTGACAACCTGCCAGCTAGATGGCCTACTAGTAGCGACCGGTATATAGCATGATGTTTATACATCAACATTTAAGTTCGCGGGAAACTGCCTCGGCACAAATAGCGCCCCGCTCGCCAGCCTTAGAGCGCACCACCACAAAGGTGCCTGTCCCCTTCGTAGTGGTTTGCCCCAGCGCTACAGCAGATGTTCCTCGATAAAGATCGCAATGCCGTCTTCGTCGTTGCTGGCGGTTACATAGTCCGCAGCGGCACGGGTGGCGTCGCTGCCGTTTGCCATGGCCACGCCCACGCCGGCGTCGGCCACCATGCAGGTGTCGTTATCGGCATCGCCAAACACGCAGATGTTCTGGAGCTCCATGTCGTTGAGCTCCGCCACGCGCACAAGGCCACGCGTCTTGGACACGTGCGGATCCATAAACTCGTAGAGGCGCTGCGTGGTTTGCAGGGCGGCCGCCTTGACGGTGTCGTCGGCAAACGTCGATGCTCGCTCGATGACTTGCGGCATCACCTCGGGCACCATGGTAAACATCACCTTGGGCTGCGGCTCGCGCAAGAACTCGGCAAAATCGACCACCTTATAGGGCACGCAGTCGACGCGCGACAGGTGTTCCACGCACGCATTGCTCTCGGGAACGTAAAACACGCCGTCTCGGGGGCACACGGGCGTTGCCGGAAGGTCCGCCATGTGCTCGCAGATGCGCGCGATGGTCTCGCCCGGCAGCGGATAGCTCAGCTCGTTGACGCCGTGCGCGCGGTCGATGACCTCGGCGCCGCCGCAGCCCACCATCACGTCCACCAGGCCGTCGATGCCCCAGAGCTCGTACATGGCCTCGGTCGCGTGGGCGTCGCGCCCGGTGCACAGGCCAAAGAGCACGCCGCGCTCGCGCAGGGCGCGGATGGCCGCCACGGTGCGCGGGGACACCGTGTGCTCGCTTGTGAGCAGCGTGCCGTCGATATCGCAGAACACGGCTTTGATGTTGCTGAAGGTGGCGTCCATGGGGCCCTTTCTGAGTAGCGTGGTGGTATGGGCGTATTCGAAAGCGGCGTACATCGTATACCAACGCGCGGCCGGGCTTCGGTGAAGCAAAAACCACCACAAAGGTGCTTGGCCCCTTTGTGGTGGCCAGACCCGCGGGTCGGCCTGGCCCGGGGCGCAATCCATCACAACATTCGACGTTTTTCGGCAAAATCGCGATTTTCATCGAATGTTGTGACGGTTTTTACTGCTCTGCAGCACGATCCAAGTGTCCGCGTCCAAACAGTAGCAGCGCTGCGGGGACCGCCGTTACGACCATGCCCGCTCCGATGAGCGTCTGCTGCACGCCAAATGTTGCCGCCAGCCACGGGGCGATCGCCAGTGGGGCCACGCCGGCGAACATGTTGCCAAAGCCCATGACCGAGTTGACGCGGCCGAGTTGTTCGAGTGGCGCCGTCGTTTGCACGATGGTGTTGTGGAGCGGGTTGACGACGCCCCAGGCCACGCCCAGGGCGATCTGGCCGACAAGAGCCACGCCCACGTACGGCGTGCCCACGTAGAGCATGCTTCCCAGACCCACGGACATAAGCGCCACGAGCAGCGTTTTAAGACTGACAAGGCGCGGCGGCAAGCGAAGCGCGACCACGGCGCCCAGCACCGCGCCCACGCCGCAGGCCGACGAGAGCCAGCCCATCCACTCGACGCCGACGTGCAGGACGTCGCGATAGAAGAACGACTCCAGCGGGTCGAAGGCACCGTAGCCAAAGTTCGAAAGAAAGATGATGCAGAAGAGCAGGGCGAGAACGCTGTTGGTGAAGACCGTCTTGATGCTGGTCGCGAAGGTAGCGCGGGCGGACGTGTTGGGGCTTTGGACCGCGCGCTCCCCTTCCTCCGCCGAATCGTTGTTCGCTTGCCCGGCGATGTGGCCCGCCTGCGGTCTAAAACCCCAGCCGGCAATGAGCGCAAGCAGGGTGAACAGCATCATGAGCACGAACACCGCGCGTGACGATGCAGCTGCCGCCACAAAGCCGCCCAGCGTGGGGCCGACGATGATGCTCACGTTAGAGAACATGGTGATGGCGGAGTTGATGTCTTTGAGCTCGACGGGGTCGTCGGTGAGGTAGGCCGGATAGGACGTGGCGATGGGCTGGGCGAACCCCATCACAAAGCCCAAGAGCACCGCGCCGGCAAGGACCGTTCCGGTCGCGCTGCCAAAGGCGATGATTGCCGCGCCCGTTGCCAGCGTGCCGACGATGCTCAGCAGAAAATGGCGGCGCGGACCCCAGGCGTCGAGCGCCGCACCGCCCGCAAAGGACCCCAGGATTACGAAGACGTTCATAAACAGAACGGCCAGCGACGTCGCGACGACCGAAGCGCCGTCCGCATAGGTGAGCGTTCCGATAACGCCGATAAAGTAGCTGGTCTGGAAGCCGGTGTAGATCAGAAACCGCATTGCCACCAGGCGCTTAGCCTGCGCGGACAGCGATGACTGGGATTTTGAGATTAGAGATAGGGACATGGGCGCTCCTTGTTGCATACGAATACGGGCCGCGGGCATTGACCGCCGACCATCGACTCAATCTTTCCGTATGCAACGTTAAGGACGCATCGGGCCCCTTCTCTCCGTTTTTGCCAACACGAACTACGTGGTAGATTTTAAGGCATGTCCCAAACATCTACCAAAACAAAAACCACCACAAAGGTGCCTGCCTGTGGTGGCCCAATGATATGGCAGCGTAGCGAGCCGGTTCCAAGTGTCCCAGGTCACCCCGAAAGAGGAGCGACGCGTACTTTGGTACGCGAGCGACGGCTTGAGGGGCGAGATGGGGTGCTTGGGGCCGGCGCAGCGTCAAGCCTGAAGATGGTCTTGGATAAGGTCGCAGATGGCTCGGGCGTCGTTGATGTTGATGGCTCGGGTCGCAAAGCCGGCGTCGAAGGCCTGGCGTGCCAGGGCCTCGTTGCAGGCTAGGGCCAGTGTGCGGCCGTCGACCAGGTCGAGCGAGCTCTTGCCGCGCAGGCGGTCGACACCGGAGCGCGCAACCACGATATTGTCGAAGCCCTCGGTCTTATAGCCCTCGATGATCACCACATCGACGTCGTTGTAGCGCGACAGCAGCTCGCGGGCGGGCATCTCGTCCTCCTCGCGCGTGTCGGCGTACTCCGCCCAGCGCGTGGCGCAGATGAGGCCCACGTGCTTGGAGCCTGCCTGGTGATGGCGCCAGGTGTCCTTGGCGGGCACGTCGATATCAAAGCCGTGATGCCCATGGTGCTTGAGCGAACCCACACGCAGACCACGGCGGGTAAGCTCGGCGATGACCTTCTCGACAAGCGTGGTCTTGCCCGAGTTCTGGTAACCGATAAACGCGATTGCGGGGACGGCCGGAGTGGGCGCGGGCGCGGCGGCAGCGTGTGCGCTCGCGGGCGCTGCGCCGTCGGCGGCCACGGACTCAACAGCAGCAGCCTGGCGCTCTGCGCGATCCCACACGCCCGAACGGCCACCCTCCTTGTGCAGCAGGCGTACATCGACGATCTCCATACCGCGGTCGACGGCCTTGCACATGTCGTAGATGGTCAGGCACGCGGCACTCGCGCCGGTCAGCGCTTCCATCTCAATTCCCGTCTTGCCCGTCACACCCGCCGTGACCAGCACGTGAAAGCCGACCTGTCCGTCCGAGCGCGCCGGCGCCCAGCCCTCGGGCGTCTCGTCGGCCGGCGTTCCCGCCGGAGCGATGGGCTCGATATCGCACTTGCTTTTGGTGATGAGCAGCGGGTGGCACATGGGGATGATGTCGCTCGTGCGCTTGATGGCCATGATGCCCGCTACGCGCGCGCAAGCTAGCACGTCACCCTTCTTGGCGCGGTCCTGCAGCACCATAGCCTGCGTCTCGGGATGCATGAGGATGGTGCCCTCGGCAATGGCGATGCGGTGCGTCTCGGCCTTGTCGGATACGTCGACCATACGTACCTCGCCCTTGGCGTCCACGTGAGTCAGCTCGTCGCGGCGAGCGTCGCGAGCGAGGTCGGTGGCGTTGTCGCTCGCGGGCGGCTGCACGGCCGCGGACGCGGCGTCTTTGCTGACTGCCGCGGCTTTATGGGCAGACATCGCGGCCCTGCGAGCGGCCTTGGTGGCATCGGCGTACCTGCTCTTGGCCATATGATCATCCTCCGATTTGGGACATAAATCGTTGCGTGCCCTCAATTATCGCGTGTTCCTGCGGTTTGTGGGCCACGGCATCGCGCCAAATCGAAAGCACCTGCATATCATCACCACGGCGCAGCGCCTCGCGAACCGAATACTCGGCATCGCTGAACAGGCAGGGGCGCACGCTGCCGTCCGCCGTCAGGCGCAGGCGGTTGCAGCTCGCGCAAAAATGATTGGACATGGCACTAATGAAGCCGACCGTGCCCGCCGCACCCGGAAAGCGCCAGTAGCGCGCAGGGCCCGCGCCGGCGGGAGCGTCGCTTATGTCGAGCGGCTCAAGCTCACCCAGGCCAGCCGCAGCGGCGCCGACATTGACGCGTGCCCGTAGCTCGTCACTCGGCACGGTATCGCTCGCGTCCCACAGCTCGGGATTGAGCGTGGGCGCATGCGGGTCCACAGCGCAATGCGAGCTCGTGTGCTCGTCGCCGATGGGCATGTATTCGATAAAGCGCAGGTGAATGGGGCGGTCGACCGTGAGCTGCGCGAGGGCCGCCACGTCCTGGTTGAGCCGGCGCACGACTACACAGTTAACCTTGACCGGCCCAAAGCCCCAGGCCAGCGCCGCATCGATGCCAGCCATGGTCTGCTCGAGCCGGCCCAGGCGCGTGATCTTTCCAAAGAGCGCGGGATCGAGTGTGTCGAGCGAAATGTTGACGCGGTCGAGCCCTGCGTCTTTAAGCTGCGGCGCCAACTTGGGTAGCAGGGCGCCATTGGTGGTGAGCGAGATGTCCTTGATCTGCGGGATCGCGCGGATGTCGCGAATGAGCGGGATAATGCGGCGGCTGACCAGCGGCTCGCCACCCGTCAGGCGTACGCGGCGAATGCCCTCCCCCGCCACCAGACGCACAAAGCGGGCGATTTCCTCGGCGCTGAGCAGCTCATCATGCGCGCGCGGCGCCACGCCGTCGGCAGGCATGCAGTAAATGCAGCGGAAATTGCACTTGTCGGTAACGGCAATGCGCAGGTAGTTGATATCGCGGCCAAAACCGTCATGTTGCACGCGCTCGTCCACGCAATCCTCCCCTCGCACAGCGATTTATTCTTCGGGGAATATAGTACCGCACACAGGAACCGGGTCGACACGCGTACGACAGGACAGGCCATTCGAGCAAGAATGGCTTCCCGAGCCCATCCTCAGCATTCAAACCGTCCCAACATTCGATGCTTTTCCCGATATTGGCAAAAAACGTCGAATGTTGGGACGGTTTAGGTGTTCGCAGGGCTCGGAAGACAAGCCAGACGCCCCTAAAGGCCGCCGTTCCAGTGCCGAATCACGAATTCCCGCAGGTCATTCTGCCGTTTCTGGAACGTCTCGCTTCGGTCGCATTTGAGACCCATAGCGAGCGCAATGGCATTCATCGCCCGGTGTAATTGCAGCTGGTGGGCAAACTGAGTCCCGGTGAGGACGATCATCCTAAAGCCCAGCGCGCTCAGCACGGTCATACGCTCCGCGTCCGACGCGCTGCGCTGTTTATCAAGATGGTCCGAGCCGTTGTATTCAATCCCCGTACCGCTCGCAGGCGCATATACGTCGATCTCGAAATACCCAGCCTTTGCGAGATACTTGAACTCGTTGGGAACATCGACCCGATGGTTGAGCTCGATCTTGGCGTATCCCAGCCCTCCCTGGGAACGTTTTGCTACGACCATGATTGCGGTGGCCGTCTCCATGGGCGACCGCGCGCCATCGCGCACGCGCCTGAGCACGGCGGCCGCGCGTATGGCCCCCTGACGAGATCGGTTCTCATTGCAATAGGCAATCAAGTCGCCAACGGTATACCTCTGCCCCATCTCGATATAATCGCCTGTCGACAGATGATTCAAATGGTATCGGGCACAGATTTCGTAGCCATATTCCAACTGCTCGGGCTCGCTCATCCACGAACCCGCTTGGACAAAGCACATGGCCTCATCAACCACCAGAAGGCCCTCTGCCACCTCGATAAGATGGCCTGGAGGTACCGGCGCCCCAAACACGTGGCACCTAAATCCAGCCGGCGTCGAGCGCTCAAAATCGAAGTTGACGAGCGTGTCGATATGATCGAGCTCTTCTCGTGGAATACCAAGCGAGACCAGATAGTCGGTAACGATCCCGACTGCCGTTGAAGCCCTTAGCCCCTTGGCATCGAGCCCCAATTTGGGCAGACCCGCAGTCGGCTCCGCCTCGTTAGCAAGCGAGTCCTCATCGTATAGGCTGCTTGCTCGCGAGAGCGGCTCGGACGGACGCGCCACGTTGTGGTAAAGCCAGGCAGTCTTATGGGACAGGACAATCGGCAGGTCCATGAGCCCTCCAATGGAGTCGGATAACCAACCTTATTCCCCTGCCCACGGGTCCGCACACCTTCGTGCGCAAGAAAGCGATTCCGCCCGGTCGAGTGGCAGAAAAACCATCACAACATTCGACGCTTTTCCCGATTTTGGCAAAAAACGTCGAATGTTGTGATGGTTTGAGGCGAGGTGAGAGGCACGGAAGGGTCAAAGCATCGTGCTCGAACGGGTTAATCCAACTCTTTTAAGCCATGCGCCAGCTGCCAGTATTCGCCGTGCTGAGCGAGCAGCTCTTCGTGCGTGCCGCGCTCGATGATGCGGCCGTGTTCGAGGACCATGATGGCGTCGGCGTCGCGGACGGTAGACAGGCGGTGCGCGATCATAAACGTGGTGCGTCCGCGCATGATGCGGTCCATACCGCGCTCGATGAGCTTTTCGGTACGCGTGTCGATACTCGAAGTGGCCTCGTCCAGGATGAGCACCGGTGGATCGGCCACGGCAACGCGCGCGATGGCGAGCAGCTGGCGCTGGCCCTGCGACAGGTTGGCGCCGTCGGCCGTGACCGGCGTGTCGTACCCTCTAGGCAGGCGGCGGATAAACGAGTCGGCGCAGGCTGCCTCGGCAGCGGCACGCACCTCCTCGTCGGTCGCGTCGAGTTTGCCAAAGCGGATGTTCTGCGCAATGGTGCCGCTAAACAGGTGCGTGTCCTGCAGCACAATGCCGAGCGACCCGCGCAGGCTGGCCTTGGCAATGTGCTTGACGTCGATGCCGTCGTAGGTAATCTCGCCGTCATCGACCTCGTAGAAGCGGTTGATGAGGTTGGTGATGGTCGTCTTTCCGGCGCCCGTCGAGCCCACAAACGCGATCTTTTGCCCCGGCTTGGCAAACAGGTTGAGGTCCGTGAGCACACGGGTGCCCGGCACGTAGGAAAAGTCCACGGCATGGAAGCGCACGTCGCCGGCAAGCGGGACCAAGCCGCACGTGAGCTCGGTACCGTCGGCAGCCACCGCGCGGCCCGACTCATCAACGGCAGCCACGTCATGCAGATGCCCGTACGAGCCCACACCCTGGCCCTCGGGAATCTTCCATGCCCACGCGGCGTCGCCTGTCTGCACCAGCTCCACGCAGCCCTCGTCAACCTCGGGCTTAAGGTCCATGGCGGCAAACAGGCGCTCGGCACCGGCAAGGGCGTTGAGCAAGAAGTTGCCCAGCTGCGTAAACTGGTTGATGGGCATGGCCGCCTGGCGTACAAAGACCAGATAGCTCGCGAGCGCGCCCACTTCGGCGAGCCCCTTGATGCAGAGCATGCCGCCCGCCACGGCGACGATGGCATAGTTGACGTAGCCAATCACCACGGTCATGGGCACCATGGAGTTGGCATAGCTCACGGCGGCGGTGCCGGTGCGGCGAAGCTCGTCGTTGCGGCAGGTGAAGCTGGCGATATGGTCCTCGCGGTTAAAGACCTTGATGACCTTTTGGCCCGAGACCATCTCCTCGACGTATCCGTCCAAATCGCCCAGCGACGCCTGCTGGGCGGCAAAGAAGCGCTTAGAGCGCGCGCCCGAGTAGCGCGCATACAGCACAATGGCCGCATCGCACACGAGCGTGATAATCGTGAGCTGCCAGTTGAGGATGATGAGCATAGCCGTGGTGCCCACAACCTGAATGGCGGCCTGAATCACGTTGGCAAAGCTGTTGTTGAGCGCCTCGGAGACGGTGTCGACGTCGTTGGTGAAAAAGCTCATGATGTCGCCCGAGCGCGTGCTGTCAAAATAACTGAGCGGCAGCGTCTGGATGTGCGCGAACAGGTCGCGGCGGATATCGGACACCACGCGCTGGGCCGCGCGCACCATAATCTGCGAGTAGCCCAGAGCCGAGAGCACGCCCGCGGCGTAGATGATTGCCGTCAGGATGACCTGCTTGGCGAGCAGTTCCTCCCCGCCCGTGGCCAAACCGTTAACGATGGGGCGCACCATGTAGGTGCCGGCGAGGCTTGCGATGGCGGCGACGGAGGCGAGCACGCCCACCGCGAGCAACGAGAACTTGGCATGCCCCATGTAGGAGAGCAGGCGGCGCACCGTGCGCTTGAGGTCGGCCGGGCGTGCTTGGGCTGCGATCTTAGGCATGGCGCTCACCCCCTTCCAAGGGTGATTCGCTGGGGACGGAGAAAAACGGATCGTTCGCGCAGGCATCGTCGCAGCCGTCGCTGGCGTCCGCGTTCCCCGCAAACTCCATCTGCGAGGCGTAAATCTCCTGGTAGATGCTATCGCCCGCCAGCAGCTCCTCATGCGTGCCCACGCCGTGGACGCGGCCGTCGTCCAACACAATAATGCGGTCGGCATCCATGACGCTCGCAATGCGCTGCGCAATGACAATCACCGTCGTGCTGGGAATCTGAGCGATATGCTCGCGGATCTTGGCGTCGGTCGCCATATCGACCGCGCTGGTCGAATCGTCAAAGATGAGCACACGCGGATGCTTGAGCAATGTACGCGCGATGCACAGGCGCTGCTTCTGGCCACCCGAAACACCGGCACCGCCTTGGCCCAACTCGCCGTCCAGCCCGCCGATGCGATCAAGGAATTCGTCCACGCACGCCGCGCGGCAAGCCGCGAGGAGCTCATCGTCCGATGCCTGCGGATTGCCCCACTGCAGGTTCTCGCGCACGGTGCCCGTGAACAGCACATTCTTCTGCAGCACAATGCCCACCGCGTCGCGCAAGGTAGCCAGGTCGTAGTCACGCACGTCATGTCCGCCCACAAGCACGGCGCCCTCGGTGGCGTCGTACAGGCGCGCAATCAGCTGCACAAGCGAGCTCTTGCCCGAACCCGTACCGCCGAGGATGCCCACCGTCGAGCCGCTCTCGATGCGAAGGTCGATATGCTCGAGCACGTCCTCGGCTGCATCCGCGCGGTATTTAAAGGAAACGTCGCGAAACTCGATACTGCCGTCCGTTGGCGCCGCAGTTGCGTGGTCTCCCGCAGGGTTGGCGATAAAGGGCTCTTCATCGAGCACCTCTGCGATACGGCCCACACTCGTGAGAGCGCGCGTGAGCAGCAAAAACACGTTGGAAATCATCATGAGCGAGTTCATGATCAGCAACACGTAGCTCATAAAGCCCGTGAGCGAGCCCACGCCCAAGCGGCCTTCGATGATCATGCGGCCGCCAATCCACAAGATCGAGAGCGCAGCCACGTACATCGAGAGTTGAAACACCGGCAGGTTGAGCACGGCGGTACCGAAGGTCTTGGTCGCCGTGCCGGCGAGCTCGGTATTGACGGTGTCGAACTTGTCGCACTCGTGCTCGGCGCGCACGTACGCCTTCACGGCGCGCACGGCGGTAAGGTCCTCTTGCACCACGCCGTTGAGGTGGTCCATTGAGGTCTGGAGTTGGCGGTAGAGCGGGCTCACGCGCACGGTAATGATACCGAGCACGATGGCGAGCATCGGCAGAATGACGGCAAAGACCGCCGCGAGCTCGCGCGAGAGCGCAAAAGCGTAGACGAGGCCCATGACCAGATTTACCGGCCCGCGCACCATGGGGCGGAAGCCGTTGCCTACGGCGTTTTGAATCACGGTGATGTCGGTGGTCATGCGCGTGACGAGCGAGCTGGAGTCGTAGTTGTCCAGATTGCCAAAGGCGAGCGCCTGGATCTTGCGATACTCGGCCTCGCGCAGGTTAGCGCCCAGCCCCGAGGCGACGCGAGCGGACGTGCGCGCATAGCCCAAGCCAAGTGCCAGCGAACATGCGGCGCACACCAGCATATACGCACCCTGCAACAGCATGTAGTTGATGTCGCCCGCAGGCACGCCCACGTCGATGATATTTGCCATGATGACCGGGATAAACAGCTCGAGCGCCGTTTCGGCCGTCACAAAGAGCACGCCGAGTATGGCATCGCGGCGGTATGCCCCCAGATAGGAAAACAAAATCTTGAGATTGCGCACGCAGGTTCATCCCCCATCAAACGTTGTTCGCAAACCCACGTATTATGGCGCGCCGTGTGGCGGTGTCAAGTGCTCCGAAATCGATTTCTGCAAGGCCAGTGCAGACGCCATGCTCACAGGGCACGCGCCCGTATTCAATTGGAAATGAACGCGAGCGTGACTTTTTTGCCCCGCCGCCAACATGAACCTTGACTCTACAATCGTTGTAGGGTTTTCACTACACTGGTACGTAAACGACCCAAGCCAGAAAGTGCCCCGCCCATGGAACACGACCTCACACGCGGCAATGTCCTTAAGACCATCGCGGTCTTTGCCCTGCCCTATATGCTCTCGTACTTTTTGCAGATGCTCTACGGCATGGCCGACCTGTACATGATGGGGCAGTTTAGCGGCGCCGCCGGCATCACCGCCGTGGGCAACGGCGCGCAGACGCTCTATATCATTACCGTGACGCTCGTGGGCCTGGCCATGGGAACGACGGTCATCGTCGGCCACGCCGTGGGTTCGCGCCGCTTCGATCGCGCCGAGACCGCCATCGGCAACACCATCACGCTCTTTATGGGTGTCTCGGTGGTGTTGGCCGCTGTCCTGCTCGCACTGTGCCCGCAAATCGTAGCACTCATTGGCACGCCGCCCGAGGCGGTCGAAGGCACCGCCGCCTACCTGCGTATCTGCTTTGTCGGCATTCCCTTTATCGCCGCATACAACATCCTCTCGGCCATCTTTCGCGGCCTGGGCGATTCGCGCTCGCCTATGTACGTGATTGGCGTGGCATGCATCATCAACATCGCGCTCGACTTTCTGTTTATCGGGCACATGGGGCTCGGCCCCGTAGGCGCGGCGCTCGGCACGGTAACCGCCCAGACGGCCAGCGTTGCCCTCGCGCTTGCGTGGCTCAAGAGCCGTCGCACGAACATCCACGTTAAGCGCAGCGACCTGCGCCCCCAGCCCGAGGTGCTCGGCAGCATTCTTAAGATCGGCGTGCCCGTGGCCGTGCAGGACGGCTGCATCCAGGTGGCGTTTATGTTTATCACCGTCATCGCCAACCATCGCGGCCTGGTCGACGCCGCCGCCGTGGGCCTGGTCGAAAAGATGATCAGCTTTTTGTTCATTGTGCCGAGTTCCATGGGTGCCACCGTCAGCGCGCTCACGGCGCAAAACGCCGGTGCGGGCAAGGGCGACCGCGCGCGTCAGGTGCTCAAGGACGCCATGACCATCTCGGTGGTGTACGGCTGCCTGATCACGGTGCTGTTGTGGCTGGTGGCGCCGGCGTTTATTGGCTTTTTTGCCAAGGACCCCGCGGTGGTCGCGGCCGGTACCGGCTATATGCACAGTTATATTTTCGATGCAATCTTTGCCGGCATCCACATTTGCTTTAGTGGCTTTTTCGCTGCGTATGGCAAGAGCTACATCGGCTTTGCGCACAACGTGCTGGCCGTGGCGCTCATTCGCGTGCCCGGTGCATGGCTGCTGTCGAACGCCTATTCCGACACGCTGTTCCCCATGGGTATCGCCTCGCCGTGCGGATCGCTTTTGTCGGCAGTCATCTGTGTTGTCGCGTTTACTGTGCTTAACCGCCGCGGAGCTTTTGACAAGCTGATGGCATAGCGGGGCGACGCGAGCCTGGCACCCCTCCCCTGTTTTTACCGAAAGGAGCGGTCCTGTGACCGACATGCCAAGCGAACACACCGAGGGCCTGCTTCGCATTGGCGAGGTGGCGCGCCTGCTCAATTTGAGCGTGGGTACACTGCGCCATTACGAACAGATGGGGCTATTGGAGCCGGCATATGTCGATCCGGCGAGTGGGTACCGCTACTACGGATCGCGGCAGCTCTCCACCCTCAACACCATCGGCAACCTGCGCGTTCTCGACCTGCCGCTGGCGCAGATTCGCGAGTTTGTCACTACGCGCGATATGGATTTGATGCAACGGCAACTGACCAAGCAACAGGAGTTAATTGAGCACAGGCGGCGTGAGTTGGAGCGCATGTCGCGCAAGATTGACCAGCGGCTTGCCCTGCTTCATGGCGCTTTGAATGCTGATCTCGACACCATTAGCGAAATCGAGGAACCCGAACTTCGCTGCGCCACGCTGCACGAGCCCGTCAATCCCACCGACGCCTATTCGCTGGGATGGCATATCCGCCAGCTTCAGCAGGGGCAGCACGAAACCTTTGCCTATCTGGGCAATCTGGGTGTGGGTATCGCGCCCGAACGCCTGGCAACCGGTGACTTTGATGGTTACGACGAGGTCTTTCTGCTGCTCGATGACACCGATGATTACTTGGGTAACGTCGAGACGCGACCTGCCGCGCGCTGCCTGACCATAAGCTTCCGCGGCACGCACGGGCAAGCAGCCCCGCGCTACGAGCGGCTGCTCAGCTATATGCGCGAACACAACCTGACGCCCGCCGGCCCGTCGCGCGAGATCGCCCTCATCGACGACATCATCAGCGACGATCCGGCAACCTACGTAACGCAGATCACGGTGCCCGTTTCCCCAGCAAAGTAAGAACCGCCCGGAAGGCATCGTGCTTCCGGGCGGTTCTTCAATTTGACTATTGATGCCTTAAGCCTGGGGCACCTGACCAGTAGCCAAGATCTGCTCGAGTGCATCCTCATCCAGCACGGGCACGCCCAGCTGCTCGGCTTTGGTGAGCTTGGAGCCCGCTTTGGGGCCGGCGACCAGATAGCTCGTCTTCTTCGACACGCTGCCCGAGACCTTGGCGCCGAGCACCTTGAGCGCCGCGCCCGCCTCGTCGCGCGTGCGATTGACGAGCGTGCCGGTGAGCACGAAGGTCAGACCCGCAAGCGGCTGTGCGTCGGCAAGCTCGCCTGCCACGCCAGCGTCGGCTGCGGCTTGCGCGTGCGCGGCGCCCAAGTCGACCTCGAGCGAAAGGCCCGCTTGGCGCAAACGTTCCAGCACGGCAAGGTTTTCGGGCACGGCCAGGAACTGCTTGACGCTCGCCGCGATCTTGGGACCGATGCCCTCGCACTCGGCGATGTCCTCTTCACTCGCCAAGATGAGTTTGTCGATCGACAGGAATCGCTCGGCGACAACCTCGCCCACGCTCTTGCCCACGTGGCGGATGCCCAGGGCAAACAGCACGCGACCGAGCGGCTGGCTCTTGGACTTGTTGAGCTCGGCGATGATTTTCTCGGCCGTCTTGAGGCCTACCGGAATGGGGTCGCCCTTCTTGACGCCCTTTTTGCTGTTGGAGCTGGCATAGGTGCGTCCCGTGTCCAGGCCGGCGATGTCGTCGACTGTGAGCTGGTAGAAGTCCGCGACATCGTGGATCAGTCCGGCGGCGATCATCTTGTCGACGATCTCATCGCCCAGGCCGTCCACGTCCATGCAGCCACGGCTCACCCAGTGGAGTAGGCGCTCTTTGAGCTGTGCGGGGCAGTCGATGGACACGCAGCGGTAGGCCACCTCACCGTCCTCATGGACCACGGGGCTACCGCACACGGGGCAGACCTCGGGCATCTGCCAGTCAACACTGTCGGCCGGTCGCTTGTCGAGCACCGGCCCCACGACCTCGGGGATTACATCGCCTGCCTTGTGCACGATGATGGTATCGCCCTCGCGCACGTTTTTGCGACGGATCTCGTCGATGTTGTGCAGCGTGGCGCGCGCGATAGTGGAGCCGGCAACCGTCACCGGGTCGAACTCGGCGACCGGCGTGAGCACACCGGTGCGGCCCACCTGGATGCGAATTTCGCGCAGGACGGTCTGCTTTTCCTCGGGCGGGAACTTAAAAGCAATGGCCCAGCGCGGCGCGCGGGCGGTAAAGCCCAGGTCGAGCTGCTGCTGGAAGCTATCGACCTTTACGACCACGCCGTCGATGTCGTAGTCCAGGTCACCGCGATGCTCGAGGGCCTGGGCGCAGAACTCGTGGACCTCGGCCGGCGTGGCGCAACGAGCCACGTTAGGGTTGACGCTAAAGCCGGCGCTGCGCAGCCAGTCCAGAAACTCGCGCTGGCTGTGGACGTGCAGCGGATCGGTATCGGCGATGGCATAGATAAAGGTGGCCAGATCGCGGCGCGCCGTGACCTTGGGATCCTTCTGGCGCAGGGATCCGGCGGCGGCGTTGCGCGGGTTGGCGAAGGGATCGCGACCCTCGGCATCGGCCTCGTCGTTCAGACGCACAAAACTGCCCTTGGGCATATAGACCTCGCCGCGCACCTCGATGGTGCGCTCGCGGTCGGCACCCATGTGGGCGAGCGCCGGCTCGGACAGGTGCATGGGCACATCCTTGATGGTACGCACGTTGAGCGACACGTCCTCGCCCGTGGTGCCGTCGCCGCGTGTGGCCGCGCGCACGAAGGTTCCGTTTTGGTAGGTAAGCGCCACGCCCAGACCGTCGATTTTGAGCTCGCAGGTATAGGTGACGCTGCCGGCACCGAGCGCATCCTCGGTGCGCTGGAGCCACGCGTCGAGCTCGTCCAGGTCCATGGCATCGTCCATGGAATACATGCGCGCCATGTGCGTGACCGGCGTAAACTGCTCACTCACGTAGCCGCCCACGCGCTGGGTATAGCTGTCGGGCGTCACCAAATCGGGGTAGGTCGCCTCGATCTCCTGCAGCTCAACGAGCATTTTGTCAAAGGCGGCATCCGTGATCTCGGGCGCATCGAGCATGTAGTAGCGATAGGCGTGGTAATCGAGCTCGTGGCGCAACTCAGCCGCACGCGCTGCCGCCTGGGCACGGGCATCGGCCGGTGCAGCGGTATCCGTGCTCGCTAGCGTTTCGGTATCGATGTCCACGCCGTCACCAAACAGGCTCGATTGCTCCATAGCGGCACTCCTTCGCTCGATTTCAAACGGATACTAGGGTACCACCGGTCGCAATGGGGCCGAATAACCCTTTCGAACCGCACCGAATCGGCAGCGGCCGGACCGGGGTGGATTGCGCGATCAAACCATACCCTTGCCAGTTCTACATGATCCGTTTTCCTCCATCCCCAATGGATCACTGCGAAAAGAGGGGGCTGTCCCGCGTTAGCGGGACAGCCCCCTCTGGCATCGGTATGTGCAATACGGCTCGTTAGAAACCCTGGCCGTTGCCCTGGCCCTGCTGGCCCAGCAGCTCCTCTAGGTACTGGCGCAGCTGCTCGTCGGTGATGCCGCCGTTGCCGGTATCAGTCGAGCTGTCGTTCTGCTGCTGGTTCTGCAGCTCCTCGTCGGAGCCCAGCTCAACAGTGACCTTCTTCTCTTCCTTGCCGCGCACGAGCGTGATCTCGACCTTCTCGCCCACCTCGTGGCTGCGCAGCGCGATGATCAGGCCGTCGGCGCTCGTGATCTCGTCATCGCCCAGCTTGGTGATGACGTCGCCCTCCTGGATGCCAGCCTTGGCAGCGGGACCGTCCTCAACAACGCTTGCCACATATGCGCCGCTATCGGTGCTCAGCTTGTTGGTGCGGGCGTTGAGCGCGTTGACACTCGAAAGCGTGGCGCCCAGGTACGGGTGCACCGGCGTCTTGCCGTCGATGATCTGGTCGGCGATATTCTTGGCGTAGTTGACCGGAATGGCAAAGCCCACGCCCGAGCTAGAGCCCGAATAGCTCTCGATGAGCGAATTGATGCCCACGAGCTCGCCGTTGTCGTTGACGAGCGCGCCGCCGGAGTTGCCCGGGTTGATGGCGGCATCGGTCTGGATCATATTGGCATAGATGGTGTTACCGCTGGTGGAGCTCATGGCCGTGGAGCGATACAGCGCCGACACGATACCGGTGGAGACAGACTGCTCGTTGCCAAACGGCGAACCGATCGCCATAACCCACTCGCCCACGTTGAGCTTAGAGGAGTCACCGATCTCGATCGGGGTGAGCTTGGAGGAGTCGGCGTCCTTGAGCTTAATAACGGCGAGGTCACTCGAGGCATCGTTGCCCACGAACTCGGCCTCGTAGGTGGTGCCGTCATCCATGGTTACCACGTACTGGTCGTAGCCGTCGACCACGTGGTTGTTGGTGAGGATATGGCCCTCGGTGTCGAGCACCACGCCCGAGCCAACGCTGCCCGAGCTGTCCGACTCGTCGGCAGACTGCGAAAGCGAGCTGCCCTGGCTGCCGCTCGAAGTGGCGGTAATGGAAACCACGGAGGGAAGTGCCTTGGCAGAGACGGCCTCGGCCAGCGTGGTGTCCTCGGAGTCGATGGTGATCTTTTGCGTCGACGAGCCCGAAGCGCCCGCCGTCACGGCGTTCTTGCCGCCGCCGATATCGAGCGTGCCGCTCATGATGAGCGCGATGACCAGCAGGGCGCCGCAGGCACAACCGGCAAGCGCCGTAATAAAGATCGGCAGCTTTTTGGTCTTGGTCTTGACCACCGTGTGCTTGTTCACGACCTGCTGGCCACCCAGGGGCTGGCCGGTCTGCGTGTCGTAGGCCTGCACGTAGGGAATGTTACCGCCGGCAGGCGTCGACTCCACCTGCACGCGCGGCTGCTGCTGAGTCTCGCCGGCGTTGCCCGCGTCCTGGGGACGCCGGGAATCGTTCTCGCTCATAGCTGCGATCCTTTCGTCAAATAACCAAAGGCCCGCCAAACATGTGGCGGGCCATCATTGTTCACGTTGAGTTGTACCCCAATATGCGGGCGCACGTGTATGAGAACGCAATCTTTTAGGAAGGCTTAAGTTCTGCTGCAAACCCGAAAGGCGCCCGCACCTGCGGCAAAACCACCACAAAAGGTGCCTGTCCCCTTTGTGGTGGAAATCTAGTCCTTAAACAGATAGCCCACGCCGCGGACGGTGGTGATGTGTGCCGCGATCTGCGGACCCACCTTGGAGCGGATGCGTCGGATGTGCACGTCAACGGTACGCGTACCGCCGCAGTACTCAAAGCCCCACACGCGGTGCAGCAGCACTTCGCGGCTGTAGGCACGGTTGGGATGCGTCGCCAAAAAGCTCAGCAGCGAGTACTCCATCAGTGTCAGATCGATAGGTTCATCGTCGAGCGTCACCTGGTAGGTAGCCAGGTTAATCTCGAGGTTGTCGATGTTGAGCACATCGTCGGCGGTGACGGTCTCCTCCTCGCCCATCAGGCGCTGCGCACGAGCCTTGAGCTCGTTTGGCGTCGCCGTGGGGCACACGAAATCGGCATGCGCGTGATTCGGCAGGCGCAGGGTGCCGAGCGCCTCGTCGTCGACGATCACCAGCATGGGAACGCCGCCGCGATCGTCGAGCCACTTGGCAATCTGATCGATGCGGTCGCTGCGGATGCCGTCGGAATCGAGGATCAGCAGGTCAAAGTCGTGCGCCGCAGTCGGCGAATCGGGGGTGGCCAGGCTCACCTCGACACCCAGGGTGGTCGTCAGGCTGCGGGCAAACTCGTGGAAGCGCGTCGTGCGCGCCATGAACAGGGCACTCTTTTCGGACATATCGGCCTCCAAAGAAATGAGCTCAATCGTACTGGGACAAGCCAGCGCGATTAGGAGTTCGCCAGATAGTGCTTGATCTCCCACTGGGTGATCGTGGACTCAAACTTATGCCACTCGTCGCGCTTCTTTTTGAGGAAGAAGCTGTGGATGTGCTCGCCGAGGGCGTCCTTCATAAACTGCGAGTCCTCAAACACGTCGAGCGCCTCTTTGAGCGAGCGCGGCAGCGGCGCGTAGCCGGCCTCGAGCATCTGACGGTCGGTGAGCTTGAGCGTCTCGGCCGTGGCCTCGGGCGGAAGCTCCAGCTTGCGCTCGATGCCGTCGAGGCCAGCCGCCAGCGTAACGGTGTTGACCAGGTACGGGTTGGCCATGGGATCGGGACTGCGCAGCTCGATGCGCGTGGACAGCTGCTTGCCGGGCTTGTAGACCGGGATGCGGACCATGCTCGCGCGGTTGCGCAGGCCCCACGTGGCGTACTGCGGCACGGAGTCGCCACCGGTGGTGATGCGCTTGTACGAGTTGACGGTGGGGTTGGTGATGGCGCTGATCTCGCGCGCGTGCGCAAGGATGCCGGCCATATAGTGCTTGGCGACGTCGGAGAGATGGTACTTCTCGTCGTCCTCGCCCCAAAAGACGTTGTTGCCGTCGTGGTCGAACAGCGACTGGTGCAGGAACATGGCGCTGCCGTCCTCGCCCGCCAGCGGCTTGGGCATAAAGGAGGCGTGGCAGCCGCTCTCGTAGGCCTGCTGCTTAATGATGAGCTTGGCCGTGGTGATGGCGTCGGACATGCTCAGGGCCTCGGCATGGCGCAGGCTCATGCCGTGCTGCGAGCGGCCGGCGGCGTGGAAGGTGTACTCCACGGGCACGGACATCTTCTCGAGCGTGAGGACCGTGTTGCGGCGCAGGTCACGGGCGGCGTCGCTCACCGAAAGGTCGAAGTAGCCCACGTTGTCGAGCGGCTCGGGCGTGTGCTCGTCGGGGAAATAGTAATACTCCAGCTCGGCGCCCACGTTGAGCAGGTAGCCGGCCTTCTCGGCCTTGTGGAACATGCGGCGCAGGGCATCGCGCGGGTCACCGGCAAAGGGCTTGCGATCGGGAGTGCACACGTCGCAGAACACGCGGGCGACGCCGTTGTGGCTCGGGCGCCACGGCAGGATCTGGAAGGTCGAGGCATCGGGGAACGCGAGCATGTCGGCTTCCTCGGGCGTGGCAAAGCCCTCGATGGCCGAGCCGTCAAAGCCAATGCCCTCCTCAAAAGCGACCTCGAGGTCCTCGGGGCTAATGGCAAAGTTCTTGAGGCGGCCGAGAATGTCGACAAACCACAGACGCACAAAGCGGATGTCACGCTGCTCTACAGAGCGGAGTACGTAATCGATGTTCTGCTGGTTCATGTCGCTCCCCTTTCTTTCGGGCGGGTTTCGACTGTTCTATATCGCAGATACTATCGCAGAAAAATGTTTCCGCAGGGTTAAAGCGTGTCAGGCGCTCAAAAAACGTGTGCGAACAGGCCGTCTGACTTACGCGCGATCATAAATGATCACTCCTTCGCGCTCGATTACCGCGGCAAGATCGTCATCAAGATGATCACTCGAAACGAGGTCGACCTGCCTCCCGGTTTCTTTGCGCACCGCCTCACCAAACGCCGACAACGCGAAAAGACCAAAGCCCTGCTCGCGATCAACTTCGAGACGTAAGTCGATATCGCTATCGGCACGCGCTTCGCCACGGGCATACGAACCAAAAAGAATCACGGTTTTGATGGCGGGAATCGAGCTGGCTGCCTCGCGGACGGCGGACTCAATCTGGGCAGTATCCAAAATGCCCGCCGCGACGCTTTCGCTCGCAGAGCTTTTACCGAGTGAAGGAACAAACGGCAGTGAGCGCTCGCGCAGCATCTGCCTCATAAACATGTTGACCGCAACAGACGAAGTCATGCCAAGTTCTTCGCACAGCTCGGCAAATGAATCTTTGATTGACGAGTCCACTCGCACACTCAACACAGACGCAGCCATGGATACCTCCTGTATGACATTGTCTATATATTATCACACAGACTAGCGCGAGGTCGAAGCGCGGTGTTCGATGCGGCCGGGGACCTTGATGCGCTTGGGGGCGAGCTTTGCGGCGTCGCCCACCGTAGTGGTAACGACGTCGATGCGCTCGGACAGGCGCTCGACCACGCGCTCGGCAATGGTGAGGGTGTCCTGCGCGGCCGTGGTCACACCGCCAAAGAGCACGTGGTTCCAGGGATAGTCGTCAAACGTTGCGATCTTGAGACCCGCCGGCAACGAGGGTCCCAACTGTGCCAGCGCCTCGGTCAGGCGCAGGAAGACCAGACCGTTGACGGCAATGAGGCCGAGCTTTTTACCCGCATAGCCGCGGATGGTCTCGTCCAGGCGACTGACACCCGTGGCGCCACCGTCGGCCAGGGTGACGACCTCGCCCGCAAGGCCGCGTCGCGAAAGCTCGTCGGCAAAGGCCTCGGCGCGCTCGCGACGCACGGGGCTGTCATCGCTTGCCTCGGTGAGCAGGCACAGACGCTCGCTACCAGCCGCAGTGAGCTCATCGACCAGGCCGGCGACCAGCTCGCGGTTGTTAGAGGTGACCAGGTCGATGCCGCCATCGGCCACATCGCGGTCGAGCAGCACGACCGGCAAGCGTCCCGCAGCCGCGGCGATCGCTGCGTCGTTGCCGCCGCAGGTGTTGACGACCAAGCCGTCCACGCCCGCGTCGATGAGCCTGGTGAGCGACTCGGCCTCCTTGGCGGGGTCGTTGCCGCTGATGGCCGTCATAAGCGAGCAGCCGCGCGCGGCGGCACTGGCGGAAAGCCCCTCGAGCATGGCGCTCGAGAACGGGTTAGCAATGTCGGCCAAGATCACGCCGATGAGGTTGGTACGCGAGCTGCGCAGATTGCGCGCGGCGGCACGTGGACGATAGCCGGTGCGCTCGATAACTGCCGAGATGCGAGCACGGGTTTCCTCGGTCATCTGCCCGGGGCGGTTGTTGAGATAGCGCGAAACCGTGGCCGGGCTCACGCCCGCCTCGGCGGCAATGTCCTTGATTCTCATCTGCGCCATAGCGCACCCCGTTTCCCAATTGTCGGCAGTCTGAGCCATTTTAGGCATTTTTAAAAATCTCGGCTGCAAAACGCTGCAGATGAGCAGCATCGTTTTTGCGTCTCGAGCAGATGCGATGATGGGCTAGATGGCCGAGTCTTTAGACAGCTCAAAATAGTCGGGATGCAAGGCGATAACCGGGCCCTGCTCCTCGGGCATCAGATGCAAGTGTGTCTCGGCCAGATAGCTCGCCGTGTCGGTATCGCCCCTCTTAATAGCTTCGAGAATTCGGCGATGCTGCCGACGAATCGGCTCCCAATCCAGGTCCTGCGACACCATACGCAACCAGTTGTATCGCTCAAAATGCGTATTGACGCTCTTCATCCAATCCCACAGCATGTGACGGCCGGCAATCGCAAAACACGTCTCATGGAACAGGTTGTCCAGGTCAAAGAAACGACGCGTTTCACGATGGTCGAGCGATTCGGAATCGGCAAGAATCTGCTCGAGCCGATGCTTTTGCTCGGGCGTGGCGGCAGAGCAGCATTTAATGAGTACGCTTCTTTCGAGTTTCTCGCGCAAGAAACAGGCGTTCTCAGCGCGTTCCATGCTGATTTTTGAGACATAGGTGCCGCTTTTGGGACGCGTTTCCACCAGCTCCTGCTCACGCAGACGCACAAAGGACTCGCGAATGGGCGTGCGCCCGATCCCCGTCTCCTTTTCCAAACCAATCGCCGAGAGACGCGTGCCGGGTTTGAGCTCGGCATAGATGATCTTGGAGCGCAATGCGTTGTATGCCTGATCTTGCAGACTCTGATAATGCTGGTGTTGTTCCATAAAGCCCTCGGATGAAGCCCACGGTTTGTCGAATACCACCATGCAATACTATCGCATCGACACGCCCCAGCTCCCAATCAGTCTTTTTGGGACGGGGCTCTTTTTGACTATGAGCGCTCGTATTTCGTGGCCCGCCCGGTTCCCTGCCTTACGATTGCATTCCGTTCAAGCAGAGATTCGAGTGCCGCCAACGTCCGCATGCGGCTCAGCCCCGTCTGTTTTTCAATCTCGCTTCGCGACATAATTCGCCCGCCCGACAAGGCCTTGAGAACCTGGACCTCTTCCTCGGACCCTTCAAAGGCATCGGTAACGGGCAATGTGACGGCCACCATGCCGCCGCGAACATCAAAAATTGGTTGATTGATCGAATCGCGATAGGCACGTCTAATGCGCGCGATTCCCGTACCAAATTTCTCGATGTAATCCAGCTTTAAGAAGGCCTCTGCAACGATGGGGTTTCTGAGCACGGATATCTGCCCATACAGGTATTGTTCTGTCGTCAAACCGGAGGGCAGCGATCCGGGGGAGGTCACAACGACACGATCATCGTACAGGGCAATTTGAACGTTCGCTCGAACGTCCCACGTCCGATGCACCAAAGTGTTTGCAACAGCTTCGCGGAATGCCTCAAGAGGAATTCGATCGGTTTGGACGCGCTCCATCCCTTCGATACGCTCATAACGGTAGTAGCGTGCAAACATAGCCACCGCCCTGTCCACCTGCTCAATTGCGGATACATTTGTCGCCACCTCGCGATCCAAGATCACATCCTCGGTATCGCCAAAACGGACGCAGTCGATGCCCGGAAAATCATTCTTATCCGCCAAAATCGCCGCAGCGTTGGTATAGCCGTCCTTGCCGAGCAAGCGGAGCGTACGCATGATATCCGGCGTTAGCTCGGAAATGCCGAGGTGTTCAACACACTTATGCTCGAGCGTATGAAAGCCCAAGTTCTGGCGAGCCGATGTGAGCGCGTCAAACGTTACGTTGCTGCCTTCGAGCGTCAGCCTGCCATACTCAAACCGGTCGACCTCCACCGTTGCCGAATCGTTTCGTCTGTAGGCCTTCAATATATAAGACGAAAACCGTTTGCGTACTGATTTATCCAAGACGCAAACGGTTTTCGTCTTGATTTGCGTACGGAATTAAGACGCGTAATTTCGCTTTCGTATGGCTCAATACCGGACGCAGACTGTTTTCGCCTGTCAATACGTCTGCAATCCAAACGAAAAGAGCCCCGAGCTCGTATGAACTCGGGGCTCTTTGTGCCGCACATCTATGAGAGGAAAAATTCGATGCGTACGGGCGCTACTCCATGAAGCCGCAATGGTGCGATGGGACCAGGTTTACATGCATCAACTTAGCGCAAAGTAACCTGGCCCCCATGCACCAAGGGGCTGGCTAGAGCTCGCAGGCAACCTTGTAGCCATCGCCGATGGCGTCGCGGATGTTGCCGCACTTGTTGGCATCGCCCAGCACGTGGGTGGTAACACCGGCTGCAGCCAGGTCGTCGGCCAGCTTGGTATTGGGACGATAGCCCATGGCAAGCACCAGCGTGTCGGCGTCGGCGATGGTGTGGACCTCGCCGTCCTTCTCGTAGCTGATGGCATCCTCGGTGATCTCGGTCACCTTGGCCTCGGTCAGCACGTGGACGCCCTTGGAGAGCATGCGCGTGATGAGCACCGCGCGGCCGGCGCCGCCCTCGTTGGCGGCGAGCGTCTTGGTCATCTCGATAACGGTGACATCGCGATTGGCCGGCGACAAGTCGTTGACCAGCGGGGCCAGGTAATCGGCCGTCTCGCAACCGACGGTACCGCCGCCCACGATGACGATCTTCTTGCCCGGGAAAGCCTTGCCACCCAGCAGGTCGTCAGCTGTCATAACCTGCTTAAAGCCCTGCATGAAGGCCGGAGCGATGGGCTCGGCGCCATAAGCCAGGACAACCTCGTAGCCGGCGTAGTCGCACTGAATGTCCTCGGCCGAAAGCTCGGTACCAAAGACGCACTTCACGCCGGCCTCGGCCAGGCGACGGTACTGATACTTGATCACGCGGGTGAGTTCCTGCTTTGCCGGCGGAACGGCTGCGATGCGCATTTCGCCGCCCGGCTCATCCTGCTTGTCCACGAGCACCACGTTGTGGCCGCGCTTGGCGGCAATGTAGGCTGCCTCCATGCCAGCAGGACCAGCGCCCACAACGAGCACGTTCTTGGCCTCAGCGGCAGGCTCGTAGCCGGCCTCGTCGCGCTCCACGTCCGGATTGACGGTGCAGGAGATGCGCTTGCCGAACATGATGCCGTTCAGGCAGCGCAGGCAACCGATGCAAGGGCGAATATCGTCGGCGTTGCCGGCAGCGGCCTTATTGCAGAACTCGGCATCGCACAGATTGGCGCGGCCCATCATGCAGATGTCGGCGGCGCCGTCCTCGATCAGCTCCTCGGCAATCCATGCCTCGTTAATGCGGCCAACCGTGGCAACAGGAATGTTGACGTGCTTTTTGATCTCGCGCGAGCAGGCGGCGTGCGAGGCCTGCTGCGTGCCGGCGGCGGGAATCGCAGAGCCGCGCTTGATGGTGGTGCCGCCCGACACGTGAATCATGTCGACGCCGGCCTTCTCCAGGCGACGCGAGACGTAGATCATGTCGTTGAGGGTCAGGCCGCCATCGGTGTACTCGTCGCCCGAGATACGGACGTCGATGATAAAGTCCTTGCCGCAGCGCTCGCGAATCTCGGCGATGACCTCGAGCAAGAAGCGCATACGGGCGTCAAGCGAGCCGCCGTACTCGTCGGTGCGCTTGTTGTAGAGCGGAGTCAAAAAGCCGCCAAGCATGCCGTGGGCGTGTGCCGCATGGACCTCGACGCCATCGACACCGGCCTTCTGCATGCGCACGGCAGCGTCACCGAACTGATGCGTGAGCTCGTGGATCTCATCGACCGTGATGGGACGCGGTGCCTCGCGGGCGTAAGACGGGCCCACAAAAGACGGAGCGATCAGGCGCGGCGTGCCCGGAATGTTAAAGGCCATATAGGCGGGGTGGAAGAGCTGCGGCATGATCTTGCAGCCATACTCGTGGACGGCCGCGGCGAGTTTTTCCCAGCCGGGGATAAACGTGTCGTCGTAGCAGCACATGTCACCCGGCAGATAGGTATAGGTAGGCTCGACCGTCACGACCTCGGTGATGATGAGGCCCACGCCGCCCTTGGCGCGGGCGCGGTAGTGGTCGACCAAGTCGTCGGTCACATAGCCGTGATCGGCCAGGTTGGTGGACACCGGCGGCATAAAGACGCGGTTCTTGACCTCGGTCGTACCGACCTTGATCGGGCTAAAGAGCATCGGATAGGCGGAGGACTCCATACAGGGTTCCTTTCGTTTGAGCCGCTCAGCGGCAGTTGCTAACGTACTTATCGTACCAGCAACTGCCGTATCCGCAGTCAAACATACCCAAACGCCGGTCGACTAATGAATACCGCGGCCCAAGTCTTCGGCAATTTTATCCACGCCCTTAAGTGCGGCGCACGTCTTTTTGTTGGAGCAATGCCCCGTGCAAACGCCACCCTGAGCGCAGTCGGCGCAGGTGCCCTTGCGGTAGATGCGCACGCATACCGCGACAAACGCAATACCGATAACAGCCAGTACAACAATATCGATAGGTGCCATAGCAAGCCTCCTCTAGTTAACCATCACTTACTTTACCCCATTCTCCACCTACCAAAAAGGGACAGGTTTATTTTGGTCGGTTTTATCTGCGGAAACGCCACATCTCCCCCACCAAAAAGCCCGAGTGTCGCTGGGACACCCGGGCTCGTGGAAAGGGGCTGATCCTTATTCGGACTTAAGCGGAAACTGCGGCGGAAGCAGTGTTGGTCTCATCCTCGTCGGTCCAAGCGTGCTTGGGCATGGGACGGAAGATCTGGAAGAGCATCGCAACCAGCAGCACGATAGCCACAACCGTCCAGATACCAAACTGCCCAAGGACCAGCAGGTTATAGAACTGGTTGATGAACAGGGCGATCACCCAAGCGAAGGCGCACTCGTAACCGATGGCGATCGCAGTCCACTTGCCCGAGTCCATCTGGTTGCGGATGGTACCCATGGCGGCGAAGCAGGGGGCGCACAGCAGGTTGAAGGCACCGAAGGCAACGCAAGCGCCCATAGTCGGGAACATGCCGGCAAATGCGGTCCACAGGCTCGGGTCGGTCTCGGCGGCGTCGGCAACGGACAGCAGCGAGCCGGCAGTGGCGACGACGTTCTCCTTAGCGACGAGGCCAGAGACAGTCAGCGCGGTGGCCTGCCAGGTGCTAAAGCCGAGCGGGGCGAAGATCCAAGCGACCAGGTTGCCGAGCATGGCAAGCACGGAGTAGTCCATAAACTCCTCGGGGATGCCGTCCATCGCGGGCAGGAAGCCAAAGGAACCGTTATAGCTACCAAAGTTGGAGAGGAACCAAACGACGACGGTGGACGCAAAGATGACCGTGCCGGCCTTCTTGATAAAGGCCCAGCAGCGCTCCCACACGTGCAGCGCCCAAGAGCGGATCGCCGGGAAGTGGTAGGCGGGAAGCTCCATGACAAACGGCGTCGGGCGACCGGCGAAGAGCTTGGTCTTCTTGAGCATGAGGCCCGAGGCGATGACGGCAAAGACGCCCAGGAAGTAGAAGAGCGGGCTGATCCACGCGGCGGTGGTGGAAGAATCGCCGATGATGGAACCCATGAGCAGGGCGATGATCGGCAGCTTAGCGCCACAGGGAATAAACGTGGTGGTCATGACCGTCATGCGGCGGTCCTTCTCGTTCTCGATGGTCTTGGTGGCCATGACGCCGGGGACGCCGCAGCCCGAGGACACGAGCATGGGGATGAACGACTTACCGGACAGGCCAAAGCGGCGGAACACGCGGTCCATGATGAAGGCGACGCGGGCCATGTAGCCGCAGTCCTCCAAGAAAGACAGCATCACGAACAGCAGGAACATCTGCGGCACAAAGCCGAAGATGGCGCCCAGGCCGCCGACGATACCGTCGCAGACCAGCGAATCAACCAGGCCACCGTCCTCGGTACCGCCCGCCACAAGGGCATCGTGAACCATGGTGGTAATACCCGGGACATAGGGGCCGTACTGCGCCGGGTCGACCGAGTCGGCATTGTCGCCCGCAGCCTCGACGGCCGCGTCGTAAGCGTCGCGGCCCTGACCGAGCACGTACCAACCGTCGGTACCGAAGAGCTGGTCGTTGGTGAAGTCGGTCACCGTGCCGCCGAGGGTAGAAACGGCGATGTAGTACACGCAGAACATGATCACGACGAAGATCGGCAGACCGAGGATGCGGTTGGTAACCACACGGTCGATCTTCTCGGAAGTGCTCATCTTGGCCGGAGCCTTGGTAAGGCACTCGTCAATGATATGGGCGATCACGCCGTAGCGCTCGCCGGTGATGATGGACTCGGCGTCGTCGTCGCAATCCTGCTCGCACTGGGCGACCAGCTGCTCGACGCGAGCGGCCTTCTCCTTGGTGAGGTTGATGAGCTTGCAGGCGTCCGCGTCGCGCTCGAACAGCTTGACGGCGTAGTAGCGACGCTTGTTGGCGGGAACGCTCGCCGGCAGGTTGTTCTCGATGTGGTCCAGAACGTCCTCGATGGAAGAGTCGAACTTGTGCTCCGGCACCTGGCCCTTGGAAGCAGCGGACTTCTTGACCTGCTCGAACAGCTCCTTGATGCCCTTGTTCTTAAGGGCCGAGATCATCATGACCGGACAACCGAGCTTCTTGGAGAGCTTGTCCGTGTCGATCTTGTCGCCGTTCTTCTCGACCAAGTCGGCCATGTTGAGGGCGACGACCACGGGCAGGCCGGTCTCGATAACCTGAAGCGCCAGGTACAGGTTGCGCTCGAGGTTGGTGGCGTCGACAACCTGGACGACGACGTCGGGCTCGCCGCTCATAAGGTAGTCGCGCGAGCACTGCTCCTCGGGGCTATAGGGGGAAAGCGAGTAGATGCCGGGGAGGTCCGTAATCGTGACGCTCTTGTCGCTCAGGAGCTTGGCTTCCTTTTTCTCAACCGTGACGCCCGGCCAGTTGCCAACGTAGCCGTTGGCGCCGGTGATCAGGTTGAAAAGCGTGGTCTTGCCGCAGTTGGGGTTACCCGCCAGCGCGACATGGATCTGAGAATCCGCCATTCAATCCTTCTTCCTTGTGTGCCTGCGCTGCTTTCTCCGCGCGGGCTGGATAATGTGCTTCAACGTTGCAAGTTTAAGTTAGAAAAACCTAACTTTATCTGCAGAAATAACCGCGCAAAGATCCCTTACTGGACCTCGACGACGGCGGCCTCCTCCTTACGGATGGAAAGCTCGTAGCCGCGCACGTTGATCTCGACCGGATCACCGAGCGGTGCAACCTTTACGACCTTGAACGAAGTGCCCTTGATGAGCCCCAGGTCCATGAGGTGGCGGCGCAGCGCGCCCTCACCGTGAAGCTTGACGATGGTAGAGCTCTCGCCCACCTTAACGTCACCCAACGTCTTCATTTACTTGTCCCCCTTTCAGTTTTACAGAATGCTGCGGACTAACCGACGGTCATGATGTGCATGGCAACCTTGGAATCGATGCCAAAGCGTGCGCCCAGCACCGTGACGATGATGTTGGCGCCACTCGAGCTCACCACGTGGATCTCGCTGCCCTCGACAAAGCCGAGGTCCTTGAGGTGGTGCTTCATGTCCTCATTGCCCTTTACACGAGACACGCGCACGGTTTCGCCCGCCTTTACCATCGAAAGCGGCATAGCCGGCATCTGCGGTCCGCAAGACATGAGTGAGCTCCTAACGTCGGTTCGTCCTCAACATCGACGCGGTAAAAGTTAACCACGTCTATGTTCGCTTTAGTAAACTAACACGTGGTTAACTTTTTGGAAAGGGTCCTCATTCAGTTTTCGAAAAAGTTTCCTATACGAAACAAAAGAGGCACCGCAAAGACCATCTCTTTGCGGTGCCTTGTCATACCAATTTATGCAACAAAGGGAGCTGCCCCTTTGCCACATTATTGCGGTTAAAGCGAGAGGTTTCTGATCGACGTGACGCAGGAAGCCTCGTCTACGCCCGAAACGCGAAAGACGATATCCTCGCCGCATTCGCCGTAGAGAGCCATGAGCCCCATCACATCGCGGCCGTCGGTATGGCGATCGCCGATGCTGACCGATACGTTGCTACGATGCTTGGCAATAATGTCATAGAGCAGCGCAACCGGGCGGGCATGCAATCCCAACGGATCTTTAATCGTCTTTGTAAACTCGACCATGTCCCCTCCCACGACGTCGCACATTCGGCCGGCAAACCCAGCCACGTGGTAGTTATTGTACGTTACCGGCGCACCCCCGTCCCACAAAAAACGAGGGAAGGCACACGTCCTTCCCTCGTTACAGGCAATAGGTAGCCGCTTGCCTACATCAAGCGCAGGCTGACGTCCTTAAGCTGGGCGCCGGAAACGGCACTCGGAGCGCCCGACATGAGGTCGGAGCCGCTGGCCGTCTTGGGGAACGCCATGACGTCGCGGATGGAGTCGGAGCCGGTGAGCAGCATGCACACGCGGTCCAGGCCCAGAGCAAAGCCGCCCATCGGGGGCGCACCAAACTTGAGGGCCTCCATGAGGAAGCCGAACTGCGACTCGGCGCGCTCCTCGGTAAAGCCCAGAAGCTTGAGCATGGACATCTGCATCTCGGCATTGTGGATACGCATACCACCGCCGCCGGCCTCAAAGCCGTCCATGACAAAGTCGTAGGTGCACGAACCGGCTGCCAGCGGATCGGCCTCGATCTTGGCGATGTCGGTCTCGGTCGGCAGGGTGAAGGGCTGGTGCTCGGCGGCGTAGGCCTTGCGGTCCTCGTCCCAGTGGAACAGCGGGAAGTTGACAACCCACAGGAAGTCGTGACCCTCGCGCTTGATCTCGAGCGCGTTGGCCATGTGCGAACGCATGCCGCCCAGGATCTCGTCGGAGAGCAGGCGCGGGCCAGCGGCGAACATCACAAGGTCGCCGGGCTCGACGTCCATGCGCTCGCGCAGAGCAGCCATCTCCTCGTCCGAGAAGAACTTGACGATGGGGCTGTTGATGGAGCCGTCCTCGCGGAAGGCGATCCAGGCCAGACCCTTGGCGCCAAACGTGGAAGCCACGCCGGCGAGCTTATCGATCTTGGCACGGGCCCAGGCACCGGCGCCCTTGGCGTTGATGGCCTTGACGACGGAACCCTCCTCGTTCGCGGCGGTCGCAAAGACCTTGAACTTGGAGTTGGCGAACACGTCGGTCAGGTCGACCAAGTGCATGCCGTAGCGGGTATCGGGCTTGTCGGAGCCATAGGTGTCCATGGCCTCCCAGTAGTCCATGCGACGCAGCGGCGTGGGCATCTCGACACCCATGCGGCCGAAAGCATCGGACAGGACCTCTTCGAGCGCGCTCATGACGTCGTTCTGGTCCACGAAGGACATCTCGATATCGACCTGGGTGAACTCGGGCTGACGGTCGGCACGCAAGTCCTCGTCGCGGAAGCACTTGGCGACCTGATAGTAGCGCTCGACGCCACCGACCATGAGCAGCTGCTTCAGGAGCTGCGGGGACTGCGGCAGGGCGTAGAAGTTGCCCGGCTGGATGCGGCTGGGGACGATGAAGTCGCGGGCGCCCTCGGGCGTGGACTTGAACAGGGAGGGCGTCTCGACCTCCATGAACTCACGGTTGTGCAGCGCCTCGCGAATGGCAAAGGTAAAGTCGGAGCGCAGCCTGAGGTTAGCCATCATCTCGGGACGACGGAGGTCCAGATAGCGATAGCGCAGGCGGGTGTCCTCGCTGGTCTCGATGCCGTCCTCGATCTGGAACGGCGGGGTGACGGAAGTGTTGAGCACCTCGGCATGATCGGTCAGGACCTCGATCTCGCCGGTCGCGAGCTTGGTGTTGGTGGTCTCCTCGCCACGGGCGCGCACGACGCCATGGATCTTGATGGGCCACTCGGGACGCATAGTCTCGGCGATCTTAAAGGCGTCGCCGTCGGAGTGCTCGGGGTCGAAGGTGAGCTGCGTGATGCCCTCGCGGTCGCGAAGGTCGCAGAAGATAAGGCCGCCGTGGTCGCGGCGACGGCTCACCCAACCGGTGAGGGTGACCTCTTCGCCCACGTTCTCGCGGCGAAGCTCGCCGCAGGTACGGGTGTGCATGGAATGCTCGTCGATGGGACGGGTCTGGCTCATACCAGTGATCCTCCTTTATGGATCTGTGCCGCCCCGTGTCGTTCCGGGCGGCGTCGTACAGATTTGCCCGGCCTGCGTAAACCGCGCAGCCAGACATGGCGTTCTATCTTATCGCACCCGCGTCGATGTGCCGCGAAAAAGTAGCTCCTGCCCAAAGACTTGACGGAGACGAAACAATTGACGCGCCGTGGCACCCGCCCGCGCTCGTCACGTGCGACAATATGCCCAATAAAACAGCACTCGGAAAGGCCCGCCATGACTGCACGCCTCATCGTTATGGATATCGACTCCACGCTCATCAACCAGGAGGTCATCGACCTGTTGGGCGAGGAGGCCGGCGTAGGCGAGCAAGTGGCGCAGATCACTGAGCGCGCCATGCGCGGCGAGCTCGACTTTAAGCAGGCGCTCGAGGAGCGCGTGGGGCTGCTTGCCGGCTTGGACGAGAGCGTGTTCGAGCGCACCTTTGAGCGCGTGACGTTTACCCCCGGCGCGCTGGAGCTTGTGCGTTCGGCGCACAGCAAGGGCTGGAAGGTCGGCGTGGTAAGCGGCGGCTTTCACGAGGTCGCCGATAAGATCGTGGCCGCCGCGGGCATCGACTTTTGCCTGGCTAACCGCCTGGAGGTCGTGGACGGCAAGCTCACGGGTAAGCTGGCGGCAGACATCGTGACCAAGGAGTCCAAGCTTATCCAGCTGCTGGACTGGGCAGTCGAGTGCGGCGTCGACATGGCCCATACGGTCGCGATCGGCGACGGCGCCAACGACATCCCCATGATCCAGGCCGCAGGCACGGGCATCGCGTTTTGTGCCAAGCCCAAGACGCGCGAGGCCGCCCCGTTTACCATCGACGAGCGCAATCTGATGCTCGCCATGGACATCATCCTGCGCGACTAGTCGATCCGTCTAACAATTGAATCAGTCTGTCCTATAGTTTCCGAACAATTTTGTCTTAGTGTTCGGAAATATACCCTTTGAGTGCTAGACTTTGCGCCGTCGAAGGGAACATATATGGATAAGCGAGATCTTGAGCAATTGCTGAGCGATGTTGCCGGCGGAGCAGTCACCCCTGCCGACGCCCTCACGCGCATCCAGACGGCTCCGACCGCCGATTTGGGCTTTGCGCAGCTCGATCTTTCGCGCGGGGTGCGCCAGGGAGCCGGCGAGGTTGTCTACGGGGCCGGTAAAACCGCCGATCAGATTGCCGCCATTATCGAAGCACTGCGCGATGCCGGCCAGGAGCGCATCCTGGTCACGCGCCTGGATGCCGAAAAAGCCGCGCGCACCGCTGAGCTTCTTGGCAACGGCATCGACCTGGGATATGTCCCGGACGCACAGCTCGCCCTCGTGGGCGGCAAGCCCTCCCCTACCGGCAACGGACGCATCGTCGTCGCCTGCGCCGGCACGAGCGACCTGCCCGTCGCCGAAGAAGCCGCGTTGACGGCCGAGTTCTATGGCAACGAGGTCGACCGCCTCTACGACGTAGGTGTCGCCGGCCTGCACCGCCTACTCGCGCATGCCGAGGAGCTTGCTCAGGCGCAGGTGGTCATCGCCATCGCCGGCATGGAGGGCGCACTGGCGAGCGTTGTCGGCGGCCTGGTAAGCTGTCCGGTCATAGCCGTTCCCACCAGCGTGGGTTACGGCGCGAGTTTTGGTGGCGTAGCCGCGCTGCTCGCCATGCTCAACTCCTGCGCCAGCGGCGTTTCGGTCGTCAATATCGACAACGGCTTTGGTGCCGCCTACCAGGCAAGTCTTATCAATCATCTGAGCGCCGGCACGCCCTGCGCCCGTTAAGGAGCATTTCATGTCCAATCATCAGCACACGCTTATCATCGACGGCACCTCGGGCATCAGCGGCGATATGACCGTCGCGGCCCTGCTCGACCTAGGCGCCAGCGAGGAGCACCTGCGCGAACAGCTCGCCACGCTGCCGGTCGACGGCTTTTCGATCGCCGTCACACGCGTAAACAAGCATGGCATCGACGCCTGCGATTTCGATGTTCAGCTTGCAGAGGAGCTCGAGAACCACGATCACGATATGGCCTGGCTCTACGGCAACGAAGCAGCTGCAGAGCACACGCACGAGCATGAGCACCACCATCATGATCATGGCGAGCACGAACACGAGCACTGCCACGAGCACGAACACGAGGCCCACGACCATGGCCACGAGGACCATCATCACGCCCACCACCATCACCACCGTTCTTTGGCGGACGTTACCGCCATCATCGATGGCTCGCAGCTAAGCGATGGCGCCAAGCGTCGCGCGCTCGCCATCTTTACCGCGCTCGCCGCCGCCGAGGCCAAGGCCCACGGCAAAACGCCCGAGACCGTCATGTTCCACGAGGTGGGCGCCGTCGACTCCATCGTCGACGTCTGCTCCGTCGCCATCTGCCTCGATGACCTGGGCATCGAGGACATCGTGGTCGAGTCGCTCTCCGAGGGCCGCGGAACCATCCGTTGCGCCCACGGCCTTATGCCCATCCCGGTGCCCGCCGTCGTCAACCTATGCCAAGCAGGCAATATCGCCCTCACGCCCGCACCGGTCGCCGGCGAGCTCGTGACGCCCACGGGCGCCGCCATCGTCGCCGCACTGCGCACGTCCGAGCACCTGCCGGCCCGCTACCGCATCGAGGCCGTCGGCTACGGCGCTGGTAAGCGCCCCTACGAGGGCTGCTCCGGTGCGCTCCGCTGCCTGCTCGTTCACGCGGACGCATAGCCATGGATGCCCGCAAGGCAAAAAGCCGCGCTGCCATCGTCGCGGCGTTCTCCGAGCTGCTGCGCGAAGAGGACTACGGCAAGATCACCGTCGGCGACATTATCGCTCGCGCCCATGTGGGTCGGGCCACGTTCTACGGCCTCTTCAAGAGCAAAGATGACCTACTGTCCGAACTCGTGAGCGACATCTGCACCCACGCCCTCGACGATGACGGCACGCCCCTCGATGACCCACTCGTTCAGGTCGAGCATATCCTCAACAATCTCTGGGAGCGCCGCCAGGGCGTTCGAGCCCTCGTAGCCGGCGCCGGCTCACGCGTCTTCGCCGACTGCTTACGCAAGACCATCATGTCGCGCGCAGCCGAAACCGTCCCTACCGACCCAAACGGCCCCGCCGGCACCATGGACCGCAGTTTCCTACTACACCACATAGCCTCAAGCTTCGTAGGAATGGTCCAATGGTGGGCATGGCACAACTTTCAAGCCCCAAAAGAGGACGTAGCCAAAGACTACCTATCAGCCATTAAGCCTCTCTTTAACTAAGTAACTATCCCTTCCCAAAGTGGAAGCCCCACCCCAAATTGCGGATCCCATTCCAAAGTTCCGCTCCGACTCAAGACGCCACGCATCCCAAAGTGTCAACAGCTACCCAACGCCCCTACCAGCAGCAAGCCCCTCCCATCCATATTCAGATATATACGTTGGGTTGCTTGTTCCAACGCGACTAAAATCCCGCAGCTGGCCGCATGGGGTAACTTCCCAGCGCATTCCGCAGGACGAAAGAACCCCCGCCGCACGAAGTGCGCAGCGGGGGTTCTTTCATGTCCGAGGACGCGCTGGGAAGTTACCCCATGCGGACGGCGGACAACTATGTAGCCTTGGACTAGAACATGCCCAAGAAACCATGCACAAACAGCGCGGCCAGAGCGGCACCGACAAACGGAGCGATGCCAGGAACAAGCAGGCCGTACTTCCAGTTGTTGTCAGCCTTGTTCTTAATCGGCAGCACCTGATAGGCCATGCGAGGACCAAGGTCACGAGCCTGGTTCATGGCGAAGCCAGTGATGCCGCCCATGCCCATGCCAACGGCCCAAACGATCAGGCCGACGCAGATTGCGAGCATCAGAACGTTCTCGCCGGCGCGGCTAGCGGCAGCAAGGATAGCGCTGATGAACACAAAGGTGCAGATAGCCTCGCAGAAGAAGTTACGAGCATAGTTCGTGCCCTCGGTGGTGGGGTTGGTCGAGAAGATGTTGCGCTGAGCAATGGGGTCGACGACGCCCTCGGAAGCCTTGAACTCATCGGCATACATCAACCAAGCGATTACGGCACCCACAAAGCCGCCGAGCATATCGGCAATCATGAAGGGGATGCAGCTGCTCCACGGCACCAGGCCGACGATGCACTGGGCAAGAACCATAGCCGGGTTCATGCACACGGCACCGCCAAAGACAAACAAGCAGACCGAGATGCCAAAAGACCAGGTGGTGATGGCAAACATATGGCCGGAGCCCTGATACTTGGTGCCCTTGAGCACGGTATCGCAGTGCACGCCCACGCCAAAGATGATCATGAGGGCCGTTGCGCCGAATTCGCAGAGGAGTTTGGTAAGCATAAAACCTTATCTTTCTTGTCGGTTATAAACGATTCGTTTAGGCCGCGTACTAGTGCTGCGCGACGACAACGCCCAGGCCATCGGGAATGACGGCCACCTTAGCATCGGCACCCTTCATCTCAAAGGCGAGCTTGAGCGCCTCCTCGATAGTGTTGACCGGCGTCATGTGCATATCCTTGAGCATCTGGTGATCGCACAGGTCGGTGACCATGATCACAGGGTGATGCGCCAGAATGCGGGCAAAGATCTGGCTCGTCCACTGGTCGGGCAGGGTCTCGTCCTTAGGACGGTCGATGCAGGCACGCTCAAACTCTGCCGGATCGTTGTCGGCGATGTTGTGATAGAAGCCCTCGCCACCGTGACCGTCGGCACAACCGGCGACGTCGATGATCACACCGCCCTCGGGAAGCGTGGCCTCGGCAGCGCACATGCCCTTCACGGCCTGGTAGATGTTCTGATCGAGCGGGTAGCCGCCGTTGGTGGTGATGGCGATCTCACACTCGACGGGCTCAACGCCGGCAAGGCTCTTCACGAACTCGCAGCCAGCCTCGTGCGCCTTGTGGATGTCGCCGGCAAAGGAGCCGATGACCTCATGCTTGCCGTTGAGCACAACGTTGAGCACAAAGGCAAGGTGAGCCATCTCGGCGGCGGCGAACATGTCCTCGCTCACGTGGTTGTGGCACAGGTTGCCGGCACGCGAGTGGGAATCGTTCACAAACTGACCGTTGTGGTTGTACATGATGGTCTTGTAGCTGGCGATGCCAGGCAGGACGGACTTGCGGCTACCAGAGAAACCGGCAAAGAAATGCGGCTCAATGAAGCCCTCGGCAAGCAGCAGATCGCAATCGGCAGCAATCTTGTTGATGATGCACTCGCCACCAGAAGGCAGGGTACCGATCTTTTTCATCATGCTGTCGTCAGTCGCGACGTGCATAACGATTTCCTCGTTAGCAACGATCTCCTCGCCATACTTATTGACGAGCTCCTCGTGCGTCGACGGACGGTGCATACCCGTAGCAACCAAAATACGCACACGAGCCTCGGGCGCAGCGGAATGGATGTGATGCAGCAGAATAGGCATCGTCACACGCGAGGGAACGGGACGCGTATGATCGGAGCTAATGATGACGATATCCTTCTTGCCAGCACAAAGCTCCTCGAGCGAAGGCGAGCCATAAGGGTTGGCAAGCGACTCCTCTACCAGCTCTTCCTGAGATTTTGTAGTCTTAAACTCGTTTTGATGACCTTCCATCACACCCGCGAAGTTCTTATCCTCGAGCTCCAGATGCAACGTCTTGTGGTCAAACGGCAGTTCACATTCAAACAATGATGAGCGCCCTCTTCCTTTCAACTGACACACTAGATAAACCGTTGGAAGGATACGCCGCTCACCGAAAAACACCACCGTCCACCGACTCATTAACACAACGTTCATATTTGACCCACAACAAAACGGCCACGATCCCAAACGGAGCCGCGGCCGCCCGTAAAAAACACAATAGAAAGGATGACTTACACAGCGCCGAGGCAAACATCTACCCCGAGACGTACGCACGTAAAGCATTTTGCATAAATGCGTTAATAATTGCATAAAATGGCGCATGGATTTCTAGCCGTAACAGGGTAGTACCCTCCGGAGCGTGCATTTTTGCGAGTATTCAGCATCGCGGGATAAGATTTTGGTGTCAAAAGTCTTTCAAAAAGTAGATAGTCCTCATGACTCGACCCATCTGGATAGCATGCGGCGAGAAACCAGCTATATATGGACATCGCCAAGGCCCAATTGTCGTGCAAAAGCATCAACAAAGGCAGCGAAAGCCGGCTATGGCCTTATGCATCAATCTTTGGCTGCTGAAAACTCCGTTTTTTGCACGTCGCCCCAAGCACCACCCTCACCCAGCGGCCAATCCGCTGAAGACCGGACATCGCAGGGCCCGCCATCAGTTTACTTATAGGCACACTCCGCAGGACGCAAGAAGCCCTCGCCGCACTCCACATTAAGCGCGAAGCGCACCATTCTTCCCTCAGCATTAATCCCCGAAGACCGAGGACGAAGGGACCCGACGGGTTTCCCTCTGAATGCATTCCGCAGCACGAAGCCCCCTTATCCACAGCTCCGAAGGAGCAGGATAAGGGGGCTTCAAGTGCGAGGACGCATTCAGAGGAAAACCCTTCGGGTCCCGGTGAGAGCCACAGGGCTATCGATTACCCCGTGTTCTGCAAACCTGCCGAGACGCCGGTCACAGTCGAAAGAATCAGGCTCATGTACTCGGCCTTCTTCTCCTCGGCCATCTCGTCCTGGTTCATACGCACCTCGCGAAGGGCGCGGACCTGGGCGATGGACAGGGCGTCGACGTAGGGGTTGCGCACGCGAACGGCGCAGCCGAGCACGCGACGACGCTGCAGCGGCCATTCATCACCGACGATGGCAAGGACCCACTTACGGGTGAGCTGCATCTCGGTAAAGACCTTCTCGGACAGATCCTGGCGATCGCCCAGGTGCAGATACATCTTGGCGATGCGCTGGTCGGTCTTGGCGATCGACATCTCGATGTTGTCGATAAAGGTACGGAAGAACGGCCACTCCTGGTAGGCAGCCTTAAGCTGGTCCAGATCGCCAAACTGCTCGCAAGCGGTGCCCAGGCCGTACCAAGCGGCCAGATTGATGCGCGCCTGGCTCCAGCTGAAGATCCACGGAATGGTACGCAGGTCGTCGAGCGACTTGGCACCCAAACCGCGCTTGGCGGGACGCGAACCGATTGGCAGCAGACCGACCTCGGTCAGCGGCGTCACGGTCGAGAACCACGGTGTAAAGTCCTCGGTGTTCAGCAGGTCCAGATAGCGCTCGTGGCTTGCGGCGTTGAGCTTCTCGGCCATATCCCAGAACTTCTGCGTGGTCTCGGTGTTGGTCTTCTCGACACTCGGGGCCGACTGCAAAAGCGTTGCGGCGGCAACGGACTCAACATGGCGCTGAGCCAGCGTGCGGTTGCCGTAACGGGCAAAGATGACCTCACCCTGCTCGGTGAGCTTAAAGAAGCAGTTGACCGAACCCTTGGGCTGCGCCAGCACGGCCTTGTTGGCCGGGCCGCCGCCACGGCCCACGGCACCGCCGCGACCGTGCATGAGCACCAGATCGATATCGTTTTTCTCGGCCCACTTGGCAATGCGCTCCTGCGCGGAGTGCAGCGCGAGCATGGCCGTGGTAGGACCGGCATCCTTGGAGGAGTCGGAGTAGCCCAGCATGACCTCCATGCGGCGGTTGGTCTGGGCAAGGCGTTTTTGCACCACGGGCAGCGTAAGCATCTGGTCGAGCACGTCGACGCAGCCCTCGAGGTCCTCGAGCTGCTCAAACAGCGGGATCACGTCGAGCTCGGGGACATCCTCCTCGTGTGCGAAGGACAGGTGGGCAAGCTCGAAGACGTCGGCCACATGCTGGGCGCTCTTGGTGAACGAGATGATGTAGCGGTGCGCCATCTTCTTGCCGTAACGCTTTTGGATGGAGCCGATAGCGCGGAAGGTATCGATGACCTCGCGTGTCATGGGCTGCAGGTCGCCATGGATACCGTTCTCGTGGATATCCTTGAGGGCGCGGGCGTGCACCACGGAGTGCTGACGGAACTCCATCTCGACCATATGGAAGCCGAAGGACTCGACCTGCCAGATGATGGTCTGGACCGGGCCGTAGGCAGCACGGACGGCACCGCAGGCTGCCAGCGAGCGCTGGACGACGCGCAGGTCCTCCAGGAACTCATCGGCGCTGTGGTACATGGTATCGGTGATACGGCGTACGGTGGCGTTCAGACGGTCGGCCATGACGAGCATGACGGCGCGATGCGGCTCGTGCTCGGAGATCAGCTCGGCGCGGGCCGTGTACTGGGTGCTCATCTCGACCTGATGGTTCCACAGGTTGATGAGCTCGGCAGACGGCTTGCTGTAGGTGGCCTCGAGCGTGAGGTTGCGGCCGATGCGGCGGCACTTGTCCTCGAGCTTGAGCACCATGTGGGTGAAGTACTTGGCGGCGACCTCACGGCTCACCTTGGCGGTGACGTTGGGGTTACCGTCGCGGTCGGAACCGATCCAGCTGCCGGGATGGAAGAACGCCGGGCACAGCGGCGGCACGGTGCCGGCCTTGTCGCCCAGCACCCAGTCGTCAAAACGACGATAGATAACGGGGATGACGTCGAACAGCGTGTTATCGAAGATGTCGATGATGGTATCGGCTTCCTCGACCGGCGTGGGCTTCTTGAGCGCGATGGGGCTCGTACGCACCAGGGCGTCAATCTCCTGCAGCATATGGCGCTCGTTCTCCACCAGGTCGGAGCCGCCCAGACGCGGACGCTCCTCCAGCAGGTTGGAGATACGGCGAATCTTGCCCTCGACGGCCTTGCGACGGGCCTCGGTGGGATGCGCGGTAAAGACGGGATGGAACTCAAGCTTGCCGAGCAGCTCGTTGGCGCCCTCGACGCCCAGCTCATTCACCAGCTGGTGATAAGCGACGGTGAGCTCGTTGGCGGGATCGACCTCGGTATCGGTCGACGCACCGGCCTCGCGCTCGCGCAGCTGCGCCACACGGTAGTTCTCCTCCGACAGGTTTGCCAGGTGGAAGAAGCTCGTAAAGGCGCGAACGATGACCTGCTGCTTATCGAGCGGCAAGCTGTCGATCAGATCGACGACCTCACGGAATGCCACGGCGGTGGACTCGTCGGCGGTGGGCACGCCCTGCTCGTCGACGGCCTCGTCGGCAGCGCGGGTACCGGGGTTGCCGGCATTGGCCACAATCTCGGCCGACAGGATCTTGTCGAACAGGTCCGCGATCTCAGGATCATACTCGCTAAGCACACGACGCTCCAGGCGCAGGAACAGCGCCAGATTGTCGCGCAGCTCCTCGGGGATCTCGATCTCGGCGAGACGCTCCCTGGACTCGGCATTCGAGCCGATTCGGTTAACGAGGCGGTTGACCACGGCAGCGACGCGCGCCGCGGCTTCGGGTACAGACTGGTTGCTTAGGTTCTCAGCCACGTTTCCTCCCATTCCTCCTTCTATGCACGTAACATGCGGTATTCATTATAGGCGCTTGAGAAATACTTTCGACACTGATTGCGCTTTACCACACAAAAGTATTTTCTGCATTGCAAGGGTTTTTGCTCTAAATGGTCGTATTTCTCGGTGGACGGCATACACAAACGGGGGCATTCCGCATAAATGCGAAACACCCCCGTAACAATCGCTCGCAATGGACGAGACACTCAAGCGGGTCCGCAGCTCAAAAAGATGCGCTACAGGCGCTCGCGAACCGCCTCGACGACGTTGGCCAGATCGGCAAGGACCTCTTCATGGCTCTCCATGTCGCGCACCTTGACCTTGCCGGCGGCAAGCTCGTCGCCGCCCAAGACCAGGATGAGCTTGGCGCCCACCTTATCGGCCTGCTTAAACTGGGCCTTGAGCGAACGGCCCTGATAGTCGGCCTCGGTCACGATGCCTGCGGCGCGAAGCTCCTGCGTAATGGCAAAGACGTTCTGGCGCAGCTCCTTGCCGGCGTTGGCGACATAGACGCACGGGGCCTCATCGGCACCCAAATCGCTGCCAAAGGCCTGCAGGGCCAGCAGGGCGCGCTCAAAACCGACGGCAAAGCCGACGCCCGCCGTGGGCTTGCCACCCTCGAGCTCGACCAGGCCGTCGTAGCGGCCGCCGCCACCGATGGAGCCGACGCCGGCACCGGGAGCCTCGACCTCAAAGACGGTGCGGGTGTAGTAGTCCAGACCACGCACCAGGGTGGGATCCTCAACATACTCGATACCGGCGGCATCCAGATAGCGCTTGACCTGCTCGTAGTGCTCGCGGCACTCGTCGCACAGGTTGTCGCCCATCAGCGGCGCGTCGGCCATGATCTCGCGGCAGTGGTCGTTCTTGCAGTCGAAGGCACGCAGCGGGTTGAGCTCGGCGCGCTCGCGGCACTCGTCGCACATCTCGTCGGCGTGATCGAGGATAAACTGCTTGACCTGCTCGCGGTAAGCCGGACGGCACTGGGCGTCACCCATCGAGTTGATGAGCAGACGGAGCTTGGAAAGGTCGAAGCCCAGGCGCTTGTAGAACTCCATGAGCATGATGATGCACTCGGCGTCTGCCGCCGGATCGGGAGCGCCGAGCCACTCGATGCCCACCTGGTGGAACTGGCGCAGGCGGCCCTTCTGGGGACGCTCGCCACGGAACATGGCCTCGGCGTAGTACGCCTTAAACGGCGTGGAGCCCTGAGGCACCAGGTTGTTCTCCACGACGGCGCGCACCACACCGGCCGTGCCCTCGGGGCGAAGTGCCAGGCGCTGCTTGGGCTTGAGCTTGGTGTCGGTGCCCTCGGTAAAGACGCGCTCCAGGTTGGCGCCGCTAAAGACGCGGAACATCTCCTTGCGCACGACGTCGGTCGACTGGCCGATGCCGTGGACAAAGACGTCCACCTGCTCGATCGCGGGCGTCTCGATGGGCTTAAAGCCAAACGGCTCGAATACGCCGGCAGCAATCTGCTGCATCTTTTGCCAGGCGCGCATCTCGGCGCCGATAAGGTCGCGGGTTCCCTCCGCCTTCTGTGCCTGCATGGGCAAACACCTTTCTTTTGTATCGCGTCATAGATAATGGTCATTATACGGCACAAAACAGCAACGCGGCGGCGCGTCTGACCGAACGAGGGTATGGGGACTCGTTCGGCCAGACGCGCCGCCGCTGTTTGTGATCCGTGGCCGCCTTGGAAACCGAATGATGGTACGAGCATCTATTCGGCCTCCAGGGCAGCCACGGACAGAACGGGGCAAATAGAAAAGAGTGACGGACGTCTACTCCCCCGCCACGCTTGCGCGCAGCTTGGCGGCGATGGGCTCCGAGGCCAGCAGGAATACGAGCATGAACACAGAACACACCAGGCACACGATCCAGGTGCTCGCAAAGGAGCCCGTGGCATCGAACAGCACGCCCGAGACAATGGCACCCACGGTGCCGCCGACCATCTCGAGCGAGGTGATGGTACCCGTAACCTTGCCGAGGTCGGCCATGCCAAACTGCTTGGACGCGGCGATGGTAGGCGTGATGGTGCCCATGCACGTTCCGATACCAAAGCTCACAGCGGCGACAATAGGACCGAGGTCCGTCGTCGGGAAGCACAGCGCCACGCAGGCGATAATGCACGCAACGGAGCCAAGGATATTGCCAAAGCGCAGACCAAAGCGGTCATAGATCGCACCGAGCGAAATCTTGGCGATAACGACGGTGACCATGTAGGCCGAAAGCACGGTGCCTGCCCACATGGGATCGTGGCCGCCCGTGACGATCTTGGCGCCGTTGACGGTAACACTCGTCATGTTGGTGACCTGGTTGGGCAAGATGGCGCCGTTGACCAGGCCCATAAAGAGGAAGGCGACGACGAGCAGCCAAAACGCCGGGCTCTTCTTGATACGAGACCAGCCGACGCTAACCTCGGGGGCTGTCTTCTCGTTCTTATCACCCATGGCAGAAGCAGACGGGTCGCCTGGGTTCTCGCCGAGCGGCTTAAGGCCGATCTCGGAAGGCTTGGTGCGGAAGGAATAGGCCGTGATGGGCAGCGCCGCCACCATGCAGATAGCCGCGAGCACCAGGAAGGCGGAACGCCAGCCAACGCTCACGATGAGCGAGCTCACGATCGGCGAGAGAATAGCTCCGCCAAAGCCCGAGCCCGAAAGTGCGATGGAAATGGCAAGGCCGCGTTTGGCGGTAAACCAGTTGGCGGTCACCAGGCTGATGAGCAGGCGGGTCGAGGCGACGGCAAAGCAGCCCGAGACGGCAAAGAGCACGTAGACCTGCCACAGCTCACCGACAAAGCTCATGCCGACAAGAACGGCAGAGGTGGCGATTACAGTGAGGGAGCCCAAAACGCGGCCGCTCACCTTATCGGCGACATGGCCAATGACAAGCGAGCCGATAACGCTCACCACGGTGGAGATGGCGTTGGAGATGTTGTACTGCGCAAGCGTGATGCCCAGGTCGCTTACGATGAGCGGCTGAAACAGGCTCATGCAGTTAACGAAAATCGTGTAGCACGTGGCCATGATCACAAAGCCGGAGGCCACCACGAGCCAGCCGGGGAAGAACTTACGCTGCTGGGACATTGGTTACTCCTTGTGGTCGGCGATATAGCCCAAAGCGACGGCGGTATAAGCCGCGGCACCGAGCGGCAGCTCGGCATCGTTAAAGCGCGCCTTGGGATGGTGCTGGGCAAAATGCTCGTCCGCATCGGTCACGGCCGCGCCCACCGTAAAGTACGCACTTGGGATCTCGCTCGAGATAAGTGCGAAATCCTCGCTCGCCATGGCGTGGAATAGCGGCAGGAAGGCAGCCTTGGGCAGCACCGCGCCCACGTAGCCAAGCGAGGCCTGGGTCATATCGCTGTCGAGCACGAGCGGCGGAACGTCCGAAAGCGTCTCGATGGTTGCCGGCGTACGATATGTTGCGGCAACGCCGTTGACGACCTCCGCGATGCGGGTCTTAAGGTGAGCCATGAGCTCAACATCGAAGCCGCGCAGCGTTCCCTCGAGCACACAGGTGTCGGGGATGACGTTGGCCGCCAAGCCGCCGGCAAACTTGCCAACGGTAAGTGCGACTTCCTTGGCCGCCGGCACCTCGCGGGCGATAAGCTCCTGGAGCGCCAGGTGCACATGGACGCCGGCCGTGATGGGGTCGATGCAGATCTCGGGGCTCGAGCCATGGCCGCCCTTGCCCTGCAGCGTGATGCGGAAACCGTACACGCCCGAAAGCGCCGGGCTGCCGTAGAGCACCAGGCCAAGTGGCGACTGGCTGTTGACATGCATGGCAAAGGCCGCCTGAGGGCGCGGGTTCTCGAGCAAGCCGTCGGCGATGGCGGCGCGGGCGCCCTCGAAGGTCTCCTCGCCCGGCTGGAACAGCAATTTCACCGTGGCGTTGGCCTCCACAAGCTCGGCCTCGCGGGCCTTGAGCAAACGAGCCGCACCAAGCAGCGCCGTCGCATGCATATCGTGGCCACAAGCGTGCATGCAGCCGTTGGTGGAAGCAAAAGGCTCGCCCGATTCCTCGGCAACGGGCAGGGCATCCATGTCGCCGCGAAGCATGATAACCGTACCGGCTTGCTCGTCCGCGCACGTACCATTGCCCTGAGCAGCCGCGGCCGCACCGGCACCGATCAGGCCAACAACACAGGAGCCGTCGACAAGCGTGGTATAGGGAATGTGCATCTCGTCCAGACGTACCTGGATATAGGCAGACGTCTGCGGAAGATTGTTACCGAGCTCGGGCATCTGATGGAGATCGTGGCGCCATGCGGCAAGCTCACCGGCAAATGCCTGGGCTTCTTTGACCAGGCATTTGCCGATAGCGGTCTGCGCCGCTGTGGTAGCCTGAGGCGCTGGTTGCGGTTGAAGATCGGACAGAGCTGGTGCCATAGATGCCCTCCAGTAACGTTTTTGCAGCACGCACTTTGATAGCGTAAAGTGCAAGGCACAACTGTAAGGGCTTAACATAGAAAATGCCGCCCTGGGAGGGCGGCGCAACAAGTTGTTTACAATTGCGGGCGAGATTTTCGGCGCAAGAAATCGAAATGCGTCTCGCTCAAGATAATCGACAGGAAGATGAGCGCAAAGCCGGCAAGCAGGCGCGAGGTGAGCGCCTCCCCCATCAACAACACCGAGAACAGCACACCCGAGGGCGACTCCATCGAAAGAAGCAGCGAGCCCGTCGAGGCCGGGACGTGCGCCAGACCGACGTTTTGGACGAGCAGTGCCACGCACGTGCAGCCCACCGAGAGGAAGACCATCACGCCGATAAAACTCGGCGTCCACACAGACGAGGGCGCTTGGGTCTCGAACAACAGCGACGAGATCAGGCTCAAGACGCCATTGCCCACAAACATCCAAAACGTGATGACGTTGATGTCCATCTTGCGACCATACTTGGCGGTCACCGCCATCTGGATAGCAAAGAAGACCGCGCCGCCCAGCGTGATGACATCTCCAGTATTGAACTCGACGCTATCGAGTGCCACCAGGCCAATGCCCGCCAGGCACAGCAATGCGGCGCCCAAGTTGTAACGGGTAAGCCTTTCTCCGCTCAGGACATAGCTCGCAAACGGCACGAGGATGCAATAGGTACCCGTCAAAAATGCACTCTTGCCCGCCGTGGTCTGTGCCAGGCCAATCGTCTGCAAACCGTACGCGCCCCACATAAGTGCGCCCATACCAAGCCCGACGATAAGGTTGCGGGCATTAAAGTGCGAGATGATTCGTTTGTGGAAGATGGCGAACATAACCAGCGAAGCCGGAAGGAAGCGCACGTAGAGTAGCTCGAACACCGGAATGGTGTCGAGCGCATCTTTCATGGTGGTAAAGGAATAGCCCCAGATGACCGCCACCGAAAACAGCAAGACCTTCCAGAAGAACGGAGAACGCGCGCCGGCGCCGCGGGAGGTGCCGCCGGCACCCAGGTCTTCGCGCGCTACAGGGCTATCGGGCATGTTTTCGATTTCGTCAACGGCATTCTGGGCCATAGGGCATCCTCGCGCTCAGTCTGGGCGTGGTGTCCGCACGTGCATGGCCGCGTGCCGCCTCATGGTCAAATAAAACAGGGCGCACCGGACCCCCGGTACGCCCCGCTACTGTAGCAACAACCGGTGTTGCATCGCAATCCAGCCCGCTAAAGCGTTTTGTTCCGCCGTTCTACCGAACGGCGGACCGGCCGACGCTGCGCGAGCCGCATTCACGCCAATCTGACGTTCAATTTCAAGGGCGCGACCACAAGGTCAGCGCCCTTTCATTTCACGTCACCTTGGCGCAAATGCGGCTCGCTCGCTGGCATTAGCGCTGCATCGGCGTTAACGTTGCTGTACTAGATAAGCTTTGTTGATTCCAGCTTTTCGATGATCCAGTCGTTGGCTTTGATGACCGGACGGCGGAAGACGACGCCCAGGGCCAGCGACGGAATCAGATAGCTCGCCAGAATGCCTAGCTCAATCCAGTACTCCATATGGTAGGCGCCAGCCATGGCGGCATGCATGGCGTTGATGCCGTGGGTGAACGGCAGGAACGGATAGATCGCCTGGAATACAGGGCCGGTCATCTCGATGGGGAACGTACCGCCCGAACCGCCGACCTGCATAACCAACAGCACGACAGCGAGCGCCTTGCCGATATCGCCAAACGACACCGTAAGCGTGTAGACGATATTGGAGAACACGAGGCTCGCGACCCAGCCAGCCAGCACAAACTGCAGCGGGTTGTCGCACTGAATGCCAAAGAACAGGATGTCGCCCGCACACACGAGCGTTGCCTGCAGCAGAGCCAGACCGCCAAAGAACAGGTAACGACCCAGGTAGATCTCGTGCAGACGCACGGGGATGAGCTCGTTGATAAGCTCATCGTCAACCGAGACCTTCATCATGGCCGCCAGCACGATCGAGCCGACCCAGAGCGACAGAATCGTGTAGAACGGCGCCATGGCCGAACCGTAGTTGCGGATCGGATAGACCGGTTTGCGGTCGAGCGCAACGGGGCCGGAAAGCGACACGGCCAAACCCTCGGGATCGTTGCCGATCATCGTCTTGATCGTCGCGAGGTCATCCGACATCAAGGCACCGTCGAGCTCGTCCTTAAACGCGCTGATCTTGTCCGACGCCTCGCCCAGCTGATCGGAAGCCTTGTTGACCAGCTTTGCAGCCTTGGAGAGGCCCTTTGCCAGCGAACCGGATGCGTCGGTCAGGCCATCTACGGCGCTATCCAGATCGCCCGAGATACCGTTGAGCGAGTCCAGAATGCCCGAAACCGTCTTCTTAAGCTCCTTGGCCTTAACCGAGAACGTGGAATCGTAATCGGATTTGGCACCCGCGATGCCGGCCTTGGCATCGGCGATGGCCTGATCGACCTCGGCACGCGAGTTGTTGACCTCGGCCATGCTATCGGAGAGAGACTTCGCGGTGGCCGCCAGATCCTTGGCATTGTTGCGGTACTCAACGGCGATTCTGCCCAGCGACGTCGCGGCGGACTTGAGGCCGTCCTTCAAATTCTCATCGCTCACCTGGTCGGCAAGGCTGCGGAGCTGATCGGCCATCGCATCGATATCCTTGGCGCGCGCATTGAGGGCCGCAGCGGCATCGTTGAGTTGGGACACCGTAAGGTCGACATGCTGGTTCGCGGCATCGAACGCCTTCGCGAGCTCGGCGGACACATTGTCGAACGAACCCGTACTTCCATCGATCGCGGCATCGATGGCATCGTTTGCCGCCTTAAGCGCCTCTTTGGAATCATCGATGCCGCTTTTGGCATGTGCCATGAGCTGCTTTGTCGACTCATCGATGGCACCGGTCTGCTTGAGCATACCGCTCGCCGACGTCAACGAATCGGACGTGGAGTTCAAAATGCCCGCCAGCGACGAAGCATTAGCCTGAACGTCTTGCAGGTCCTCAATCGAATCGCCGAGCGTCGAAGACAGGTTGGCGATAAAGTTGCTGACCTGGTCGGTACTCATGTAATCGAGCAGGCTGGACACCGTCTTAAGACCAATGCTCGTGATGGTCTCGGTAAAGGTTTCGTTGACCTGACCCTGGACGGCGCTCGAGCCCTTCTCGGTCACGATCTGGGCAATGGCGTTGGCCTTCTGGTTCTCGTAAAACTCGATATCGGCGTGCTTCACGTCGGTCGAGAAGAGCGTCATCATGTCTGCGCTAAAACTTTTAGGGATAACAACGGCCGCATAGTACGCACCCGACTTTACGCCCTCGATAGCTTTATCGCGATCGTTGAGCACAACCCAGTCGAAGTTCTCGTTGCCACGCAATGTGGACGTCACGTTTTCGCCCACGTTAACCTCGACGGGGATCAGATCGCTCTCGTAACCCTCATCGGTGTTGACCACGGCGATCTTAAGATTGCCGGTGTTGCCGTACGGATCCCAGCTGCCGGCGATGTTAAACCACGCGTACAGGCACGGTACGATAATGAGGCCCATCACGACAACCAAGCCGATCACGGAGCGAGACACGTTTTGGACATCGCGCTTAAACAGATGCAGGATGTTCTTCATTTATGCCTCACCTCCTTTGGAGTGCTCGCCAAGCGGAGCGGTATCTCCATCATTTGTGGCCGTGCTGTCGCTGCCCTGAGATTTATGGTGCGAGCCTATATGCGGCAAGCGGCCCGTGGACTGATCGCCGCCTTTGGCACCACGCTCACTGGCGTTGAGGCCAAACATGCGGCGGGCGGCAGGAATGGCGGCCGTGTGCTCGCGCATCTCGCGACGCAGGTCCTCATCCGAAAGCGCCGAGATGCGCATCTGGGTATTGAGGCTCGCGCGGATATATTCGATATTGATAAGCCAGCCGCAGATGGCAATGACCGAGATAATCCAGATGACCAGTAGAATGATCTTGCCGTTATTGTCGATATCGAGAACCGTCGACAGGACAAAGAGCAGGACCTGAACGCCCACCACAGCGGCAAAACCGCCCTTGACGTAGTAGGGGTAACGGTGCTCAAAAGTCACCGCATGATCGAGCAGCTCGCGACGGTACGAATCCGAATCGAGCATGACGCGCATGGCCGTGCGCAGCGAATAGCGCTGGCGCGGCAGGTCGTTGGACTCGCAAATCATCAGACCGGTCGTGGAAAGCTGCTTATCAAAGAGCAGGTTGAGGTTGAGCAGCAGCGGACGCAGCTGCAGACCGATAAAGAGCGCCACGATCAAGAACACGCCCAGAATGCACAGGTTAAACAGGTAGTTGAACGAATACATGCCGCCGACCGTCTCGCGCAGCAGATTGATGCCGTAGGTAAAGGGCAGCAGCGGGTGCAGCCACTGGAAGAAGCCCGGCATCATCTCGATGGGGTACATGCCCGACGAACCCGGAATCTGCACGATGACGAGAATGACGCCGATAGCCTTGCCGATATGCTTAAACGTGGTGGACAGCGCATAGATGATATTGACGTAGGTGAACGAGATGGCGATGCCGCCCAGCACGAACAGCAGCGGGCTAACGCACTGTACGCCAATGACCAGATCTCCCACCGTAACGATGATGGCCTGGAGCGCGCCCAGGATTACCAACAACAGCCAGCGGCCAAAGTAGCCCTGACGCGCGGTAAAGCTGCCGATGCCTTCGCGGTCGACCTCGAGCTTATAGATGGCGATGAGCACGTAGCCGCCCACCCACAGCGCCAGATTGGTATAGAACGGGGCAATGCCCGAGCCGAAGCTCTTGACCGGGTAAATTGACTTTGAGGTCAGCTCGACCGGAGATGCCATGAAGTCTGCAACGTCATCGACGTCGACGCCCATCAGGTCGGCCAGCTCGCCCATGGACTCGGAGGTCTGTAGCGCCGCGATGTCGTTGGCGGCGGTTGCGAGCTTGTCCTGGACCTTGGCAAGCGAGGCATCGGTCTGGGACAGCGTGGTCTTGGCCTGACCGAGCGTAGCGTTGAGTTGCGAAAGTGTACCGCGCGCATTTGCAATAGTAGGCGTGAGGCCAGACACGATTCCCGTCAGATCACCTGAGACGGCGGCAAAGGAATCGAGCGCACTCGAGGCCTTCGGCAACGCGTTCTGCCCCAGGTCCGTCTGCGCCTGGCCAAGGTTGGTCGCACCGGTCTGAATTGCGTTATTGATAGCGTCGCTGGCACCCGAGACGGCCGCGGCGTCATTCGCCATGGCGCTCGACTGCGCAGACAGACCGTCCTTGATGCTCTGAAGCTTTTCATTCTGCTCGCGGAGCAAATCGATGGTCGATACAATGCGCGCGTCAATTTCCTTGGAACCTGTCGACGTGTCATTGACGAGAATTTCCAAATGGCCGATAACGGCCTTATTGTGGTCGATCGTCGCTTGGAGAGACTCAAGCGAGTTGTCGATACGGGTAGTCGTAGATGTGACCGTGCCCGTCAGTTTGCCAATCGCAGCGTTCGCGGAGGCTGACGTCTTGGTGAGCGCAAGGCTGCCTTCCGAGAGCGCCTTGGAGAGCGAGGCGATAGAGTTGCCCGCCGTGGCGCGAGCCTCGCCCAGCAGATCGTTGCCCTGGGAGATCGCCTGCGTCAGCGACGGCGCCTGACCCTGCATGTCGGCAAGTGCCGCATCAGCCGAGGCGATAGCGCCACTCGTCTTATCGATGGCGGCATTCATGTCGCCAATCGAATCGCGCACCTCTCCCAACGTATCGGAAGCCTCTGATACCGAACCGGCCAACGAATCCTGAGCCTGGGTTGCCTTGTCCTTTAAATCGACTCCGGCATCCTTGGCAATGCTGGCAACGGTCTCGCCCACCGTGGAGACAAATTCCGAGTTGATCTGCTCCTCGATGGTGCTTGCGCCGGTGTCGGTAACCTTGGGCGCAATAGCGCTCTTCTTCTCATTGACGTAGTACGTAAGCTTGGGCTGATGGTAGTTGCCGTCGAGCATCGAAACCAGGTTATCCGAGAAGTTCTTGGGGATTACGATGGCCGCATAGTACTCACCGCTCTCGACGCCCTCCTTGGCATCGGCCGCCGAATCGACGAAGGTCCAGCCCAACTGATCGTTCTCCTTGAGCTGATCGACGACCTGGTCGCCCGCGTTGAGCTCGCCCGCCAGGTCGTTCTGAGTGCCCCGATCGTTGTTGGCGATGGCAATCTTGATACCCTGGGTGTTTCCGTACGGATCCCAGTTGGCCACGATGTTGTACCAGGCATACAGCGAGGGAATAACGCACACGCCGAGGGTAACCACCAAGGCGACGGGGTTCACAAGCAGTCGCTTAATGTCGCGCTTAAATATCGCAAAGGAGACCTTTGCATCGGATAGTTTGCTGCCGAGACTCACGCTTGGACCATCCATCCTGTCGTTGAATCGAATCGTGCTATCGACAACCATTGTACGTAGGCGCTTTAGCGTCTCAGAGCACAATGGTATTGAGTTTTGCGGGTAGCAATATACTACGAAGATGAGTTAGCGTACAGTTGTACAGTATCTTTAATTTCAGCAGGTCGCAAAACCACAACCCGCACAAATTAGCAATCCAAATAGTCGTTGGGGACGTTCTTGTTTGACTAGTCGGTTAAGAACGTCCCCAATGACTACTTAGGACCACGAAAGCGTCGCTGGTTGAGCGTAAGTCAGCGAAAACGCCCCTAAGCGAGCAAGGTGACGTGAAAGAGGAGGGAAGCGTACTTCGGTACGCGACCGACGATTGAACGTCAGATTGCCGTTTAGGGGCGTTTGCAGCGTCGAGCTGTTACGCGGTTTGGTAAAACCGCGTAACTACCTAACTACATCAAGTTGCAGACAGCCGCCGCGAAGGCTACGGGGTCCTCGGGGAGGATGCCCTCGACGAGCAGGGCCTGGTCATAGAGCAGACCGGAGTACTGCTTGATCTTGTCGGCGTCACTGGCCTTCTGGGCAGCGACAAGCTTGTCAAAGACCGGGTGCTTGGCGTTGAGCTCGAGCACGCGCTGGCTCTTGGGCATGCCGTCGGGCGCACCCTCGGGTCCCTTCTGGAGCACCTTCTCCATCTCGAGCGAAAGCGGGCCCTCGGTGGTGATGCAAGCGGGGGCATCGGTCAGGCGCGCGGAGACGGCAACTTTCTCGACCTTGTCACCGAGCGCCTCCTTCATAGCGCTAAAGAGGTCCTCGTTTTCCTTGGTGGCGTCCTCGGCCTCCTTCTTCTCGTCCTCGGTCGCCAGATCAAGATCGCCAGTCGCGACGTTCTTGAGCTCCAGGTGACGATCCTCGACCTCGGGCTCAGCACCGTCGGCAACGGCCTTCTCGGCAGCCTCGCGGGCGGCGTCGTCCTCGTAGATTTTAGGCATATCGGCGGCAACGTACTCACGCATAGCCTGGAAGGTGAACTCATCCACGTCCTGCGTCAGAAGCAGCACGTCGTAACCGCGGTCGAGCACGCCCTTCACCACGGGCATCTTGGCCAAGCGCTCACGCGAGTCGCCGGCGGCGTAGTAGATGGCCTTCTGGTCCTCGGGCATACCCTTGGCATACTCGGCCAGGGTAATCATCTTCTGCTCCTTGGCAGACCAGAACAGTAGCAGGTCGGCGAGCTCATCGGCCTTCATGCCATAGCTCGAGTAGATGCCGTACTTAAGGCCGCGGCCAAAGTTCTCAAAGAACTTCTCGTAGGCCTCGCGGTCGTTGTCACGCATATCCTCAAGGTCGGCGGTGATCTTCTTTTCCACGCGCTTGGCGATGGCCTTGAGCTGACGGTTCTGCTGCAGCGTCTCGCGCGAGATGTTGAGCGACACGTCGGCGGAATCCACGACGCCGCGGACAAAGTTGTAGTAGTCGGGCAGCAGGTCGTCGCACTTCTCCATGATCAGGACGTTGGAGCTGTAAAGCGCCAGGCCCTTCTCGTAGTCCTTGCTGTACAGATCGAACGGGGCGCGGCCCGGCACAAACAGCAGGGCATCGTACTCGAGCGTACCCTCGGCGTGGAAGCTGATGGTGCGCGCCGGATCGTCAAAGTCGTGGAACGTGGACTTGTAGAACTCGTCATAGTCCTTCTGCTCAACATCGGAGCTGCGCTTCTTCCAGATCGGCGTCATGGAATTGACGGTCTCGAGCTCCTGGTAGTCCTCGTACTCGGGCTTGTAATCGTCGCCAGCATCCTCGGGCTTGGGCTTCTGGCGGCTCTTGGACACCATCATCTGGATCGGGTAACGCACATAGTTGCTGTACTGCTGAATCAGGCTCTTGAGGCCCCACTCGGTCAGGAAACGATCGTAGGTCTCGGCCTCGCCGTCGGCGTCGAGCTTCTCGTTCTCGCGCAGCGTCAGGATGACATCGGTGCCGTGCTCGGCGCGCTCGCCGTCTTCGATGGTGTAACCCTCAAGACCATCAGACTCCCACACGTGAGCGGTGTCCTCGCCATAGGCGCGGCTGACAACCTTTACGTGGCTGGCAACCATAAAGGCAGAGTAGAAGCCCACGCCAAACTGGCCGATGATGTCGACATCGGAGCCCTGTTGCTCGGCGTTCTCGGTCTTAAACTCCTCGGAGCCGGAATGGGCGATGGTGCCCAGATTGCGCTCGAGCTCCTCGGCGGTCATGCCGATGCCGTTATCCGAAATCGTGATGGTGCGGGCATCCTTATCGAAGGAGACGCGAATGGCCAGGTCGCCCTGATCGATCTTGACGCTCGGGTCCTGCAGGCTCTTAAAGTTGAGCTTGTCGACGGCATCGCTCGCGTTGGAGATAAGCTCGCGCAGGAAGATTTCCTTATTGGTATAGATGGAGTTGATCATGAGGTCGAGCAATTTTTTGCTCTCGGTCTTAAATTGACGCATGTGCAGTCCTTTCGCGCTACCCCCGTCCGCAAAAACGGCCCGGTTGCCCGAGCCGCATCGCAGACCTGCTATGTTCAGACTTAGATTTTATAACCCATTAGCGCGCATATATACATACGGAATCGAAAAACTGTATGTCAGAGCGCTCCGATGCGCCAATTGCCAAGGAGTGTCCCCGACTGCCGGCAGAAAAGGAACGTCCCTATCTGCCATCTACGCGCTTGGCCATCCAAACATGGGGCTGGCCCTCGTCTTCGTAGTCCACCGGGGCAATCTGCGTGTAACCCGCCTTGGCATAGAGTGGTAGCACGTATTCCTGCGCGTGCAGCTTAATGAGCTTGGCGCCGGCATCGCGCGCGCACGTATCACTGGCCTCGACAATCTTGCTCGCCAAACCGCGACGGCGCATGCTCGGCAGCACGGCCACGCGCCCCATAATGTAGGTCTCCCCCGCCGCGACGCCTTCGTCCAAGTCGCACGCCGGCGACACCGGAGCCTCTGCGTCAGCCGCGCGCTCAAGCTCTTCGGGAAACACGCGCGAGCAACCGGCAAGCTCGCCGTCTACATAGAGCGTCACATGAATGCAGTTCGGATCCTCGTCGATAGCGTCAAACTCGCTCTCGTAGCCCTGCTCGTCCATAAAAACGACGCGGCGCACCAACGCCGCGTCATCAAAGCATCCCGTCTTAAGTTGGATATCCATGGCTGCCCTCTCATTCAATGCGAACGTTAGGGACAGATTTTAGCGAAAATGAGCTCCGCGCACGCTAAACTTCGCGCGAGCCTTCGCCAGGCAGTCGTAATGACCCACGTTATGGGCATCGCTCGCGATGAAGCTGTACAGGTTCTGATCGAACAGGCGCTGCGCCGGCTTTTTCTCGCGACCAAAGCGACCGCCGGCAATAAAGTCCGCCGAAGCCTGCAGCTTGCAGCCCATATCGACCAGGCGCTCCGCCACGCTTACATCCTTTTGAACCGCACGATAGCGCTCAGGATGAGCGATGATCACCTGGTAGCCACGGCACTGCAAATCGTAAATCGTGTTCTCGTACTCTCTAAACGCATACGCATCGGCATGCGTCGAAAGCTCGAGCAGAAACTCGTTGGTCCCATCGAAATGCAGGTGCTCCGCGGCATCGATACCAAGCTCAACGAGCTTTCGATGATTGACCTCGAAGCCCATCTGGAGCGGAAAACCGTCAGCGTTATCGCGCAGCAACTCAAAGGCATCCCACATCTTGTCGTAATCAAAATAGGGATCACGGCAGTGAGGAGTGCAAACGATTCTGGTTACACCGGCCCGCTTGGCAGCCTCGAGCATCGCCAAGCTCTCTTCGAGATCGGCGGCGCCGTCGTCTACACCCGGCAAGATATGGCAATGAATGTCACGCATAGGTCGGCCTCAATCAACTAAACGTTTGCTCGGTTGGTGAAGATGCCCTTTTTGGAAGTGCCCTGATCGTCGGAGCCCTTCTTAACCTTCTTACCGTCCTTGGTGTAGTAAGAATAGTAGTACTCGCTGGTCTCGGTCTCGCAGTAGTTCATAACGGTACCGATGAGCTTGACCTTCTCGGACTTCTTAAGCTGACCGATGGCGTTGAGCGCCTCTTCGCGCTTGGTAAAGTCCTCGCGCACCACGAACAGCGTGCCGTCGGTCAGGCTGGCAATCTCGGCAGCATCGATGAAGGTGCCGACCGGAGGAGCATCGAAGATGACGTACTGGAACTTGGCGGACAGTGCCTTTACCAGCTTGGCAAAGCGGTGAGAGACGATGATGTCGGCAGGATTGGGAATGTGCGGCTCGGCATCGAGGAAGTAGAAGTTCTTCTGACCCGTCTCGACAATTGCCTGGTCAATGGAAATCTGCTCGGAAAGGACCGCATAGAGTCCGCCGCGCGAACGAACGCCAAGCATATCGGAAAGGGACCTGCGGCGCATATCGGCCTCGACCAGGAGCACGGACTTGCCGCTCGTGGCGATTGCCTGAGCAAGATTAATGGAAACCGTAGACTTGCCCTCGTTGGGAATCGAGGAGGTAACGGTGATGGTGCGAATGGGGTCGTCCACGCTCGCAAAGCGGATGTTGGCCAGAAGGGTCTTGGCGGCATTCTGCACAACGAGCTTATCGGTGTTCTTTGCCTTAGCCATGCCTATTTACCACCTTTCATAGCCGGAATTCGGCCAACAACGGGAATACCCAGGAGCTCTTCTGCCTCTTCGGCACCGCGGATGCGGGTATTGAGCATGTCTGCCAAAACGACATAGGCAACTGCGATAAAGATACCGGCGAGGAACGCGACGGCAATATACAGCGTGCGCTTGGGGCCGCTGGGGGCTTCGGGGGTCTTAGCCTCGTCGATAACGTTGATGCTCTGGGCAGCGCCGACGTTCTGAGCGACCGTACTCACCGAGCTGGCAATGGCCTTTGCGACCTCAGCCGTCTCCTTGGCATCGGTGCCGGTAACCGAAAGCGTAATGACACGCGTGGTGGTCTCGGAGGAAACAGACACCTTGTAGTCATCCAGATCGGTGAGGCCCAGTTCTTTGGCGGCGCCGCTCTTAACGCTATCGCTATCCAGCAGCGTGGCGATATCGTTGGAAAGCATCTGGCTCGCCGAGAGATCGTTGTAGCTCATCTGACCGCTATCGTCGGTCTTGGCGAGAATGTACATGCTCGTCGTCGCGGTATAGGTGTTGTCCATCGCAACGAAGGACACGATGCCCATGGCGATCGCGCAGACCACCGGAAGGGTGATGACCAGCTTGAGGTGCTTCTTCAGCAGCTGGAACAGTTCGAGAAGGGTCATGCAGCTTGCCTTTCATTTCCCCAGTTCGGATTGACAAAACTGTCCGTATGTTATCGCATCTTTTTACCGAGACCAAACTCTATACATAAGAAACAGGCTCTCCTGTAAAAATGTCGGAAGCAATCGTAAAATTGCACAACAACGCCGCACCCGAAAGTCAAATGCGGCGTCTACATCAATATCTATGTTGTATCGCTATGCGAATGGCTCGTCCTGCTGTATGGGAAACGTCACCGTAATGGTGGTTCCCACGCCCAACTCGCTCGACAGGTCGAGCGTGGCGTGATGATACAGGGCCGCATGCTTGACAATGGCAAGCCCCAGGCCGGTTCCGCCGCGTGCCTTGGACCTACTCTTGTCCACGCGATAGAACCGCTCAAATACCTTGCCCTGTTCTTCAGGCGCGATACCGATTCCCGTGTCGGCGACAGCGAGGAACGGATGGCCTTCGTCGTTGGTGCCGCACTGCAACGTAACCGTACCGCCGGGTCGATTGTAGCGGATGGCGTTGCTTGCCAGATTATAGATGAGCTCGTCGACCAAGCGCGACACGCCTTCGATGACCACAGGCTTGGTCTCATGACTTATCGTCACATTCGCCTGACGGGCAACCTGTTCAAGACGCTGCTCAACCGCATAGATGGCACGAGAGAGCTCAATAGGCTCCGTGGACCCAATGGGCACCGCCTCGCCCTCAGTCGCACGCTCGGCCTCGTCCAAGTTAGACAGCGTAAGGATGTCGTTGACAAGCGCTGCCAAGCGGCCCGCCTCACGATAGATGCGACCGCCAAAGTTGCGCAGGTCGTCCTCGCCCTCGACCATGCCATTCGCGATGAGCTCGGCATAGCCCGAAATCGCCGTAAGCGGCGTCTTGAGCTCATGGGTGATATTCGCCGTGAACTCGCGGCGCATACGGTCGTTGTCCGCTAGCACCGCCATTTGGCGCTTGAGTTCCTGGCGCTGCGACTCGATACGCTCAAGCATGGGGACCATCTCGGCATAGGCGTGCTCATAGCTACGGCGTGGGTGATCCAAATCCACCTCTTGCAACGGCGCGATGATGGCACGGGACTCACGGCGCGCCATAAAAAACGAGAGTACTGCACCCGCTGCTGCGATAAGCAGCATCGGCGCCAGCATCGACAGCAAAATCGCCGCAACGCCAGGCTGGGCCTGCGCCAAGCGAACGACCTGGCCGTTATCAAGGGTGACGGCGCGATACAGCATAATCTCGTCGAGTGTAGAGCTTGCGCGCTCCGCGGAACCCGAACCACTCTCAAAGGCCTCGATGACCTCGGGGCGATCGCCATGGTTGGGCAGTGTGGAAGGCGACGCCTCGTTGTCGTAGGCAACAGATCCGTCCTTATTGATCAGCGTGATACGAAGATCCTCGCGATCGAGGCTTCGCAAGAACGGAATGGGCTCCTGCTGCTCGTCAAGGGCGGCAGCAATGAGCTCGGTTTCCTGCGCCAGATTGGCACTCGTGGCATCCGCCAAAGTGTTTTGCACAAAGAACGCACCCAGCACCGTAAACGCCACGATAACTGCCATGGCGCAGACAAAGATCGTCACAAAAACGCGGTGCGACAGCGTATGTTTTCCCTGGGGGGCGAAGACCACGGGTTACTCCTCCGATGCGGTGGCCGCGGTGTCGTCGCCTTCGGCACCATCACCGGCAGAAGGCTCGGCCAAGCGGTAGCCCACGCCGCGCACGGTCTCGATGGCGCTGGCATGCTCGCCCAGTTTTTGGCGAAGCGTCTGCACGTGCACGTCGACGGTGCGCGAACCGCCGTCGAAGTCCCAGCCCCACACGCTCTGCAGCAACGACTCGCGGGTAAAGACCACGCCGGGCTTGCGCATGAGGTACTCGAGCAGGTCGAACTCGCGCAGGGTGAGCTTAAGCGGCTCGCCGGCCACGGTCACCTCGCGATGGCTGGGCGAAAGCACGATGTCGCCCACGCTGAGCACATCGCTCGCTTGCTTGACCATGCCGCCGCGACGCAGCAGTGCGCGGCAGCGGCTCGCAAGCTCCATGAGCGAAAACGGCTTAGTCAGGTAATCGTCGGCACCGCCATCGAGCGCCATCACCTTGTCGAGTTCGGTGTCCTTGGCGGTAAGCATCATGATGGGCACCGTCGCCGTCAGGCGATCGGCACGCAGGCGACGCATAATCGCCAAGCCATCGGTGTCGGGCAGCATGATATCGAGCAGCACAGCATCGGGCACCCGTCGCGCCACGGCAGCTTTAAACTCACCATCGCACGAAAAGCCCTCGGCCTCGATTCCCTGCTTGCGCAGCGCGTAGACTGTCAAATCCCTGATGTTGTCATCGTCCTCGACGTAATAGATCATGTTGAACCCCTTTGCGGCCGATATGACCGCATCTTAACCCTAAAGGCACCTGTAAAAGACAGCGTCAGCCAAAACGCCCCGTCAAATAATCCGCGGTGCGCGGATCGGACGGATTCTTGAAGAGTTGCGCGGTGGGCGCGTGCTCCACCAGCTCACCCAGCAAAAAGAACGCAACCGAATCGGAAATACGCGCGGCCTGCTGCATGTTGTGCGTCACGACCACCAGCGTGCAGGTCTCCTTGAGCTCGCAGGCCAGCTGCTCCACCACCAACGTCGACACAGGGTCGAGTGCCGAGGTCGGCTCGTCCATCAGCAGAATGTCGGGCTGCACGGCAAGTGCGCGGGCGATGCACAGGCGTTGCTGCTGACCGCCCGAAAGACCCAGGCCCGACTCCTTGAGCTTGTCCTTGACCTCATCCCATAGCGCAGCGCGACGAAGGGAGTCCTCGACCAGCTCATCGAGCACGGCGCGGTCGCGCACACCCATACCGCGAGGACCGTAGGCGACGTTGTCGTAGATGCTCATGGGAAACGGGTTGGGGCGCTGGAACACCATGCCCACGCGCTGGCGCAAACGGCAGATGTCGTAATCGCCCAGGATATCTTGACCATCGAGCGCAATCTTGCCCTCGATGCGGCAATCCTTGATGCCGTCGTTCATGCGGTTAAAGCAGCGCAGCAACGTAGACTTTCCGCAGCCCGAAGGCCCGATGAACGAGGTGATCTGCTTGTCGCGGATCTTGATATTCACGTCCTTGAGCGCATGGTGGTCGCCATAGAACAGGTCGAGGCCCTCGACGTCGATGCGCGTCGGCGAGGCGGCAAGATCCTCTGCCGTGGGGCGAGTCGCATCCCCAACCTCGCGCTCATGCGCGGCCTCGGCCTGCGCTTCCATGAGTTCTTCAAGCTCCGTGGGCTCCACAGCCGCAGCAGCCGTCATACCGCACACCTCCATATCGATATCAATTCAGCAGTATCGATAGTAGGAATCGCGACTCATACGCACGTGAGCACATTGTCAAGTGTTTGTAAGGGCACGCTGGCTATGCGGCGGGCAGCTCGATGGTGAATATCGTGTGTTCGGGCGTCGATTCACATGCAACGGTACCGCCGTGTGCCGCGATGATCTCCTTGGCAATAGCAAGGCCCAGGCCGGCACCACCGCGATTGGTCGCACGCGCCGCATCCAGGCGATAGAACTTCTCAAAGATCACCTTGAGCTTAGCCGCAGGGATAGGATCGCCCTGATTGATAAAGCGCACGCGCACGCCGCCATCGTCTTGGCGCCTGGCCTCAATCGTGATAGTCGAGCCCTCATAGCTATAGGCGACGGCGTTTTTCATGATGTTGTTAAACACGCGGGCCATCTTGTCGCCATCCACGAGCACCGTCAGGTCCTCGCGAATATCAACTTGGGCTTCCTTATGCTGCTCGTTGAGGATGGGATAGAACTCGTCAGCCACCTGAGCCAACAGCAACCCCAGATCAACATAGCCGCGCGTGAGCACGATATCGTGGAAGTCAAAGCGCGTGATATCGAAGAACTCTTCGATGAGCGCATCGAGCCGGTGCGCCTTGTCGAGCGCCACGCCCGTAAAGTGCGCACGTTGCTCAACCGGCAGCTCAGGAGCCTCTTGAAGCAGCGAAAGATAGCCCACCACACTGGCAAGCGGGGTGCGTAGGTCATGTGCCAAGTACGTGACCAGATCGTCTTTGCGATGAGACTCGTCACGCAAGGCCTGTTGCACCTTGCGCTCGCGATCGCGCACACGGTTGAGTGCGCCCTCGACCTCCAGGAAGTCGCCGTCGATGTTGTCCCAGGTGTCGGGGTGATCGATCAGGCGATCTTGAATACGAGCGGCCAGCACACAATCGGCATGCTGCTCGCCCTGCTCATAGCCCTGGTAGTACAGGGCGCGGCCGCAAAAGAACAGCACGCACACGGCAAGCGCAAGCACAAAGCCAAGCATGTTGAATACAAAGCCGGCATCGAACAGCACCGGCCCTTCGATGCCGCTGAGTGCCATGGCGCCAATCGCCAACGTCATGGCCCACGCGGCACCGCCAATCACCACGCAGCGGCGTACGATTTCAAATCGATCGATCAGCAAAAAGCCGACAAGCAGCACCGCCAAGATTCCAGCGATGTTATCGATGCCAATCAGCAGCAGGCTCAGCAAAAAGAGCAGCACCGTTGCAAGCGCGCGGTTGTCGACGACCGACCTCACGTATTCAAAGAGTCGATCGGACACCTCGAATGCCTGCCTATCGTCTTTTGTCATATCCACTTCCCCACCATCAAAGGCGTTATTCGATTATGTAGCCGACGCCCCAGACGTTTTTGATAAAGCGCGGCTTTTGAGCGTCGTCACCGATCTTTTCGCGCAGGTGGCGAATGTGCACCATCACCGTATTGTTGGAGCCGGGCATAAAATCCTCGTTCCACACCGCGCGGAACAGATCCTCCACGGCCACCACACTGCCGCGATGCTCGACCAGATACAGCAAGATGGAATACTCGATGGGCGTGAGGCGAACCGGCGCACCGTCCACCGTTACGGAACGGGCATCGCGGTTGATCTCTAGGCCGTCGAACTGGATGGTCGGCGACTCGGCCGCCTGCGCACGGCTACCGTAGCTGGTGTAGCGACGAAGCTGAGCGTGCACGCGCGCGATGAGCTCCAGCGGGCGGAACGGCTTAACCACGTAATCGTCCGCGCCAAGCGAAAGGCCCTCGATCTTGTCTTGCTGGGCATCGCGCGCCGTCAGCATGATCACGGGATAGGTATGGCTGGAACGGATCGTACGCAGCAACTCAAGCCCATCGATATCGGGCAGCATGACATCCAGCAGCGCCAGATCGAACTCCTGCTCCAAGATTGCCTTGGCAGCATCGGCCCCGCTATAGGCGACCTGTACGTCAAAGCCTTCTTTTGTAAGGTAGATACCAACCAAGTCGGCGATGGCCTTTTCGTCATCAACTACCAAAATGCGTTCGTTCATGCGTGCTCCTCTCGCGCTCCATTATGCCCGAGGGGGCGCATGCCACACACAACAAGCGTGGGTGATTAAGTCGGCCTTAAGCACCCTTGTGCCCGTTCGGGCGCGGATGTGGGCCACGCACGCACGCGATGATCGCCGACACCGGTAAACGATATACTATAGTTCCAGAAGAGACCATCCCGTCGAAAGCGAAATCTGTGAAGTCCCTCACCTCTTTTGCAAAGCGCTCAGCCCAGCTTGCCGCCGGCTTTGTCTGCGCTATCGCCCTTGCCGCTGGCGTGCCCACCGTCGCCGGCGCCCAAGTACTCACGACCGACAATGTTTGCGGCAAAACCGCCGATGCGCGCGGCATCACGGCCGAAAATCTGCCCGATATCGATGCGACCAATGCGCTCGTCATGGGCAAAGACGGCACCGTCTACTACGGGCGCGGCGCCGATGAGCAGGTCAAAATCGCCTCGATCACCAAGGTCATGACCGCAATCCTAACCGTCGAGAATTGCAAGATGGACGAGAAGGTCACGGTGAGCAACGCCGCAGCCACCGTGGGTAATTCGACCGCCGGCTTGCTCGAAGGCGACGAGCTTACCGTGGAGCAGGCACTGCGCGGCCTGATGATTCCCTCGGGCAACGACGCCGCCGTCGTGCTCGCCGAATATGTGGGCAAGAAGATCGACCCTAAGACCAAAGACGCCGAGGCAACCTTTGTGAAGGCCATGAACGAGCGCGCTAAGAAGCTCGGCTGCACCGGTACGCTTTTTGAAAACCCGCATGGTCTGGACTTTGATGAGTGGGCTGGCGATATGCACTCAACCGCACACGACGTAGCGCTGATGATGCAGGAGGCCATGAAAAACGACACGATCCGCGAGGTCGTAGCGAGCGAGGATTCCTGGATCGAGGTCACGGGCGCCGACGGCACCGACCATTCGCATTCCATGGACACGCACAACGTTTTGCTCGGTCAGGACGGAAACATTGGCGGCAAGACCGGCACCACCGACGACGCGGGCTACTGCTTTACGAGCGCCTACAACCGCGACGGCGACGAGATCTACACTGTTATTTTGAACTCCACCACCACCGACCAGCGCTTTACCGATACCGCCAGCCTTGCCAACTGGTACTACGGCCACAAGGTGACGGTCGCAATCGCCAACACACAGGAAAAGACCGCCAACGGCAACCCGCTTATGGCGCGCATTGGTCAAACCGACTGGACGGATAAGACGATCGACGCCACACTCGCCGATCCCACGGCGCAAGCGACCGTGTTTTCCCTTGCCGGCGAGGTGACCGAAAAGGTTAGCTACGACGATCTTTCGGGCACGGTGCATGTGGGCGACAAGGTGGGTAGCGTCACGCTCAAGCAGGACGGCACCAAGATCGCCGTCATGGACCTGGTTGCCGACGAGGAAGGCGCAGGGCCGAATCCCATTGAATGGCTGCTCGTGAAGCTCGATCGCTTGGGCCGTCGCATCGACAACCGCCCGCTCACGGCAGAAAGCGAGACCGTCGCCAAGGCTCCTGAGGTGTAGGGCGCAAGAATAATAAGCCCACTGAAAGGAGGCGTCCGAAAGGATGCCTCTTTTTTTGAGGGTTCGAATCCCCAGCCTCCTTTCTCCGCACAAAGAAGGGCCCCAAATGGGACCCTTCTTTCAAGTCATACTGGCGGAGAGCTGGGGATGTCCGGGCATGCTGCGCATGCCCTCCGGCTTCAAAGCCTGGCGGCTTTTCGCCCACGGGCTACAAACGCTTTCGCGTTTGCTTAACGCCCGTGCCCTCTCGGGTTCGAATCCCCAGCTAACGCTCTTGAAACTAAAAAAGGGCCCCAAATGGAACCCTTCTTTAAATTTAAACTGGCGGAGAGCTGGGGATTCGAACCCCAGATGCCCTTTTGGGGCATACTCGCTTAGCAGGCGAGCACCTTCGGCCTCTCGGTCAGCTCTCCGTAACAGCCGTTTTATAGTAACCAAACAGTCGAGGATGGGCAAGAGGGAATTTCGAGGCGATTCCATTTTGTCAGCAAACGCCTCAGCCAAGCATCTCAATCTGTAACAGTTATCGACCAAATCGGCCCGTAAATGTTACAGATCGAGACAAACCAGGCCCTCGAAACATAACGTCTCAATCTGTAACATCTACAGGCCGTAATCTCCTCCAGATGTTACAAATCGAGACAAAGATACGAGGGCTGCCCCAGCGGCGGCACCGATGCTCCCAGTCTTTATTAGCCCTTTCGAACGGTTTCCAACAGATAATCGCGCATGTACGGAATTGCGAACGAAACACAGCCGTAGCCTGCAGGTTCAATCAGTCCCGCATCGATCAGGCGCTTGCGATACGACCCGACTTTGTTCGCCGGCAAGCCCATCTTTTTGGCGATATCGCCGTTCGCAATCTCATCGCCCTCACATTGCGCCATCGCCGCGAGATACTGAAACTGCCGCTCCGACACCCTGCGCAACGCAGGGGCAATCACCATAGCATTAAAACTATCAAGAGCCGCCTGGATACCCTTGCGAGCTGCCTCTTCGTCCACGCTCTCTGCCCCGCTGCGCGCAGCAACCTGCCAAGCGTAATATCCGACCAGCTGGACCATAAAGGGATAGCCCGCCGAAGCCTTTGTTAAAAGCTCAGCAACGCCTTCGTCGAGTTCCTTGCCCGCACGCCTCATCGTATCCTCAAACGATCCGCCGACTTCAAAATCTGAAAGCCGCGTAAGTTCAATATGCTTCGCCCTCTGAAGGAACGTCAACGTATCATCCACCACCACGCCATCCACCGACGTTGGCAAACCAGCGAATGCAAAGGCGACATTCGCCCCTTGGCGAATCAAGAGCTGCATTTCATTGCCCAGCTCTCGCATTTCCTCAGTTGAGGCGTCCTGAATCTCATCGAGCGTAATGAGCAAGCCGCCGCGCTTCGCGGCTTCGTACATCGCCTCGCCCAGATGGGACGCCGACTTCGACACCTCCACGGAGCCAAGGCTGACTCCTAGAATCGACGGAGAAATCGACATTGATTCAAGACGAACATTTCGCTGCAGAGCCTCGAGAATTCTATTGCAAAAACCGGTATTTGAGGCGACGTCAACGACTTCGAATCCTTTTTTGCGCGCAAGATCACCCAATGCGTTAAGGAGCACCGTTTTACCCGTGCCACGAACACCAGAGATACGCATGAGCCGATCGGGGGCGCCGGGACCGTTCTCCAGAGCCTCGGCAAAGTCATCCAAAACAGCATCGCGTCCGATAAGCTCAGGCGGATTCATTCCCGCCGTTGGCTTAAAAGGATTAATAGCTTTAGACATTCGGCCCTCCTCTGCTAGTTTTAACAACTTTAACAAAGTTTAGCAACTTTAGCAGAGTTTAACAGTTTTAGCAGGCTCGGTGGCTTTATGCCTTACCGACCCTGTCGGGTCCTCTCGCCCGCGCCGATACAAATAGCACGGCGCAGCCCCTCTATGCCGCCCCTACCCCAGCGAGCGGTTAAGGGAGCCGAGCTCGTCGTTGCCCATGGTGCGCCACATTTGAAAGATACAGCCGCGCGCCAGGAAGAAGAAGCCGTTATCGACGAGTTGCACGGCAGCATCTGCCAGCTGATTGGTCACGGCGGGCACCGGCGGCAACTCGAGCCCTGCCTTACGGATGGTCTCGACCGCCTCCTCGAACGTCGGAGGCTCGCTAACGCCCATCTCGTTCATAAGGCCCTGCATTTCTTCCAGCGCGCTGCTGCCCGACTCCTCGCCGCGCGGCACCAGACGGTAACAAGCCAGCGCCAGGTCGAGCTGATCGCAATTCCAATAGGCAAACGCCAAGCGATAGAACAGGTAGCCGATTGCAGAACGATCGCTGGCAATACGTAGGCCGTGGCGCGCCACCTCGATAATCTCGTCAAAGCGCTCCAGACGCGCAAGCACGTTGATGAGCGCAAAGTGCGACTGCATGGACGAGCGCGCCAGATCGTAAAGATGGCGCACCTCGGGCAGTGCTCGTTCAAAGTCCTCTTGCTCGGCGTAAAAGCTGCAGATCTCATGCTGGGCAAAGTACAGCGCATCGGGCGCACGAAGGATTCGCACAGAGCGGTCTTCTTCCAACACCGGTAGCACCATGCGCACCAGCTGGTTATCGCAAAACTGCGTTTGAACCGGACCTGTCGCCAAAAGCTCGGCGACGGCGCACTTGGCCTCCAACTCCTCAACAAGACGGGAAAAACCTTCAAAAGCACCTGTACGGTCGACTTTTGCCTGCTCGCGCAATTCAACAACACGGGCCACGTATGGGTCGTCGTCCTCTTCCATGACCTCCAGCTCGTCAGTCGTATCGGCAAGCAGCAGATCGCGCAGCGCCGGCGGCAGCATGCGATGGTCATCACGCGGACGAGCATGAACCTCCGCAGGCTCAATCGTCTCCGGAGCGGTTGACTCATACGCCTCAAGTACACGCTTGCACGGCATATCGTCCATGTCCATGCTCTCAAGATCCTTGGCGACAGGCACGCAATCGGCCAGATAGGCCGCGCGCCCAAAGAAATACGTTGCGACAACGCGCTCGCCCTGCTCACCGTCGGGAGCAGCAATCTGCACATAGCAGCGCGTGATGCAGGTGCCCGCGGCAAAACACGCTGCCGCAAGCGTGAGTGCCACGCGCGCATCGTGCTCCGCGGCCCAGATCGCGCGCGTGTCCTCGTCCAGCTCGCGCCAGGCGTCATCTTGAGCGTCGTATTCACGTTGAGGCATAGCATCCACGACAGAGTGCCCAAACCGAACGAGCATAATCCCCTCGGCAACGTTTGCCCGATAGGTATAGTCGAGCCGCGTGACCACGTTAAGCGCCTCGACAATACGCGCGAAGCGGGTGCGCACGTCCCACTCTCCGCCCGGCTGGCACGCGACCGTGCCAGGTTTTGCCCACGGGTTATCGCTCGAGGCCGTATCGAGCAGTCGGGGAACACCGTTGGTCGTCTTGGCGATATGCCACGCATCAAAGAGCGCGCAGCCCTCAAGGCTCGGCGAGGATGCCGCAGGGACCAATCCGGCCCCGATGTGCTCAAGGATGCCGGAGAGACGGTTAAGACGGCACTCGATGGCAAGCAGCATGTCAATCTCGTCCTGGTCCAGCAGGCTGCGGTCAAAATTGAGATAGAAAAGCTTTGAGCGATCGATGCGAGCCAGGCTCATCTCGGACTTAGCGGCGATAGTGCGCAAGCGGGGCAAGTCAATTTCACTCATAAGGGCGGCGGCATAGCGCTCGATACCGCTCGGATTCTCGGCATGGTCAACGCGGTAGAGCAGCGTCTCGATAGCGTCAGGTAGCGGTGTCGTGTTAAAGCCCAAAAACACCTCGACCGGCTCGGGCAACTTTACGAGCTTGATCTTGTCGACAACGTTTTGCATACCCTCGTCGAGTCCGTCGGCGTCCGCCGTGCTCGCAATGGTATTTTCGGAGTCAGCGAATATCACGTAGCGCAGGAACATCGATGCCATGAACTCACCGTAAGGAAGGGAGCGGGTCGAATTCCATGTCTCGTGATCGGACTGTTCGCGCATGGGACCTTCGGGAGAGCCGACGGTTCGCGCGCGCACGCGCATCGTGCCGTTTGCTCCCCTCACCATAATCTCACCAATACCGGAGTCCGACTCGTCAAGGACCAGTTCCATGTCGGGATCGTTGGGCAGCGGAGCCTCGCTAACGGGGCGGTCCACCTTGTACACCTCACCCGAAACGCTTACGTAGCCCAAAAGCGACACATGGCTTTTGCCAACGAATTCGACGACATAACAAGATTCATGCTGATCATCGCCAAAGAGTTTCCAGACCACGCCATATGAGCGTCCCGCAGGCTGCTCGGGCATCGCCGGAAAGCGCTTCTTGGGATCGAGAAACCTGAGCTTGTATGTCGGACGCTCTGCCACGAAATATCACCCTGATCGGTCGCTTGAGAAGGAGTGGTCGCGAATAAGTCGCGACATCTACTCGGAATCTTACACGAGTCGACAGGAAATCGTCCCTTTGGACGAAAGCACTCAAGCTGGCGTAAAAGAAAAGCCCCCGTCGCCGGAGGCTTTAATCTCAAATGGTGCGGCGTATAGGATTCCGCGTATCCGCTTGCGCGGATCCGCACCGGCTTCGGCCGCCTGCCGGCGTCCTCGCCCGCGGGCTAAAAACGCTCCGCGTTTTCCTTACGCCCGCGCCTCGACCGAGGTTCGAATCCATGCGGCGTTTGCCTAAAAGAAAAGCCCCCGTCGCCGGAGGCTTTAATCTCAAATGGTGCGGCGTATAGGATTCCGCGTATCCGCTTGCGCGGATCCGCACCGGCTTCGGCCGCCTGCCGGCGTCCTCGCCCGCGGGCTAAAAACGCTCCGCGTTTTCCTTACGCCCGCGCCTCGACCGAGGTTCGAATCCATGCGGCGTTTGCCTAAAAGAAAAGCCCCCGTCGCCGGAGGCTTTAATCTCAAATGGTGCGGCGTATAGGATTCGAACCTATGACGTTCTGATTCGTAGTCAGACCCTCTATCCAGCTGAGGTAACGCCGCGACTTGTTGATTATTATGCACATCGACTGAATAATCGTCAAGCGTTTTTCAAAAAAAGTTATTGAATTTGATTTTTACTCATTTCGACCACTTGATGCGATCTTCGACGCACCGCGATATAAGAAAAGCCCCCGTTTCCGGAGGCTTAAAACTCAATTGGTGCGGCGTATAGGATTCCGCGCATCCGCTGCGCGGATCCGCACCGGCTTCGCCCGCCTGCCGGCGGACTCGCCCGCTCGCTAAAAACGCTCCGCGTTTTCTTGACGCTCGCGCCTCGACCGA
>CATYSO010000007.1 GCA_958412345.1 uncultured Collinsella sp. | reverse complement strand
GCCGCGCGGCAAGGAGATATATTGCCAGACCGGAGGGGCGCCGGGGGCGGGAATCGCGCACTCCATATTTTGTTCACAAATGAATAGGTCCCTCAGTCGCATCACTGAGGTTAAAACTGAAGCATTGGCTTCTGATATTGGCGATGACCAGCTGGTTTATAGGTGTTAAGGCATCGGTCATCTCTGGAGCGCCACTTTACTCCAAAAGCATCAGCTATTTGTTTCCCGTCGGTAAAAGGCAGGTTTTGTTCGCCAAGCGTTCTTATATATAGAGAAGTTCGGGTTCGAACCCGTGGCGCGGCAACAAAAAAGCGGCCGGCATCCGCCAGTCGCTTTTCTATTCTATGGTGGGCCGTCAGGGGTCCAGCCTGCTCCGCAGGCGGCCGCTGCGGCGCTTTCGCGCCTTGCGCGCTGCGCTGGCAAACGCTCACGCGTTTACTCAGCTCCGCGCCCCGACGGGTTCGAACCCATGAAAGGGCGACAAAAAAGACGGCCAACCGAAGTTAACCGTCTCAACAATCTTTGGGTGGGCCGTCAGGGGTTCGAACCCTGGACCTTGGGATTAAAAGTCCCCTGCTCTGCCAGCTGAGCTAACGGCCCGCGGGTGGCATTGTACCACGGTCTGGGACTATTCCCAACTCCATTGGCCGTTCTGGAAAATCACAACTTCACGTCCATCAGGCGTAATGCCCGTAATATCGATGTCGTCCGTGCCGATCATAAAATCGACGTGCGTGCTCGAGACGTTAACGCCATGCTCCAGGAGCTCCTCCTTGGACATGTCATACCCACCTTCGATGCATTCGGGGAAACCGACACCCAGCGCGAGATGGCAGCTGGCGTTCTCATCATAGAGCGTGTCATAGAATAGAACGCCACTTTCACGGATCGGCGTGTTCTTGGAGATAAGCGCGACCTCACCCAGATGAGCGGCACCTTCATCGGTGTCAATAATGCTCGCAAGCGTCGCCTTACCCACGCGGGCATCGTAGTCCACTACACGGCCCGCCTCGAACTTGATCCAAAAATCGTCAACCTTGTTACCGTGGTGAATGAGCGGCATAGCCGAATACACGATACCGTCGGCACGCATACGATCAGGCGAGGTGAAGACTTCCTCGGTGGGAATGTTGGGGAAGAAGGGGTGCCCATCGGGCGTCTTGCCCTTGCCGCCGGCCCACTCGTGACCTTTCGTCATGCCAATCGTCAGATCGGTTCCGTTCGAAGCGGTGTAGTGCAGGCAGTCAAACTGATTATCGTTTAGGAAGCGCAGGTTCTTTTCGAATGCGGCATCGTGGCGCTCCCAGTCGCTCTCCGGGTCCTGGCCATCGGCGCGAGCGGTGTGCAGAATCGCATTCCACAGCTTATAGATTGCAACCTCATCGGCGTCTCCCGGGAACACCTCGCGCGCCCAGGCGACGACCGGCGCGCCGGCGATGCACCACGGGTTGATGTTGTAGTCCAGTCCGCGGCGGAAGACCTTGCACTGCGTGTTCCTTGCCTTAGAAGCTGCAGCAGGCTTAGCGGGATCGATGCCCTTCAGAGCCGCAGGGTCCGCGCCCTCGATAAAGATAAAGCAGGCGCCGTCCTGGGCCAACGAATCCAGCTGCATGCGCTTCCACTCGGGCGTCTGCTCAAAATAGCTTTTCTCGACATGCTCGTACGTGAGCCTCGTCACGGCATCATCGGCCCAAATAACCGTCACGTGACCGGCACCGGCGGCATAAGCCTCCGCAACCACCACGCGTGCAAATGATGCGCACTCGACGGGAGACTGAACGACAACCTCCTGGCCGGGCTTGACGTTTACGCCCTTGCGGACAACCAAGCGCGCATAGTTTTTAATCTTGGGCTCCAGGGTCTTCATGCCCTCCAGAGCCTCTTCGACCGTCAGGGCAGCTCGAATCATGTGCCACTCCATCTATCTATAGAACAGTAAAAAGGCGCGCCGCAAAAACGACGCGCCTTATATCTTAGCGATAAGTATGCATGCAAACGCTACTTCTTCTTGGAGTCCTTCTTGTCCTCCTCGGCAGCCGAGCGCTCGATAAGGGCGTTGAGCTTGTTCTCGGACATGCCCTCGGCCTGCGTGCGGTACATGTTGCGCAGGGGACGAATACGAACGAAGTCGTAGATAAAGTCACCCAAAATGACGACGTAGGACAAAACGATGCCGACCATCTGGACGGGGCTGGACACCATGCCAGCGGGAGCGAAGTACAGCGAAGCCCAAATGGCCACGACGAGCACCATGCCGATAGTGAGCACGGCCCACCAGATGCGGCGGCGCTTAGTGTAGTCCTCATCCTGCTTGAGAAGGATATTCGACACCGTGTAGATGCGATCCTCCTTGGCGCGCTGCTTAGCCTTGCGGGCGCGCTTCTCCTCTTTAGAAAGGCCCTCGAGGTTCTCGCCCTTCTCGAGCTCTTTGCGGCGTGCCTTAGACGAAGCCGGCACGACGCGGACAGAGCTCGCTGCCTGACGGGCGGGCTTGGCGGATGCGGCGGACTTGCGCGCAACCCCGGTAACCTCGTGGGATTGCGTGCGCTTGTTCGTGGCGCTACGGGTACTCACTTATGCGTTCTCCTTCATGCTTGTGAACTGGGAGCCCGTAATGATCTGGAAGGCCTCGCGATAGCGCTCGGACGTGCCATCGATGACCTCGGCGGGCAGGTGCGGGGTCTCCCCCGTCATATCCCAGTTGGCTTTGAGCCAATTGCGGACGAATTGCTTGTCGTAGCTGGGCTGAATCTTGCCCTCCTCGTAGCTGGCGGCAGGCCAGAAACGGCTGGAGTCAGGCGTGAGGCACTCGTCGATCAGCGTGACCTTGCCATCGATGACACCAAACTCGAACTTGGTGTCGGCAATGATGATGCCACGGGTCGCTGCATACTCGGCAGCAGCCTTGTAGATCTTGAGGGAAAGGTCGCGAATCTGCGTGGCAATGTCCTCGCCCACGATCTCGCAGCAACGCTCGAACGAGATGTTCTCGTCGTGGTCACCGATCTCGGCCTTCGTGGACGGCGTGAACAGCGGCTCGGGAAGCTTGGAAGCCTCGGTCAAACCCTCGGGCAGTTGGATGCCGCAGACGGTGCCGTTCTCGTCGTAGGTCTTCTTGCCCGAACCGGTCAGATAGCCGCGGACGATGCACTCGATAGGAATCGTCTGGGCCTTCTTGACCAGCATGGCGCGGCCAGCGAGGTAGTCACGATACTCAGCAAACTCCTCGGGGAAATCCGCCGGGTCGATGGAAACGAGGTGGTTGGGAACGATGTCGGCAAACTTATCGAACCAGAATGCCGAGATGCGGTTGAGCACCTCTCCCTTAAACGGAATCTCGTCGGGAAGAATGAAGTCGAACGCAGAAATGCGGTCGGTGGCGACCATCAGCAGGTTTTCACCGGCATCATAGATATCACGAACCTTGCCACGGGAATCCGGACGACGCTCCATCGTTGTCACGTGAGTCACTCCTTACCAAAATACGACAGTAATGCGGGTTCTTTCCCGCATGTTTTCGCAAACTCGGAGCGGCAGGGACGAAACCCCTCCTTCACCGAATAGCGAAAAGCTAGTGCTCCATTGTAGTAGATGCCGCGTCCGCCGTGTGCTCGCGAGGCAGATGAATCGTAAAAGTCGTACCCTTTCCAAGCTCCGACTCCACGGATATGTAGCCGTGATGACGCTCGACAATCTGCTTGGTCACGGCGAGGCCCACGCCCAGGCCGCCCGCCTCACGGGCACGGCTGGCATCGGCGCGCCAAAAACGGCCGAAGATGCGCGACAGGTCTTCCTTGGCGATACCGATGCCCGTGTCCGAGACCGCAATATCGACGTGTTTACGGTCGCTGAGCACCGACACCACGACCCATCCGCCCTCGGGTGTATAGCGCATGGCGTTACTCATGAGGTTGATGACGCATTGCGTGATCATATCGGGATCGGCCTCGACGACATCGTCATGCCCCTGGGTTTCATCTGCAAAGCGAAGACGAAGGTCACGGTCGGCAAACAGGCGCTCCTGTCCGTTCACAATCGATCGCACGAACGGAACCATATCCACCGGCTCAAGGTTGAGCGGAGCCGTGCTGTTTTCCATGCGCGACAGGTCGAGCATCTGCTGCACCAGACGAGCCAGGCGACGCGTCTCGGAAGCAACGGTCTCCAAATGCTCATCGTCGGTGGGATACACGCCATCCTGCATGGCCTCGACCGTTGCGAGCATGGCCATAAGCGGCGTGCGAAGCTCGTGTGCAACGTCTGAGGTCAGGCGCTTCTCGTGTTTCATATCCTTCTCGAGCGAAGTGGCCATCTCATCGAAGGTCTCACCCAGCTGATCAATCTCGTCATCACCGCGCAAACCAGTACGAGCGGACAGATCGCCATCGCGAATTTGCTTGGCCGTGCTCGTAATACGATGAATCGGCTTGGTGAGCATGCGCGACACGAGCGATCCGATAACGACCGAAATGCAGATTGCAACAACCGCGGCGAGGGCCATGGCGTTAAAGGTCTTCTCCCTAAATGCAGAATCCGCCTTGGTGAGCAAGGCATCGGAGCCGATGGCCCATAGCCTTACCTGTCCGACATGCTCGCCCGAAGACGTTATGATTTCGACGTTGGCAACGCTATCGGAGTCGGTTGGAGCAGACGAGACCGGGCTATGCGATGCTTTTTTACCGCTCGAGCTGCTCGACGCTGATTCGCTCTCGCGCACATCGGCGGTCGCGCTTGCCGAAGGCCATGAGTCGTCATAAACGACAACGCCTTTCTTGTTGACGACCTGCATACTCAGATCGTCGGACACCAAACTCGATGTCGCGACCGTACGTAGCTCGCCTGCAGTCCAATTGCCGTTTTCCTCATACGACGTCGCAAGCTTTTCGGCAGCGGAATTTGCGATTTCGACGATATTGGAGCGCGTGTAATCCGAAAAGACCGTGCCCCACACAACAGAGACCACGCCCACCAGCACCAATACCGTCATGAGCGATGTCAGAGCAAAAGCAAGTGCCATGCGCGAGGGATAGCTCATCGTTGGCCGTGAATCGGAACGAGGCGTGTTCCAACTAGCCTTGGAACCCGCCTCGCTCTCCTGCTTGTGCTTTTGTCCGATTTCAAAGCGCGCAGGTGTCATATGTGATTTCCCTATTTCTCGTCCGACTTATCGGTCTTGGCCGGAGCCTCGAAGCGATAGCCGACACCGTGGACGGTGTAGAGCCACTTGGGCTTCTTGGGATCATCGCCCAGCTTGGCGCGAAGGTTCTTCACGTGGCTATCGATGGTGCGCTCATAGCCCTCAAAGTCGTACCCAAGCACCTTCTCGACCAGCTCCATACGGTTGTAGACACGGCCGGGATGACGAGCAAGCGTGGTGAGCAGCTTGAACTCGGAAGCCGTCAGATCGACTTCTTTGCCTTCGACCAAGATCTTGTGGCCCGAGATATCGATGACCAGATCGCCGAAGTCGAGTACCTCGACGGCGGGTTCGTCGGCCTGGTGGGCACGACGGAACAGGGCGCGTACGCGGGCGACAAGCTCGCGCGGCGAGAACGGCTTGATCAGGTAGTCGTCGGCGCCGAGCTCAAGACCGATAATACGGTCCTCGATCTCGCCCTTGGCAGTCAGCATGATGATGGGAACATCCGAGGTATCGCGAATGGTGCGGCAAACGCGCTCGCCGGGGATCTTGGGGAGCATAAGATCGAGCACGACCAGGTCGAACTGATGCTTCTCGAACTCCTCGATCGCGGACTGGCCATCGCCGACACCCACAACCCAGTAGCCTTCGCGCTCGAGATAGGCAGCGACGGCGTCACGGATTGCCTTCTCATCCTCGACCAGCAGAATCTTTTTTGCATCTGAAGCCATAACACGGCCCCCCTGTCTCAATTAGCTAAGAACAAGCTCATTTTAACGCACCTGAGCCCACCGGATGCCGCTATGACGTGGCAGCTCGGCGGGCGGTACTCACAATTACAACGCGTTTATTCCCCTGTTGGCGCCTTTTTAACCCCTCTAAGCTTAAAGAGAGAATAGGCGTGCGGTGACCGTCTCTGGTATACCCTGGCTGTTGCGCACCGTGGCGTACGTAAGGAATGAGTCCGATTTTCCCGCCGTAGCTGGATAATCGCCATACTCCAAAGCGCGGTCGGGCGACAACAGCGAGCCATAGGTCTTGGCAGAGGTGTCGATCAGGAAATGCGATGCCTGTACCTTAACAAGGTATTTATTCTTCTTGCCAGCCGCACATGCGAGAGGCTCGCGGGACAGGAAGAGGTACGGCCCTCCCTCATTACCGATATACGTGCCCATGTTGCCCAGGCTGCCCACGCCACTATAGGTCGCCTCGATAGAAAACACGAAGGTATCGCCCATATATACGGCCTCGAAAGGCGAGACTGACGAGGGAAGGACTAGCTGGGCACGTTTGGTGTTGTTGCCATCGGTCAGATCGATTGCCGTTATGCCGTAGTAGACGCCCTCGTCGTTGCGGACACGCGGCGAGATGGTCAAAATGCCGTCGCTCGCGCGTGGGGCCGACGCAAAGCGGCCCGTCGATTTCCAAATTGTCTCGGCCTTAGATTCATCAAGCGAGCGACGATAGCAAAACGAATCGTTACTCGTTTTATTGCCGCCTGCCGAAGGCATTTTATACCAGATGACTGATGACCCGAACGCCGTAAACAGTGGCGGATCGTAGTCCTTGCCACCTCGATCGAGCTCAACCACGTCGCCAGAGAGCGAAGCGCCCGACAGATTTTGAGCGTAGAGCTTCCACGATGAATTGGCAAAGTTCATCTCAACCCACGCAAACACGCCATCGCCGGCACGGACATCGTAAAATGCATATCCCGTGCCCTCGATAGGATCCTCAATTAATGTGGTAAGCGAGCCATCGCCCAGGTTGAGCACACCGAGTGTGTTGGCGTGCAGTGCCGATGCGGGCGCCATCATTGCCGCAGCATAGTCACCCTCGCAGTAGTACAGCAATGTGCCCAGCGGCAGCGTCCACGATGCCGCCGGCTCAAGATCGATGTCGACTGCCTCGTACTCATCCGTAATCGAGATGATCTTGGAATCGTCCTTGATAACCTGCGGCTCGCCAGCGGCATCATCACTGGTGCCTGTTTTTTTCGAACATCCGGCAAGCACCGTGGCAGCGCCCGCGGCAGCTCCACCGAGTACAAAACCGCGGCGCGATATTCCGTTCTTGATGTGGTCGGCGATACCCATTAGGCGATCTCGGCGCGGGCGGCCTCGATAGCGCGCGTAAGCTGATCGGCGCAAGAGGTCTTCTTCATGCCGCAGGTATTGCCGGCAAGAACCTCGATCACACGGTCGGCAGGAGCGCCCTCGACCAGTTTGGAGATGGCCTTGAGGTTGCCATCGCAGCCGCCGGTAAACTCGACGCCCAGTACCTTGCTGCCGTCGTCGGAAAGATTGAGATGGATATTGCGAGAGCACACGCCCTGAGGCTTGTAGTCAAAGCTAATCATTGAGATCCCCTCTCATAGAGAAATTTCAGATGTCTATTATCCCCGCCCGGGCCGATATAGTATCGCGGGCACCGATTCAACATCCTACGATGCACAAACCGGTGACTGCAATACTAACGATTCGCGTCCTGAGCGTGAACTTCACGCTTCTCTTGATACATGTTATGGTCGGCAACGCGGTATATCTCGGCTAGCGTACAGCCGGGTGTCTCTACCGTCGCGATGCCAAATGACGCGCTGACGGCCAGCGCATCATCGCTCGCCGCAGCAAGACCGCGGCGAAGATCTTGCACCAATTGACGCGCGGACTCGCGATCAGTGTAGGGGCATATCAACAAAAACTCATCTCCACCAACGCGCATGGGCACAAACTTCTCGCCTGCCACCTGCCTCAATACAGACGCCGTACGCCGCAGCAACTCATCGCCCATTTCGTGACCGTAAAGATCGTTGGTGCGCTTGAGGTGGTTGCAGTCCATCATGATCACACTCACGGGCAGGGATTTGTTCACCGAGTCATCGCCAAGGGACTCAAGGTAATTTCTATTGCGAAGCCCCGTCAGTTTGTCCTGAAAAGAAAGCTCTTCGGCGCGCTTTGCCATCGAGATGTTATGCGTCGCCACGACGACCGATTCCAGTCGGCCCCGCTCATCGCGACGCTGCGGAACAACCTGCAGCGAATACCAAGCACCTCGGCAATCTCGCACCTCGGCATCCAAGTGCGGCACGCCCTCCATACGGTCCCGAAGCGTACTTGTATCTATAAGCTCCATGACCACTTCGCGGCTTTCGGGACTCACAACGTCTCGACAAACCGTGTCCAAAAAGTCATATGCCTCGGTATGCTCAGCAAATATTTTCGCCATCGACGGCGACATGTTAATTCCCTCGATCTCGAGCGTATCGAGATGCAACAGGAAGGTCGACTCATACGCAGAACTGATGGCATTGATGATGCCGAGCTGCTTGTCCTTTTCGGCCAAGTTGCGACGGTCGGCAATAGTGCGCACCAACAGCACTACGACCCAAAACGCCAGGCACGCCAGCACGCCGGCAGCGACAAATGCAATCCTGCCAGACATGACCTCAGATTTGGGGTAGAGCGCAAACAGGCGGTAGTCCTTATACGCCGCACGCACGGCATACCAGGTAGTTCCCTGATATTCGACGCGCGTTAGGCCTTCGTCTTTCCAGTCAGTTCCGCTATCGGCAAGAAGTCGGGCAAGGGCTATATCGACGGTCGAATCGTTTGAGGATACGATTTGCGCATCGCGCATCACGAACACCGTTGGACCCTGATGGAACGTGTTGTTCACGAGCACGTCGGCGATAACGTATGAATAGTCATCGGAGGGCTCAGCCGCAAGCGACCGATATACTAGCGCCACGCCGTCGCCGTACGGAACGGCGCTCACGGCAAAGTCGACACCGCGACGCTCAACGACAGTCGAGTAGGACACCTTGGAGCCTCGATACATCGATGCGACCGGCGAACAGGCCAGCTCCTCTCGCCACAGCATCAGAGGATCGCGACCGTCGACATCGTAATGAGCGACCATTTGGCCGTCGGCGTTCATGACCAACATTCCCGAAAGGTGCTCGTTATGGACGTATTCTTCGACCAGAGCGTCGTTGACTTCAACGCGATCATGCGGCAAGAACGTCACAAACGACTCGACCGCGGCATCCAAATTGTACGTTGCCTCGGTTTTTCTTCCCTGTTCATATCGGTCATATTTTTCGCAGGCGGCCTTTAAAAACACCATAGTTTCGCGACCAAACCCAAGCGTCTTATCGAGACAGCGATGCGTGCCGACCATATATAGCAGACTCAGTAAGACAACGCTGGCCACAATGGCGATAGCCGCGGTGGCCGATCTTTTTCGGCGCAAGCGGTGTTCATCATTTGTCATGATTCCGCTCCTTGCCTGCCCGTTGTCGCTCCTGCCTTGTAATTGTCCACAATGCGTTTAATCGTGCCATCTCGGTCCATGTCGAACAGCACCGTATTGAGCTTTTTGACGTAGTTCCCCTCATAGCTGTTCTCAAACGCAACGCCCAGGTCAACTGTCATAACGTTGTCGGCAAACACGCGATAAACACCGGGATACTGCGCGACGAGCCGGTCGAGCGATTGAACGTCCGCCATCCAACAGTCAACATAACCTTTGACCAGGGCAGCTTTGCAGAGTTCGGCAGAGCCATATGATTTGATGTGCACATCCGGCGAGATACCCAGGTCCCCGGCAAGCAATCGGCGTTCACTCACCGAACCCGCAATCACCGCAATGGTCTTGCTTCCATCGAGAGACGTCAAACCCTTGATACCACTCGTTTTCTTGGCGGCGACCGAGACTGTCACGGTCAGATACGGCTCAGTCCAGTAATAATCGTCTTCGCGATAATTGGGCGAATAGTCGCACCACAGACAATCGATATCGCCGTTTTTGAGCAGGCGACCGCGATCATTCCAAGATATGTCAACAAATTGCGGTTTGGTTCCAGCGCGCTTGCAGGCCTCGCGGGCGATATCGATATCGATACCGGCGTAATCGCCTGTGGTATCGACATACACATAGGGGTCATTATCCGTAACGCCAATCTTGAGCACCGGGAGATCTTTATCGGCTTCATTCGAGGAGGAAGGACTGCGTCGAACGGTATACGTCAGGGCGCCCGCACAGACGGCAACAAAGAGTATGAGCACAAACGAGACGATAGCGCCTCGTTTAATACGTCTGGGCACGTGCCTCCTTTCATCAAAACAGCAGCCGAATTTTCATTCTATTACCGGAGCCTGCGTCAGCAACGAAAAAAAGCGCCTCGCCCAAGACGGGCAAGGCGCCAATGGTTGAAATGTATCCGCAAGCGGTCGAATAAAGCCAGCCTACTCGAAGCTCAGCTGCTCCAGACGATCAAAGACCGTGTCGATACGGGTGAGGAAGTCCCACGGATCAAAGATCTCGTCGAGCTTCTCCTGGCTGACGGTGCAGCGCGGGTCGGCCTCGAGACGCTCCTTAAAGGTGGGGCCGGAGACACAATCCTGCACCTCGTGCCAGGTTGCCATGGCGTTCTCCTGCACAATGGCGTACGCGTCCTCGCGGGTGATGCCCGTGTCGACGAGGGCCAGCAGCACCTTGGAGGAGAAGATGAGGCCGCGGGTCTTATTGAGGTTGGCCATCATGCGGGCAGGGTACAGCTGCAGGCCGTCGATAACGCGGATGAGGCACTGGAACATGTGGTCGAGGGCGATGAAGCTGTCGGCCTGGGCGACACGCTCGGCAGAGGAGTGCGAAATGTCACGCTCGTGCCACAGGGCGACGTTATCGAAGGCAACCTGGGCGTTGGACTTCACGACGCGCGACAGACCGCAGACCTTCTCCATGGTGATGGGGTTGCGCTTGTGCGGCATGGCGGAGCTGCCCTTTTGGCCCTTACGGAACGGCTCCTCGGCCTCGAGCGTATCGGTCTTCTGCAGATTGCGAACCTCGGTAGCGATGCGCTCGCAGGTGGCCGCGGTGGTGGCGAGAACGCCGGCGAGATAGGCGTGATGGTCGCGGCTGATAACCTGCGTGGACAGCGGGTCGTGAACCAGACCCAGGTGCTCGCAGACATACTCCTCGACAAACGGCTCGATGGAGCTGTACGTGCCAACAGCGCCCGAGATGGCACCGAAGGCAACGTTCTTGCGGGCGTCCTCAAGACGATCCAGATCGCGCTTGAGTTCCCATGCCCAAGAGCCAAACTTCATACCGAAGGTCATCGGCTCGGCGTGGATGCCATGGGTGCGGCCGGCACAGAGCGTGTTGCGCTCCTCAAAGGCGCGACGCTTGCAAATCTCGCCGAGCTTCTTGACGTCCTCGATGATCAGGTCGCAGGCCTGGGTGAGCTGATAGCACAGAGCCGTGTCGCCCAGATCGGAGCTGGTCATGCCATAGTGAACCCAGCGGCTGGGCTTGGGGTCGCCCTCGGGAACATCGGCGTCGATGTACTCCTTCATGTTGGTCAGGAAGGCGATGACGTCGTGGCGCGTGACCTCCTCGATCTCGTCGACCTTTGCCTTCTCAAAGTTGGCATGGTCGCGGATCCACTGGGCTTCGTCTTTAGAAATGCCGATCTTGCCGAGCTCCGCCTGGGCCTCGCAGGCCAGGACCTCGATCTCCTGCCAAATGGCGTACTTGTTCTCGAGGGAGAAGATGTGTCCCATCTCCGGGCGGGTATAGCGATCGATCATAGCGGCTCCTTTTTGGTTATTGGCACGTTGGTCGTAACCCAACCATTGTACCGTGCGCGGGTGCAAGTATGGGCAGCAGGCATTAACCTAACATTTTGGAATTGGAGCGGGCAACGGGACGTCCGCGCATTTGCTTCGCAAATCCGCACCGGCTGCGGTCGGCATGTCCCGGACCTACGCCTATGCGCGGGCAATATGGGTTGAATCTGACACTCCCGGCTGTCTCCCATGCTCGATGGAGCGGGCAACGGGACGTCCGCGCATTTGCTTCGCAAATCCGCACCGGCTGCGGTCGGCATGTCCCGGACCTACGCCTATGCGCGGGCAATATGGGTTGAATCTGACACTCCCGGCTGTCTCCCATGCTCGATGGAGCGGGCAACGGGACGTCCGCGTATTTGCTTCGCAAATCCGCACCGGCTGCGGTCGATCTCCTCGGATTCACGGAGACGATGGGGAAGACTTTGTTGAATTGGCCGTCCCAAGGTCTCCCGCGCTCGATGGAGCGGGCAACGGGACGTCCGCGTATTTGCTTCGCAAATCCGCACCGGCTGCGGTCGCCTATCGGCGACCTTGCCTGCTCGCTATAAACGCTTCGCGTTTATTTAACGCTCGCACCCTGTCGGGTTCGAGTCCCGGCACTTTATTGAAAAAGGCACGGTAGCGAAACGTTACCGTGCCTGAAATTCGAATGGAGCGGGCAACGGGACTCGAACCCGCGAGTGTCAGCTTGGGAAGCTGATGCCTTACCACTTGGCGATGCCCGCTTGTGTGTTGGCTAGTATAACGCGGTTGTCTTGTTCGATACAAGGGTGGCGATGCTTGTTTTAGCTGTGGAGATTCGTTTTAAAATCGCGTCAATTGTGGAGACGAGGACCTTTGACCTCCTGTTCTCCTTATCTTCTACCTGCGCTTTTGCCTGATTGTTGTATTTGAGCTCAATTTGTCAGGAATTGGGCAAGCTTTTGGTCAGGCTCCGGTACTTACCCGCATGAACCTCGGGGGTAGCCTCATCCCACGCGTCGCAACCTCCCCATGCGGCGCACGAGGGATAAGGAGCAGCCATGTCCACCGCACCCACGCACTCTGTCCACAGCGCAATCGCAACAGGTCCGCTGCTCCTGCTCCTCTTCCTGCTGTTCGGCTGCCTGGCACCGGGAGCCGCATTTGCCGTCGATGGCTACGACCAGCTCGGCTTCCGCACTATTAGCGATGATTGTGGGCCCTTCTTCATCGGCAAGTATGAAGCTCAAGACGCCTCGATTGCCTACTGCATGAACCAGGAGCGCCCCGGCCCCACCAAGCCGGACGGCCCATGGCTCAACTTTGATCAAGGCTGGGTGTGGCTCGACGACGAGTTCGCGGCAATCGTTTGTCACGGATATCCTACCGCCACGTCGTTTGGCGGTTACCATCTTTCACCCGATCGCGCCCGCGCCGCCACCCAGCTTGCCGTATGGATGCTCAACGGCACTACCCATGTCGACGGCACCTACTCCTACACGACCGCTCAGGGCAAAACCAAGAGTGGGCACTTTACCGCCGACAATGAAGTCGTGGCGGCTGCGCGATGGCTCCACGACAGCGCAAAATCAGGAAGCATCAAAGCCGCTCCGCACCGCGCGCGGCGCTATCTAGGAACCGTATCGGGCGGCAGCAAACGTCAAGACATGCTCTATGTACTACCGGCGGTCTCTGTTTCCTTCCAAAAGCAGTCTGCAAACGCTGCCATTACCAGCGGAAACAATACTTATCAGTTTGATGGGGCAACATTCGATGTTTTTGAGAGCGCCAGCGGCGCACGTGTCGGCACCGTCCAGATGGACAGCAACGGTCGAGCGCAGGCAACACTCCTACCCAACACGGCATACTACCTAGTTGAGACAACAGCGCCAGCTGGTTATATCCCCCGGCACGATCGCATTGCCTTTACCACGACGGATAACGGCGGATACGTCACCATTGATGAACAACCCGGCACCATTACCTTGCGCATTGTAAAGCTCGACGCCGCAACGAATGCAGGCCCCCAAGTTGGGGCTTCGCTCGCAGGAGCAGAATTCGTGTGCGTATCGCAATCAACCCCTGGATGGACACAAACTCTCAGGACCGATGAAAGCGGTCGAGCTACCCTCACCGATGTCCCCCTGGGAACCTTTACCATCTATGAATCGAAGGCGCCCGAGGGCTATTTGCCCTCCGGTGACAGTTGGTCTTACACCGTTGGAGCCGACCAACTCGGCGATTCAGGCGTGGTCGAGATCGAATCTCGCGTTTCCGATATCCCCATTGCGTTTGACCTTGAGATTTCAAAATTCAAGGACTACGGCAATAGCGATCAATCCGGCCTGGAGCAGCCGGCAGGAGATGTTGTCTTTGAGGTTGTCAGTAACAGCTCTCAGCAGGTTGTTGGCACACTGACTACAAACATCTATGGCTTTGCCTCCACCAAAGACCAGCCCGAAGCATGGTTTGGCACAGGCAAGCGACCAGCCGGTGTCCACGGAGCCGTCCCATACGACCGCGCCGGCTACACGGTTCGTGAGGTTCCGGAAACCGTCCCCGAGGGTTTTAAACGTGCGGGGGAATGGACCGTCGAGGCTAATCAGATTTCCGACGGCGCCGAGCTTCAATATATCGTGGACAACCACGCTCTGTCGACGCATCTCCAGATTGTAAAACGCGATGCCCAAACAGGCGCTTCTGTTCCCCTAGCCGGATTCACCTTCCAACTCCTCGACAGCAATCACAAACCTGTCTCACAAACATGCTGGTATCCAGCACATAACGTAATGGACACCTTTACGACTGACGCGACCGGCACCGTCACACTGCCCGAATCGCTCGTGCCGGGCACCTATTATGTACGCGAAACCTCGGCCAAAGAGCCCTATCTTGTCGGCGGAGAGATCGAGGTAAACATACCCGCCGATATAAACCTAACGCCCGTTGCAATCGTCTCGTATTATGACCACGCCGCGACCGGAAACATCAGGATCGTTAAAACCGATGCCGTAGACGGCAGCAGCCTCGCGGGCGCCATCTTTGAGATCCGTGCCTCAGGTGATATCGTGCGCCCCGACGGTAGCATTGCCGCGCTCGACGGTGAGACTGTCGCTACCGTCACGACGGATGAAACTGGAGAAGCACGCGCGGACGACCTCCCGCTGGGATCTGGCACCGCACGCTACGAGGTTGTCGAGACTCAAGCGCCGACCGGCTTCTTACTCGACCGGACGCACCATATCGTCGACCTTACCTATGCCGACCAGAAAACACCCGTTGTGGAAGCGCGGCTTAACGTATCCGACGATTACACCAAGGTTGATATCTCCAAGGTCGATGCAAGCGGAGAGCAGGAAGTGAAAGGCGCACAGCTCACCTTATATGGTCCCGATAAAACCGAAATAGACTCCTGGACCTCATCCGACAAGCCGCACCGTATCGAACATCTTGCACCCGGCACCTACTCGTTGCGCGAAACGATGTCTCCGCGGACCTATGACCTTGCCGAGGAGATAACGTTTGAAATAAAGGATACGGGAGAAGTCCAATCCGTCGCGATGAAGGATGCGCCCATCGAGATCAAAGGACAGGTCGACAAGCGTCAGGAACTTGTCCAACCTATCGGGAAGGATCTGTTGGCTAACGGCGATGGAAAAAACCGCGCCGCGATGCAAACCAATACGGATGGGCTTTTCTCCTATACCATCGATGCTCGAAACGATTCCGCTACTTGGGTTGATGAGTTTACGATTACCGATGATCTTGAGTGCGCCAAAGACGGCACGGCGAGATTCGTCTCAATCGAAACCCCCGTCGCCATCGGCGACCTCAACGGTCTGTGCAACGTGTGGTATCGCACGACGCCGTTGGACTCGACAGACGTCGATGAGCCGGCAAACGCGACGCTTGACGATGGGCACGAAAATCCTTGGCTTGAGTCCGACGAAGTAAAAGAGAGTCTGGGTGAGGATTGCCGCCTCGTCGATTACGACGGCTGGCACCTCTGGAAGGCGGATGTCTCAACCACGGAATCCACCACACTCGAGGCGAAAGAACTCGACCTTGCATCCAATACCGTCGTGACGGGCATTCGCATTGAATACGGTGCGGTAGCCGCCGACTTTACGACTCGAAGCGATGCGGATTCTTGGACCCGTGATGATCTCAAAGATGAGCACGACGACCTTGACGATGCCAAAGCAATCCTTGGCACAGACGCTCGGGGCGCAGTCGTGCACATGCAGGCAACGTCGGCTTATACGCCCCAAACTGCACTCACCAACAGCGCGCGCGTCGATCTTTGCCGCAACGGCGGCGGCGATAAACTTGAGTCACATGACGAGGACCGTGTCATTCAACGCTGTACCCTACCGCAGGACCTACCGGTAACAGGATCAGCTCCCATCGCAGCTTGCATCACCGCGCTCCTGACCTCGGGTGCCGCAGCCCTATGGTTCGCTCGCCTTAGGTCGAACCCAAAGAAGCGCTAGCGCGATGAAAAAGCGGGCGAGCCAGTCCCCCGGCTCGCCCGCTTTCAATCATTTAAATCGCCGTATCTACTCTGCAGACGAAGATCCACCATCAACGATTGCCTGCTCGGACTCAGGAATCCTATCGGCACCCGTGCTCTGTTCTTGCTCCACCTCTTCGCTGATTGCGGAGGCGGGGGTCGAGCCCTTCGCACCCACGATGTAGGCAGCCCCAAATCCTAACGCAATGGCGATCAAGGTCAAAATCACGTAGACAGGCCAATGGCGCTTAATATACGAAAACACGTTGACTCCTTAGAGCTCCGTCTACGAACGACGGATAACCTCGGTCACGACCTCGGATACCGTGGCAATGTTCGTCGGATTGACATTGTGGGGCAGGTCGTCCTCGGTACGAGCGCAAGCCAGACGCGTGCCGTCCACGCCGGCGATGGTGAGGGCTCGGCGGCTCGCCTCGAGCGCGGCGTAGGCATCGGTCTTGGCATAGGGCATCTCGAGCGCGCCACAATCGACATGGAACGACTTGCACACCTTGCTGACCAGGTTCATGATGCGGCGATCGCCCTTGAGCAGCTGCTGTTCGCCCTCAACCGTCACCACCGAAAGCCTACCAGCGCCGACGGATTCAAGATTGATGAAGAAGACGCCGCGGAGCTTATCGCGATGCGAAGCCAAGAAGGCCTTCATACCGGCGCCATCACAATCCGAGGCGCCCGTTGCCACAAACCAGATATCGTGACCGAGCAGCTCATCGTCGCCCATAGAGGCGACAGCCGAGAGCATATCTTCGGAAGAAGCGCCATCGGAAGACGTAGCACCGCCCTTCCAGCCATCGTTATCGTCCTCGAAATTATCCCACGAACCGATGCCGCGACCGGACTTCTTGGCATCGTAATCGTCTTCGACGCCCAGCCAATCACTCATGCTGTCCTGTTCGTTTTTCTTTTTACGACCGAACAGGCCGCCCAGGCCGCGCTTGCGAGACTTGGGTGCCGCCGGGGCGGGAGCCGAGATAGTCTCGATCGGCTGAGCGCCCGACGCAACGGGCCTAGGAGGCGTAACGGGTGCCGATGTTGGTTCGGGACCCTGAGCGGTAGCAAAGGGGTCGTTGACCTGTGCGGAGGGGTCGGGAAGGTCGAACAGCGACGTGCGAGACGCAACGTTTGCCTGCTTCATCGACGGCAGAGACGGATCGGGGACCGAAGCCAGCGGAGACGAGGAAGGTGCAGGCGACGGAGCCGACGCCGGATCGGGAACATTCATCTGCGGACGCGGTGATGCCTGGGAGGAAATCTGGGCCATAAGGGAATCGACCGTTTCGTCCTGGGTGGGAGCAACATCGGCAACCGTGGCACCGGAACCACTCGGGGTCGGCATGGTGAAAATCTGCGTGGAGTAAGGCCTCGACTCATCTGTCTCGGGAGCCTCGGAAACCGCAGGCATTTCCTCCTGCTCGACCTCGGTCGAATCATCTTGCTCGGCTGCCGCGTATTGCTCTTCGTCAGAGTTGGCCTCGACGGGCTCGTCCTCGGCAGCATCTTGGATTTCGGCAGCATCAATAGGCTCGTCATCGTCTGCCGCGTCGCCCTGCTCATCGGAAACAGGAAGGGGCTCGGCAATCGCGGTGCCTTGCTTTTCAAACGTTATCGTGGAATCGAACTGCGCGGCATCAAACGACATGGTGCTATCGACGTGCTGCTGAGCCTCGAAAGACGTCGTAGCTTCGGCGGCGTCGACAGGCACGGACTGCATAGCCTCGTTCTGCTCGAACTCTTGCGCCGCGCGCTCACGTGCCGCCTCGGCTGCCTGCTGCTGAGCGATAGCCTCCTGCTCGGCAGCCTCGCGTGCGGCAGCGCGCTTCCCCTCGAAATCGTCGACAAATTTCCTGCCCTTTGCAAGCGCACCCTTAAAGAAGTTGGAAGCGCTGGCGCCAATCGAAGAGAACGCGGATGCAATATCGGCATGGGGCGTTGCCGCGGGAATCTCGGCCGAGAAATCAGTATCGCTCTCGTAAGACACGCGCCTCGGCTGTTCAGCGTAATCGTCGTCAGGCTCGTCCGTAACGTCTTGCGCCGGCGCGGCGGGAGCCAAAATGTCCAGTCCTGCCGCGGGATCGATCGCGGACACCGCCTCGGGCTCGGCAACGGCAGCGGCAACCGCGGCAGACTCATCATCCACGGCGACAACGGGCGCAGATGCAGTCACGACGGGGGCAGGCTCGGGCTCAAACGTCGGCTCCTCGCCTTCCTCGTAATCGAGCGTGCAGGACTCGGGAAGCATTCCGAGCGCACGGATGGCATCCGAACCAAAGCGGATGTTGCCGGCGGCATTGCGATAGAGCCTGGGCTCGGGCTCGGCCGCGACAGGCTCCTCCGCCGGCTCGGCAGTGGGAACCTCGTCATTGAACTCTTCGGCCTGGACAGCCTGATTCTGATCCTCGGGCACGATGGCGCCAATCAGCGTCTCGTCGGCAGACGCACCCTCAAAGCCCTCGATCTGCTCGTCGAAAGCCTCGCCCTGTTCGGGCTCGGTCTGAGCGTCGGGAGCAATCGGCTGACCGAACTCGTCCTCGGCGTAGGTAGGCTCTTCATACTCGATGGTGTTGCCGTAGTCGTTTTGCTGTTGGGCCGCGGCATACTCCGCTGCTGCGCGCGCCATCTCCTCGGCACGACGCTTCTGCTCCCCAAAATAGGTATCGAACGGAACATCGTCGGGAAACTCGTTTTCGCCCTGGAAGGGAGCAACGTTGTCCATAACGCCGAGCATAGCGGCGACAGAAGACTTGTTGCACACTGCGCCGGACGTATAGGGAAGCACAAAACGGTTAGAAATGATGTTTGCCGCGTTGGCGAGCGCAACGAGGGAAGCGAGGATCGCGACAATCCACAGCAGAACCTTGAGCGCGCCGGGGAGCGGCAGGATACGCAAGATGGCAACGGCAGCAGGGGCAACCGTGGCAACGGGCAACAGCTTGGCGATGAGCGCACGATACGAAGCATAGGGCTCGCGGGCGAGCAGCTCAGCACGGGGAGAGTCGTAGTGTGCGACAACGACCACCGGGCGGTTGCGCGGAGACGCGAGCGGGCCCGAGGCCTTGTGGTAGGCGATGACATTTTGGCTCACGCCCGTCTTGCCCAGGCGCGAAACCACGGGGTGGCCCGTGCGCTCGAGCACGTAAAGAACGGCACCGACAATGGCCAGCAAGGTGCCGACCAAGCCGATGCCGCCGCCGATGCCCATCAGCAGGGCGCCGGCAAACGCAAGAATACCGGTAACGGCAAATGCCAACCTACTGGGCGCCGGGGCATTGAACTCCTGAACCTCGGGATCAAAGCCGTGGTTGCGGAAGATCTGAGCGATATCCTCGGCAGCCAAGCGCTCTTCTTCGCTGCATGCCGGCGTAATGCCGGTGTTCTGCAGCAGGTGGTTAATATAGTTCTGGGTGTTCGCCATGTGCGCTCCACATCCATAATCCGACAAATAGGCCCAATGCATGCACATTAGAACCGTATATAGTCGAAAGTATACCCCGAGCGAGCGCAAACGACCGAATTCGGGCCATCTTAACGCCCCGAGCGGACAAGGATATAGCCTAATCTCCATATCGGACTAAAATCATGGCAGCAAACCACCTTCTCATGCGAGGACTCTATGACGGCAAGCGACGCGACCGTGACAATTAAAATGGGGAATTCGGAGCCCAGTTTCGATAAAACGGCTCAGCGCATCCTCAATCTTTTCTTTGTGCTCAACAGCTCCCCCGAACCGCTGACGACCGAGCAGATCGTCTTGGATTCTGACCTGGGATATGGCTCGGGCAACATCGACTCGGATAAGCGCAAGTTTCGGCGCGATCGTGACAAACTGCTCGAGCGTGGCATCTTAATCAAGGAGGTTCGCCCCGCCGGTGCGCAGGAGACCGAGGAAAGCTCGTGGACAATCGACCGCGAGCACACGTTTGCAGCAGGTGGCCTCATCACCGCAGACGACGCCGACATCCTACTCAACGCCATCGACCAGACGCTAGCGGCCGGCTCTTCCACCTTTGCCGCGCCGCTTGCCGATATTCGCTCCAAAATTGCCTACCTCACCGGCAGGACGACGGCGGACGAGGCGACAATCAGCCGCTCTCCCACCGTCGATGCGGTATGGAGCGCCTTTGCCGAGCGATGCGCGCTGCGATTTTTATATCAGAACGGACGCGGTGAGCAAAAAGAGCGTACCGTCTGCGTCTACGGCATGTTCGAGCGCGAGGGCGTGGCGTACTTCTGCGGCCTCGACAATGCCACCGACGACATCAGGACATTCCGCTGCGACCGTATCGTTCGCGCTTGGCGTCCTTCGAAGGCCTACACCATCCCTGCAGACTTCAACCTCAACGACTACCTGTTCTTTGAATTCGATTTTGCCGACCGACCGCCCGTTGCAGCTACGTTCTCATTCGCCCCTCAGACGCAGATCGATATGATCAACGGTCTCACGCGCCGGCGAGGCAAGCTCGCACACACCGATGCGGGATGGATCTGGACCGTTGACGTGCGCGACCTTGAAGCCGCCGCTTCATTTTGCATGGCCCACGCCATGGACGGCATGAGGCCCATGGCCCCCAAATCGCTCAAACAGGCGTGGAACCACCTCATCGAAAGGACGGTGCACGAGCATGCCCGTGCGTAAACTCACCAGCGAGCAGAGGCTCTCGCGCGCCATCGACATCATGGAGGCCCTCTACGCCGCCGGCGAGAACGGCATGACTCGAAACGAGATTTGCAGTCGCTTTGACATCACGGGGGTGTCGCTCGACGAGATTCTCGAGATCGTCTCGACGCTCGCGGACCGAGAATCGGGCGCGCGCATCATCTGCGAATGCCACGGCGAGCGTGTGGTCCTCACCGGTGACGCCGGTCGTGTGCTACCGCTGCGCCTGAGTGCCGCCGAGGGCGCTGTGCTCAACCACGAACTTGAATCGTTGGGAATCGAGCCGCAGACGGCGGCTCGGATTCGACACGCTCTTCTACCCGAAGAGCTCGGCTATAACCAGCGCGTCTTTGACACCGTCAACCACGGGTCGCACTGGCAGCAGCTGAGCTGCGCCATTCAGGACGGCGTTCGCTGCCTCATCTCGTATCGTTCGATGGACGATGCACGGCCACGCGAGCGTCTGGTCGACCCCTTGCGCATTGCGGCAAACGGCGACCAAACATACCTGATTGCCTGGGACATCGCAGTCGATGAGCAGCGCACCTATCGCATGGATAAAATCGAGGGACTCACCTTGACGGAAGACTCCGTCGTGCCTCACGCACCGGACGTTGCATCCCTCCACGATTCCCTTGCCCGGACGCAGCGTAGCGCAAAGCTCTTGATGCCATTCGATATGGCGGAGCATCTGGACTGGGCCGGCATCACCCTCATCGAGCGCAGCGAGGCAGACATGGCAACGGTAACCGTGCATTACGGCTCCGAGCGTTGGCTACTGAGCCAGACAATCGCAGCGGGCGGAGCCATCCGCATCTTGGATGACCCCGCCCTGTCAAAGCGTCTGTGCGATATGGCAAAAACCCTCGTCTGTCCGCTTTAGCGTCGCCGCTCGTGGCGTGCGCGCCACAGTTGCAGATAGTGACCGATCTGCGCCGATTCGATGCGCTGGTAGGAGCTCGTGGGCAGCGACGTTAAGAACTTCTTTCCGTAGCCCTTCGTCACCAGGCGCGGGTCGGCCAGAATCAGCACGCCGCAGTCGGTCGACGAGCGGATAAGGCGGCCGGCCGCCTGCTTGACCTCGAGCACCGCCTCGGGCAGCGAATAGCGCGCCCAAGCGCGGTCTTCGCGCAGATTGCGCTCGCACGAGAGCGGGTCCGTGGGGCTCGAGAACGGCAGCTTGGGAATGATGACGCAGCGCAGCGTCTCGCCGCTGGCGTCAAACCCCTCCCAGAAGGCCTTAAGCGCAAAAAGCGACGAGGTTGGCTCGTTGATAAACCGGTCGCGTAGGCGACGAGGAGATGAGTTGCGCTGCTGGCAGTTGAGTTCCAGGCCCGCACGGGCCATCTTGGGCTCAACGCGGGCGTACAGGTCTTCCATGTCGCGCCGATTGGTGAACAACGTGAGCACCGATCCGCCCATGGCAAGATGGGCGTCGACCAGCACGCGCTCGAGCGCCGTAAGATAGCTCTCACGATCGCGCGGATCGGGGATATCGCCCGCAACGACTACAGCCATGTTCGAATCGAAGTCGTAGCTCGAGTCCAAGTGCAGTGATGAGGATGTTGGAGCACCGATGCGATCGAGGCCGACCGCGTGGTTAAAGTGTTCAAAGCTTTTGGACACCGTCATGGTCGCCGAGGCAAAGATAGCCGTGTGAACCTCGGGCAGCCACTCGGTTGCCAAGGCCTCGCCAATGTCGATGCGCTCTGCGGTCATAGACTCTCCGCCGGCCCGCAGCCTGCGATTGACCTGCAGCGAATACACGTAGTGCTCGTCGGTGCCATCAATGATGAGTTTGAGGTTCTCGGCCAGCTCGTGCAGGCGGCGCGAGATATCACCCAGGTCGACAACAACCTCGGGCTTGTCGGCGGCGACGGCTTGCACCAGCGCGTCGACGCTCTTGTCAGCTTGTTCCAATGCGTCGATGCCAGTGTAGGCCGACGGTAAGAAATCATGCCAGTCGTCAGATTCGCGCAGCTCGGGGCCAATCCATAGATTGGCATTGTCATAGCCCCCACGGGCACGGCGACCGAGCTCGCGAACGCCATCGAACACGCCGGCGATCGCCATGCTCGCGCGCGCAACCGTCGACGTCGCCTTGGCAGTAAGGCCCAGATAGAGCGTAGAGCCCTCGGAGGTTGCCAAATCACGGGAAACCTGGCTTAGCGCGCCGGTGCTCGAGCCACCCAGGCGCTCAAACAGAACGCGTGATTCGTCCGCCGACACCACACGCGCCCACTGGCGGCGCGCCTCGCGCTCGATGGAATGGGCCTCGTCGATTACCCAATGACGAATCGGAGGCAAAATCCTGCCCTCGGCCGCGACGTTGCGGAACAGCAGGGAATGGTTGGTGACCACCACATCGGCATGCGCCGCACGACGGCGAGCGCCGTGGACCAAACATTTATCAGGGAAAAACGGGCAGAGGCGACGAGCACACTCGCGCGAGGCCGTCGTAAAGTCGGGGCGGTTGACGCTGCGCCACCGAATACCGAGCGAGTCGAGGTCGCCATCGGCTGATTGGCAGACGTACGCCATAATGACCGCGACCGCCGTGAGCGTGTCCGCCGGATCGCGCTTGGTGGTAATCTCGACCTGGCCGCGGCTCATGCGCTCAAGCTTGCGCAGGCACGGATAGTGGTCATACCCCTTGAGAGCGCAAAATGACAGACCACCGTCCAGTTGCTCGGCAAGTTTTGGCAGCTCATGGTACATGAGCTGGTCGGCAAGATTGTTCGATTTGGTCGCAATACCAACCGTGATGTTGTTACGGCGTGCTGCCTCGGCAAAAGGCACCAGATAGGCCATCGATTTGCCGACGCCTGTGCCCGCCTCAATTACACGATGAGTGCCCGTGACCAGCGCATCGCGGACCTCGAGCGCCATAGCGATCTGCTCATCACGCGGCTCGTAGGTGGGATACATGCGATTGACCAGGCCACCTGGCGCATAGTCTGCCTCAATCTCCTCACGACTCGGCATCTTGAGTACCGGCAGTTCATCGGCGTCCACCCGATCGTCGGCGCGATCGGCCTTGAGAACGTCAGCACGAGCGGCGCTGAGAGAGAAGATAGAACCAGGGTTCTGCCCTGCCAAGAATGAAAAGATAGGACGATAGGACCAAGGCACGTCCGGATGCATGTCGGCTAGGCGCGCCATGAGGCCCTGGGGCAAGTCGGTGAGCGCCACGAGCAACACGCGCCATACGCCACACAGGGCGTCGACGTCGGCATTGGCACGGTGTGATACCGAGTCGCAGCCAAACAGATCGGCCATAAAAGACAGCTTGTGCGAGGCCAGGCGCGGAAGCGCGATGCGCGACAGCGCCAGCGAATCGATCCAAATATCGCTCACGTTGACGCCGCCTTTGACCGACTCGATAAACGAGCGGTCGAACGTGGCGTTGTGTGCGATCACCGGGCAGCCACCGACAAAATCGGCGAGAGCGGCGACGGCCTCAACCGCCGACGGGGCATCTGCCACATCGGCATTTGTAATGCTCGTGAGCTCGGTAATCTCGGCGGGAATCAGCTGCTTGGGATGCACGAAGGTATCGAAGCGGTCGACGATCTCGCGGCCCGAAAGACGGGCCGCCGAAATCTCGATCAGCTCGTTGTCCTGCACCGAAAGACCCGTGGTCTCGGTATCGAGGACAATCACATCTTCCTCGATAAGGCCGAAGGACTGCGTTTTGGCGCGGTCGGCAAGCGTGGCATAGGAGTCGATGACAAACTGCGGCGTTCCTGACGAAACCGCGTCCTCGATTAGCATGCAATGCCCGCTCGACGAAGGCCCATACGGATCAGGCTGTCACAGACCTGCGGGAACGTCATGTCGTCGGTGTGGCGGATCTCATCCGGATACAGCGACGTATCGGTCATTCCGGGAATGGTATTGGTCTCGAGGATAACGGGGCCGTCCTCGCTCACAATAAAGTCGCTGCGCGAGATACCCAGGCAACCGAGGGCCTTGTGAGCGGCGCAGGCAAGCTCCTGAGCGCGAGCGTAATTCTCGGGTGAAATCTGTGCCGGAATGCGATGGATGTCCGTAGGGTCGACATACTTCACGTCCAGATCGTAGAACTCGCAGTCCTCGGGCTTACGAATCTCGACAATCGGCAGGGCGCGCACGTCATCTTCGCCGTATACGCCGACGGTGATCTCGGTACCCTCGATGCACTTCTCGACCAGCACTTTGTCGCCGTACTCAAACGCCTTGGCGATTGCCGCGGGCAGCTCGGAGGGCTCATGGACCAGGGAAATGCCATAGCTGGAACCGTTGACGGCCGGCTTCACAAAGCAACGCTCGCCACAAACCTCGACGATATGATCAATATCGACTTCATCGCCCACCTCGAGCGCAAGGCCGGGGGCAATGGGAATGCCCGCCTTGGCGTATAGGAGCTTAGAGACCTCCTTGTCGGCACCGCAGGCGCTGGCAAGTACGCCCGAGGCCGTGTAGGGGATACCCAGGGTCTCCATGGCACCCTGCATGGCGCCATCCTCACCGCCGGCGCCGTGCATGGCGATAAATGCCACATCGAATCCGCCGGTCGCCATGGTTACCATAAAGTCATCAGCGGCCGTGTCAAGCAGCTCCACCGAGGTGTAGCCGGCTTCCTTCAGTGCCACCACAACGTTCTTTCCCGAATCGAGCGAGATCTCGCGCTCGGCGGAATGACCGCCCGCCAAGACCGCTACGTGCATGTTCTCTAGGCTTTTACCCGGCATGGGCAGACTCCTCCTCTATAATTTCTGCAGCTGATACCATATTGTAGCGATACCCTCTACGTTTCCCCAAAATCGAAAGGCTTCCATGAATCCCAGGACTAAATCTCAGGACATTCGCGACTTGAGCCAAAACGATATTCGCGAGCTCGTGGCCGAACTTGGCCAGCCCGCCTTCCGCGCGAAGCAGCTCATCGAATGGGTCTTTGAGAAGAACGTTTGTTCGTTTGACGATATGACCAACCTTCCCAAGGCTTTCCGTGAGCAGCTTAAAGAGGCTTTTGCCTTTGATACGCCGACTGAACTCACCAAGCAGGTTTCCAAAGATGGCTCGCGCAAGTATCTGCTCGAGTACCACGATGGCATTTCCGTCGAGACTGTCGGCATGCCCCGTCGTAACAAGCTTTCCGTCTGCGTTTCCACCCAGGCAGGCTGCGGCATGGGCTGCGCCTTTTGCGCTACCGGTCTCAACGGCCTCAAGCGCTCTCTAACCGCTCAAGAGATCGTCGACCAGGTGCTTCATGTATCCAACGACTTTGGCGAGCGTGCCACAAGCGTTGTCTTCATGGGCCAGGGCGAGCCGTTTGCCAACTACGACGAGGTTCTCAAGGCACTGCGTATCCTCAACGACCCCGATGGCATCGGTATCGGCGCTCGTCACCTCACCGTCTCTACCAGCGGCGTTATTCCCGGTATTCGCAAATTTGCCGATATCCCCGAGCAGTTCACGCTTGCCGTTTCCCTGCATTCCGCCATCCAGTCGACGCGCAATAAGCTCATGCCCGGTGTTAAGAAGTACACGCTGCTTCGCCTTCACGAAGCACTTCAGCTCTACACCGAGAAGACTGGCCGCCGCCCGACCTATGAGTATGCCATGATCGAAGGCGTCAACGATACAAATCCCGAGATGCAGGCACTCTGCGACTTCTGCGAGGGAACGCTGTGCCACGTTAACCTGATTCAACTTAACGACATCGAGGGCAGCCCGCTCAAGCCGTCACCGATTCATAAGGTTGAGGATCTTCAGCGTCGTCTTGAGTCCCGTGGCATCGAGACCACGATTCGTAACTCCCGTGGTAACGATATTGACGCCGCTTGTGGACAACTGAAGCAGCGCTTCAAAGTTCAGAAGAACGCATAGGGGAGTCGCACCCCAATACATTTCATGTGAAACATCGAACGGCCCCGGTTGCAGGATATGCAACCGGGGCCGTTTCATTTATCGACCTCAATTTTGGATCAGTTGCCACCTCTCCAATTTTTGCGGCCAAAATAAGAGGTCCTTGTCTCGTGAATCAGACAATGACCTCTAAAAATATGCTGAATAATTGTTAGGTACCTAATAATCTACATTTTCCCATTGGTTGCTAACCCAACCTTGATTGATCTTGGGATTCTTCGTTACCTGAGCAGTACGCATGGCAACATCTTCTGTTATAACATCCATTTTCTTCTTGGATGTATCAACGATATCTTGCGCGCCACGAAGCAAACGACCTCGAAGTTCATCGTCTGTCGCGATCTTATAGCCAGCAAAGGCACCAGCCGCGACAGTCGTCGCCAATGCAATCGCAGTAAAAATCTTATTCCTCATCTTGGCCTCCTTGATCAAACTGAATCATTTCACCAAGAATACGAGAGAGCTCTTCCTCGTCTTTAAACTCAATCTCAATCTTATTCTTTCCTCGCGAGCTCTTCACACGCACGTTGGTATTAAATACCTGACGAAGTACACGCGCAGCCTTTTTAAAAGATTGAGGCGTTGCAGGCCGCGGCGTCTTAGGTGTCTCTCCGGCAGAAAACAATGGAGCAAGATTTTCTGTCGCTCTTACGGAAAGGCCCTCCGCAACAACCTTCTCTGCAAGTCGAATTCGAGCATCCTCATAGGGAACTGCAAGAATCGCACGTGCGTGACCAGCAGTAAGTTTACCCTCAAAAATCATCTTCTGAACTACTTCGGGGAGATCGAGAAGGCGCAGCGAGTTTGTAATTGCAGAGCGTGACTTGCTTACGGCCTTCGACAATGCCTCTTGGGTCATACCGCTAGCATCGATGAGCTGGCGATAGCCCTTAGCCTCTTCGACGGGATTCAGATCAGAACGTTGAAGGTTTTCGATAAGAGCAAGAGCCAGCATCTCTTCATCATTAACATCTTTAATGATGACAGGCAGTTCCTCAAGACCAGCAAGCTTTGACGCCTGGTAACGACGCTCACCAGCGATGATCTCATAGCCGTTTCCATGCTTGCGAACCAAGAGCGGCTGCAAAACGCCATGTTCTTGGATTGACTCGCTCAACTCGCGAAGTTCAGTTTCATTAAAGTGAATTCGTGGTTGATTAGGGTTGGGAACGATATCCTCAATAGGTAGTTTTGTTTCAGATGCGGCATTTGAAGCAGATGCAGCAGAACCACCGGTCTCATACTCAGCCTCTGAGACCAAAGCATTGAGTCCGCGTCCCAATCCACCACGTTTCTTTGCACTAGGCACGCTTGATCACCTCTTTTGCAAGGTTCATATACGCTTTTGCACCCTTGTTTTGAGGTGCATAGGTAATTACCGGTTCTCCAAAAGACGGAGCTTCAGAGATTTTAACGGTACGGGGAATCAGCGTCTTAAACGCCTTATCACCAAAGTACGATTGAACTTCCTCAACAACCTGATTCGACAAAGAAGTACGTGAGTCATACATGGTCATAAGCACGCCATAGGTGTCTAAGCCCTTGTTCAGACGTGATTTGACCATCTTCATTGACTCAAGCAGCTTTGTAACGCCCTCGAGTGCGTAATACTCGCACTGGATCGGAATCAAAACGCTGTCTGCTGCGGTCAAGGCGTTGATAGTAAGCAGGCCAAGCGAAGGAGGACAGTCAATGAAAATAAAATCGAACTCGTCCTGAATCGGCTCAAGCAAATCTTTGAGGCGGGTTTCACGAGCAATTGCGCTTACGAGCTCAATTTCGGCACCCGCAAGCTGAATCGTAGCTGGAATTACGAATACCTTTTTGCAACCTGTATCAAGAACAAGCGATTCTGCCGGCACATCATTCAACAATGCATCATAGATGCAGTGATCAAGGTCTTCTTTTTCAATTCCAAATCCACTGGTGCTGTTTCCCTGCGGATCAAAATCGACAATCAGTGTCTTACGACCCTGCTCACCCAGTGCTGCCGCAAGGTTTACAGCTGTCGTTGACTTACCGACGCCGCCTTTTTGATTGATGATTGCAATGATACGCGTGTCTTTTGCGCTCTTAGAACGCTTAACGTCGCGAAATCCCACGGTCCCTCCTGGTGTGTATTAAAGCTGTCAAACGGAGGATGTTTCACGTGAAACATTCCGATTCGATATCAACCGCCATGTTTCACGTGAAACACTGCAAGTTGTTAGTATCCATTATGTTTCACGTGAAACATCTAGGCAAGCGGATTCTTCTTAGCCATGCCATTTGCACGAGGCAATGAAACGGATGCTGGATGACTCTTCTTAAGAACAATAAACTCCCTGTGGCCCAAGCCCTCAGGCAAATCGATTGCGTCATTCAGAAACAAAGTGAAGCCGCAAATCTTAGCTGCTGACATGCCGGAAGCAAGCTCCTCATCGGAAGGATTGCCCTTGGTGATAACAAATAGCCCTCCATCCTTGAGGAACGGAGCTGCATACTCAACAAGAATCGGTAGAGGAGCCAGTGCGCGGGCGGTTACGACAGAGAACTGCTTCTTATGGCTTCGAGCATATTCTTCAAGACGATCATGGACCGCATGAGCATGCTTCAATCCAAGAGCATGAACAAAAGAATTAACAGCATCAACCTTCTTGCCAACAGAGTCAATATAAGTAGCTTTACGATGCGTGGTTATGGTTAAAGGAATACCAGGGAAGCCCGCACCTGTTCCCATATCGAGAAAAGCTCCCTCAGGAGCCTTATTGATATAGGGAAGCAAAACAAGTGAGTCGAGGATATGAAGTACTGCAGCATCTTCTACGTTAAGAATACGGGTAAGATTGGTTGTCTTATTTTTTTCCAAAACCAAATCCAAATGCTGAATACATTTCCTCAGCTCAGTATCAGTTACGCTCAAGGAATACTCTTTGCAATAGGAAGTTAGACGACTCAACATCTCGTCAGCCTGCTGATCAGTAAGTACTAACAACGAAAGCTCCTTTCTGACAAAAATCAGTGTATCGAGAACTTTTGACAAAAAAAGGGGACGTGGAAACCACGTCCCCTTAGCATAAGCTCGAGTAGATTATCGAGCAACAATCACCACATGGCGATCGGGATCAGAACCCTCAGAATGAGTATCGACGGCGTCATTGCCACGAAGTGCAATGTGAACCAGTCGGCGCTCGTAGGCATTCATGGGCGGAAGCGAAACACTCTTATGAGTGCGGATGGCACGCTCGGCAGCAGACTGAGCCATGGAGGCAACCTTGTCCTGACGGCGGCTCTTGTATCCCTCGACGTCCACTACAACCGGATACCTAAAGCCGAGCTTGCGGCTCACCAGCAATGAGAACATAACCTGAAGGGCATCAAGGGTGCGACCATGACGGCCAATGAGAACAGCAAGGTCGGGAGCCGTTACATCCAGAATCAGCTCACCCTCGTCGCCCTCATACTCATCGATAGGAGAGTTGGCGGCATCGAAGTGCGAAAGGATGGAACGCAGGATGGAAATCGCAACATCGGCAATGGTGTCGAGCTCCTCATCGGTCAGCTCTTCACCGGCCTTGTAGCGCTGTGCAATCTCGGGATAATCGCCCGCGACCTGCGGGGCAACCTCCTCAAGCATATCCTCGATGATCTCTTCAGACATAACGTACTCCAAAAGTTAGGTACCTAAATAAGATTGATATCCCACTACTTCTTCTTGTGCGGGCGCGGCTTCTTCTCGCGACGAGTGACCTCAACCTGCAGCGGCGCGTTCTTAAGACGCTCCTCCTCATCGGCCTTCGCCTTGTCGATGACCTTCTGCGTCACAAAAATCTGCTGGATAACCTGCCAAGCAGACGAGACGTCGTAGTACAGCAGAACACCAACGGGAAGGCTCCAGCCCATCCAAAGCATCATGACCGTCATGACAACGGCCATCATACGCATGCTCTGAGCCTGCTGGCCGGTCTGGTTGCGCGACATATAGAGCTGCGGAATCAGGGTCAGGACAGCGAACAGGATCAGGCAGACCAGCGCAGGCAGCGCGACCATAAAGCCATCGGCAAAGGAGGCACTCGGCGTGGTGGTCAGGTCGGGCAGGATGTTGAAGAACGAGAACGTGCCCTCGTTAAAGTACTGCGGCAGGTTACGCAGCAGCGTAAACAGGGCAAACAGGATAGGCATCTGAATCAGGAGCGGCAGGCAGCCGGACAGCGGATTGAACTTGTTCTCGCTGTAGAACTTCTGCATCTCCTCGGCCTGACGCTGAGGATCGTCGGCATAGCGCTCCTGGATCTCGAGCATCTTGGGCTGCAGCACCTGCATACGAGCCGTCGACTTAGTCGACTTGAGCATAAGCGGCGTCAGCAGCAGACGGATGATGACCACCAGGATGATGATGGACAGGCCCCAGTCGACCGCAAAGGTCTGGATGAGCTTGAGCAGCTCGAAAAGGATGTTAACGATCCAATCCCACATGTAAGTTTTCCTCCGATAGCGAGTGCCCGCTAGGGCACAGGGTCATAACCGCCGACGTGCAGGGGATTGCAGCGAGCGATGCGCCTCACGGCAAGCCAGCAGCCTCTCAAAACACCGTACTTCTCAATCGCCTGGACGGCGTATTGCGAGCACGTTGGGTAATAAATGCAGGCGTCAGGCAATAAGGGCGAAATAACCTGTTGATATATGCGAATAGGAGCGATGGCAACACGTCGCAAAACGTGATTGCTCATCGCTCCTCCCCGGCAACGCCGGCGCGTTTCATAAGCGAACGCAATGCATTGTCCATCTCCTGAGGCGAAGAAACCCTCGTCTTGGGAGTTGCGAACAAGATGATGTCATAACCCGCAACGGGAAATCCACAGCTGCGGGCGGCCTCGCGCATCACACGCTTAGAACGGTTGCGCACGACAGCACAACCGAGCCGTTTAGCACCAACGAAGGCGACCCTTCCGGAGTCGCCTTCGCCAACCGATTCACATATGGTCATTCGAATCAGAGGGTGATTGAAACGACGCCCCTGACTGAACACATGCTCGAAATCTTGCCGAGACTTAATAGTCTTCATGCGAGATGTGTGTATCGCTGCTAGACAGTGAGACGCTTGCGGCCCTTGGCGCGACGACGGGCGAGCACGGCACGACCACCCTTAGTGGCCATACGGGCACGGAAGCCATGGGTCTTGGCACGCTTACGCTTATTAGGCTGATACGTACGCTTCATCTTAAGTTCCTCCTGCTGCATTTCGAGTGTCCGCGGGGGCGCGGACGCAGATATAGACACGTGAGCTTGAAGATTGTAGGGAAATCAATGTTCAAATGTCAAGAAATCAAAGGTAAAAGGTTGCGCAGTTCACACGGTTCCCCCATAAGCCGAGCTCGATTTAGCGGTGCATGGCAACTTTTCACGATATTTCATCGAGTTTTCAACAGGTCATGTTGGCAATGTTGAGAACTTTTCGTCCGTTTTCCAAAGTTTTCAACAGGTTTTGAAAAGTTGTCGAAAGATGAGAAACATTGCACGGTGAGCTACTATTTGTTCGAAACCTTTTGAAAGATTGCGAGCGGCATGTCTGACGACTTTTACACCATGGTCGATTCCGGAGACCCGGCACCCGACAACGAGCACATCACCGGCGTGCGCGAAGAGCGTGACGAAGGCGAGCAGACGACCACACAGGCGCCAAAAGCCATGTACGCCGCGCGCATCGCGGTCTATGACGACATGCTGTCGACACCGCGTGTGATCGTCATTGATCCGCAAGATGTCCGCACGTATTTGGAAGAGACGACCAACACCGTCTACCAGTGCATGAAAGAACAAGGTGGCCATATCTCGCTCATGGTCATCCGCGAGATTGTCGAAAACTTTATCCACGCGCACTTTGCCGAGCCCATCATCTCGATTCTGGACGGCGGAGACACCATCCGCTTTGCCGATCAGGGGCCCGGCATCGACGACAAGGAGCGCGCTTTCGACTTTGGCGTTACCAGCGCAAACAGCAAGATGAAGCGCTACATCCGTGGAACCGGAGCAGGGTTTCCCATGGTGCAGGAGTATTTGGAAAACGCCGGCGGTGCCGTATCCATCGAGGACAATATGGGCAACGGCACCGTGGTTACGGTAAGCCTGAACCCTAAACGCGTGCAGGAAATCGAACGCGCCGGCGGACGCGGCGCTGCCGTGCGGCCCGAGACGGAGCAGCCCACATATCCCCTGCCGGGAGCATTTGCGCAGCAGCCCATGGCAACGCAGCAGATGCAGCCCCCCGTGGGACAGATGCAGCAGCCCGGAATGCTTCCTGTACAAGAGCCCCAGGCGGCATCGATGTCGATGCCGCCAAACGTGCCAGAGGCCATGCCGCTGGCGGATCAGGATGCAGCAGCAATGCAGCAGGCGACGGGGGCACCGGGCGGCCAGCAAATGGGCTATCAGCCGTACCAACAGGGATATCCATATCAGCAGATGCCGCCACTGGGGTATGGCCAGCAGTTCCCGCAGCAGTGCCAGCAGGGATATCAGCATCCGTACCAGCAGATGCCGCAGCAGCAGTACAACCCCTGGGCCCAGCAGATGCCTCCGCAGCCTTACCAACAGTGGCCTCAAAGTTTTCAACAGCAAATGCCGCCGATGCAGAGTTCTCAACAACCAGCAGCTCAAATGATGTATCCTAATGCAGCAAATCAGTATGCGCAGCCACAACCGGACGTGTTCGTAAGCGATCGCGGCAACGCCGCGCTGGGCTATCTGGCGCAAAATCAAGCGTGCGGTGCAACCGATCTGGCGAGGGCGTTTGGAAACTCGGCCCCCACTTGGTCACGCACGCTCAATGACTTGGCGCAGGCCGGCTTGGTCATCAAGCATGGCCAGAAATACCATCTGACCGAACTCGGCGCCGCTCGCGTGCGAGCTCAGAGCTAAAGAATGGGAGAGATAGTGGACGAGGAAGCAAGCATCATCCTGGGGGATGCCATCGCCTTTTGCCAGCGCGACGGCCAAGATGCACGCCTCATCAACATGCTGGGGCAATCGCGCGCCATAAGCCTGACCGAAGATACGCTCACGATCGAGGCCCCCTCGCGCTTTGCCATCGCGCAGCTCAAAAAGCATCAGCCGACCATTGAGGCCTATCTGGAAGAAATCGCCTTTGCACCGATTGCGCTCGACATCGTGGCACCGCAAGGCGCAACGGCCGAATCTGCTGCCGCGACGACGCCCGCCACGGCTCCCGCTGCTTTCCCGGCGGCGCCGGCCTCCGCAGGCGACGCGCCGACAATCGAGCACCAGCACAGCGATGTTTCCCGTGAAACCATGGCACCGTTGCCTACCGCTGCGGCGTCAACGAACGCACTCGTCACGCACATGCCTATCGCTCACGACGCAGCGGCGGGCGCGGATTCGGGCGTTGCAATCAAGAACACGCTCTCGGCCGATGATTTTCGTCGCATGATGAACCAGATGAAGGGCGGAGCGCCGACTAAGTCCACGCAAGCTGCGACCCCCGCTTCACCCATGCCGGCACCGACCGTACCGGCCGAGCAGAATACGGATGGAGCCCCGCTCGCCGCGAACTCAAAATTTACCTTTGAGAACTTTGTCTACGGCCCCGAGAACAGCCATGCCTATCGCTCGGCACTCAAGTTTGCCGCCCTCGCGGACGAGCGCGGCACGTGCACATCACTGTTCATCTACGGCAAATCGGGCCTGGGCAAGACGCACCTGCTGCTTGCCATCAAAAACGAGCTCGCCGAGAAGTCGCCCGAGATCAAGGTCAAGTATGCCAACTCCCAGGCATATCTGGACGACCTGATGACCGAGTTCGACCGCCAAAAGAAGAGCAACGCCCCTATCATGCAGGCATACCACGGCGTGGACGTGCTCATCATCGATGACATCCAAAACATCATCGGCAAGCGCGCGAGCGTGGACTACTTTTTCCAGCTCATGGACGAGTTCATCCGCAACAACAAGAAGGTCGTCATCGCGGCAGACCGCGCCCCCAAGGACCTGAGCATGGACGAGCGTCTGACCAGCCGCTTCAACGCCGGCATGCTCTGCCTGGTCGCAGAGCCCAGCTACGAGATGAAATACAAGATCTTGCAGCGCTATTACGAGAACACCATCGTCGCCGCTCCCGAGGCAGGCGACGACTCGCTGCTGGCGGCCTATGGGGGCGACAGCGGGCACCTGACCGACGACCACTTTAAACACATGGCCGAGGTCTCGGGCACCAACATCCGCGAACTCGAGAGCTTTTGCGAGCGCTGCGCCGGCGAGGCGGGCGACCGCGAGCGCGAGGGCGGGGAGCTCACCTTTGACGATATCGACGCCATCGCCAGCCAGTACTTCGACACATCGGCCAAAAAGATCAACGTCCAGACGGTTCAGTCCGTCATCGAAGAGCAGTACGGCGTGACGCACGAGGAGCTCATCGGCCCGCGTCGCAACGCCAATATCGCCAAAGCACGCCATATTGCCATCTATCTGGCCATCGAGATGTGCGAGATGACGACCACGGCGGTGGGCGCCGAATTTGGCAACCGCAACCACTCGACCGTCAGCACGAGCTACAAAAAGGTCCAGAAGATGATCCAGGAAGACCGCACCGTCACCGAAGACCTCAAGTCGCTGCGCGATAAAATTACACTGCGCTCGTAGGGAAATAGAGACACCTGTTGAAAACTTGTCGAAACCACGGGCATAAGGTGTCTAAAACCCAACCCGCGGTGATGAAAAGTTTTGCGCAGGTTTTGAACGTGGAAAACCACCCCTGTTGCACACAGGTTGCTGTCGATTCTCTTTCTGGGTCTGACCTGCGTCTTTGGGAGTAATCAACAGTTTCGTCAGTGCTATTACTATTATTAAGATATTTATATCTATAGAAAGGTATTAAAAGATGAAGTTCACCGTCAGCCAGAGCTCGCTTACACAAGCCATCGGCGTCGTTATGAAGGGTGTCGCTTCGGCATCCACCCTCCCCATCCTGTCGGGCGTGCTCGTTAAGGCCCAAGACGGCATCTTGGAATTCCAGACCTCTAACTACACCATCTCGATCCGTCATCGCATCGCGGCGCATGTCGAAGAAGAGGGCGAGATGGTTATTCCCTGTAAGATGCTCTCCAATATCACCAAGACCCTCCCCGATGCCCCGGTCACCTTTGAGCTGTCCGAGCGCCAGGTGCTGATTGGTTGCGAGAAGAGCTCTTTCCGCCTGAACACGCTCGATGCCAATGACTTCCCCGAGTTTCCGGCCTATGCCATCGAGCGTGCCGTGGAGCTGCCGACCGATGTCTTGTCCGAAATGGTCGGCCGCGTGTGGCGCGTCACCTCGACCGACAAGGCTCGCCCCATCCTGGGCGGCGTGCACATGAAGGTCGAGAACAACACCGTACGCCTGGTAGCGACCGATTCCTTCCGCTTGGCCGTGTGCGATACGCAGGTCGAGACCTCGACCCTCGAGGGCTCCTTTGAGCTCAACGTTCCGGCTGACGCCTTTAACGACGCGCTGAACATCATGGCCAGCCAAGCGACCATCATGATCGGGGCTACCGACACCCAGGTCGTCTTCGAGGCCGGCAACACCACCTACGTGTCGCGTCGCATCGAGGGCGTGTACCCCAACTACAAGCAGCTCATCCCCGATTCGTGTGTGACGAGCGTCAAGATCGACGTCGCCGCCTTTAACGCCGCCCTCAAGCGCGTGGCCGTTATCGCGAGTGCCAACCCCGCCGTCAAGTTCGAGATCGATGTCGAGAACGGGCAGATGGGCCTGTCCTCCATTTCCAATGACCAGGACCTTGCGCAGGAGACGATCGATGTCGAGGCCGAGGGCGAGTCGGGTACCATCGCCTTCAACTACCACTACATCTTCGGCTGCCTCAATGCCCTGTCCAAGGAGAAGGAGATCACGCTGGAGCTCAAGAGCTACTCGCAGGCGGGCATCTTTAAGTCCTACGACAAGATCAACTACCTGTACCTGGTCATGCCGGTCCGCATCTAGCGCTGCGCCATGACCATGTTCGCCCGCGATCTTTCCGTCGCGCACTACCGCAGCTTCGATAGCTATCGCCTTGCCCTGGACGAGGGCGTGACGATACTTGCGGGACCCAACGCGGCGGGAAAGACCAATCTCATAGAGGCGCTGCAGTTGCTGACGAGCGGCGCCTCGTTTAGGCATCCGACCGCAGCCGAGCTCGTCCATGACGGCGTGGGCTCGTGCAAGATTGAGCTGAGGCTCGAGGGCGACGGCCGCGTGCTTGATATGGGATTGAGCGCGGAGGACGGTAAGCGCTCGTTTAGCCGCAACGGCAAGAGATGCTCTGCCGCCGGTGTGCGCGGGGTTCTGCCGAGCGTGCTGTTTTGCCCCGACCATCTGGACATGGTTAAGCGAGGCGCCAGTGTGCGCCGCGCCGCCCTCGATGACTTTGGCATGCAACTGAGCGCACGCTATGCCGATCTTGCGAGCACCTATGGGCGCTGCGTGACCCAGCGTAACGCCTTGCTCAAGGAGGCCTGGTGCTGCCGCGAGATGCTCGGCGCGTGGAACGATTCGATTGCCCGTGCGGGCTCGGCCCTGCTCGTGCACCGGTTGGCCCTGCTCGACCGGCTGGCGGGCCATGTGCACGCTGCCTACGGGCAAGTGGCGTCCGGTGAGGCCGCCAACGTGACCTATGCGTCCACGCTGGGGGATTTGCCCCAGGTCGAGGATCGCGAAGAGCTGAAGGGTTGGGCGTACGAGCGCATGCTGACTGCCCTTGACGAGCGTGCCGACGAGGAAATTCGCCGCGGCGTGACGTTGGTGGGACCGCATCGCGACGAGATTGAGTTCACCGTGGCGGGTCGCTCCGCCCGTTCATTTGCCAGCCAAGGACAGCAGCGTACGCTGGTGCTGTCCTGGAAGGTGGCCGAGGTTGCCGTGGCTCGCGATGTCCTGGGCACCGCCCCACTGCTGCTTCTGGACGACGTGATGAGCGAGCTCGACGGCGAGCGTCGCGGCGCTTTCCTGCGGCTGATCGGCGATGATATCCAGACGGTCATAACTACGACCAACCTGGGGTACTTTACCGATGGCCTGCTTGATCGAGCCAAGGTGGTGAGCATGGGTGAGACGTGCTAATTACGAGCGCGAGAGCGAAACAGTCGCCTTCAGCGGGTTTTTGAACGCAGAGCGCCAACGCATCCTGGCGGCTGCAACGCCTAAGCGCCGCGCGCAGATGGAGGCCGCCGAGGAGTCGCGCAAGGTCTATCGCGCATGGAACGCGGTGTGCTCGGGCACGCGCGAGGGGCGGCATGTGACGGGACTGCGCTACCTGCCCGAGTCCAATGAGCTGCTGGTGTATCTCGACTCGCCCTCGTGGACGCAGGAAATGACGCTGTTGCGCGAGATCATCCGCGCGCGTATGGAGCGCGCCGGTGCACATGTGGACGGCCTGGTGTTCAAAACCACCGCGCCCGGTCACACGCCGCCCGCCGCCAAGGAGCGCCTGCGTCCGGCGCCGACCGAGCGACCGCCGGCTCCGCACGCCGACCTAAGTGAGGCCGAGCGCACCGAGATTGAGCGCCGGGTGGCGCCCATCGAAGACCAAAAACTGCGCGAGGCCCTCGAGAATGCCATGAGAGCCAGTGCCGAGTGGGCCAAGGGCGTGCAAAGCAAAAAAGAGCCTTAAATCGCATCTGGTGGCCTTGTAGAGCCAAATACCCTCGTTCCCGAGGGTATTTTTTTACGATAAACTAGTAAGGCTGTACACATTTTCTTGACTGAAGGAGGACGTGTGGCAAACGAAAACGATTACGATGGCGGCGAGATTAAGATTCTCGAAGGTCTCGAGGCCGTTCGTAAGCGCCCGGGCATGTATATCGGCTCGACGAGCGCCAGCGGTCTGCATCACCTGGTGTGGGAGATCGTTGACAACTCCGTCGACGAGGCCATGGCCGGTTTCTGCACCGAGATCCAGGTGACGGTCCACGCCGACAACTCCATCACGGTCGTCGACAACGGGCGCGGCATCCCCGTCGACGAGCACCCTGTTAAAAAGATCCCGACGCTCGAGGTCGTCATGACGATCCTGCACGCCGGCGGTAAGTTCGATAACTCGGCCTATAAGGTCTCGGGCGGTCTGCACGGCGTGGGCATCTCCGTCGTCAACGCACTGTCCAAGCGCGTGGTCGTTCAGGTTCGTCGCGATGGCAACACCTACGAGATGGAGTTCTCGCGCGGCAAGACCGTCAAGAAGATGGAGGTCGTGGGCACCTCGGATTCGACGGGCACCACCGTCACCTTCTGGCCCGACGACGAGATTTTCGAGACCTGCATCTACGATTTCGACACGCTGCACAACCGTCTGCAGGAGACGGCATTCCTCAACAAGAACCTCAAGATCGTGCTGACCGACGAGCGCGAGGCGACTCCCCATGTGGAGGAGTTTTGCTATGCCGGCGGCATCATCGACTTCGTCAAGTTCCTCAACGAGGGCAAGGATGTCCCCGAGGTCTTTAAGGAGCCCATCTATATTGAGGGCAAATCGGATCCGGATGCGCCCGTGACCAAGATGGGCGAGGTCGAGGTGTCCTTGCAGTGGAATAGCGGCTACGGCGAGAACGTCATGTCGTTTGCCAACGACATCTACACCCCCGAGGGCGGCATGCACCTTGAGGGCTTCCGCACCGCGCTCACCCGCGTGATCAACGACTACGCGCGCAAACAGAACCTGCTCAAGGAAAAAGACGCCAACCTGACCGGCGACGATGTGCGCGAGGGTCTTTCGGCCGTTATCTCGGTCAAGCTGCCCGACCCGCAGTTTGAGGGCCAGACCAAGGCCAAGCTCGGTAGCTCCTATATGCGTGCGCTGACGCTCAAGATCGTGACCGACGGCCTCGCCGATTACTTGGAGGAGCATCCCAAGCCCGCCCGCGAGATCGTCAAGAAGGCGCAACAGGCCTGCAAGGCGCGAAACGCTGCCCGCAAGGCGCGCGAGGCGACCCGCCGCAAGAGCCTGCTCGAGACGGCATCCCTGCCCGGTAAGCTCGCTGACTGCTCGGTGCGCGATGCCGAGCTGACCGAGCTCTTCATCGTAGAGGGCGACTCGGCAGGCGGTTCGGCCAAGGACGGCCGTCGCCGAGACATCCAGGCGATTCTGCCCCTGCGCGGCAAGATTCTGAACGTCGAGCGCGTTGGCGACCATCGCGCGTTCTCGAGTGACACCATCCAGTCGCTGATCACCGCGATCGGCTGCGGCGTCACGACGAGTGCCGCCGACGGCGGCGACTTCGATATCACCAAGGCGCGCTACCACAAGATCATCATCATGACCGATGCAGACGTCGACGGTGCGCATATCCGCATCCTGCTGCTGACGTTCTTCTACAAGTACATGCGTCCGCTGATCGATGCCGGCTACGTCTATGTTGCCTGCCCGCCCATCTTTGGCATTAAGGTGCGCAACAAGATCCACTACGTGTATCCCAACGGCCGCCAGCCCGAAGACGAGATCCTGCGCGACACCATCCAGAGCCTGGGCCTGAACCCCGACGATAACGACGAGGACGGCAAGGCCAAGGACGGCAAGATCACCAAGAAGCGCAAGGGCTATACCGTCCAGCGCTACAAGGGCCTGGGCGAGATGGACCCCAAGCAGCTTGCCTCGACGACGATGGATCCCAAGACCCGCATCCTACAGCGCGTGTCGATCGAGGACGCCGTGGTGGCGGACCGCGCCGTGCGCGAGCTGATGGGTTCCGAGGTCGGCTATCGCCGCGAGTACATCGAGAAGCACGCCCATGACGCAAGATTCTTGGACGCCTAATCCCTGCGACTTTCCCAGCCACCGCACCTTCGCCCTCAATCGTCGGTCGCGTACCCAAGTACGCTTCCCTCCTCTTTCGGGCGAATCTGCGGCACCTGGAAAAGCCGTCTCCGTGGTAGGGAACTAATGGACCACGCAAACCATGAGGAGGTAACGTGGCAGACGATATCAACAATAACGAGGGTATGGGCGAGGCCGGCGACGCCGGTATGCCCGATGATCTGAAGCGCCTGCTCGCCCGCGCCGAGCAGGGCGAGGACGGCGACCCCGATGCCTATAACCCCGATGCCGATGATGACGAGGAAGAGGACGACGACGCCGAGCTCGAGGAGAGCTTTGGCGAAGTCGACCGTGGTGCCTCGGCCGGTGAGGATATCAACGGCGGCCAGCTCCAGATTTCGGAGTTTGGCCGCGAGATGAAGCAGTCGTTCATCGAGTATTCGATGTCGGTCATCACGGCGCGCGCCCTGCCGGACGTGCGCGACGGCTTAAAGCCGGTGCACCGTCGCATCCTGTACGCGATGAACGAGAGCGGCATCTACCCCAACCGCCCGCACAAGAAGTCGGCTTGGACGGTCGGCGAAGTTATCGGTAAGTACCACCCGCATGGCGATTTCGCGGTCTACGAGGCCATGGTCCGCCTGGCGCAGTGGTTCTCCATGCGCACGCCGCTCATCGACGGTCACGGCAACTTCGGTAACATCGACGGCGACGGCGCCGCTGCCATGCGTTATACCGAGAGCCGCCTGGCAAAGCCCGCCATGGAGCTGCTGCGTGACCTGCAGAAGGATACTGTCGACTGGCAGCCCAACTACGACGAATCGCTCGCCGAGCCTCAGGCGCTGCCGGCGCGCTTCCCCAACCTGCTGGTCAACGGCAGCCAGGGCATCGCCGTCGGCATGGCCACCAATATCGCCCCGCATAACCTCACCGAGGCGATTGAGGCCACCTGCTACCTGATCGACAATCCCGACGCCACTGTCGACGAGCTCATGCAGATCATGCCCGGTCCGGACTTCCCCACCGGCGCCATCATCATGGGCAGCGCCGGCATTAAGCAGAGCTACGAGACCGGCCGCGGCTCCATTACCGTGCGCGCCAAGGCCCACGTGGAATCCACCAAGACTGGCCGCAACCGCCTGGTCTTTACCGAGATTCCCTACATGGTCAACAAGGGCACCCTGCAGGAGAAGATCGCCCAGCTCGTCAACGACAAGCGCATCGAGGGCATCTCGGACATGCGCGATGAGTCCAACCAGAAGGGCATCCGTCTGGTCATCGAGCTCAAGAAGGGCGTCATTCCGCAGGTCGTGCTCAACAACCTGTATAAGTACACCTCGCTGCAGACGACCTTCGGCGCCAACAACCTGGCGCTCGTCAACGGCGTTCCCAAATGCCTGAGCCTGCGCGAGATGCTGCAGCACTACATCGATCACCAGGTCGACGTCGTCACCCGCCGCACCCGCTTCGACCTTAAGAAGGCCCAGGCCCGCGCGCATATCCTCGAAGGCTACCTGATGGCTCTCGACCATATTGACGAGGTCATCAGCATCATCCGTTCCTCGCAGACCGATTCCGAGGCCAGCAGCCGCCTGATCGAGCGCTTTGGCTTTACGCCCGAGCAGACCACGGCCATCCTCGAGATGAAGCTGCGTCGCCTGACTGGCCTGGAGCGCGACAAGATTCAGGAAGAGCTGGACGGCCTGCGCCGCGCCATCGCCTACTACGAGGACCTGCTGGCGCACGAGGAGAAGATCCTGGGCGTCATTAAGGAAGAGATGCGCGAGATCTCCAAGAAGTTCGGCGATAAGCGCCGCACCGAGATCAGCCAGGTCGAGAAGGACCTGGACGTCGAGGACCTCATTGCCGACGAGGACATGGTCGTGACCATCACCCACACCGGCTATGTCAAGCGCATCCCGGTGGCCGCCTACCGCGCCCAGAAACGCGGCGGCAAGGGCGTGTCGGGCGTCAACCTCAAAGAGGACGATGTCATCGACGAGATGTTCATCGCGTCCACGCACGAGTACGTGCTGTTCTTCTCGAGCAAGGGCAAGGTCTATCGCCTGAAGGTGCACGAGCTGCCGGTGGGTACGCGCCAGGCGCGCGGTACCGCGATCGTCAACCTGCTGCCCTTCGAGGAGGGCGAGAAGATTGCGAGCGTCATCAGCTGCCGCGAGTTCCCTGCCGACGAGTATCTGATGTTTGCCACCAAGAGCGGCATGGTCAAGAAGACCGTGATGAGCGCATATGACCGCAGCCGTCGCGACGGTCTGATCGCTATCAACCTGCGTGACGACGACGCGCTGCTGAACGTGCGCCGCGTGCGCGAGGGCGACAAGATTATCCTGGCCACCACCGCGGGCAAGGCGATCATGTTCTCCGAGGAGCGGGTGCGCGCCACCGGCCGCGATACTAGCGGCGTTCGCGGTATCGGTATGAAGGACGGTGTGAGCGTTCTGGGCATGGAAGTCACTAACGGCAACGGTGATCTGTTCGTCATCACCGAGCGCGGCTACGGCAAGCGCACGCCGGTCGCGGACTACCCGGAGCAGAATCGCGGCGGCCAGGGCGTCTACACCATCCAAATGACCGAGCGTAAGGGTAACCTCGCGGCCATGAAGACGGTGGGCCCGCAGCACGAGCTGTTCATCGTGACGGAGGGCGCGACGGTCATTCGCGTCAAGACCGACGAGATCAGCCAGACTGGCCGCGCTACCCAGGGCGTCAAGATGATGACCGTCGACGACAACGACCGCATCTGCGCCGTAGCCCGCATGACGGCAGCCAAGGAGAAGCCCGAAGGCGAAGCCACAGAAGACGGCTCTGCTCCCGAGGAAACCCCTGTCGACCTAGGCGACGGCAACGACATGCCAGAAGATCTCCTTGACGAGTAAGAGACCCTAGCTGGTAAAAAAATCATCAGACTCCATATATTGGCGGGCGGCGCACCTGCGCGCCGACCGCTTTTTTGACAAACTTGGAGCCCCGTGTCAGACGGCTGGGCGAGATGGGTTAGGTTTGTCGCGAGTTCCGCACGCAAAGAAGGCCACTTAATGTGGCCTTCGTCTTGCGCAGGACTGCCCGAGCAGCAAACCTAACCCATCTCGCCCAGCCGTCTGACACACCCCTCAAAGATTTTCAAAAAAGTTGTTGACGCGCGCGTAACGACTCGTCTAATATATCCCTTGCGCGATGGACCTGTAGCTCAGTTGGTTAGAGCGTCCGGCTGATAACCGGGAGGTCACAAGTTCGAATCTTGTCAGGTCCACCACTTTCTTTCGCAATAAACACCCCAGCGAGAGCCGAGTCGCCGCTGGGGTGTTTATTACTGTCTCCGTGGGGGTTTAGCTCAGCTGGGAGAGCGCGGGCTTTGCAAGCCTGAGGTCAGGGGTTCGATCCCCCTAACCTCCACCATGATGGACCTGTAGCTCAGTTGGTTAGAGCGTCCGGCTGATAACCGGGAGGTCACAAGTTCGAATCTTGTCAGGTCCACCATCAAAACTGTGAAGAGCCCTGGGGCGTTGCCTCGGGGCTTTTTTCTTGTCTGCGATAAATCTCATTTTGGTTTTGTGTGCTGTGCGAAAGATTGGGTAGTATAGCTATTCAATGCGGCGGGCTGCCGCGTGTTAACCGCTACGTACCGGAGGTGTTCCATGGTTCGTGTCGACATAGAGACTATCGTCATGGCCGCCGGTCCCGTGCCATCGCTTATCGTGCTTCGCGAGCGCTGTGGCAAGTCGGATTCCCCCGCGCCGCTGCGCTCCCTCTCCATCCAGACTGGCTCGTTTGAGGCTGCGGCAATTAGCCGCGGCATCGACAGCGGCCGCGCCGATCGCCCGATTACGCACGACCTGTTGCTCGATACCGTTGACGCCCTGGGCGCCAAGCTCGAGCGCATCGAGATCGTTCGCGCCGAGCCGCCGGTGTTCTACGCGACGATCGTCGTACTGGCCGATGGCGAGGAGCGCAAGATCGACGCTCGTCCCAGTGATGCCATTGCCCTTGCCGTGCGCAGCAATGCTCCCATGTTCGTGGAGGACGACATCATGAATCGCCTGGGCACTGTTTCTACCCACGCCGAGGAAGTCGACGACGAGCAGGAGTTCGAGAAGTTCGACGAGTTCGTCCATACGCTCTCCCCCGATGATTTCTAAATGCGTGGCGGCCAGGTTGCGGAGCGTTCGCTGATGGCCGGCGGCATGTCGGCCGAGGCGGCTGCCATTGCGCGTGAAGCCCAGATGCGTTCGGAGGCATCCGAGGCTGCCCGCATCGCCTATGTGACGCAGGCCCGCACGCTTCGCGAGCGCCGTGGCTCCTATATCAAGATGGTTGTCATCTCCGCTCTTGTCGCGGCAATCTGCTCGCGCCTTCGTGGTACAGTTGGTGCGCTTGGGTTTTCGATTTCAACAGGCTTGGTAATCTGGGGTGTGGTCGATGCGGTGATGCTGACCAACCAGATCAAGGTGCTCGACAAGCGCGCGGCAGATATGATGCGCGCCCGCGACGCTGCCGCCAAGATCGCTACCGAGGCACAAGAACTGTAACGACGCCAGACTCGATGGGAAGGTCTAAAGATGGCACAGGATATGCAGGACGCCGGTAACGTCTCCGCCGAGCTCGACGCCATGGTGTGTGACCTGATCGGCGCGTTCTTGGACGACCTTGCCGCCGGCGAGAATCCGGGCGTAGTTGTGGCGATCGAGGACGCTGCTTCCAACCGATATCTGGCGGCGCTCGACGAAGATGGCGAGGAGGCATGCCTCGAGGCGGCCACCAACTTTATCTCCGAGCACAAGATGGGTCTTAAGGACGAGGGCCTGGGCCGCATCGCCCGCTATGCCATCGGCTACACCGGTTGTGTCGAAATTGACGGCGGCTATCACGACGCCTTGCTCGTGAGCTTCTTCGAAACCACGCTCGAGAGCGGTTTTTCGGCATATGTGCTGTATGAGGGCATGGGCGCCGGCGATGGTTTTATGTGGAGCGACCCTGAACCTGCAGGTGAGGAAACCCCTCTTATCTAAAATCGCTAAAATAAACGAGTTTTCGGTAAAAGGCTCAATATTCCCGCTGAGCGTTGTATCGCTGGGCGGGCCGCATACGCGTGCCGTTTGTATATGGATAGAAGATAGGGGAACTACATGCGCGTAGACAATCTGAGGAACATCGCCATCATCGCCCACGTCGACCACGGCAAGACGACGATGGTCGACAAGCTCCTGCGTGCCACGGACGCCTTCCGTGCCAACCAGCAGGTCGAGGACCGCGTCCTGGACTCTAACGACCAGGAGCGCGAGCGCGGCATCACGATTCTCGCCAAGAACATCTCTATCGAGTACAAGGACGTCAAGATCAACGTCATCGACACCCCGGGCCACGCCGACTTTGGCGGCGAGGTCGAGCGCGTGCTGCGTATGGCCGACGGCGCCCTGCTGCTGGTCGATGCCTTTGAGGGCCCCATGCCCCAGACCCGCTTCGTGCTGCGTCACGCTATCGACACCGGCCTCAAGATCATGATCGTCATCAACAAGATCGACCGTCCGGGCGCCAACCCCGAGAAGGCCTACAACGACTGCCTCGACCTCATGGCCGACCTGGGTGCTACCGACGACCAGCTTGAGTTCGCCATGGAGCACGTCGTCTACGCCAGCGCCATGAACGGCTTTGCCCGCCTCGATCCCGAGGACGGCAACATGGACATGTACCCGCTGCTCGACATGATCATCGACGACATGCCCGCGCCCGAGGTTGACGAGAACGCCCCGCTGGCCATGCAGTGCGTGACCATCGATCACTCCAACTTTGTCGGCCGCATCGGCATCGGCCGCGTGTACTCCGGCACCATCCACCAGGGCGACCAGATTCTGGTTGTGAAGAACGACGGCTCCAGCGCCACCGCTACCGTCAAGCAGCTCTTTACCTTCGACTACCTGGGCCGCACCGAGTGCCAGGAAGTCGGCGCCGGCGACATCGCCGCTGTCGTGGGCATCGACCGCACCGAAATCGGCGATGTCTACACCGATCCCGAGAACCCCGTCGAGCTCGAGCCCATCGAGATCGACCCGCCGACCCTGTCCATCGTCTTCGAGGCTTCGACCTCCCCGCTCGTCGGCCGCGACGGCGACATCGTGGGCGCCCGCCAGCTCAAGGAGCGCCTGTTCAACGAGGCCGAGAACAACGTGACCATGAAGATCGAGGAGCTCGAGGACAAGAGCGGCGTCGAGGTCTCGGGCCGCGGTATTCTGCACCTGTCCGTCCTGATGGAGTCCATGCGCCGCGAGGGCTTTGAGTTCCAGGTCGGCCGTCCCCGCGTTCTGTTTAAGAAGGACGAGAACGGCAACAAGATGGAGCCCGTCGAGCAGGCCGTCGTCGAGTGCCCGGACGAGTACTCGGGCAAGGTCGTCGAGGTCTTCGGTACCTCGGGCGGCATCATGACGAGCATGGATACTTCGGGCATCGTGACTCACCTCGAGTTCAAGATCCCGACGCGTGGCATCATGGGTCTTAAGAACCGCATCATGAACGTCACCCACGGCGAGGGCGTGTTCTACCACACCTTCCTGGAGTACGGCCCCTACGCCGGCGAGATCGGCAACCGTCAGAACGGCGCCATGATCTCCATGACTACCGAGAAGGCCGTTGCCTACGCCCTGGGCACGCTGCAGGAGCGCGGCCAGCTGTTTGTTGAGCCGGGCACCGAGTGCTACGAGGGCATGATCGTGGGCGAGCGCAGTAAGGCCGGCGACATGGTCGTCAACATCGCCCGTACCAAGAACCTGGGCAACCAGCGTTCTTCGACCTCCGACATTTCCGTCCAGCTGGTGCCGCCCCGCACCTTCTCGCTGGAGGAGGCGCTGGAGTACATCGCCGACGACGAGCTGGTGGAGATCACTCCCAAGAACATTCGTCTGCGCAAGCGTCTGCTCAACGCCACCGACCGCAAGAAGGCTGCCGTTCGCGCCGGCCAGGTCAACAAATAAGCGCTGGGGTTTATAGCCGCCAACAAGAAAGGGCGTCGACCGCAATGGTCGGCGCCCTTTTTGGTTCAAGGGTGACAGGTTGGTTTGCACCACCACAAAGGTGCCTGTCCCCTTTGTGGTGGTTGATGGCTAGGCGGTGGGGAGTCCTGACATGTTGGAGGTTTGCTGCGGTTTGAGGTGGGCGTTGCGCCAGATGATCTGGATAACGTAGCCGAGCATAAAGACAAAGGCCACGCCGCTGATAAAGTCGCCGATGAGGGGAAGTCCCGTGAGGGCGCCTGCGGCCACGCCGCCGACGGCTGCCATGGCGTAGCGGTTCTGATTATGTCCGACCATGCGCGCAATAGCGCAGCCCGCAAAAGCGGTGGAGACCAGCGCGATGCCAATCACGGCGCACAAAAGGGCTCCAGCAAGCGGCAGGCCGGCAATCGAGATAATCAACAGCAGGACAGCGGGGACGATAGCAACCGTGCCAACAAGACCACTCACCCACAGGGGCGTGGGACGTTGATGGAGCATGCCGGCAGCGCTGGCGGTTGCGCGCGGAAAGACGAGCTCGAGAAGAATTGCGATAAAGCAGGTCGAGAGCGTCGCAGCGACGATGCCGCCGATGATGTCGTTAACGGTCGTTGTCGCGTTCTCGTTCTCGGTGCGGTCGATCTTGAGCGCGCCGACCTTGGCCCCCACTGCGCGCTCGGGGTCCTCGGAGACATGGGCGTTCACGGTGCCGGAGATGCGGGCGTTTTTACCCAGGATGAGCTTGTCGCCCCAAACTTCAACATCGCCGTCGACCGTGCCGTCGATGGTCACCGTGTCGCCCGCGAGTGCCGCCGACTTGACGGAACCGCGCAGGGCAACCGTCTCGCCTACCGCGTAGAAGCAGCTGGCGGCGCTATCGGTGTTGAGCACAACGTGCTGACCGACTACCGTAACGCTGCCGTCGATCGTGGTCTTGGCGATGTCGATGGTGCGCGCCACAAGACGAACGGCGCCGCCCACGGTGCAGTCGCGAATCGAGAGGGTCTCGCCCGCAGCGATAATATCGCGGTCGATGGAGGCGTCGTCCAGGTTGAGGCTCTGACCGGCCCAGTACAGGTCGCCTTCGACCCCGGACGGGGTGGAGTCGTTTTCGGTCGCAAGCACGTTGCCCGCGGTGTCCGTGCCGGCGAACGATGCCGTGGGAAGAACGGTGAGAGCCAGTGCGATGAGTGCGAAAAACATGATGAGGCGGCCGTGCGTTTTGCGACGCTGGATCGGTGAGAATTGGCTGCAAGGCATAGATGGTCCTTCGTTAGGTGCTCAACAGGTACCTAACAGGGTACCCAGCGCGCGGGCGCTCTAAAAGAACCTCTCGGTTGCATTTCGAGGTGCAAGGTTGCGCCAGCTACTTTTTTCGGTGCAAAAAGCGAGCGATGTCTTCCTCGGTGGGGCTTTTGATGTCAAAGCGTAGCGACAGCCAGCGCAACCCCATGGTTATCGCAACGCAAACGATCAGCGCGGTGATGTTGCTGACGAGTCCGCTCATGACAAGACACACATAGCTTGCCGAGCCGGCGATGGCTGCGATGGCATAGAAGTTGGTGCGCTGAAAAATGCCCGGCACCACACCCATAAAGCTGTCGCGCAGCATGCCGCCGCCTACCGCGGTGAAAAAGCCCATCATGATGCAAACCGCCGGCGCAAAGCCATAAACCAGTGCTTTGTCCGCTCCGGTGGCGGCGTAGATGCCGACCGAAATGATGTCGAGCAATGGGATGAGTTTTTCGGGTTTATCGACGATTGCCGGGAAGATATAGATGATGGCGGCCGTGGCAATAGAGAGCGGCAGCGCCATGGGTTGGTTGAGAATGTAGACGTTGCCTACCTGGAGCGTCATGTCGCGCAAAAGACCGCCGCCCAGGCCGCAAACCACGGCGAGTGCGACCGCGCCCACCAGATCGAGTTTGTGCTCGCGTGCGACCAGCACGCCCGAGATCGATGCCGCGACAACAGCGAACATCTCGAGCCAAAATGGGATAGCGACCATGGCATCCGAGGCATGTGAGGTAACGGTCATAGCGGCGACGACGGGCAAGATGGGGTCCTTCTGCTTGTGGGTTTTAATAATGCCCGTACATAGTACATGGTTGTCGGCCGTTACGGCCCCATTCCTCGGTAAGCGGTCGGATGCGACGTGAGTGAAGGCCGCAAAACATGTACGTCAGCCTCCAAAGATGTCGAAAATTGTCGGTTTTGGAGGCTGACGTACATGTTTTTGAGGGAGGCGGGATCGAAAGCAATGGGGGCGTGGCTGAATAGGAGGGATGTCCAAATTTTGAGCGGAGCTCAAAATTTAAGCGGTCGGCTTACGCCGACCGCGCTGCGCTAAAAACGCGCCACTGGCGCGTTTTCTTTACGCTCCGCGCCCTGCGGGTTCGAATCCCTCCTCCTGCGCGTTATTGAAATGTGCCCAAAAAGAAAAAAGCCCCATTGCTGGGGCTTGTACCATCTGATGGCGGAGGAGGAGGGATTCGAACCCTCGTGACCTTATACAGGCCAAACGGTTTTCGAGACCGCCGCATTCAACCACTCTGCCACCCCTCCGCGTGGGGTAAAAACAAAGCAGGCTCGAAGGCCTGCTTTGGAATTAACTGGCGGAGAGTCAGGGATTTGAACCCTGGAGACGCTTTTGACGCCTACACGATTTCCAATCGTGCTCCTTCGGCCACTCGGACAACTCTCCGTTAAATGCGAAAGTCAGTATACACGAGGAATCGCAAAGTGCAAACAGAAAAGTTGGCATTTTTTGAAACGCTTGGCTTCGTTATGGGATTCAGACCGCCAAAAATGGGCTCTGACCAGCATGGCGGCATGTAGCAAATTGTTCAAAATAGGTATTTATAAACGACGTGGCAGCAAATTTAAAAATCTTTGAAGGGTGTTGTGAACCACTAGTATGTATTTCGCGACCACAGCCTTGCAATTGCTGACCTGCGGTTTGATTAGGTTTGTCCCCGCAGCATCGTATCTTGTCCACAGATCCGTCAAGCATTTGGTCAGCATTTGGTTGGAAGACGCATGAAGTGCCGTGCAAGCATGGGCATATGTGGAGGTCATGAGGTTGTAGCTGCATATTCTTGCAGCCTGGGAGGTTGGAAGATATTATTACCAAGTCTTTTCCTGCTTCAGGCGCACCTTCACGACCTGAAGCCACATTTGCCCAGAGGAGGTGACAATATGAAGGCTTATGAACTGCTGTTCTTTGTTGACCCGTCGCTCGACCCCGAGACTCGTCTCGCTGTTATGAAGCGTATCGATACCACGATCGCTGAGGGCGCTGGCAAGGTCGACTCCGTTGACGAGTGGGGCAAGCGCAAGCTCGCCTACGAGATCAACGACCTCACCGATGGTGACTACACCCTCATCAACTTCCACGCAGATCCTACCCAGATCGCCGAGCTTGATCGCGTCCTGCGCATCACCGACGCTGTGGTCCGCCACATGATCGTCCGTCGCGACGACCAGGAGTAAGACTGTCGTTTTGGACTGGGCTTGTGCCCCAAGAGGAAGTAGTGAGTTATGAGCATCAATCGAGTGAACATCACCGGTAACCTCACGCGTGATCCCGAGCTGCGCGCCACCGCCGGCGGAACCCAGGTTCTGTCCTTTGGCGTCGCCGTGAACGATCGTCGCCGCAACCCGCAGACTGGCGAGTGGGAGGACTATCCCAACTTTGTCGACTGCACCATGTTCGGCACCCGCGCCGAGGCCGTGAGCCGTTTCCTGGCAAAGGGAAACAAAGTCGCGATCGAGGGCAAGCTGCGCTACAGCTCTTGGGAGCGCGACGGCCAGCGCCGGAGCAAGCTTGAGGTCATCGTCGATGAGATCGAGTTTATGAGCTCCCGTGGTGGCCAGGGTGGCTACGATCAGGGCGGCTACGCCCCCGCAGCCCCTGCAGCGCCCGCACCGCGTCCTGCCGCACCGGTGGCTACGCCGCCTGCGGTCGACGTCTACGATGAGGACATCCCGTTCTAAGGGTTGTTCACCTATTTTTGAGTGAGAGGCGGCTTCGGTTCGCCGAAGTTGCCAAATGAAAGGTATTTTGACATGGCTAATGATTATTCTGCACGTCAGCCGCGTCGTAAGTACTGCCAGTTCTGCAAGGAGAACACTGAGTTCATCGACTATAAGGACACTCAGCTTCTCCGTAAGTACATGACCGACCGTGGCAAGATCAAGCCCCGTCGCGTCACTGGCGCTTGCACGCAGCATCAGCATGACATCGCCAACGCCATCAAGCGCGCCCGCGAGATGGCTCTCCTGCCGTACACCGTCCCCGTGGTTTCCTCTCGTGGCAACCGCGACCGCGGCTAAGAAGGGAGACGCATCATGAAGGTTATTCTTCTCGATGAGATCAAGAGCAAGGGCGGCGAGGGTGACGTCGTAGAGGTCGCTCAGGGTTACGCTGAGAACTTCCTGTTCCCCAAGAAGCTCGCTGTTGCCGCCACCAAGGGCAACCTCAAGCAGCTTGACGAGCGTCGCAACAACATCGCCAAGCGCGAGGCCGTCCGTCTGGCTACCGCCAACGAGACCAAGGCTGCCTTCGAGGGCAAGACGGTCACCGTTGACGTCAAGGTCGGCGACGAGGGCATCCTCTTTGGCTCCGTTACCGCCGCTATGATCGCTGATGCCATCAAGGCTCAGCTCGGTATGGACATCGACCGCAAGCGCGTCGAACTCGGTAAGCCTATCAAGGTTGCCGGTGCCCACACCGTTTCCATCTCGCTGTACCGCGAGATCAAGGCCGAAGTTGTCGTTCTCGTCGGCGTTACCGCCGAGGAGCTCGCTGCCGAGGCTGAGGTCGAGGAGGCCGCTGAGGTCGCCGAGGCCGAGACCGCCGAGGTCGAGACTGAGGCTGCTGCCGAGTAGCATTTGCTGCAACGCAACAATCTTGTTCTAAGAAGGGCGCTCTGGGAGACCAGGGCGCCCTTTTGCTTTTTAGCGCTCTGCAGGTGCCATGGAAGACGGTGCGACGAGGTCTATTTGTGGGACCGTTCATCCGTTTCGTTCGGTGATGATTGTCGGCATGCGGTTTGTTTTAAAGCCGCGGCTGATACTATGGATGCTCGCAAGCGATATGAATGAGGATGCTCATGGCATATGACGATAGGGAGACCGGGCTGACGGTTGAGGACCGTGGCTCAAAATTGGGTCTTCCCCAAAACCAAGATGCAGAGGCCAATGTACTGGCCGCTATGCTGCTATCGCCCGAGGTGGTCGAAGAGGCCCAGGTCGAGCTGCAGCCCGATGACTTCTACCGACCCATTCACAAGACCATCTACACCGCGATGGTCGACATGTACAACAGTCGCATTCCCATCGACTCCATCTCGTTGATCGATTACCTGCGAAGCATCAACAAGCTCGATGCCGTGGGCGGCGAGGCCTACATTTTGGAGCTGATGGGCCAGACTCTGTCGCTCGTCAACTGGCAGCACCATGCCGCCATCGTGCGCCGCGACTCGATGCTGCGCGAGCTGATCGGCGCCACCAACGAGATCAACGCACTGGCCTATAACGCCCCCACCGACACCAAGGAAGTCGTGGAGCTGGCCGAGAGCAAGCTGCTCAAGGTCACGGCGCGCGAGGTCAAGTCGAGCTACAAGACGCTGACCGAGTTTATGGTCGAGGCCTATAACGAGGCCGAGGAAGTGTGCCAGGCTGGTGGCCAGGCCGCGGGCGTGCCCACGGGCTTCCCGTCGCTCGACCGTATGCTCATGGGCTTCCGCGAGGGCCAGCTCATCATCATCGGCGCCCGTCCTGCCGTGGGTAAGACGTCGTTCGCCCTGAACCTGGCGCTCAACGCCGCGGCGGCCGGCTATACCGTCGGCTTCTTCTCGCTGGAGATGTCGGGCAAGGAAATTGCCCAGCGCCTGATTTGCGCCTATGCCATGATCTCGATCAGCGACTTCCGCATGGGCCGCATTAGCCCCGAGCAGTGGGCCAACATCAACGAGGCAACGCAGACCTTGTCCAAGCTCGATATTCTGATCGACGATACGCCCGGCACCACGGTGACCGAGATTCGCGCCAAGAGCCGCCGCATGCTCCATAACAAGGAGAAGGCCATCATCATCCTGGACTACCTGCAGCTGGTGAGTCCTCCGCCGGGACGCCGCTCCGAGAGCCGTACCGTCGAGGTCTCGGAGATGTCGCGTGGTATGAAGATCATGGCCAAGGAGCTCAAGATCCCGCTGATCGCGCTGTCGCAGCTTTCGCGTCAGGTCGAATCCCGTGCCGGCAAGCGCCCACAGCTGTCCGACCTGCGTGAATCGGGCTCCATCGAGCAAGACGCCGACATCGTTATGTTCCTGGACCGCTCCGCCGACGAGGCCGAGGCCTCGCGCGACGATCGTCCCGACGAGGGCGTCACGCGTATCGTCGTGGCCAAGAACCGTTCGGGCCCGATCGGTGACGTCGACCTGATGTTCCTGCCGGCATCCACCAAGTTCTATGAGCTTGATGGGGCGCATACCGAGGAGTAGGACAGGCGCCCGTTGCACGGGTATACTGGGAATGTTTTGTGCTTCTGCCCGCCATTGCGGCGTGCAGACAGTCCATGTATGTAAGGAGTGAACATGCCGTCAACCGTTTTGGTCGGTGCCCAGTGGGGCGATGAGGGCAAGGGTAAGATCTGCGACTTGGTCGCCGGCGACTTCGATGCCGTCGTGCGCTATTCGGGCGGCAACAACGCCGGCCATACCATCGTCGTCAACGGCAAGAAGTACGGCCTGCACCAGGTGCCTTCCGGCATCATGTATTCCGACCACGTGTCGGTGATCGGTAACGGCTGCGTCGTCAACCCCAAGGTTGTCCTTGAGGAGATCGATATGTTCGAGGCCGACGGCATCACCACCAAGAACCTCAAGATCAGTGGCAACGCGCACGTCATCATGCCGTACCACATCGATCTGGATGGCGCTTTTGAGCAGAAGCTCGGCAAGAAGAATATCGGCACCACCAAGCGCGGCATCGGCCCGTGCTACCAGGACAAGATGGCCCGCATCGGCCTGCGCATGCAGGACATGCTGGACGAGGAGCTCTTCCGCGACAAGCTGGAGACCGCTCTTGCTCGTGTGAACCCCGAGCTCGAGCTCATCTACAACCTGCCCACCTACACCGTGGACCAGATCTGCGATGAGTACCTTCCCATGGCCGAGCGCCTGCGCCCCTACATCACCGAGACGAGCCTGCTGCTCAACAACATGATCGACGAGGGCAAGGACCTGCTGTTCGAGGGAGCCCAGGCGACGCTGCTCGACATCGACCACGGTACCTATCCGTATGTGACGTCCTCCAACTGCACCGCCGGCGGCGCCATCACCGGCTCCGGCGTCGGTATGAAGAACGTCGACCGCGTGCTGGGCGTCATGAAGGCCTATATCACCCGCGTCGGTTCGGGCCCCATGCCCACCGAGCTTTCCTACGAGTCCGAGGCCGGCCACACGCTGACCGAGGAGGGCTATGAGTACGGCGTGACCACCGGTCGCCGTCGTCGCTGCGGTTGGTTCGACGGCCCCATCGCCAACTACGCCTCGCGCGTCAACGGCCTCACCGATATCGCCCTGACCAAGCTCGACGTGCTTTCGGCCTTCGACACCATCAAGGTGTGCGTTGCCTACGACGTCGACGGCGAGCGCTACACGAGCGTGCCCGAGCATCAGGTGCGCTTTGAGCATGCCAAGCCCATCTACGAGGAGCTCCCGGGCTGGAAGTGCGATATCACCGGTTGCCGCAGCTTTGACGAGCTGCCGCAGGAGGCTCAGGACTACGTGGCGTTTATCGAGGATCTGGCACACACCCGCGTGACGTTCATTGGCGTCGGCGCCGATCGCGAGCAGATCATCAACCGATTCTGGAAGTAATCGGCACTATTCGGTTATTGCGATATACCCCTTTGCAGCCCAAGCGGGCGGCCGAGGGGTATATTTGCTTTGTAATGGGTCCGCATGGTTGGCGGGCCGTTCATCCATAGAGGAGGCACCCTTGAAGGCGGACACTCAAACCATCGACATCCTGTTGTTGGGCAGCGGCGGCCGTGAGCATGCTCTGGCAGCAAAGCTCGCAGCATCACCGCGCGCCGGCAAGCTCTACATTGCGCCGGGGAACGGCGGCACCGCGAGCTGTGGCGAGAACGTGGTTCTCGACGATTGCGATCCTGCGGCCGTGGCGGCGTTTGCCCAGAGCCACGGATGCGGGCTCGTGGTGATTGGCCCCGAGGCTCCGCTCGTGGCGGGCGTAGCCGATGCCGTGCGCGCGGCGGGTATTCCCTGCTTTGGCCCGGGTGCCGAGGGCGCTCAGATGGAGGGCTCCAAGCTATTCTCCAAGCAGCTCATGGAGCGCGCCGGCATTCCGACGGCCGCCTACGGCTCGTTTACTGACGAGGCTTCGGCTCTTGCCTATGTGCGCGAGCAGGGTGCCCCGCTGGTCGTGAAGGCTGACGGCCTGGCCGCAGGCAAGGGCGTTATCGTGGCGACTGAGCTCGAGCAGGCCGAAGAGGCCGTGCGTGAGTGCTTTGGCGGTACCTTCGGTGATGCCGGCAACACCGTGGTCATTGAGGAGATGCTCGTTGGCCCCGAGTGTTCGCTGCTGGCCTTTACCGACGGCAAGACCGTGCGCCCCATGGCCACCTCGCAGGACCACAAGCGTGCGCTCGAGGGCGACAAAGGTCCCAACACCGGCGGTATGGGCGTCTACAGTCCGGTGCCCATCGTGACCGACGAGGAGCACGCCACCATGGTGGCGGTCATGGAGCAGACCGTGGCCGAGCTTGCTGCCGAGGGCATCGACTACCGCGGCTGCCTGTACGGCGGCTTTATGCTCACCCCCGCCGGCCCCAAGGTGCTGGAGTTCAACGCCCGCTTTGGCGATCCCGAGACGCAGGTCGTGCTGCCGCGTCTTAAGAACGATCTGGTCGAGGTCATGCTGGCCTGCGCCAACTGCGAGCTCGATCAGATTGAGCTCGATTGGCGTGACGAGTGGGCCGTGGCGGTTGTCCTGACGAGCGCTGGCTACCCCGGCAGCTACGAGAAGGGCAAGGTCATCACCGGTATCGCCGACGCCGAGGCTATGGAGAACGTAACCGTGTACCATGCCGGCACCGCTGTGGTGGACGGTCAGCTTGTGACCAACGGTGGCCGCGTGCTTGCCGTGACCGCTCTGGGTGACACGTTCGAGAACGCTCGCAACCTTGCCTACGAGGCCTGCGAGAAGATTGATTTTGAGGGCAAGACCCTGCGTCATGACATCGGTCTGCGCGCGCTGCGTGGCCGCGACGCCTGGGATGCCTAAAGTCCGAGAGGGATGAGACGGATGGACGAGAAGAACGAAGAACTCGTGGACGCGCAGATCGTCGAGGAAGATGGCCGCGCGTACGGACACGCCGAGGGCGAGCCGGGTGGCGAGGTTGTCGACGAGCCGATGCTGGTGCTGGGCGATGACGACCCGCACGATGCCGAGCTGCACGAGAAGATTCTTTCGGAGGAGTGCGCCTGGAAGGGCAAGATCCTCGACGTCCACCGTCTTGAGGTTGAGCTGCCCAACGGTCACCGCAGCGCCCGCGACATCATTCGCCATCCGGGCGCGGCGGCCGTTGTGGCGCTGACCGAGAGCGGCAAGATCGTACTGGTGCGTCAGTACCGCACCGCCATCGACCGCGTGACGGTCGAGATTCCCGCCGGTAAGCTCGATCCGGGCGAGGATCCGCTCGATTGCGCCAAGCGTGAACTGCACGAGGAGACGGGCTTTAGGGCCGGCCGCATTCGCTTTTTGACATCGATTGTCACGACCTGCGGCTTCTGCGACGAGATCATTCACATCTACTTGGCTACGAAGCTCGAGTTCGACGCGCCCAACCCCGATGACGACGAGTTCGTCAACGTGGACCTCGTGCCGCTGCACGAGCTGATCGACGCCGTGCTCGACGGCAAGATCGAAGACGCCAAGACCGTCGTAGGCGCCTTGGCCTGTGACAGCATCGCACACAGGCTGGGCGGAACTGAGCTTTAAAAGCGAGGGCGACCCTGGGGCAAACACTACTGATTATTTGCCCCAGGGTCTTACGTTATTGTTTTATCTCCGAGGACTGCATGTTTAAGAGGTTTCTTTCGTATTACGAGCCCCAGATGGGGCTTTTTGTTGCTGATACTGTTTGTGCTCTGGTGCTTGCCGCCATTGACCTGGCGTTCCCCATTATCCTGCGCAATTTGACCGGTGGGCTGTTTACTCAGGGTCAGGCTGCCATTATGCAGGCGCTCGGCATGATTGCGGTGGGCTTGGTGCTGATGTATGCCGTCCGCTGCGCCTGCCGCTATTTTGTGAGCTATTGGGGTCACGTGATGGGCGCGCGTATGGAGTCCAAAATGCGCGAGGACCTGTTTGACCAGTATGAGCGCTTTAGCTTTGCGTACTTTGACCGCAACAGCTCGGGCGATATGATGAGCCGCGTGGTCAACGACCTGTTCGATATCTGCGAGGCGGCACACCACGTGCCCGAGTGGATCATCATCTGCGGCATCGAGATTATCGGCTCGTTTGTGATCCTCTTTACCATCGCCCCGGTGCTGGCGCTCGCTATGGCCGTGGTGACGGCGGCGTTTGCGGTCATCATGTTTTGGCAGAACATGCGCATGCGCGAGGTCTTTAGCGACAACCGCAAAAAGATCAGCGGCATCAATGCGCAGCTGCAGGATTCGCTGGCGGGTATGCGCGTGGTCAAGAGCTTTGCCAATGAGGAGACCGAACGCTTCAAGTTCCGCGCCTCCAACAATCGCTATCTTTCGTCCAAGGAGAACATGTATCACGCCATGGGCGTCTATACTGCGACGTATGGCCTGCTCTCGGGTGTGCTCTATGTGATCGTGGTACTGCTGGGCGGCTGGCTGGTCGCCCAGGGACAGCTGCAGGCGGTCGATATGGCGACCTTTGCACTCTATATTTCGCTGTTCTGCACGCCGCTCGAGACACTCGTCAATTCGGCCGAAACGTATCAGAAGGCTATCGCCGGCTTTAAGCGTATGGACGAGGTGCTCTCGACCGCGCCGGATATCCAGGACAAGCCGGGCGCCACGGATCTGCAGGTGACTGCCGGCGCCGTGGATTATCACGACGTGTGCTTTAACTACGAGGACGTTGAGCTGGGCGAGGGTGATGCCGAAGAGCGTCCCGTTATCGACCATATGAATCTGTCCATCAAGCCCGGGCAGACCATCGCTTTGGTTGGCCCTTCGGGCGGTGGCAAGTCCACGACCTGTTCGCTGCTGCCGCGCTTTTATGACGTGGCTGCCGGATCCATTAGCATCGACGGCCAGGACGTGCGCGATGTGACGCAGCAGAGCCTGCGCCGCGCCATCGGCCTGGTGCAGCAGGATGTCTACCTGTTTGACGGAACAATCGGCGAGAACATCGCCTACGGCAAGCCGGGCGCTACGGCAGAAGAGATCGCCGAGGCAGCTCGCCGCGCCAACATCGACACTTTTATCGAGTCGCTGCCGCAGGGCTACGACACCGTGGTGGGCGAGCGCGGCAGCCGTCTTTCGGGCGGCCAAAAGCAGCGCGTTGCCATTGCGCGTGTGTTTCTCAAGAACCCCAAGATCCTGATTTTGGACGAGGCGACGAGTGCTTTGGATAACGAGAGCGAGGAGGCGGTGCAGGAGTCACTCGAAGAGCTGGCACGCGGCCGCACCACGATTATCATCGCCCATCGTCTTTCGACCATTAAGCATGCCGATGAGATTGCGACCGTTGAGCATGGTCGCGTTGTGGAGCGTGGCACGCACGAGGAGCTTCTCGCCCGTGGCGGCACCTATGCCCGTTACTATCGAATGCAGTTCGAAGGTGCGCGTGCGCACGAGCTCGACTGATTGATATGACAGGAAGTTTATGGCTGACAAGAACCCTTTGACTCCGGAAGAAGTGACGGAGTTATTCTCCGAAATCGATGCATCCGGTGTCTTGGATCCCACGCTTGCCAAAAAGCGAACCGAGCGCATGCGTGAGAAGGAGGCTGCGGCCAAGCGCGGTGACAAAGCGGCGCTAGCGCAGCTGCGCAGCGAGGACCGCGCGAGCCAGGCAAAACATATCGACCCGCTGTCCGAGGACGATCCTTCGGGCTCGCAGGTGAGCCATACCATTACGAAGACCGCGATGGCCGTGGTCATCGGTATTCTGGTGCTGATCGTGGGCATGCAGATCGGCTACGGCGTGATGCGCCGTCTGAATACCGCCAACCTGTCCGAGAGCGTTTCGGTGGATACCGTCTCGACCGCGCTCAAGGGTGGACTCGAATGGGGCAACGGCTTTACGCAGTTCCCGCTTGATTTTTCTGTCGACGAGGCCGATGAGCGCACGGGCACGGTTGAGGTGACGGTGTTGGACACGTCGTCTGCCAATGAGCTCGAGCTGCTGTCCAACGGGCAGATCCAGGCCGCGGCGCTTGCGACCAACGCCCTGCTCAACGACAAGATTGACCGCGTGGTGTATAACGTTCACGCCTATATCGACGAGGATAGCAACATTCAGCACGATTCCTTTTTTGGCATGTTCCCCGCGCGGGGTCATCAGAGCGCCATTTTGACGTTTGTGTGGACCAAGAGCTCATCCAACGCCACGAGTATCGACTGGAAGATGCGCATCGTAAGCATGGACGACACCATTGCCGAGCGCATTCAAAAACAGGTGAACTCGGTTTCGTCGCTGATCGAGGACCCGGTGGTGAGCCAGACCAAGATTGACGAGGAAAAGGCCGAACGTGACCTGGAGCATCGTCTGCATGGCCGCGAGATTTTCCGCGGCGGCAAGCCCGATCGTTCACCGTCCGATCTGCTGGAACAGGACAAGAAAAAATAAGACGCCATCATCCCGTGTGAGCCACAAGCCCCGCGGGATGATTTTTAATCCCCGTCCCAGAAAAATCATTATGCATAGAAAGTCATAATTATCATTTCGTAAACATTTCGATGAAATTAACGCCATGAGGCATGCTTGCGGTTACAATACCGCGAGGCCTAACTACACACCTTTAAGCCGGTCCTGTGAGACCGGGAAGGAGAATTATGGCGAACAACCATACCGCGGGCGCTGCCGCCCGCACCTTCGCGCCCAGCGAGCTTTGCCAGCGTATGCTGGCCAAAACCAGCAAGGGCACCTGCGGTCCCTGTATCCTGTATCTTGAGGATGGGACCATTTTTTATGGACGTGCATGCGGCGCCGAGGGCACCGCGACCGGCGAAGTCTGCTTCAACACCTCGCTTGAGGGCTACTTTGAGGTCATGACCGACCCGAGTTATGCCGGCCAAATTGTAACCATGACCTATCCGCAGATCGGCAATTACGGTATCGACGAGACCGATGTCCAGTCGGCCTTCCCCGGCGACGCCGTGCGCCCTGCGAGCGCTCCGGCTATGCGCGGCATGATCGTTCGCGACATGTGCGCCACGCCTTCTAACTGGCGCTCGGCCGTCAGCGTGCCGGAGTACCTGCGCGCTCACGGCATCGTCGCTATCGAGGGTGTCGACACCCGCGCTCTGGTGCGCCATCTGCGCGACAATGGTTCCAAGATGGGCATTATCTCGACAGAGATCTTCGACGTCGACGAGCTCGCCGAGCGTCTGGACGCAGCGCCCACGCTGGTGGGCGAGAACCTGGTCAAGACCGTGAGCTGTCCCGCGCCTCACGAGTTTGTGGCCGCCGACCTGCCTGCCACGCATGGCTTTGCGCTTGCGGCTGCCGCTCCTGCCCGTCACAAAGTGGTCGCCTACGACTGCGGTGTGAAGCGCGGTATTCTGGAGGGCCTGGTCCGTGCCGGCTGCGACCTCACCGTCGTGCCGTGGGATACGCCCGCCCAGCAGGTGCTCGACATGAATCCTGATGGCGTCTTTTTGTCCAACGGCCCCGGCGACCCCGATGCCGTGGTGGAGACCTACGAGCAGGTGCAGCAGCTGATCGGCAAGGTACCGGTCTTTGGTATTTGCCTGGGTCACCAGATGATCAGCTTGGCCTGCGGCGCCCAAATGGAAAAGCTTAAATTCGGTCACCGTGGCGGTAACCAGCCGGTTATGAATCTGGTGAGCCGTCGCGTGGAGATCACCGCGCAAAACCACGGCTTTGGCCTGCTGTTCCCCAGTCTGGGCAAACTGATTCCGGAGCTTTCCGGCGGCGAAACCGAGCATGCGGCCGATGGCGACCTGCGCGCCTGGGTGCGTCGCGGCGTCGCGCCGGTCGTGATGAACGAGCGCTTTGGTCGCATTCGCCTGACACATGTGAACCTCAACGACGGCACCGCCGAGGGCATCCAGCTGCTCGACGCCCCGTGTTTCTCGGTCCAGTACCACCCCGAGGCTTCGCCCGGCCCCACCGATGCCCACTATCTCTTTACCGCCTTTACGCGACTCATGGACGGCGAAGAGAACTACCTGGACATTGATACCGCGAAGGACCGCCTGGCTGGCTGGAATTTCGCCGAGACCGAGACCGAGGAGAACTAACATGCCGAAACGTACTGACATCAAGCGCATCCTCGTTATTGGTTCGGGCCCCATCGTTATTGGTCAGGCCTGCGAGTTTGACTACTCCGGCGCCCAGGCCTGCAAGGTGCTCAAGGAGGATGGCTTTGAGGTCATCCTGGTCAACTCCAATCCGGCGACCATCATGACCGACCCGGGCTTGGCCGACCGCACCTATGTCGAGCCCATCACCGCCGAGTTTATCGAGCGCGTGATCAAGAAAGAGCGCCCGGACGCGCTGCTGCCCACGCTGGGCGGCCAGACCGGTCTGAACGCCGCCGTCGAGCTGGCAAAGGACGGCACGCTCGACAAGTACGGCGTCGAGATGATCGGCTGCGACCTGGCCGCTATCGAGCGCGGCGAGGACCGCAAACTCTTTAACGAGGCCATGGCCGAGATCGGCCTGGAGGTCGCGCGCTCGGGCTATGCCTACAGCGTGGCCGACGCCGAGGCTATCGCCGAGCGCGTGGGATATCCCTGCGTACTGCGCCCGAGCTTTACCCTCGGTGGCGCCGGCGGCGGCATCGCGCATACCCACGAGGAGCTCGTCTCCATCGTGAGCCAGGGCCTTGAGCTCTCGCCTGCCCATGAGGTGCTGGTCGAGGAGTCCATCGAGGGTTGGAAAGAGTATGAGATGGAGGTCATGCGCGACCACGCCGGTAACGGCATCATCGTGTGCTCCATCGAAAACCTCGACCCCATGGGCGTGCACACCGGCGACTCCATCACCGTGGCGCCGGCCCAGACGCTGAGTGACCTTGAGTATCAGCGCATGCGTGTGGCCTCGCTCGCCATTCTGGAGAAGATCGGCGTCGAGACCGGCGGCTCCAACGTGCAGTTTGCCGTGAACCCCAACACCGGCCGCCTGATCGTCATCGAGATGAACCCGCGCGTGAGCCGTTCGTCCGCACTGGCCTCCAAGGCCACGGGCTTCCCCATCGCCAAGGCCGCCGCTCGCCTGGCCGTGGGCTACACGCTCGACGAGATCGTCAACGACATCACCAAGGCAACGCCCGCCTGCTTTGAGCCCACGATCGACTACTGCGTGGTCAAGGTGCCGCGCTTTGCCTTCGAGAAGTTTAAGGGTACCGACCCCACGCTCACCACGCGCATGAAGGCCGTGGGCGAGATCATGGCCATCGGCCGAACCTTTGAGGAGGCCTTCGGCAAGGCCATGCGCTCACTGGAGGACGGCCACCAGGGCATTTGCGCCGGTGGCAAGGAGGGTGCCGACAAGCTGAGCGACGATGAGCTCGCTCAGGCCGTGGCAACCCCGACCGAGCACCGCATCTTCTTTGTGGTCGAGGCCCTGCGCCGTGGCTGGGACATCGCCCACATCCATGCCATCTGCGGTATCGATCCGTGGTACCTCAACCGTATCAACGACATGGTGCAGGTCCAGGAGAGCATCCGCGGCCTGCGTGTGGAGGATATCGACGCCGACGCGATGCGACTGCTCAAGCAGTACGGCACGAGCGACGCCGAGATTGCCGCGCTGACCGGCTCGGACGAGCGCTTTGTGCGCGCCTATCGCAAGGGTCTGGGCGTGGTTCCCAGCATGAAGACGGTCGATACCTGCGCGGCCGAGTTCTCGAGCGCCACGGAGTACCACTACAAGACGTACGAGAACATCTACCGCACGAGCCCGGATGCCAAGAAGTGCGTGGCTCCCGACGAGACCACGCCGGCGGACAAGCCCAAGGCGATGATCCTGGGCGCCGGCCCCAACCGCATTGGCCAGGGTATCGAGTTCGATTACTGCTGCGTGCACGCGAGCTACGCGCTGGCGGCCCGCGGCTTCGAGACCATCATGGTCAACTGCAACCCTGAGACCGTCTCGACCGACTATGACACGTCCGACCGTCTGTACTTTGAGCCGCTCACCTATGAGGACGTCATGGATGTCATCGATGTTGAGCGCCCCGACGGCGTCGTGGTGACGCTTGGCGGCCAGACCCCGCTTAAGCTGGCGCGTATGCTCGAGGAGAGCGGCGTAAACATCATGGGCACCAAGCCCGATGCCATCGACTTTGCCGAGGACCGCGAGCGTTTTGCCGCCCTGCTCGACAAGCTGGGCATCATGTACCCGCCGGCGGGCCAGGCCACCTCGTTTGAGGAGGCCGAGGCCGTGGCCGCACACATCGGCTACCCGCTGCTGGTGCGTCCGAGCTACGTGCTGGGCGGCCGCGGCATGATGATCGCCTACGATGCCGAGCATCTGCGCGATTACATGGCAGAGGCTGCGCGCATCAGCCCCGACTACCCGGTGTATCTGGACCGCTTCCTGGAGGGCGCAATCGAGTCCGATGTCGACGCCCTGTGCGATGGCGAAGAGGTATACATCGGCGGCATCCTGGAGCATATCGAGGAAGCCGGTATTCACTCCGGCGACTCCGCGACCTGCATCCCGCCGTTCAGCTTTAGCGAGAGCCTGCAGGCGAAGCTCCGCGAGACCACGCGCCGCATCGCGATGGCGCTGGGAGTCCGCGGTCTGGTCAACGTGCAATATGCCATCAAGGGCGAGACCGTCTACGTGATCGAGGCCAACCCGCGCGCCAGCCGTACCGTGCCATTTATCTCCAAGGCCACCGGTGTGCCGCTGGCCAAGTGCGCGGCGCGCATCATGGCAGGCGATTCCATCGCGAGCCTGGGCCTGCCGAGCGACGAGCGTCAGCTGGACTGGTTCTGCATGAAGGAAGCCGTTATGCCCTGGGGCCGTTTCCCGGGCGCCGACGTTATCCTGGGGCCCGAGATGAAGTCGACGGGCGAGGTCATGGGTATCGCCAAAAGCTATCCCGAGGCATATGCCAAGACGCAGCTGGCGATCGACTACAGGCTGCCCGACCCGAGCGCCGGCAAGGTATTCATCAGCGTGTGCGACCGCGACAAGCGCCACATCCTTTCGGTCGCGCGTATCCTGCGCTACCTGGGCTTTGACATCTGCTCTACCGAGGGTACGGCGCGCGTGCTGCGTGGAGGCAACGTGACGTGCGAGATCGTGGAAAAGATCAGCGGCCCGCACGACGGCGAGCGCCCCAACATCGGCGACCTCATCGCCGATGGCAAGATCGCGGTGATCATCAACACGCCGTACGGTCCGGGCTCGCGCGGCGACGGCTACCTGCTGCGTACCGAGGCCGTGCGCCGCGGCGTGACCTGCGTGACTGCGATGTCCGCGGCTAACACGTACGTGAGCGCCATCGAGGCAGTGCGCGAGGACCAGCAGGGTCACGGCAGCGCCAACGACATGGGCATGGACGTCATCGCCCTGCAGGACCTGCCGCAGTACACGGTGTAGACTGACCTGTCCGGCCGGGGCGGGGGAGCCGAGTTTCCCCCTTCGCTCCGGCTGCAAGCAGAGTCGCTCAGTGGGAAACTCGATCCCCCGCCCCGGCCTGCGGTGACTTGGTCGCACCGTGTGCTGCAGAAGGGGCTTTGCGCGATGACTTAGGCTAAAGAGGATGCGGATGTCGAGTGAGGATTTTGTTCCTTGGGGAGCTTGGATTTGGGCTCTACGTGGGACGGAATCCTCGCTCGTTTTGTTGATGGGACATTTTCCTCGCTCGGTTGCCCACGGACCGTGCGCCCCGGCTATTGCATCTTCGTGGTGAAGGTCGTCTTGCCGGCGGCGATGTGCACGTGGAGTTGGGTTCGACTGTCGCAGCTGATGAGGACGCCGACTTCGAACGGGACTCCCGGATGCCGAGCAAAGCGGAAACCTGTCACCCCGGGCTTCCGCACAGAGTCGATTAGGGGGAGGGACAACCTCGCCCGCGTCGTGCTTGCGATAGCTTGACAGGAATTATTACGCAAAATCTAAAATGTTTCAAAGACGCGAAGTAGATGATATATTTTACTTCGCGTTTTCTAATGGTTTTGAATTTTGCGAAGTAGGTTGCCATGAAACTTATCGATCGCCCGTTCTACATGAGCAAGCTTTCCAAGGTGGCAGGTACGCCTGATATCAAGGTGATCACCGGAATCAGGCGATGCGGAAAATCGAAATTGCTTGAGGCGTTTGCCAGCCAACTTCGTTCAAACGACCCCTCGGCCAACGTCATACACGTCAACTTCAATCTACTTGAGTTCGAGCCGTTGGCGGAATACCATGCGCTGCATACATATGTTGAAAAGCACTATATTGAGGGTTGCCGGAATATCGTCATGATCGACGAGGTCCAGATGTGTGAAGGGTTCGAGCGGGCTATCAACAGTCTTCATGCGTCAGAGAAATATGACATTTACATCACGGGGTCGAATGCCTTTCTTCTCTCAAGCGACCTCTCGACGTTGTTCACGGGAAGAACGGTGGAGATCGAGGTCTTTCCGTTTTCACTTGCGGAGTTCTCGGCGTATCACGAGATCACTTCTCCAGCCGAGGCCCTTGCTCGCTATGTCCGCGAGGGAGGAATGCCGGGTTCCTATATCTACCAGGACGAAAGGATGCGTTTCTCATACATCTCGGATGTGCTTGAGACTCTTATCCTGCGCGACATCAGACAAAAATATCGTATACGTAATGCGGAGCAGCTTAAACGTTCCTGCGAGTTCCTGATGGATAACGTCGGAAACATCTCTTCTCTCAAGGGGATGGCGGCCGAGCTGTCACGAGCGAACCTTAAGATAAGCGACAAGACGCTGGCTGTGTATATCGACTACCTGTGTAATGCGTTTGCGTTCTACCGGTTTCGTCGCTTTGACGTCTCAGGAAAGAAATACCTGTCGACGGGAGATAAATACTACCTGGCCGACCATTCGTTTCGCTACGCCGCGCTTGGCACGAAAAAGCTCGATTTTGGCCATGTTTACGAGAATATGGTGGCAACCGAGCTTATGCGCCGCGGATGGGAGGTCTACGTGGGCGTTCTCTACCAAAAGGAAATAGACTTTGTTGCCATCAGGCGTGACCGCCGTGTCTATATCCAGGTGAGTGACGACATTTCCCAAGAAGCGACGCTTGAGCGTGAGCTTGATCCGCTGCGACGGATTCGAGACGCCTATCCCAAGTGCGTCATCGCCCGAACAGGGCACGAAACGACTGACTGGGATGGCATCAAGGTCGTCGACCTGGCACGATGGCTTATGGGTGAATCAGGCGAGCTGGCCGTCTAGCACGCGATGACGCGGGCTGAAACGAACGAGCGAGGATTTCTAAACCCAGTAACGAAACAGCTCACTACCCTCCGTCAACCTTCCATTCCAAACCAAATCAGCCAATGTACGTCATGGCAATCCCCGGTAGGTCGAGGGTGCTCTGCGGCGGCCCGGTGTTTTCATCTGAACGACTTTGCAAAGCAACCGGGCCAATTTATTTCAGCCAACGTACGTCATGGCAATCCCCGGTAGGTCCCCGGGTGCCCCGCGGCGCGCCGAGTTTATTATCTGAGCGACTTTGCGAAGCAAGGGGAGCGAAGATAAAAACCCGGCGCGCCGCGGGGCACCCGGGGACCGCAGGGACGGGAGCAGCTATACTACTCTCAGTAGTTAAGGGTCGCGGATTCGCCGCGTCACCGCTCTCAACAGGAGGTCTTTGTTTATGGCAGATCAGAAGCCGGTTGTCGGGATCATCATGGGCTCCAAGTCCGATCTGGGCGTTATGGAAGGTTGCACCGCCGAGCTCGAGGCGCTGGGTGTGCCCTATGAGCTCGTGATCGCGAGCGCGCACCGCACGCCGGCGAAGGTCCACGAGTGGGCCTCGACTGCTGCCGACCGCGGCATCAAGGTGATTATTGCCGCCGCTGGCAAGGCTGCTCACCTGGGCGGTGTCGTTGCTGCGTTTACCCCGCTGCCGGTTATCGGCGTGCCTATGAAGACGAGTGACCTGGGCGGCATGGATTCGCTGCTGTCGATGGTGCAGATGCCCTCCGGCGTGCCCGTTGCCTGCGTTGCCATTAACGGCGCCAAGAACGCCGCCATCTATGCGACGCAGATCCTGGGTGCCTGCGACCCCGAGTACCGCAAGGTTATCGAGAAGATGAAGCAGGAGATGGCCGACGCCTAGGAGCTCTGCCATTCCGTTTGCAGCATAAGGAGAGCCATGTCCGACTATCAGGGAAAACGTTTTTCGGCTTCTCGGATTCCCGATCCAGCCAAGTCGGGAGGCGCCCATGCGCCGCAGCAGGGCCGGACATCCTCTCCGCAGCAGCCGCGTGCGCCGCGCCCCGTGACGCCGGCGACGCATCGCCGACAGGATACACCGGCCGCGTATCGACCTTCGTTGTACGACACGGCAAAGAAGCAGTCGAGGTCGACGAAGCGATCGGACGCTGCGCCATCGAGCTACGCCGAGCCGCCGCGCAAGAAGCGCCGCTCCGTCATCCCCATCCTGCTCATCATCATCGGCATCGGTCTAATCGTTGCCGCTGCCGCTATCTTTATCAACGCCCAGATTGGCTACAAGCAGGCGAGCGAGTCGTATCAAAAGATCGAAAAGCAATATGTGAGAGACAAGGACGCCAGCGGCGTGCCGATTATCGACTTCAATGCGCTCGCTCAGACAAATCCCGAGGTTGTGGGCTGGATTTACGCACCCGGCACCAACATCAACTATCCCGTGGTGCAGACCAACAACAACTCCAAGTACCTCAACACGCTGTTCGACGGCACTGCCAATGCGTCGGGAGCCATCTTCTTGGATAGCGACGACACTGCGCCGGGCATGGTGGATCAGCAGACCACGATTTACGGTCATCACATGAACGACGGGTCAATGTTCAACGTGATTTCGAACACGACCGATCAGGCGACGTTCGACAGCATAGAATACGTGTACTACATCACACGCGATGCGACGTATAAACTGCGCCCGCTGGCGACCAAGGTGGTCGAGGACACGTATGCCAAGGCGCGCACGCCCAACTTTGAGGGCGATGACGGACTGAAGAATTACCTGTCCGAGATGCTCGACGGTGCCTCTGCCGTGGCGAGCGATGCCACCGATCGTGCCGCTTCGGCAACCAAGATCGTAACGCTTGTGACCTGCCGTTCGCTATCGCTGAGCAACACGCGCGCCGTCATGGTGCTCACGCCGGTCGAGGAATAAACTGTCCAAGGCGGGGAGTGGAAAATCAGAAGGAGAAACAATGCTTGAGAGTGGCGAATCGATGCCTTCGGTCGACGTTTGGCTGCGCGAGGCCAAGGCCGATGCTTCGGCGGCTGGCTGCGGTATGTACCTGACGCACAACGGCGTGGTGCGCGCGACGCCTAAGTCCGAGGCGCGCGGCATCGAGACCGATGGCGTGGCGCCCGGGCATAAGGTGGGCGGCATGGTGTTTGGCTTCGATGCGGACAAGGTACGAGCCGCCATCGAGGCAACGCGCGCGATGCCGGGTATCGGCTATGTGCGCGTGTGGCTGGCAAGCGGCCAGCTTGCCGTGGGCGACGACATCATGCTCGTGCTCATCGGCGGGGACATTCGCCCGCACGTGGTCGATGCGCTGCAGGCGCTTGTCGGCACCATCAAGAACGAGTGCGTTAGCGAGGTCGAGCGCGAGGCGTAGGCTTTGCGTCGATGAAAGGCTCGTTTACAAAAATTGCCCGCCGGTACGTGTGATACCGGCGGGCAATTTGCGTTTTGGGTGCGCTGGGCGCTACACGCGTGTCGTATCCTTGGGACTCATGGTCATGCTCTGGAAGCGGTTCTCCATGTAGTCGTTATCGAAATACTTGCCGTAGAACTGCGCGACGGGAATATCCGGCTCCGTACCGTTGACGCGCTGGTACCAGTAGTCGAGCGACTGCAGCGTCATGACGCCGTCGACCAGCATAATGACGGTAAAGATAACGGTAGCGGAGTAGCGGCTCTTCCATGGAATCATGTTGATGAGTTTGAGCAGCCTCGGCAGCAGCAGCTTGATCCAGATAAGGCCACCTAGGCCCCACAGGCAGGCAAAGCCCGTGCAGGTGCGTCCGCCCGTAAGGACGGCGAGTGGGTCGGGCATGCCGAACAGCTTCATATGCGAGTAGCTCCACGAGACCACGCCAAATGAGGTCTGCATAAACCAGCCCACGAACACCTCAAAGCTCGCGCCGAGCACAGCGCTTACCAGGAAAATGATGATGGGGTTCTTTTTATAGAAGCGGTTGAGCACCATGGTCATGAGTACGGCACCAAAGCCGTAGATGGGGCTGAAGGGGCCAAACAGCATACCGGCGCGGTCCTGGTAGACGCCTGGGTCGTCGACCGTCATGTGCCAGATGTCCTCGGCGATCAGGCCGAGCACGCAGCAGACGAAGAATACCCAGAACAGGTTGAAGTAGTTGAGCTTGATGTAGCCCTCGCCGGTCTCATCGCGGCCGAGCATGCCCTCGGCGGCGGCATCGCGGTCGAGCATCTCCTGCAGGCGGCGCTGCAGCTCGCGCTCCTGGCGCAGCGTGGGGTCGACGGTTGCCGAAAGCGCAATGAGGATGCCGAGCTGGATCGCGGGGCGCAGCAGGAAGGGCCCGATGCCTTGGAGCATCATGTCGACCAAAAGCTCGATGACGGTAAATGCAATGAGGATATAGGACAGGCGGGCGGCGTTGCGGCGCTGGTTTTTGATAAGGTCCAGGCCAAAGATGATCAGGATGACGGCACTTGCTGCAGAGAGCATGATGCCGGCGACGATGAGTCCGACCGCGACGAGCGTGTTGTCGCCGAGCTTGGCGGCGGCGTTGCCGTTGATGAGCGCGGTGATGACCCGCCACATAAAGGCGGCGACCGACGGGAGCGTGCCCACGCCGGACAGGATGCACAGGACGGCGTACACCTTAATGATGAGCGGGATCTTTTTGACCTCCGTGGCGCTGGGGACGCTGGGGTCGAGTTGGTTTCGATCCATACAGAACCTTTCTCGCTTTGTTGTAGGTTATAAGGATACGCCGCCGACCTGCCAAAAGACAGGACGAACGTCCCAATTGCAACTTTGTAATCCCCAACGGTGGACGCGGCGGCCATCTGGGGGCCTGAGAGCTTGTACTGGACAGACCAATAAAATGTTTGGACGCAAAACGGATTATTAGCTCGGTGGGCTTTTAAAAAGCGCTGCTCGTGCGCGGGGGAGCACGTCACGCCGTGCGTATAATAAGGCGGGTAACGCCAAAATACGAGGCTCTGAGGGGATGCCATGTCTCAAGAAACCATCCGCGCGGCCGAGCGTGCCGCGGGACAGGTGAACACCATGTCGACGTATGATCCGGACTCCGACCAGCTGCATGAGGAATGCGGCATTTTTGGTGTGTGGGCGCCCGATCGCGACGTGGCTCGACTGACGTACTTTGGCCTGCGTGCACTGCAGCACCGCGGCCAGGAATCGGCGGGAATCGCTGTTGGTGACGGCGGCACGGTTATGGTCCGCAAGGACCTGGGCCTGCTCGACCGCGTGTTCTCCAATGCCGACCTGTCGACGCTCTCCGGCCAGTTGGCCGTGGGTCACGTGCGCTACGGCACTGCCGGCGCCAAGAGCTGGGAAGCCTCTCAGCCGCATCTCTCTACGATTAATAGCGTCATCATCGCGCTCGCGCACAACGGCACCCTCGTCAACACCGACGAGCTGCGCCGCCAGCTGATCGAACTCGGCGTGCCGTTCCTCTCCAACTCGGATTCCGAGGTCGCGACCAAGCTCATCGGCTACTTTACCCAGCGTACGGGCCATCTGCGCGAGGGCATTCGCAAGACCATGGAGCTCGTGCGCGGCGGCTACGCCATGACGCTCATCAACGAGCAGGCGCTCTACGCCTTCCGCGATCCGCACGGCATTCGCCCGCTCGTGCTGGGCAAGCTGGTGGACGAGGGCCTGGACCAGGCCGATGTCGCATCCGTTTCGCAGCTGCCGTCGCAGGACGGCGCCGCGACGGTCGACGCCACCACCCATGTCACCCGCGCCGGCGGCTGGGTCGTCGCCTCCGAGACGTGCGCGCTCGACATTGTGGGCGCCGAGTACGTCCGCGACGTCCGTCCCGGTGAGATTTTGCGCATCAGCGCCGAGGGCCTCGTATCCGAGCAGGGCGTGCCTGCCGCCGAAGAGCCCGCCAACTGCATCTTTGAGCAGGTCTACTTCGCTCGCCCCGATTCCATCATGAACGGCAAGAGCGTCTACGCCTGCCGTTATGACATGGGTCGTCAGCTGGCGCACGAGGAACCCGTCGAGGCCGACCTGGTCATCGGCGTGCCCGACTCCGGCCTGCCGCCTGCGGAAGGGTATTCGCACGAGAGCGGCATTCCCTTTGGTGAGGGCCTCATCAAGAACCGCTACGTGGGCCGTACGTTTATCGAGCCCACGCAGGAGCTGCGCGCCATGGGCGTGCGTATGAAGCTCAACCCGCTGCGCGACAACATCGAGGGCAAGCGCCTGGTCGTCATCGACGACTCCATCGTCCGCGGCACCACCATGGTGCAGCTCGTCAAGATGCTGCGCAACGCCGGCGCCAAAGAGATTCACATTCGCATCAACTCGCCCGAGGTCATCTGGCCGTGCTTCTACGGCATCGATACCGACGTGCAGTCGCAGCTCATCAGCGCCAACAAGACGGTCGACGAGATTTGCGAGTACATCGGCGCCGATTCGCTGGCCTTCCTTTCGGTCGAGGGCCTGCTGAAGGTCATGCCCAGGGGCGGCTACTGCGATGCGTGCTTTACCGGCCGCTATCCCGTGGCGATTCCCGAGAGCTTTGGCCGCGACAAGTTCATGGAGGGCTTTAAGCCCCGCAACCTGGACAAGCCGCTGCACTTTGACGACGACGCCGTGGTCGAGAAATACGTCGATCGCAGCTGGGAACAGGAGCACGGCGAGGCCTAAAACCTGCCAAAAAGGGACAGGTTTATTTTGGTAGGTTTTACCTGCTGTTTTGTTGATATGACGGTGCGTGTTGTTATGGCATGCACCGAATCGAGGACAACTATGAGCACCGTTTGGCGCCCGGGCGTCGGACGGTAGTGGGAGAGGAAGGCTCAGATGAGCGACAGCAAGCATGTGACGTACGAGGACGCCGGCGTCGATACCGCCGAGGGCGGCCGCGCCGTCGACGCGATTAAGCAGATGGTCAAGGACACTAACCGCCCCGAGGTTATCGGCGGCATTGGCGGCTTTGGTGGCCTGTTCTCGGCCGCCGCGCTTAAGGATATGGAAGACCCGATCCTGATCAGCGGCACCGACGGCGTGGGCACCAAGCTCGTGCTCGCTCAGATCATGGACCGCCACGAGACGGTGGGCCAGGACCTGGTTGCCATGTGCGTGAACGACATTCTGGCTTCGGGCGCCGAGCCGCTGTTCTTCCTGGATTACGTTGCCATCGGCCACATCGAGGCCGAGCACATGGCAAAGATTATCAAGGGCGTGGCCGACGGCTGCAAGCTCGCGGGCTGTGCACTCGTGGGCGGCGAGATGGCCGAGCACCCGGGCGTCATGGCTCCTGCCGATTACGACCTCGCCGGCTTTACCGTGGGCGTCGTCGATCGTCCTAAGATGCTCGACCCCGCGAACGTCCGCCCCGGCGACGTGATCCTGGGCCTGCCTTCCACCGGCGTTCACTCCAACGGCTACTCGCTCGTGCGCAAGGTCATCGGTGTCGACGGCATTAAGCCGGGCACGCCCGAGGCCGCCGCTAAGGCCGAGGAGCTGAGCCGTCCGCTCGAGGAGCTCGGTGGCGTATCGCTCGCCGATGCCCTGCTGGCTCCCACGCGCATTTATGTGAAGCCGATTCTGGAGCTGCTCCGCGGCGGCGCCAACGTTCACGCCATTGCCCACATCACCGGCGGCGGCATCACCGAGAACCTCAACCGCGCGCTCGCCGACGACGTCGACGCCGTGGTCACCCGCAACGGTGCCGAGATGGGCTGGGACGTTCCGCCTGTCATCACCTACGTGTCGCGCCAGGCCGAGCTTGCGCCCAACGAGGCGTGCAAGACCTTCAACATGGGCGTTGGCCTGTGCCTGATCGTCACTCCCGAGGACGAGGCCGCCGTGACCGAGGCTCTGGTCGCGCTGGGCGAGAAGCCGTTCCGCGTGGGCGAGTGCGTCGAGGGCTCCGGTAAGGTCGTGTACTCCGATGAGCGCTAACGAGCAGACGACTGCTGCCGAGGGCCTGAGCTGGGATCCCTACACCCGTCCGACCGGCACCGATACGGCCGAGCCGCTCAAGATCGGCGTGCTCATCAGCGGTTCGGGCACCAACCTGCAGGCGCTCATCGACCTGATCGCCGCCGGCAAGCTCAACGCCTCGATTGAGCTCGTGGTGTCGAGCCGTCCTTCGGCCAAGGGTCTGCAGCGTGCCGAACGTGCGGGTATCCAGACGCTCACGCTGTCCAAGGATGTGTACGCCGATCCCATCGCCGCCGACGAGATCATCGCGCACGAGCTGCTCGAGCGCGGCTGCGAGTATGTGGTCATGGCCGGCTACATGCGCATGGTGCACACGCCGCTGCTGGCCGCGTTCCCCAACCGCGTGGTCAATCTGCATCCAGCGCTGCTGCCGAGCTTTACTGGCGCCCATGCGATTGACGACGCGTTTGCTCGCGGCGTCAAGGTGACCGGCGTGACCGTGCACTTTGCCAACGAGATCTACGACAACGGCCCCATCATCGCCCAGCGCGCGCTGGCCGTCGAGGAGGGCTGGGATGTCGATACGCTCGAGGAGCACATCCACGCGATCGAGCATGTGCTGTATCCCGAGGTCGTGCAGATGCTCGCCGATGGGCGCGTCCACGTGCTGGAGAGCGGCAAGGTCGCAGTTGATGCGGCGCGTTAGTCGTGTGTAAAAGAGTCGCTGAGTTTTCTTTGTGACATAAGCAATCGAAATAGCCGCTTGGGGCATATGGAACCACATGTGCCCCAAGCGGCTTTTACCATCTCTTCGATTTCTGGCTCCTGATAACGTGACAGGTGGGACCGAAAAATGGGGGTGGTTGGCTGCGCGCATGATATGGATATCAGCGGCGATTTCTCCATCTCGGTAAATAAAGATAGTTTCAAGTTCAGTATCGGTTCGGACTTCGAGGGAGCAACCCTGTTCAACGATTTTCTTACACTGACACCCATATCATGAGCAAGGATAGCTAGCCGGTATAGAGTCGCTTGAGCGGGTATGCGTCTGTTCAAGTGACCCATCGATTTGTTTAAGAAATAGTTAAACTACGAAACAAACAGCACGTGAGTAACTCACGACTCAGTGAGACTAAAAGGAATCGGAGAAGAAGGCTCATGTTTTGCCCCAAATGTGGTAGCAAAATCAGCGACGATGCGCGGTTCTGTACCGAATGCGGTCTGCCCTTGGGCGGGCTCTCGGGCAAGACTGCGGCCGAGGAGGGGCCCAAGGCCGAGCCGTCGGAGCGAGAATCATCGTCCGCTGAAGTCATATTGGAACCCACGGATACCGAAACGGACTCTGCGATAGGATCCGCGAATGCCGAGTCCACAGCAGAACCGAGCCCCGAACCGGTCTCGAAGACTGCGAGTAGCGGTCACTCCCAGATGTACAACTTCTTTATGCAACGCTGTCAGGTCGGTAACCGCCTAGTGCCGCAGTTCGCTATCATGATCGCCGCATTTATCGCCGCGGCAGGCATCGCTTACGCTGCTTTCATGCTCTACAAGAACGTCATCGAGCCCAATCTCCAGCAGCAATCCGTGCAGCAGGAGCAAACGACCGAAAGGCCCAAGAAGGACGAGAGAGCGGCCGAAGAAGTTGTCTATACGTTGGAGGCAAAATCATTGACGGTGTCTGCTCCGGTCGACCCTATGTTAAATCGGGGCGAGCGGACTGACATGGAATGGTCCTATCCGCAACTTAAGAGCACCGCCAAAGACGACATCACAGACAAAATTAACAAGGCGATTCTCGAGCCCCTTCAAATTGATGCGGAGCGAACGAATCGGGCATCAGATAATGAGCAATCAGATGCAGAGTTATATCCCGATGGCGAATTTCCCTGCATATCGAGAAACGTGACGGTTACGTACATGGATGAGAACTATTTCTGTATCCGTGACGAGCGCTATTCGACGGGATGGGGTCCGCATGGCGACACGGTTGTGACTGGTGTTATTTTTGATTTGCATACGGGTGACACTGTTAGTCCTCAGGACATGTTCGGCATTGATACCGAGGATCTTGCCAGTTCTATGAGTTCGGCAGTTTGGCCGTATCTTACGGAAATGCGCAGAGAGCATCCGTCTGATTACAATTCTATGCTCATGCGGAGCGATTCTTCAGACTATTCAATCAAGGGCTCAACATGCTTGTATGTGACATCCAAGGGACTGGTGTATCGCACCGAAGACTATGAGCTCGGTTCTTTTGCGGACGGCAATTGCGAGATTTTGGTTGCGTCCTGGGATGATGAGTCTCAAGTGGGGTCCGAAGTAACCCCTGATGAGGTCAAGGACGGTACAACGGTGAAAGTCGATAAGGAGGACTAACATGTTCTGTCCCAACTGTGGATTTGAGCTTGATGGCGATTTGCGATACTGCACCGAGTGTGGCTATGCACTCGAAGATGCGAAGGCGGTGCTGAACTCTGCCAGCAACGAAGTGGCAGAAGAGCCTTCCGTTATCAATGAAGCTGCGGAAGAGATTTTCGCTAGTGGCGAAACGGAGAAGGAGTCTTCCGCCGGTGCCGAGGCGGGGGAGGAAAAGTCGCCCGTGGAGAGCGAGCCCGTAGCGGACGAAGAAGACGACCAGCCCAAAGACGACGTGTCGTCCGGTGCAACGCCTTCGATTCCTGCCGTGCGCGCCGACCGGCCAAAACCGAGCAATCCGGTCGCCAAGCCCGTCGCGGCGCCAGCCCCTGTTTCTGCGGTGAATGCATCCGCACGGAAAAAGGAGCCCAAGGCGCTCTATATCGTTGGTATCGTCGTTGGTGTGGCAGTCATTGCCATCTTTAGCTATCTGCTGTTCTTTTGCAAATCCGGCGACGTTGCCCATTACGGCCAGGACAAAGCCATCGTGGTGGTCCAAGAATCCAAGATCACCCCGACCGACGCAAAGGGCGAGAAGCTCAAGAAGTACTCGGTGACCCTGAACGGCGACAACGGCTACAGCACCAACGCTGAGGTTAAGGGTGACGAGGGCTTCACGGTAAGCCAGTTTCCCGATGTTAAACCGGGAAAATATACTCTTACCGTTAAGGACTCTAATTCCAAAGTCGAGTGGGCTATCCCCGTCGAAGTCGTTGATAACTCTAAATCCACTGATGCCATAAAAGAGGTTTCCCTCGAGGTGCCTAAGGTCAACGAGGCCGATACAAAGACAGACGAAGGCGACAAGAAGGATGGAGGCGCCGCGGCGGACAATACCGCTGCGTATGCCGCTTACAAGCAAAAGTGCCAGGAATACCTAGCGTGCTATGGAGAGCCACAAATTGTTGAGGTGACTGATTCTGTCTATGCGATGCGAGGGCTTTGCCTTGTCGACCTCGTTGATTTTGATCAGGATGGCCAGCCTGAGTTCTTGACCGTTGTGAACGGTATGAGCGATGACGAATTAAAGAGTGCTTGGAATGGAGATATAGAGGGACTTCAGAAGTCCTACACCGTAGAGGTTTGGTCGGCAGCTGATGGTGGTGTCAAGAGACTTTACAGTCAAAATTGGCTTGATAACAGCAACGGAGGAACGATGTTTCTTCCGCTGATTAAAGCGGATGGCGGCAGCATCCTCGTAAGCCAAAGAACATATGAGATGAGCAATGCGATTACGGCATTGCTCACTGGCAGGCAGGCTTTGGCCGGGGACAATACTTCGGTATATGGCAAGAAAGGCGATGTTTTTTCGCTTGTAAGCAACTACGAGTCCTGGGGAGTTGAGCCGAGCGAAGGCAATGGCTACGAAGAGTATTATGCGTCGGAGGGCAAGGAAATTTCCGAGACGGACTATAATGCTCTATATCAGCAATTTGGCTATGGGCACAATTACCGGACATACTACTTCCTTGATTTCTCAACCTCAGGTTACGGTTCTATTTCAGGGGAATCCCACGTCGATCCCAATCAAGTTGCGGAAGTCACCAAAGATACGCTCAAAAAGGTGGGAATCGAATAAAAACTGAAAGGGGCTTGGAAAACTGTTTCCAAGCCCCTTTCTTATAGTAGTTGCTCGAGCCCAATAAGCCTCGCGTTGCTTGTTTGAGCCGCTCTATTTTGACACGCTTTGGTAAATCCACTCTTGCTAAACAAGTAGTACTGTTTGATCGGCCGGCCCAGCAGCGCGCTGCGCCGCTCGAGTGTTTCAAGAACGTCGGTATCTACGGGCTCGTTTCTCCATTTGCACTCGCCAACGATGAGCTCCCCATCGGCGTCCTCAAGCACAACGTCAATCTCTTCTTGCCGGCGCGTGTTCGGGTTCGTGCCCCACCAAGAGCCGATTGCCTTGGGCAGCACATCCAGCTCGCTCTCAACAACCTGCCGCATCAACCACTGGCGGCACACTTCTTCAAATGCAGGGCCCACAAAGGTAGGCAGGTCACGTTTGACGATACGTGCAGCAACGGCGGCCCCGAGTCCCTCTTCGATCGTTCCTGCGTACTGTGGAACAAACCGATACCAAAACCTAAACAGGTTATCGCAGATCCGATAGACTACCCTGCGTTTTGTTGCCTTTACAACAGGCGTGACGCGCTCAACGATTCGCAGCTCGATCAATGCGTCGAGCAGTCGCGCGACCTGTGGAGTTGCGAGGTGGGTAACATCGGCAATCTCTTTGGAGCGTACACAGCCGTTGGCAATGGCGGTTATGACGGCATTGTAGATAGCTGGGCTGCGGACCTCTTGCAGCAGATAGTTCTGGGGTTCGGCATACAAAAACGCATCTTGACGCAACAGCGCATGCTCAAGGTTCCATTGAGTGGAACGCGTGCCATCGAGCTGCGATAGATAGAGCGGCATCCCGCCAACAACGGAATACAGCTCGATGACCCTTTCGATGGGTGCATCGGGAAGCATGAGAGCCACGTCAAAGATGGTGAAGGGGTCAATGCGCAGCTGCATGGTGCGGCGTCCATAAAGAGGGCTTTGGTGTCCTAGTACCTGGTGTTCCATAAAGCTCATGGACGATCCGCAGAGCACGAGGAACAGCTTGCTCGTGTCTTTATGTCGATCGATAAGCGTTTGCAGGCACGACGAGACGCCCGGATCGCTCTCGGCGAGGTAGGGATACTCGTCAATAATCAGAACGATTCGCTCTGTTTTGGCGTGTTCGAAGACGGATTCGAGTGCAACCTGGATAGAGGGGAACGCTGCTCCTGCGGCGCTATCGCCAAGTATCTCGCGGCTGAGCAGCGCGAGGTTTTCGCTTGCAACGGTTTGCTGTCCGGTAAAGAAGATCACATGGGGTTTGCCCTGTGTAAAGACGCGAAGCAGGCTGGTTTTACCCACGCGACGCCTTCCATAGACTACGGCAAACTGAAAGGAACCTTTTTGATAGGCGGTTTCCAGGGATTCAAGCTCTTCCCGACGTCCAACAAACATGATGCGCCTCGTTCATATATATATTACTAACATATATATTACTAACACGTATATGAGTAACTTTCCACCCGTCAATCGGATGGCAAAGAAATGACAGCGTTTCTACTTAACGAGGCGCTTGAGTTTGGCATAGTCCTGAATCTGCTTTTTGCGCTTGGCGTTGAGGAGGTTGTTGAGGTCGAGCTTCTCAATGGTGCAGCGTTTGAGTAGCTCGGAGCTGTCAAAGCCGTTTAACTCAATGTCTACATCCAGATCGTGCTTGAGCTTGGTCCATTTATTGAGCTGCGAGCGCACGTAGGCCGCGGGACGTTCTATCTCGTTGGCGATGTCGCGTACGCTGGCGCCCGTTCCAAACAACTCGCGTATCTTTGCCGTCTCCTTGCGCGTGCGCTCGTTTTTGGCATCGGTCTTGCATCGATCGCTGCAGTAGTGCCGTTTGACGCCACGATGCCCGGCAAGTGAGTAGGCGCGTCCGCACTGCTCACAATAGCCGATCTTGACGGTGCTCAGCTTGCGCGAAAAATCAAACCAGAGCCACGAGAGATAGCTGTCAAACGAGAGGAACCCTGTGGATTCGTTGCCCTGGAACACATCCACGTGCGCGCCCGAGAGATGCGAGATCACGAGCGCCTGCACCAAAGCGGTGAGTGCATCGCGGTCATCGTTGTCGAGTTCTTCGCGGCGCTCCTGGATATCTGCTTGAGGGTCGATTACATAGAAGCTCTCCTCGCTATTGCTGACCTTGAGTCGCGCTGAAATCTCCGAGCTGGAGTCTTCGTCCATGTAGAACATCGCCTGCAAAACACTGAAGTCATTGGCGGTGAGCTCGTGTTCAAAAGAGAGCACGTTGAGTGCAACGAGGGATTCTTCCTCGTCGATCATAAACATAAAGGCGTAGAAATATCCCGCATCGGATTCGATTTTGCGCACGATGGGCAGGCTTTTGAATGAGTCGGTATAATCTCCGCCCGCCCTCAGGATAGTGGTGTAGATCTTGAAGGATGACCCGTTTGCCGCGCAGGTTACCACTGATTTCTCGATTCTTTCCAATGCGGAGACCTTTGCGATGGTGCAGCTCCCGTTGAGGTATTCCTGGATGCGCATGGCAATAAGTGCTGCCATCGCGGCATTGGCCCAATCGCGTACGGATTCTATTGCGTGCTTGCCAAAAAGCGGCCCGGTCTGTTCGGCGTAATCAAGTACGTTAAAGAGGCTTGCGCGGAAGGGTTGCTCTTTAACGGCGGTGGGTTCGATGCATGATGCCAGCCTGATCAGATCGGCATGGCGCTCGCTGTGTGCGGGCCCTTCGTTGCTTTTGCTGCCGGCCAGCTCGGTGGGCATGTAGAGTTCAAAGACAAGCTGGGCCTCGCCAACGGGCCTATTGGGTTCGTTCTCTATGAGGTTGACTTTCTTAAACGGAATCGAACCTTCAACGGTGCGTGTTTGGGAGAACTCAAACATTGTTACCCCTGTCTCTAGCTGCAGGTTTAATAGCGTAGCACGTTTAGGAAAATTACCCGGTCAAAATCTCTATATCGGATAAACGACAAATCGTATCTTGTGATCGTCAAGAAAAGGGGTAACGAGAAAGGACCCGATCATGCATTGCAAACAGTGTGGAGCAGAGATTAACGACGGCGCCAAGTTCTGCGGCGTGTGCGGAACGCCTACGGTCGCGGCTGCGGCCAGCACGGCGGGAGATGCGATTTACGTTGAGGCCCGGCCGATTGAGAGCCAGTCTGTCGAGGCTCAGTTTCAAGCGGCGGAGGATGCAGAGGCCGCTGCTTGCCTGCAAGATTCACTTCGCGAGTCCATCGGGTCCCTTACGCGAGCGTCGGTGATTTCGTTGCTCTATGTGCTCTTTTTCAATTACGTGCTGGGAGGGGGCTCGCTGGGGCTCGACTATATGATTCTGCTGGCGCTGCTTCTGATTGGTCCCTGGAAGGTGATTATCTCGCTGTACCGCAGCGGTGTAAGGCTTCCCTTTGTCTATGGTGGCGGCATTATCGGTATCACGATTATGCTAATCGAACTTGTGGTTCTCGTGGGCCTTCCTGTCGTTGTTCTGATGCTTTTTTACTGGTTGGGCAGCGTGATTCACGGAGCGGTTCCGGTTGTTCCCGAATTAGCCCCGATGACGATGGTGGCACTTTGGCCTATCGTCTCGGTTGCCAACATCATCTTCAAGGCAATCAAGCTGCACATGGCTCGCGCCTAGCAAGTAGCTCGTCGCATGCCTTCCGCGTGGGGTCAGGCGAATTTGAAAGGTGAAAGAAAAGGTTTACAGTCGAGCAAATTGTCCTGGGCCTTTTCTGTTTGCAGGCTGTGGGCTATCGTTTCGATATGCTGAAGTTCTAGGGGGATATATGTACTGCGCAAGCTGCGGGGCAAAGATCAAAGACGGGGCGCGATACTGTTCCGCATGCGGAAAACCGTTGGATGTGGATGATGCGCCGGCGAATGCTCAGCAGCCGCTTCCTTCAGGTACAGCAAAGGCGCCTGCTGATAGAAAAGCGACGAGCGATCCTGCTGCATCTCGCTCAGAGAGCGCTTCTCCGGCGTCCTCTGAGCATATGTCCTTTGCGGCCTTTATGATGCAGCGTCGGCAGATCGGCCGTTTTGCCGTGCCTACGTTTGTCACCATTCTTGCAGCAATCATCTTTACCGCTGGTGTCGCCTACGCACTGGTCAAAGCTTACGAGGCCTTTGTGCTGCCTCAGCTGCAGCAGCAGGAACAGCCGGCTGCAGTCGAGAATAAGTCGTCTAAAAAGAAGGTCGCGGCAGCTAACAAGAAAGCGCACGAGGCCTACGAGGGCGTGGTTGCGCGTTACGAGGACTTTGTGAGCTATTGCGAGCAGAAGGGAGCTGGTACTGCCAACTACGACGGCTGGGCTCTGGGGCGCGGCGATGATTCTGGGCTGGGGCAGATATTCGTTTATGACAGCCAGAATGCTCCCGGCTTTTTAAACTACTACTATGCTTTCGATGATTTGAACGGTGACGGAATTGACGAGCTGCTTATTGGGTCTGTCGATGCGCAGAACGATATTTCGGCGATTGTAGGTGCCTACTGCTTTGTTGATGGAAAGGCCGTTTCGGTTATGCCTTCGTCAGAGATGGTAGAAGGCTCCAGCAATATGACAAATCGGTATGACGGTTTTATTGCTCAGGGTGAGAGCCAAGTCATTACTGTCTGCAAGGACGGCATCGTTAAATTTACTTGTAGTCAGGATTGTAACCAGGCAGATTTCTATATTTCGCTTACTGCAAAGGGTCCTGAGGTCGTAGACGCGGTGCAAATTCAAAATAAGGAATTTGATAGACAGAATGGCGCCTACTTGGTGAGGACCGTCGAGGATGGTGGCAAACCACAGGAGACGATGGTCCAGGGGCGTGAAGAAGCGTGCAAAATTCTTGACGAGATTGCCGGGGAGCATCCGGAAGCCGACATTGAAAAGCCGTCTGCAAGCAGCGATATGTGGAAGGCATTCAAAGGAGCGGAGCCTTCGGAGAGCTCTTTGAAGGACGGCTCTGGCACTGCAGGCGATCGAACTGGCGCATCTCAAGCACCATCTGAAGCGGCATCCGATAGCGGCGACGATGGGGAGGCCGCTGCGGGCGACGATGGCGTGATCGCCGACATGGATGCGTTCATTGCAAACGCCAAGCGCGAGTTGATTGTGCCAGATGACGCCTCTATTACGTACAAGGTCGCTGATAGGCCAAGCTATTGGGAGGGGGCGGCAACGTACGTTTGGTACGTCGAGTTTTATAAAGACGGAAAGGTCGTAGCGTCCGCGGAATGCGGCTCTGAAGGGTATCCGTGCCGGTCGATTATGGCCTATCACGAGAGCTAGTAACTTTAGCCGAGGCATTTTGGCATTACGGCGTGCGCGGCTCCTATACCTTTCCCCTTGTTCCATCCGACGAGTTTAGTTACAGCTAAAACGGCCGTTACGAAGAGCTGACCGAGAGTCCGAAGACACTCGCCCGCTAAGCGGGTATGCCCCAAAAGGGTATCTGGGGTTCGAACCCTCCCGGTTCTTCGTCAGTTGACCAAAGGTGCGACATTATTACCGCTCGCCGGCGGGTGACTAAATGCGATGACTTGAGGGCTATAATTAACCGAGCTAAGTCGGGGGATAGATTGAGACGCACGGGCTTTCGATGCGCCTGTCGGCTCGGCATTTCGCAATTCATTAGACACGCGGAGCGCGTGGTTTGGGATTAACGAAAGGAATCAGCATGTCTCTGTTCCATAGCGATAACGAAAAGGAAGAAAAGCACAGCGGAATACTCGGTGCCTTTTCTGTCGACAATATCAAATGGGAGCCTGGCAACAACGAAGATGCCTCGCTTGTCTCATTCCGCTATCCCTACGAGGATTTCCCCAACGGGTCCTATCTTCAGGTTGCGCAATCGCAGATTGCCGTTTTTACCAACAATATGGGGGCGGGCAGTTCTGCTGACGCTACGGGTGCCGGCGATTCTCAGGTAAGCGTGTTTGTCGGTCCGTGCAAGATCAAGCTCGACACGGGAGACAGCCGATTCGCCCCGTTCCGCAATGCCGCTCATTCGCTTACCGGCGGTAGCTCGGCGTTTCATTCCGTTGTGTACTTTATCAATACCAACTACATGAACGAGCTACGCTGGGGCACGACCGAGCCCATCATCGTTCAAGACCCTGAGGAAGACGTCAACGTTCACGTTCGCGCCTTCGGTTTGTTTGGCGTGCATATCGAGCAGAACGACTCGAGTCTGGTTCCCATTCAGGCGAGGAAGTTCCTTGTTAAGGTCGTGGGCACGCGAGATCGCTATACGCGAGAAGAACTTACCTCCTTTATGCGGGCAAAAATCCTTGAGTATGTTCCCGACTTGCTTGCTAAGGCGATTGTTGACCAAGGGGTTTCCGTTCTAAAAATCGCGACACATCTGAGCGATTTCTCGTCTCAGATGCAGGGCAGGCTCGTTAACTATTTCGATGAGTTTGGCCTCACGCTCGATAACTTCTCGTTCAATAGCATCAAACCCTTCGAAGATGATCTTGCCGCCATCAACGAGATGAAGATCCAACGTAAGCGGAGCATTCTCGAGGCGCAGGGTAACGCCGCCCAGATGGACATCGAGTCAGAGGCGCTTGCCAGGAAACGTGCGCGCGAAGGCTACGACTATCAGCAGGAGCGCGGTATGGACGTAATGCAGAGCGCTGCGGGCAATGAGGGAAGTGCCGCATCGGGCCTCATGGGAGCCGGCATGGGACTCGGCATGGGCGTTGGCATGGGCGGTGCATTTGGAGCTGGCTTTTCCAACTTGGCCAACCAGACCCTGGGCACTGTTGCCCCCATGGTCGGAACGACTCCCGCGTCCGCAAGTATGCAAAACGGTCCCGTGTGCCCCAGTTGCGGAAACGTTAATCCGATGGGTGCTAAGTTCTGCCCGGAATGCGGACAGAAGCTCGAGCAGGGCGTTGCGTGTTTGGCGTGCGGGCATCTTAACCCGGCCGGTGCCAAGTTCTGTCTTGAGTGCGGGAACCGGTTGGCCTCGCCAAAGTGTCCGAGCTGCGGAGCTGAGTTGCCCGAGGGGACCAAATTTTGCCCCGATTGCGGAACTAAGATCCAATAAGGAGAAACAAAGATGAACGGTTCTGTTAAACGTGTCATTTTGGGCGAGGCAATCGTCTTGGTGGCGTGGCTTGTAATCATGTTTGTCTGCAAAAACGCGCTGATGAATCCTATCGTCTTTGCTATGTCGCTTGGCTTTGGGGTTTTGGCTTTTGCGGTGGCTTCGATTTCGGCTACCATGTCCGATAGGCAGTCCACGGTCAAAAGCACGACCGAAATCCATTATTTGCCGGTCGCATCCAGCTGTGCCTACTTTGTCGTTGCCCTTCTGGCCAACACGTACTTTGTGTTTGCGGCATATGGGTGGGGCGGCAGCACGATTCCAGTTGTCGTAAACGTTGTCCTTCTTGCTGTGCTTGTCCTTGTGCAGATGGGTCTAGCCTTCAATGCCCGCCAGGTGGACCAAAAGGTTGCCGCCGTGGCGGCAAAGACGGTTCAAACGGCGCAATTTGCATCGTATGTGGGACAGCTCCTTGCCGTAGCGCAAGACGCTCAGGTCAAAGCCGAACTCAAAGTGCTAAAAGACGACATCACCTTTAGTTCCAACATGTCGCAGCCCCATGCTCAAGAGATTGAGCGACAGTTCTCCGCTGCGCTCGAGGCCGTCTCGAATTCCATGAGTGCCGATGAGCCAGCAGATGTTACGGTTGGCCTTGTCCATGATGCGCGCCGTATCTGGGAAAAGCGCAATGCGGTGCTGACCGCTGTCAAATAAGAACTCGTGTTGCTTTTTGCCAGGGCACTTTGATGGTTGAAGTGGGGAAGCTATTGGAAATCAACGGAATAACTTGCGAGGGCTGCGGCAGCACCGATGTCGAGTTTGACCCCGCAACGCGAAAGGTTCATTGCAACCAGTGCGGCCGCGAGATGTATTATTCGCGGGCGCGTCTGGGGGCCACGGGCAAAGTCGCGTTTGCCAAGGACAATGCCATCAAGTTTTTTAAGGGTGGTAACTTTCCGGAGGCCCGCAAATTTGCCGCGGACGTGCTCAATATGATGCAAGACAACGCGGCGGCACAGTTTATGGTTGCGTACTGCGATGAGTTTTGTGAAGGTCTTTCGGGTTCGATGGTGGTTTTCTTTAAAAGGGCCGAAGATATCCCTCTCGAATATGACGAAGTGCGTGACTTGATCGACTTGTTTGAGTCGACGCTCTACAACATGCGTGACTTTGAGGTTCAGATGGTATCGCTCGTGGTCGCCAATATGCAGAGCATGGAGGATCGGCCTCGGCTTGAGAGCTTTATCGATGCTGTGTGCCCGTTCTGCATAGCGCGGTATGCTTCGGAAGACTTTATGACTGCAGAGCGGGAGAGTTTCTATCAAGATATCGCCGCCAACTGCAACATACCCAAAACATGTCTCGCACTACTCAAGGGCATTAGAGAGAACCCCGGGTCCCCCTATAAAACTGGTTCGTTTGCGTTACGAAGAAGGACCTCGTACTTTCTCGAACACTATGTGGAGCCCGTCGGGCGCATCGTCAATTCGATGAAGGCAAGCCAATGCAAACAGAAGTTTCTTGTGGCCTATCAGCAGGTGTCCGAGCAATACCGAAGCATGGCCTCTCAATAAAGCAGATGGCGGGCGCTTACTCGCTTAAAGCTATTGGATGATCTAAACAGTGCAAACTGAAAGGTGGTACAGATGAGTGATTCGGGAGTAGATACTGTCCTTATCGAGCGCAGGATCGCCGCTATTGGAACAAAAGTTGACCAGATGACCACGAAGGTCGATAAGGTCGAATCGCAAATGGAGGAAGTGCGGAAGGACCTTAAAAAGCTCCGAAAGGACTTTCTCGAGATGATGCTCGAGCAGCGTCGTACCGCCGCACTTGAGCAGGCGACTACGGAGCTCGTGAGCGTCCGGCAGGAGATGGACAAAAAGTTCGGCAACTACTCAGTGGTTCGAAACACCATGGTCGGTATTCTCCAGGCAACCGATGCGGCGCTCGTGCGCAAGGCGACGATTTCGACGGTCTCCGAGGAGTTAATGATCTCTACCCCGGACTACTGGCTGGCACCTGTCCTGGTTGCCCTTGCGGCATGGATCAACAACAACCGTGATCTTGCAGAGCGCGCAATACGCGAGGCTGTCAAACGTGACAACGAGCACACGTCGCTTGCGATGGCTCTGATCTGCAGACGTAATAACCGCACGGCTACGTGCTACGAATGGCTAGCGCGCTACTTCTCGACGCAAAACGCCGCCCGCATCGATGCCGATGCGATGGTCTACATCGATGCCTATATCAACGGCATCTTCGGAACCGACGAAAAGCACCTGTGCGACGACTATATGGCGGGCTGGATCGAGCAGATCAGAAATCAGAGCCCTGAGTTCGAGAATGAGCAGTCAAAGTCATGGGCGGAGTACTTTACCGGCTACGAGGAGGATATGAGCTCGAGATATCCGGCGCTCAAGGTGGTGGTCAAGGAGTTTGACTACATCAATAAGTATCTCGGAAAAGTCGAGGCAATCGAGAGCATCTCCAATGACTTCGCCGACCTCAAGGCTTCTGATGTTGACGAGAGGACGCTTGCCGAGCAGGTTGACAGGCATTTGATGGAGCTCGTTAACTCCGATGACTCCAAGGAGCGAAATTTGCGCCGCCAGGAGGAGTATCTTCTTGCGGTCAAGGCATTTGGCGGAGACGTGGAGCGCGCCCGAGAGCTCGTCAATCGTCGCCGCGATGAGAAGCGTCAGCAGACGATGAACATCATCGACCAGATGACACGCTCGATGCGCGACCAGAGTGCGTCTGTGGATGTGCATAAGAAGAAGACCGCGATTCAGTTTTTGGGTTCCTATATCAACGGTGGTTTCAACCGGTATCGCAAGAGCGACATCCCCGAATTTCCGCAGGCGATCACCCTTGACTTCGACGGATGGACAAGCAGGGCGGTTACCGGCGATGAGGGTAATGCGCTGCGCGGCGATTATGTTCGCTATGTCGGTGAAGAGAAGAAAAAGGAGCTCGCTGAGCTTGATGTCAAGGTTGCGAAGGGCAACAAGAGCCACAAGATAGCGGCCGTTGTCCTCGCTGTTTTGGGAGTAGCTTTCTTTGCGTTTGTAAACCAGGTTATTGGCATTCTGCTTCTTGCGGGGGCTGGCTATTGTCTAGTAAAGACGAGCCTCTCGGGCAAGCAGCGCGCTGTGGAGGCAGAAGAGATTGAGGCCAAATACTCCAAACGCATCCAGGAAGGCTGTTCCGAGATCGATCTGGCGCTTAATCAGTGGAAGAGCGCGAAGGAAGCTGCGGCCGAGCGCAGCGACCTGCTTAAGCTTGAGAAGGTTGCCTAGCCGGTAGGATTTGTCTCGATAATCCATGAATGGAGTGAAAAAGATGGCTGATGAAGTGACCGATTTCGACCATAACGATGCTGCAATGCAGGACCTCGATGCATTGAGCGAGCTCGATAGTCTGTTTGAAGAGGACGAGCGACTGAAGCAAGCTGAGAACAATGTTTTGACCCAAAATCTCACGGGCTTTGCAAACTGCTTTCCCGATTGGGATTTGCATCCGCCGGTAGCGTAGAAAAGCGCTTGAAGCACAAGCTGCGATCATTTGGAAACATCGATGTTTTTGCGGGCTAGAAGCCATGGGGCTTTTGGCCCGCTGGCTTTCATATGCCGGTCGGCGGCATAGGGCATCAACCGTATTCTAGGTTCTTGGACGCCAGGCCGACTCGCTTCGGATCGGGCGCTACACCACCTTTCTCGACACTACCAATCTGACAGGGCTTCGTCCATGCGTGGGCGGGGCCCTTTTGTGTGGCCTTTCGTGTTTGCTATACTGCTAGCAAGTAGAGAGGAGCCGCTATGGGTACAGCAACGGTGCAGCTCAACACGCGAATCGATCCTATGCTCAAAGCTGGCGGCGATGCGGTCCTAACTCGCAATGGATTGGGGCCGAGCGATGCCATTCGTGCGCTTTGGGCCTATCTCGTCGAGCATCAAACGTTGCCGGGATTTATGGTGGCGGATAAGCGCGAGGCGTCCCGTGCGGAGAGTCTGGCCGAGCAGGGGTGTGGCCTAGCTTTTTCTTCGTTGGGGCTAAGCGCTTCGGATTTTGCATCTGTTGGATTATCTGCGGACGACTGGGATGCCGTACGAGATGATATGTATGACGCGATGATTGCCGACATTGAGGCGAATTGTCGATGATTGAGGCAAAGCATCTCTTGGTAGATACGAACGTTTGGCTCGATTATTACCTGCAAGAAGGGGCGTTCGACGAAGCGAAAAGATTGGTTGAACTGGCCGAGGCGGGAAAGATCGACCTTCTGTATGCGCCAACGACGGCAAAGGATGTGTTCTATATATTGCCTCGTCGACTTGCCCGGCGGAATGCGCATGGGATTAACGTGTCGTTTACCTCGGCTTCATGGGCCTGCATCGAGCATATGATGCAGGTGGCGACGGCCTCTCCGCTTTCGTTGGCAGAGTGCGAAATGGCGCGCATGCTCGGCAAGCGCATGCCGGATCTTGAAGACAACCTCATCATCGCTTCGGGCGAGACGGCAGATGTCGACTATGTGGTCACGAGCGACCGGCGCATGCTGGAGGCGATGCCCGAAGTTTGCCTGACGCCTGCCCGCGCTCTCGAGATGATTGGAATCCTCGACTAACCTTGCCTGCCTCGTTTCGCTATCATATGGGGCATTGTGAACCTCATGCAACTTTGGAGGACGGTATGGCGGATGACGCCGAGATGCTATTCTCGCCTGAGCTGGTGTTTTTTGATTGGGAGTGTGCGACGCCGGATGAGGTGTTTGCGCGACTCGAGGGCGAGCTTGCTCCGCGCGGATACATTGCCGAGGGCTGGCTCGATGCCGTCCGCACGCGCGAGGATGCTTATCCCACGGGTCTTGCCATGCCGGCGGCAAACATCGCCATTCCGCATACCGACCCGGGATCTGTGGCCAAGCCCTATATCGCGGTGGTAAAGCCCGCCACGCCCGTGACGTTTAACGCGATGGCGGGCATGGGCGCTCCAGTGCCGGCGCAGATCATCATCAATCTGGGCATTGCTGAGCCGGGCGGTCAGGTCGAGGCTCTGCAGGCGCTCATGAATATCTTTATGGACGCCGACGCTGCAGCCGATGTGCTCGGCCAGACCACGCCCCAGGGCATGGTCGACGCCATTCGCCGCCACTTCTAAGGTAGGGCTAAGCCGGCACTTGGGGACTGTCCCTAACTGCCGGCTGCCAGACCTGTCCCCTTTGCACCAAAATGGTGCAGATTAACCTGTCCCCGTTGCACCAGGCGTGTTGTGGGGGCCGCATTGTGACACAATGGCGTTTGTTCGATTCGTGATGCGAAAGGCCAAACATGGCAAACAAGAAAAAGAACCCCGAGGTCGCGCCGACGTCCGAGCAACGGTCCCGCGCCGCCTCCAGCTCTCGCAAGAAGCAGCGCAAGACCTACGTTTCCAAGACCGTCAAGATCGTTTTGGTGGTCATCGGCGTGCTGGCAATGTTGCTCTCCGTCTCGGCCATGGCGTGCTCCGGCCTGATGTCGCAGGCCGAGGACACTAGTACAGGCTACAAACTCACCGGCGGTGTGGCTGCTACTATCAACGGCACCAACCTCACCGAGGACACCGTGACCAAGCAGATCATGAGTATGCGCACGTCCTACGGCTACACCAAGGACAAGGATTGGGCACAGTATCTGGTCGACAACGACCTCACGCCCAAGAAGTACCGCAAGCAGCTCATTGATTCCTACACGCAGCAGATTCTGCTTCAGCAGGCGCAGAAGGAAAACGGCGTGACCGTTTCGGACGAGGAAGTCGAGAAGGCTTGGAAGGACGCGTGCAAGAGCGCGGGCGGCGCCAAGACCTTTAAGGAGACTCTCAAGACCTACGGCTACACCGAGGACACCTACAAGGATTCGCTCAAGGAGAGCTTGGCGCAGCAGAAGCTCAAGGATGCCGTGGCACCCACGAGCAAGCCCAAGGACAGCGAGATTGTCGATTACATCAATGAGAACCTGTCCAACTACAACGATGCCCGTCGTTCGTCGAACATCCTGATCAAGGTCGATTCCGACGCATCTGACGAGGACAAAGCTACCGCCAAGGCCAAGGCACAGGAGTGCCTGGACAAGATCAACTCCGGCGAGCTGAGCTTTGAGGACGCCGTGGAGCAGTACTCCGACGACACTGGCTCCAAGGAGAAGAAGGGCGATGTGGGCTGGGACAAGCTCACCACTTTCGTCGACAGCTACCAGACGGCGCTCGAAGGCCTTAACAAGGGCGACGTGAGCGACGTGGTCGAGTCGACCTACGGCTATCACATCATCAAGTGCACCGACTACTTCCACGTTGATAACCAGGTTGATGACATCAAGCAGGTGCCCAAGGCCATCAAGAAGTATGTCTCTAACGTGGTGAAGACGCAGGCGGCCAGCACCGCGTACAGCGAGTGGCTGGAGCAGTACAAGAAGGATGCCGACATCACCGTTAACCCCATGCCCAAGGACGTGCCGTACAACGTCAGCCTGAAGGGCGTTACCAAGAGCTCGACCGACGATTCGTCGACGACTGAGTAATCATGGGGCGGTGCTCGTGCGAGTGCCGCCCGCACTATTGAGGAGGATTTGCAGATGACCAACGAAGAGCTGCAGAAGGAAATGATCGCGGCCATGAAGGCTAAGGACAAGGTTCGCCTGTCCATTATTCGCCAGGTCAAGGCCGAGGTGAAGAATATCGAGGTCAACGAGCGCCGCGATGTGACCGAGGAAGACGTCAACAGCATGATCAAGCGTCTGATTAAGCAGACGAGCGAGACGCTGGAGATGTCCATTAAGGCCGGTACCGACCAGGAGCGTACCGACAACCTGACCGAGCAGGTTAAGATCCTGGAGAGCCTGCTGCCCGCGCAGGTTTCGGGCGAGGAGCTCGAGGCCCTGATTGAGCAGGTCATCGCCGAGCTGGGCGCGACCTCCAAGAAGCAGATGGGCCAGGTCATGGGCGCTCTGGGCAAGGCAACTGGCGGCAACTTCGACAAGCCGGCCGCGGCCAAAATCGTCGGAGCCAAACTCGCGTAGGAGCCGAGCGGTACATAGTTGATGTTGAGGGGGCGTGACCATTGCGGTCGCGCCCCTTTTTCGGCGCTCATTGGGGACAGACTTAAATGAGTGCCCGCTCATTAGGCACTCATTTAAGTCTGTCCCCAATGAGTGGGTGAAAGGTTGCGGGTTCTTTACGGTGATGCAGTGTGGGCTGCGGAAACGTGGTTCTTTCCGTACAATAGTGCAATTCGTATAAACGCAGGGAAGGGACATTCATGGCAGACATGATCGAGATCAAGCATCTCAACAAGTACTTTGGCGACCTGCATGTGCTCAAAGATATCAACCTCACCGTCAAGCGCGGCGAGAAGCTCGTAATGATCGGGCCATCCGGTTCTGGTAAGTCGACGCTCATCCGCTGCGTCGATTATCTTGAGGAGCCCACATCGGGCGAAGTCATTATCGACGGTACGCCGCTCACCAAGAAGAATCACCTGGAAATGGCTCGTAAGTACAGCTCCATGGTGTTTCAGCAGTTCAACCTGTACCCCAATATGACGGTGCTCGGCAACCTGACGCTTGCACCCATCAAGCTGCAAAAGAAGAGCAAAGAAGAGGCGACCCAGATCGCCATCGCCGCGCTCAAGCGCGTCGGCATGGCGCACAAGGCCGGCGAGTATCCGCAGAACCTCTCGGGCGGCCAGCAGCAGCGCATCGCCATCGCCCGTGCCCTGTGCACCAAGCAGCCCATCATTCTGTTTGACGAGCCGACCTCGGCACTCGACCCCGAGATGGTGCAGGAGGTCCTGGACGTTATGATCGAGCTCGCGCAGGAGGACATCACCATGATCTGCGTGACGCACGAGATGGGCTTTGCGCGCCAGGTGGCCGACCGCGTCATCTTTATGGAGGACGGCCGCATCCTGGAGGAGGGCACGCCCGAGCACTTCTTCGATAACCCCGAGAACCCGCGCTGCCGCGAGTTCCTGTCCAAGATCCTGCACTAGGCGCGGGTGATGGACATGACAGATATGACGAGGGCGGCTGTTTCGCGCCGCCACTTTTTGCAGCTGGCGGGCGCCGGCATGCTCGCGCTGACGGGTACCGCGCTCACGGGCTGCGGTAGCTCTACCAGCGGCGAGAGCTCCGATGCGGGTTCCAAGCTCGCAGCCATCAAGTCGCGCGGCCACCTGAACGCCGGCGTTAAGAAGGACGTTCCCGGCTACGGCTATTACGACACCGCCAAGGGTCGCTTTGAGGGCATGGAAGTCGACCTGTGCTACCAGATTGCCGCTGCCGTCTTTGGCGTGAGCTACAAGGAGGCCCGCGCCCAGGAGCTTGTCGAGTTTACCGACGTAACGCCCAAGACGCGCGGCCCGCTCATCGATAACGGCCAACTTGACGTGGTCGCGGCGACCTACACCATCACCGACGAGCGCAAGAAGAGCTGGGATTTCTCGACGCCGTATCGTACCGACTATGTGGGACTCATGGTCAAGAAACGTTCGGGCTTTACCTCGATTGAGGATCTGGACGGCAAGGTCATTGGCGTGAGCCAGGGTGCCACCACGCAGGGCCTGATCGAGCAGATGATCAAGGACAACGGTTTTCACTGCGAACCCGAGTTTAGGGCCTTTAGCGGTTACCCCATCATCAAGAGCTCGCTCGACGCCGGCAATATCGACGTCTTTGCCATGGACCGCTCCACGCTGGCCGGCTACATGAACGAGACCGTCGAGCTGCTGCAGCCCGAGGTCAAGTTTGGCGAGCAGGGCTACGGCGTGGCGACCAAGAAGGGTTGCGACCTTTCGGCCGTGGTCGATCAGGTGATTTGCGATCGCCTGGCCGACGGCTGGCTCGATCAAGAGGTCAAGACCTGGGGTCTTGTGTAGGCGCTCGTCCAAGGAAGGAATCAAATGCTCGAAGGATTGTTTGACGCCGACCGCTGGTCGACGACATTCCAAAACATGGGGCCCTTCTGGGAGGGCTTTGGCGTGACGCTGCAGGTGGTTGTTGCCGGCCTGCTGCTGTCGCTGGTGCTGGGCACGCTGCTGGGCGTGTTCTCGACCACCCGTTCGCGCGTGCTGCGCGCCATCAGTCGCGTGTACGTGGAGTTTTACCAGAACACTCCGCTGCCCGTGCAGGTGCTCTTTATGTACATGGCCGGCCCGCAGTTTTTGCAGGCCGTAACCGGTGCCGACCAGCCGGTGCGCATCGCGCCGTTCGTGCTGGGCTTTCTGGGCGTGGGCCTGTATCACGCGGCCTACATCTCTGAGGTCATCCGCACCGGCATCGAGGCCGTTCCGCGCGGTCAGATGGAGGCGGCTCAGAGCCAGGGCTTCACCCGTGCGCAGGCCTACTGGTACATCGTGCTGCCCCAGACGTTCAAAATCATCCTGCCGCCGCTGTGCAACCAGGCGCTCAACTTGGTCAAGAACACGTCGGTGCTGGCGCTCGTGGCCGGCGGTGACCTTATGTATCGCTCCGACAACTTCGTAAGCCTGTATGGCTACCTGCAGGGATACATCGTTTGCTGCCTTATGTATTTCATCATCTGCTTTCCGCTCGCCATGCTGGTGCAGTGGCTCGAGCGCCGCTCCAAGGAGCGCCCGCGCGGCGTGAGCCTGGCCGAGCTGGGGCTCGACAACGTAGAGGAGGCCTAGCGCATGGAAATCTTCAACGCGACCAACCTGCTCTACATCTGGGGCGGCTTTGTTAAGACCATCGAGATCTCGGCGCTGTCGATCTTTTTCTCGCTCATCTTTGGCACGGTGCTGGCGCTCGTCAAGAGCTATGCGCCCCGCCCGTTTCGTATTTTGGTGAGCGCCTATATTGAGCTGTTCCGTTGCACGCCGAACCTGCTGTGGATTCTGTTTATCTACTTTACGGTGCAGGGCCTGGACATTGTGATTTCGACCATCGCCTTTACGCTGTTTACCAGCGCCGTTATGGCCGAGATCGTGCGTGGCGGCCTCAATTCGATTCCGCGTGGCCAGTTTGAGGCGGCGCAGAGCCAAGGCTTCGGCTTCTTTGCCACCATGCGCTATATCATCCTGCCGCAGACGTTCAAGACGATCATTCCGGCGCTGTTTAGCCAGTGCACGACCGTCATCAAGGACAGCTCGTATCTTTCGGGCATCAACGTGGCCGAGCTCATGTACACGGCAAACGTCGTGATGGCACATGCGATCGACCTGTCGCAGGTGCTCATGCTCTACGGCCTGGTGTTTTCGATGTACTTTGCACTCAACTTTGGCATTTCGCTGCTGGTCCGAGCGTATCAACGCCGCATCGTAGCCGCATAGCCTGGCTTTCCCTGGCACCCAACCTTGGCCTTCAAACCGTCGCTCGCGTACCAAAGTACGCGTCGCTCCTCTTTCAGGCCAATCTTGGGCACCAGGAAAACCCAGGTACGCTATCGTGGGAAAAGGCGATAGACAGCCTTTTTCTCATTTGTTAGAAAGGATTCGCGATGAGCGATCTGGTGAACAAGAAGAGCCCCGTGGTCATTACCATCGCGCGTGACTTTGGTGCCGAGGGCCATGAGATCGGCCGTATCCTCGCCAACGAGCTGGGGATTCCGCTGTACGACAACGAGCTGCTGGTGCGCGCGTCGCTGCGCGCGGGCGAGTCGCTCGACAAGATGGCGGCCTATGACGAGCGCCTGGCTGTTGAGAACATGGCGTTTCTGCCCGACCGCTACGACGCGCGTTCGTACTCGGACAAGCTGTTCCAAAAGATGAGCCAGGTGATTTTGGACCTGGGCGAGACCGAGAGCTGCATTATCGAGGGTCGCCTGTCCGATTATCTGCTGCGCAACAACCCCAACCACATCGCCGTGTTGGTGACTGCTCCCTTTGAGGACCGCGTCGAGATTGTGCGTAAAAAGCGTGGCCTCAACAAAAAGAAGGGCGCCAAGCTGGTCAAACAGCAGCAGAAGGCGCGCGAGGCGTTTTACAAGCGATACAGCGCCGGCAAGTGGAAGATGACGAGCGGCAAGGATATCGTCGTCAACCGCGCCAAGCTGGGCCGCGAGGGTTGCAAAGATGTCATCGCCGCAGCCTACCGCTACAAAATAGCTCAACTCGAAGGCTAGATGGTCAAAACCACCACAAAGGGGACAGGCACCTTTGTGGTGGTTTTTGTTTTAAGCCGAGGAGGGCAACCGACGCTGCTGATGGTCGTTCGCTCAAAGAACTCAAGGATGCTCAAGAAACTCAAAGAAGCTCAAAAAACTTAACGGCGCTCAAATCACTCAAAGATAATAGGGCATAATTGAATTACGCAAGTCCAAGGGAGGCTTTATGGCGGCAGCAACAGCGTGCAGGCAGGCAAATCCGTTCACGCCGATGTTCGGACGTGTACCGGCATACATGGCCGGCCGTGAGCAAATCATTGATGATATGGTGCTGGCGTTTGAAAGCGCCGATTCCGACCCCAACCTATGCTCGATTTTCTACGGCGCGCGCGGGACAGGCAAAACGGCACTTTTGGCATATCTGTCGTATCGCGCACAGCAAGAGGGCTGGATTACGGCGAATGTGACGGCTTCGGATGGAATGCTCGAGGACATTTTGCAGCGTCTCAACGAATCGGCTGCCTCTCTGATTGAAAAGCCCGTCTCTAAGCGCTTGACCAGCGTTGGAATTGCTCCCATAGGGAGTATGAGCTGGGAAAACGTTGACGTTGAATATGGTGGTGCCAACTGGCGCACCAAGATGAACGCTCTGTTTGCTCAGCTTGAAGCGACTGATACCGGGGTGCTTATCGCCGTCGACGAAGTGGATGCATCGTTTGCGCAAATGACGGAGCTCGTTACCACTTACCAGCATTTTGTGAGCGAGAACAAAAAGGTGGCTTTGCTAATGGCGGGGCTGCCGTTTCGCGTGCTGGCGCTGCTGACGGGAAAATCGACTTCGTTTCTTCGTCGCGCCGCCCAGCATTCGTTGGAATCTATTTCGCCGACTGATGTAAAGGAAGCGTTCCGGCTGACGATCGAAGACGGCGGCAAGACGATTTCGGATGAGGCAGTCGACCGTGCTGCCGAGGCGATCGATGGCTTTCCATTTATGTTCCAGTTGGTGGGATATCGGGCGTGGAACGCTTCGCGCCAGGCGCCTGAGGTTTCCCTCGAAGATGTCGAACGAGGTGCGAAGCTTGCGCAGGAGGAGCTCGAATCGCGTGTTTTTGCCTCGACTGCGGCAGAGCTTTCGCAGGGGGACTTGGATTTCCTTCGCGCAATGAATCCGGTGGGGACGACGACCAGGCAAGAATTGGCTGCGAGGCTTAAGAAAAGCTCCGGTTCGATTTCGACATATAAGAAACGTCTGATTGAGGCAGGGGTGATTGAAGAACCCTTGCAAGGGCGTTTCGAGTTTGCGCTGCCGGGCTTCGGTCGATATGTAGCGTCTCTTTGTTAGGGATTGTTCCTGCGAGGAACCGCTGCCGTTTAAAACCACCACAAAGGGGACAGGCACCTTTGTGGTGGTTTTTTAGGCGGAGGGGAAGGCTTTGGTGAGACCGGCGCGCGTTTGCGTGTCGGTTTTTTGGTAGATGGAGCTCAGGTGGCGCTGCACCATGCGCATCGAGATGCCGAGCTCCTCGGCGACCTGTTTGAGCGGGCGCTCGTCTTGGGTCACGGCCATGAGCACGTCGACTTCGCGTGGGGTGAGGCCGTGGTCGGTGATGAAGGCTTGGCGCTGCTCCTCGACGGTCGGCGCCGCGAGCGCTTCCTCGGCAAGCTGTTGATGCTCGCGCTCCTGCTCGGTTTGGGGTAGGCGGAACAGGCCGGCGGCAACGAACGCCACGCAGGCGGCGACGAGCAGCACGAGCGCGACGATCATGATGAGGGCGACGTTGCCCGAGGTCACAAGCGCTAGCGAGATGCCCGACGTGGTGAACGCGCACACGTTGTTGGCGGCGCGGCCCATTCCGGCCCAAAGGGCGGGTGCATGCATGCGCGGTGCCAACTGCGTAAACGTGGCGGTAAAGAACGTGACGAAAAAGCCGGAGCTTAGATAAAAGACGACGAGGCCCAGATTGGGGTCGGCGCCGGCTTCCACGGCCAAGATGGAAATGGTGGAGAGTACCGTAACACCAAGCATGACCAAGCCCATGTAGCGACGTTCGGCAAGGTCAAAGATAAGGCCGGCGACGAGTCCGCTTGCTGCCAAAAAGAGGCGCGGCCAGGTTTGCACGGCGATGGTGCCGTGGGCGTTGGAGAACGTGACTACGTTGTCGAGCGTGGAAAAAAGACAGGCGAGAATCATGACGAGCGCGATGCTCCAACACGCCTGTTTGGCGAGGGCGTGCGAGGGCTCGGCAAAGGGATTGATGTCGTCGCTGGGGTTATCGGCCACTTCTTGGCGCGCGGCGCTGAGGGTGGAGATGACGATCGTTGCCGCGCCTAGAATGATGAGCTCGACGATGCCGCCGCAATCGAGCAGGTTAAGGGCAAACTGTAGGAGGATGCCTGCGGCATAGGCAGCCCCTGCGCCGGTGGCGAGCTTGGAATCGTCTTGGAATGTCATCGCGAAGGCGTGGTGTGCCGCGGCGCCCAGCAGGCCGAGCCCAAGGAATGCAACGCATCCTAGAATCTCGAGCGCAAGCGGACCCGTGGGGGATTGAATCTGAGTTAAGCCAACGATGGCGATGGGGGCAGCGGCGCTGGCGACTGCCTGAGGTTGGCCTTTGCGCTGCGCGTGCCCGAGCAGTGAGGCGTATCCGATAAAGCCGATCACGCTGGCGCCAAGGATGAAGCCCTGTGCGATCACGACGCGCTCGGCACCGGCGAGCAGCCCGACATTGATGTCGAAGCGAAACTCGGCGGCGAGGAAGACAAAGGTAAAGAGAGCGAGTGCCAGAAGCGCATTGATTTTTTGCTTGCTCAGGTTCAAGGGTGGTCCTTTGGGCGGACGGAACGGTCGTGTCCTCGATTGTAGCGTCCCCGGGACGAGCGCGGCGGTATGGAAACCATTTTGAATTAAACCGCAGGTAGTCATAGGGGTTCGTATCTACGAACCTAGGCATGCGTCGTCGTTGGGCGCACCTTGGTAGTACAGGGCTACCGCAAAGGGGACAGGCACCTTTGTGGTGGTATAGCCTTTCGACCAAGGAGGCCGTTATGAACGGAAGCAACTTTGATAAGCGAACCCAGCGTGAGCGCACCTGCTCGCTGGTCCACGGTACTTGGCGCTGCGTGGGCGCCAAAATCGCTTGCGCCGGTGCTTGTGCGCTTATGGTTGGTCAATTGCTGCTGCCGAGTGTTGCACTTGCGACCGAGTGCGCGGATCCTGCTGCTGTGACGGGCGAGGTTGCCACGGCTCCGGCGACGCCCGCGGCTACGGTGGATGCAGCTGCGGCGACTGTGCCGGCAACCGATGCTGCTCCGGTGGCGCAAACTACCGCTGAACCTCAGCAGGCAACCCCAGCTGACGACGGCAGCGGCTCTGGCGATGTGGTGTCCGCCGGGCAAAACGCCCCCAGCGACAACGCTGGCACGCCGACAAGCGACGCCATCATGCCCTGCGGCGTGACCGATGTGACAGACGGAGGCGGTGTTAAGGTCAACACGACCGTGGTTTCCCACTACACGGACTGCGTGCTTCCGAGCAATGTCACACTCGAAAAGGGTCAGTCGTATACCTATGATTTTCCCGATGTCGAGGGCGGTATGCCGGATAAGCCGCTCTGCGAACTTGTCGAAACCAAGTACTACCGGGCCGATGCTGCTTCGGGCACCCTGGCTGAAGTCCAGGACGCATCTATGTCCGATGTGACGGCTCGCTTTGAGCCTGTTGGCGATCACATGAGGCTGACACTGACCTTTACGGGTGGCGCGGTAGGCGGCTCGTATCGACTCACGCGCAATGAGGCTCTTTATATTGGCGCGGCACTGACGTATACCGGAACCGACTATGAGGGCGACAATATCATCGTGGGCGACCCTGATGACATCTTCAACGCCTACAGGCCGGGCGGTTCGGTCGTCATCAACGAAACCAGGGATGACTACTATATTCGCTACAACATCGACAGTGCCATAACGCTCGTAGCGTCAGAAAGCCAAGCCCTCGAGAATTTGAACGTCAACGATGTGAAAACCGACTATGCGCCCGGCGAGGCGCCGCGTGCGACCGCGACGATTCCTGCCGCCGACGCCGACAAGTACGAGATCGCCTACGAGTGCTGGGAGGAAATGGACGGCAGTGACCCTGCAGAGCTCACGCCTGTTGCTTTCTGGTATTCCGATCCTGCAAAGTACACGCCGGGCATGAGGAAGATCGAGCACTTTGAAGAGGGCAAGTTTTACATGTACTCCGTCGAGCTGAGGCTCAAGGGCGACAATACTGTGGCTGATGACTGCGAAATGAATGTCAACGGCCATTGGGTACACCACATCAAGACCGTCAACGGCGTCTTTGCGCCCAATGCTGACAATATGCTGTGCGAGCAGCCAATCGACGAATGGCGTGCCATCGACGTTATAGAGATCAACGGCGTCACAACTACCTTCAAGGCGGGCGATAAGCCGGTCTTTACGGCGAATGTTCCGACGGGCTTCAACTCCCTCCCTCAGTGTGAGTTCTGGACGGGTAGCGACGGCAGCGAAGTAAATTTCGTCGAGTTCTGGGACCAGAACATTACCAACCACATCGATGTCTTTAAGCCTGGCGTGACCTATCGCTACGGTATCTACCTTAAGTCCGCGCGCGGCTTCTACTTCACGCCCAGCACTAAGCTGGTGATCAACGGCCAGGAGTGCGGCTATCAGGTCGCGGATAGCGTATCCGATTCCGACAGCGGTTGGATCTACACCCTGTGGCTCAACACTGATCTGACGTTTACGCCCGAGGCTACGCCGGCCCCGGTCGATCCCGAGAAGCCGGCGCCGCAGCCTGAGGTTAAGCCCGAGACCAAGCCGGCCGCAACGCCGACCACGACGACAACCACGACCAAGACGGTTGCCAAGGTCACGCCGGCAAAGAAGTCCGACGCTGCCCTGGTTGCCACGGGCGACACCACCGCGATGACGGTCGCCGCCCTAGGCATCGCCGGCGCAACCATCGCCGCAGCCGGTGTCGCCGCGACCAAGCGCCGCAAGCGCTAGGCTTTGCAGCTGCTGCTCGGCGGTCAAATCACTCCGACCACCACAAAGGTGCCTGTCCCCTTTGTGGTGGTCGGGAGGGCGGCATAGAAAAAGTCCCCGCCGGGCGTGTGCTCGACGGGGACTTTGCCGTTTAATGGCTAGCGCTGCGGGTGATTACTCGCCCAGCAGGCTCTTGGTGATGGAAGCGGCGGCCTTCTTGCCGGCGCCCATCGCCAGAATGACCGTAGCGGCACCGGTGACGATGTCGCCGCCGGCCCAGATGCGGGGATCGGTGGTCTGGCCGGTCTCCTCGTCGGCAACGATGTAGCCCCACTTGTTGAGCTCCATCTTGCCGCCGATCTTGGCAGCGAAGGGGTTGGCGTTGGTGCCGATAGCCGAGATCGCGACATCGCAGGGGATCTCCTCGATGGCGCCCTCGATGGCAACCGGACGACGACGGCCGGACTCGTCGGGCTCGCCGAGCTCCATCTTCTGGACCTTGACGGCGCACACGGAGCCATCCTCGCCAGCGACAAACTCGAGCGGGGAGACGAGCGGCAGAACCTCGACGCCCTCGGCCTTAGCGTGGTGCAGCTCGGCGCGACGGCAGGGCATCTCGTCCTCGGTACGACGGTAGGCGATGATGGCGTGCTCGGCGCCCAGGCGCTTGGCGGTACGGACGGCGTCCATAGCCACGTTGCCGCCACCAAAGACGACGACGTTCTTGCCGTGCTTGGTGGGGGTGTCGTACTCGGGGAACTTGTTGGCCTTCATCAGGTTCACGCGGGTGAGGTACTCGTTGGCGAAGAAGACGTTGGGCAGGTTCTCGCCGGGGACGTTGAGGAACTTGGGCAGGCCAGCGCCGGTCGCCACGTAGATGGCGTCGAAGCCCTGCTCGAACAGCTCCTCGGCCGTGGCCATGTTGCCCACGACGGAGTTGTACTCAAACTTGACGCCCATGTCCTCCAGGCCGTCAATCTCGCGCTTGACGACCGCCTTGGGCAGACGGAACTCGGGGATGCCGTAGACCAGCACGCCGCCGCCGGTGAAGAAGGCCTCGGAGACGGTGACGTCAAAGCCGTTACGGGCGAGCTCGCCGGCGCAGGTGATGCCGGACGGGCCGGAGCCGACCACGGCGACCTTCTTGCCGTTCTTGGGGGCCATCTTGGGCGTGGAGGCGAGCTCGGGGCGGTCACCCAGGAAGCGCTCGAGCTGGCCGATGGCCACGGGCTCGGACTTCTTGCCACGGATGCACTTGCCCTCGCACTGGTTCTCCTGCGGGCAGACGCGGCCGCAGATGGCGGGAAGCATGGAGTCCTCGCGGATGGTATCGAGAGCGCCGCCAAAGTCCTTCTCGCGGATCTGCTCGATAAAGCGAGGGATGTTGATGTTGACGGGGCAGCCCTCAACACAGAACGGCTTCTTGCAGTTGAGGCAGCGCTCGGCCTCGGCCAGCGCCATCTCCTCGGTGAAGCCCTTGTCGACGGGGCGGAAGTCGCAGGCGCGCTCGGCAGCCGGCTCCTCGTTATCGGGGGTGCGGGGCGACTTCATATCGGCAACGAAACGACCGTTAACTAGTGGCATGCGCAGCTCTTTTCCTCATAGGCCTTGAGGGACTCGCCCTCTTCGGAACGGTAAGCGGCCTGGCGGGCACGAAGGTCATCCCAGTCGACCAGGGTGGCATCGAAGTCGGGACCGTCGACGCAAGCGAACTTGGTCACGCCGCCCACCTCGACGCGGCAGCAGCCGCACATGCCGGTGCCGTCAACCATGATGGGGTTGAGCGACGCGGTGATGGGGGTGTCGTACTTCTGGGCGGTGAGGGTCGAGAACTTCATCATCGGAACGGGGCCGACGCAGAAGACTTGGCTCACGGCCTTGTCCTGCAGCAGGCGCTCCAGCGGAGCGGTGACAACGCCCTGCTCGCCGTAGGAGCCGTCGTCGGTGGTGATGTGGATGTGGTCCTCGTCGAGGAGCTCGCGGAACTGGTCCTCCATGAGCAGGAGGTCCTTGGTGCGGGCGCCCATGATGGCGTGCACCTCGTGGCCGGTCTCGACCAGGTGCTTAGCGACCGGGAAGGCAATTGCCAGGCCGACGCCGCCGCCAATGACGGCGCAGGGGCCCTCGGCCATCTCGGTGGGAACGCCCAGCGGGCCCACGACGTCGCGCAGCGACTCGCCGGCCTCATAGGTGGACAGCATCTCGGTGGTCTTGCCGATCACCATGAAGATGAACTCGACCCAGCCCTCGTCACCGTTCCAGCCGGCCAGGGTAAACGGGACGCGCTCGCCCGTCTCGTTGGCGCGAACCATGAGGAACTGTCCAGCGTGCGCATGTTTGGCGATTGCAGGCGCCTCGATGCGGAACTTGAACACCTTCTCCGAGAACTGCGTCTTCTCCAGGATCTTATACATAGAACCCCTCTCTTGTAAGGGCTGCCGAACCGTGCCTCCACGGAAATGGACGGTAGCCCGAATAAAACCGTACGCGCACAGGCGTTGTGCAGACATACGGTGCAAATTATACCCTCATGGTCATGTCACTTACGTGTTTCTTCGGCAGGTGGGAAAACGGTTTATCCCGTCTGGCCTACCAAAAAGGGACAGGTTCATTTTGATCGGTTTTATCAGGCAAAACGGCAAAGGGGGCCGGCCTCGCGTTGCGGTGAGACCGGCCCCCTTTGGGGCGTTGCGTATGTATGGCGACAGGGTGCTTATTGCGATGTGGCCGTTGCGGTGTTTCCGCAGGTAAAACCTACCAAAACAAACCTGTCCCTAACCGGTAGGTTTTAGTGCTTGCCGTTGGCGGAGGCGGCGCCGTTGACGTGGTCGCGGGCGTAGACCACGCCGTGCACGATTGCCAGGCCGGCGGCGTCGGCGGCACGGGCGCAGGTGTCCTGGAAATCCTCGGCCTCGCGGGCGCGCAGCTGCTTAAGTACGTAGTCGGCGACGGCCATCTTGCCAGGAGGGTTGCCGATGCCGGTGCGGATACGGCTAAAGTCGCGGCTGCCCATCTTGTCGATAATCGAGCGCAGTCCGTTGTGGCCGGCATGACCGCCGCCCACCTTGACGCGCACGTCGCCGGCGGGAATATCGAGCTCGTCGTGAATCACGAGCAGCTCCTCGGCCTTGATCTTGTACTCGCGGCAGAGCTTGGAGATGGGGCCGCCCGAGGTGTTCATGTACGACTGCGGCTTGACCAGCACAATCTGGCGCTTGCCGCCCTCTTCCTCGGGATCGTTGATGTTGATGAGCGCGACCTCGGCGCCGGCCTGGTTTTTCCAGTACGTGACGCCGGCCTGACGGGCCAGCTCGTCGATCGCCTTAAAGCCGGCGTTGTGGCGGGTCTCGGCATATTCCTCGCCAGGGTTGCCAAGCCCGGCAACCATGCGAATCTTAAGCGGCTGTGCAGCTGCCATGTTTGTCCTTTCGTCGATTTGTCGCCTGCTATGGTGAGCGACCCTGTTGTCGCTGTCAAATGGAGGGCGATTGGGGTTATTTGGGGGGGCGTTTGGACGGCCGTCAAAAGCCGAGGTGGACAGTTAGTTCAGATACGTATAAATCTTGGGCCACCGGATTGCCTAATTCGATGCCGCGGCGCTGTATTGGTGCTCCAGTTAGTCCATATGACGCTGTTTTGAAGTCTACCTGCCCTTCAAATAGGGCGAATGGTATAGAAATGACTGCAAATATCCTAATTCAATGCGTCTATTTATACGTATCTGAACTAACTGTCCAGCCCTGCTCGACGGCGCACGGGGGATTCGCCGTTTAGACCGGTGCAAGGCCGATTCCGGCCCGCAGAGCGTTGAGCCAAGCGGCCTGACGCTTGCGATAGCCCTTGATACGGTAGCGGAATCGGACTCCCGCGAGTCGATGCATCGTTTGGGCGAAGGCTTCGAGTGCAACAAGGTCTTTCATCTGGTCGCGATTGATAACCAGGACGTGGATGCCCATTGCCTTGAGGCCATTATTTCGATTGCCATCGTGGATGCGAGCGTTTTGAAGCTCATGCCCAATTCCGTTGTATTCGTTGTCGACACCGGCTGCCGGGCAATATAAGTCGCAGATGGCGTAGGGGATGCCCGAGGACATGTTGACCGCAAGGGTGTCGAAGTCGACTCGATAGTTGAGTAGCAGGCCGCCCATGGGCAGGCTGCAACACCCGAATCCGCCAAAGCGCATGGGCGCTCCGAGAACAGCAAACATTAGGGATTCGGCTGGGGATGCAGATCCGGGCCGGGCAAGTTTGACGGCTGTGCGAAACGAGGTATATGAGCTGCTTTTTGCGAACCGTGCGATCGCCTCGAGCTCCTCGATGGTCGTGGCTGGCTCGCATTTGTAGTGTGCCTGTTCGTAGCGGGTTTCATTTTGCTGCTCGGTCACCGACTGGTCGCTCCGGCAATCGAGATCGTTCGTCGCTTCGAAGGTGCCGGCCTTGGGCCAGATGTCGTCATAGGCGATGGGGTAGGTTGCCTCGGGCGGAAGAGAATACGTTCCGAGCAGCTCCATGAGAAGCATTAAGGTTTTGGCAACCGATTCATTTTTGGAACACAGCAGCGCCGTCATGGCAGGGGATGAGGCATAGATGTCAGCCTCGATGTGCATAATCGCCCCTTCGGGAAGCGGGGCAGAGAGAATATGCTGAAGAAGTCGCTTGTCGGGACGTCTGTTGTCTTCGTTTGAAACGAGAAGATCGAGCAGTTCGGAATCGTCTTCATTCCAGGCATCGAGCATCGAAAGCGCGTCAAAGTCTATGGCGTCATTATTGGGGATGCAGCCAGCCAGAGCTTGTGATTGCTGTCCGACGTCGATGGAGTCCCACGGAAGCGCAGAGTAAGCCCGTCGTGCGCGGCGAATCGCGCGGAGGGCGGAGAGATGTGAAATCACGGTCGTCATAACTACAAGGTACTAAGCCGTTGGCGAAACGCGGTCGCCGCGTCGTTCTTTTCGCTCAGTGGGGTGTTGTGTGCCATGAACGGCTGGGTGTTATGAAGTCGGAGAAATTGGTTGAGGGGATTGCGGGAAATCGAGCTCTACCACGAGGGTTGACGATAGCTACTGGACAGTTAGTTCAGATACGTATAAGGCATCGCGCGTTCGAGGCGTTTCTAAGGGCCCTCGAGGACGATTTGAGGGTAAATGTGCAGCGGTAATGCTCGAAAACGATGAGTTTTGGGCGGCATAGCGTCCGCCGGGGAGCTCAGAAAGCTCCGAACGGCCCTTTGGGGCTTTAAATAAATACGTATCTGAACTAACTGTCCAGAGCTGGTTGGCGAGGAATGGAAAAAGGGTCGGAAGCGAGCTCCCGACCCTTTAAAAACATCGAAGATGATGCGATGCGCGGCGGGCTACAGCGCGAAGTCGCCGCCGACGAGCGTGGAGACGGGTTCCTCGTGGTAAACGGCGGAGATGGCCTGAGCGAACTCCTCGGCGACCGAGATGGTCTTGATCTTGCCGCCGACCTCGACGGGGATGGCATCGGTGACGACGCACTCGACGATGGGGGCGTCGTTCAGGCGCTCGATGGCCGGGCCGGAGAAGATGCCGTGGGTGGCGCACACGTAGATGTCGCCAGCGCCCATAGCCTTGAGCTCCTTGACGTTGGCGCACAGGGTGCCAGCGGTGTCGATCATGTCGTCGTTGATGATGCAGGTCTTGCCCTTGATGTCACCGATGATGCCCATGACCTCGGCGGCGTTGTGGCGCGGACGGCCCTTGTGGGCGATGGCCAGGTCGCAGCCAAGCATGTCGGACAGCTTCTTGGCGGCCTTGGCACGGCCCACGTCGGGGGAGACGACAACCAGGTTGTCGGTGTCGAAGTGCATGTCGTTGTAGTACTGGCCAAACAGCGGCAGTGCGGACAGGTGGTTAACCGGGATATCGAAGAAGCCCTGGATCTGACCCTGGTGCAGGTCGAGGGTGATGATGCGGTTGACGCCGGCGCGCTCGAGCAGGTTGGCGACGAGGCGGGCGGTGATGGGCTCGCGCGGGCCGGCCTTGCGATCCTGGCGGGCGTAACCGTAGTGGGTGATGACGGCGGTGATGGAGCGAGCGGATGCGCGCTTGGCAGCGTCGGTGGCGATGAGCAGCTCCATGAGCATGTCGTTGACGTTGCCGCCGGCCACGGACTGAATCAGGAAGACGTCGGCGCCGCGGACGGTCTCGTCGTAGCGGGCGTAAATCTCACCGTTGGCGAACTGCTTAAGCGTAAGGCCCGAAAGCTCGACCCCAAGGTACTCAGCAATCTTCTGAGCGAGGGGACGGTTGGAGGAACCGGAATACACGCGGATGGACTTGCGCATATTCTCCGACTTCTCGGGATCATTAATCGGCATTACCCTTCTCCTTTATACATCGAATGCCATATAGATGCCTTGTTGCATTGTAACCGCGCGGCGGGGCTTATCGAGTCTTGATAACGTCTTTACCGTCAACGGACACGAACCGACCACTCATCCGGTCGCGCAGGTCACGATAGAAAAAGGAGCCGCCCCCATGGAGCAGCTCCTTTTGTGCTTGGTAAAACGTTATACCTCGTCGTCCTCGTGCAGGCGGCGGCGGTAATCGGCGGCCCAGCCCTCAATATTTACCTGACGGGCGCGGCCCAGACCAAGTGCGTCGGCCGGGACCGGCTCGGTGATGACGGAGCCGGCGGCCACGAGCGCACCGTCGCCAATCTGGGCGGGCGCGACCATCATGGTGTCGGAGCCAATGAAGGCGTCCTTGCCGATGACGGTCTTGTGCTTGTGCACGCCGTCGTAGTTGCAGGTGATAGAGCCCGCGCCCACGTTGACGCCGGAGCCCATGGTGGTGTCGCCGATGTAGGACAGGTGCGGCACCTTGGAGCCCTCGCCGATCGTGGACTTCTTGATCTCCACGTGCGTGCCGGCCTTGGAGCCGTCGAGCATATGGGTGCCCGGGCGCAGGTAGGCGCGCGGGCCGCAGTCGACGCCGTTCTCGATGACGGCCTCGATGGCGATGGTCTCATCGATGGTGCAGCCACTGCCGACGGTGGTGTCGGTGAGGCGGCTGTTGGGACCGAGCTGGCACTCCTCGCCCACGGTGACGTGGCCGATCAGGTGCGTCTGCGGCCACACGACGGTATCGCGGCCGATGGTGGCATCGGGGCCGATCCAGGCCTGCGTGGGGTCGATGAAGGTAACGCCCTCGGCCATCCAGTGCTCGTTGATGCGGTCGCGCGCGATGGCGGTGAGCTGTGCGAGCTGGATGCGGCTGTTGACGCCCAGGCCGTCGCGGTAGTCGTCGCAGTGGAAGATGGAGACAGCCTGGCCGTGGCCTTTGAGGATCTCGAGCATGTCGGGCAGGTAGTACTCGGATTGCGCGTTGTCGTTGCCGATCTCGTTAATGTGGGCGGCGAGTTGCGCGCCGTCAAAGGCGTAGCAGCCGGCGTTGCACTCCAGCAGCGTGGCGGCCTGCTCGGGCGTGCAGTCCTTCTGCTCGATGATGCGCTCGATCTGACCATCGGCGCCCAGCTTGATGCGGCCGTAGCCGAAAGGATCGGGCGGGGTCATGGTCATGACGGTGCAGGCGAGCTCGCCGGTGGCGACGGTTTGCGCGAACTTGGCGACGGTGTCGGCGGTGATGAGCGGCAGGTCGCCGTTGAGCACCACGACGGGGCCTTGCGTGATGCCACAGGCCTCGAGCGCGACCTTCACGGCGTGACCGGTGCCCAGACGCTCGGTCTGCTCGACGCACTCGACCTTGGTGGCGCTGTTGGCGTAGGCGCCGTCGATGAGGGCGCGCATCTCGTCGGCGTGGCTGCCGATGACAACCACGACGCGGCTGCAGCCGGCCTTGATGGTAGCGTCGACGATCCACTGGACCATGGGCTTACCCAGGATCTTGTGCGAAACCTTGCAGTGGTTCGACTTCATGCGGGTGCCCTCGCCGGCAGCGAGGATAATTGCGGTTGCGTCCATGTGATCTCCTGTTACGTTATAGAGACGTGTGTTTGGAAACGATACACGGCGCAATATGATACCGCAGGCATATGACGAGCGCGTAACGATTGGTTTGCGGCGGTTGAGGCTTGCGCCGCCGGCGTGGCGTTTGCACTGCTTGTGTGCGGCGCTGGCGGTGCTGCGGAGCTGTTGTTTGAGCGAGGGGACGGGGGTGCCCGTGGACAACATACGAGAGGAGTTTGGCGGCGAGCCCGTCGCGGCATTCTCGATGTCGCATCCGGCTGTGCCGGCACTCTATATAGTGCTGACGCTGGGGCTCACTATGTTCTCGATGCAGCCGGTACTGATTGCGCTGTCACTTGCGGGCGGGCTGGCGTATGGATTTGCGACGCGTGGGGCTGCCCGCACGCTGGGCGCGCTCCGCTGGCAGCTGCCGGTGATTTTGATCGTTGCGGTGCTCAATCCGCTGTTTAGCGCCTCGGGCTCGACGGAGCTGTTCCGTATTGGCATGCGCGCGGTGTATCTGGAGAGCATGGTATACGGCCTGTGCATGGGCGGGTTGTTTGTGGCGAGCGTGCTGTGGTTTGAGGCGGCGGCGTCGATGCTCGAATACGACAAGGTGCTCGCGCTGCTGGGCAATGCCGCACCGGTGATTGCGCTCATGATCTCGATGTGCATGCGGCTTATCCCGCAGTTTTTGCGCCGCGGCCGCACGGTACTGGCGGTGCAAGATGCGATTGACGTGCCGGGCCGCGCGCCGGCCGACCCCGTGCGCTCGCGCCTGCGGGCGTCGAGCGTGTTGATGGGCTGGGGCATGGAAGATTCGCTGGAGCGTGCGGACGCGATGCGCTCGCGCGGGTGGGGTGCCGCGACGCGTCGTACGACGTATGCGAGGTATCGACTGGGGCGCAGCGACATTGCCGCGCTGGTTGGGCTTGCGTTGTTTGGCGTGGCCACGGCGGCAGTGGCGTGGACCGCGACGACGCAGTATTCGTTTTATCCGCAGCTCTCGGTGCCGGCGCCGTGGCCGGGCTATGTCGTGTACGCTGCCTGGATGGTGCTGCCTTGCGCGTTGCATGCGATTGATGAGAAGAGGTTTGGCTGATGGCTCGGTTGGATGAGGGCTCGGTGTCGGACGTGGCGTGCGGCTCGGATGTGCCGGCGATTGAGGTGCGGGGCCTGAGCTTTGCCTACCCCGGGGCCACGGCGCCGGTGCTCGATGGGCTCGACTGGACGGTTCCCCAGGGCGCGCTTGCGCTGCTTGTTGGCGGTACCGGGTCGGGCAAGTCGACACTGCTCTCGTTGCTCAAACCCGAGATCGCCCCGGCGGGTGAGTTCGCCGGCGAGCTGCGTGTGCTGGGCGAGGACGTTGCCGACATGGACGTGCGCGCGTCTGCGGAGCGCGTGGGCTACGTGTTTCAGGACCCCGAGAACCAGATCGTGTGCGAAACCGTGTGGCACGAGATGGCGTTTGGCCTAGAGAATCTGGGTATGTCGCGCGACGAGATGCGCCGTCGCGTAGCCGAGACCAGCTATTTCTTTGGACTGGAAGATTGGCTTCACCGCGATACCGATGCGCTTTCGGGCGGACGCAAGCAGCTGCTGTCGTTGGCGGCCGTGCTGGCCTTGCGCCCGCGCGTGCTGCTGCTCGACGAGCCCACGTCCCAGCTCGATCCTGTTGCCGAGAAAAATTTTCTGCACGCGCTGTTTCGCGTGAACCGCGAGCTGGGATGCACGGTTGTTGTGGCAACGCACCAGCCGCGCCCGATGCTCGAATATGCGACGTGCGCGTACCGGATTGAGGACGGTCGCGTGCGCGAGGTGGCGGATATGGCTTCTTTGGGACGCCGAGAATCGTTGTTTTCCGACGACATGTTGGGGTGGGGTGCCGTCCGATGTGCAAAAAACGGAGTATTCAGCAGGCGTGAGGACAATTTGGGCTCTCTGGAGCCGCCCGGGGACGTATCGAGCGCGAAAAAAAGTTCGGAATTGGACAAATCGTCCGAATTTGTGGAGCAAACGTCGCTCGAGAACGGCTCGGAAGCCTTCCCGCGCACGGATGGAAGCAGAATACTCCAAAAAATGCACGGCGGGTCGGCTACCACCCTGGCAGGGAGCTGGTTTCGCTACGATCGCGCGGGCGGTTGGGTGCTGCGCGGGCTCGATGCGTCGTTTTCGGCTGGCGCGGTGCATGCGGTTGTTGGCGGTAACGGCTGCGGCAAGTCGACAATGCTTTCGGTGCTGGCGAAGACCGCCAAGCTGCAGCGTGGGCGCATGGTGCGTGGGGCGGCATCGGCGGCGCTGCTGCCTCAGAATCCCAAGGCGTTGTTGGTTGCCGAGACGGTGCGCGACGAGCTGATGGAATGGGCTTCGACCTGCGGGTACGGCGAGGATATGGCGCGGGAGCGTGCGGCGCAACTGGGATTGGACGGCCTGGAGACGCGCCACCCCTACGACCTCTCGGGCGGACAGCGCCAGCTGCTTGCGTTGGCAAAGCTGCTGTTGATCGGCCCCGAACTGCTATTGCTCGATGAGCCCACCAAGGGTTTGGACCTGGCCAGCCGCCGCATCATCGCCCGCGCCCTGCGCGACCATGCGCAGGCTGGCGGCACCGTCGTCATGGCGACGCACGACCTGGACTTTGCCGAGCAGGTAGCCGACGACGTCGCCATGATGTTTGACGGCGAGATTGCCTGCGTGGAGTCCCCGGCCGACTTCTTTGCCGACAACGTGTTCTATAGGGCGTGATGGGATGACGGACTGTCGTTTCTCGCGCTTGCTTGCAAAACTGGAGATCCCGCTGCTGCTGGCGGTGCCAGCCGTGATGGCTGCGGCGTTGCTGGCAGGTATTGAGCAGGCGGCGCTTGCCATGCTTGTCGTGGTGGCACTGGTGCTTGCGCTGTTCTTTGCGGGTTACGAGGCGTCGCGCCCGGGCCTGCGCCAGATCATGCCCACGCTGGTGCTGGCGGCGCTGGCCGCGGCGGGGCGCATCTTGTTTGGCCCCATTCCCGACTTTAAACCCGTGAGTGCCATCGCCATCATCGCGGGGGCGACGCTTGGCCGCCGCAATGGTTTTATGGTTGGCGCGCTGGCGGCGCTGACCAGCAATTTCTTTTTTGGACAGGGCATGTGGACGCCGTGGCAGATGTATGCCTGGGGGCTCGTGGGATACGTTGGCGGTGCGCTGGCACATGCCGGCGCTTTTGATCGCGCCGATGGCACCGTGCGTATGCCGGCGCTGCTGACCTACGGCTTTGCTTCGGGTTTGCTGTACGGCGTTGTGATCAACGCCTACGACATTATCGGTTTTGTTCAACCGCTCACGTGGGCGGGTGCCATGGCGCGTCTTGCCACCGCCGTACCGTTCGATATCACGCACGGCCTTGCGACCTGCGTGTTTTTGGTCGCCCTGTACAAGCCTTGGTGTCGCCGCATCAACCGAGTCGTCGTGAAGTACGGACTGTAGGGCTGGTTGCGCCGGGGCGGGAATCAATACTGCCGAAGTGCCATTTTAAAACTATGCCGGTTTACGGGGCCAGATTGGCACAAGCAGACCATGCCGGCTATTTTTGAAATAGAGCAAGCCGTTTACCTGCGGTTTTATTATTTCGGAATTGCGTATGGTTGGGGGTTCGCGATTTAGCCCCGTAAACTGGCATAGTTTTGGAATGGCTGGCTGATATGACGGGCGTCGTGACCCTCAAGAGCCAAATTGATCCGTTTTCTTCCGTCTCCAGACGTCCCCGGGGAATCAGCTGAACTCGCCCGCCACGAAATCGGCCTATCTACTACGTTTGGCCCGACACCCCCAAACACAACCGCGTTTTATGAAAAACCGCAGGCTTTCTACCTGCACTGATAATTGTTCTCGGGGGAAGCGGGCACTGCGGGGCGCGGCA
>CATYSO010000006.1 GCA_958412345.1 uncultured Collinsella sp. | reverse complement strand
GTGGGGGAAGGGGTGGGGAAAGGTGTTGAAAAATGGGGCGGTTCCCCATATTATTAATGACGTCGACAGGCGGGGTGGTTCCCCGCGTACGTGCCATCTGAGTAACCGAGGGGAGGGCGCACATGGGAATGACTGGTGCATACGAGCGCAATCTCGATGCAAAAGGTCGTCTGTCCCTGCCTGCACCCCTTCGCGAGGAGCTTGGAGAGCACGTTCGCGTGTTCAAAGCCCTGGATGTCGATGCTCTGTACGTGTTCTCTGCCGAGGCCTTCGATAAGTGGGTCGAAGGACTCTTCGCGGGTCGTGAGGGCCACGAGGGTTTTAACCCGCGTGACATTAACGACCAGAAGCTCATGAGGGCGATCAACAAGCGCACTACGTCGATGGACGTGGATAGCGCCGGTCGTATCGGTCTTTCCGAGTCTCTCCGCAAGCAGGCGAACCTCGACCGCGAGGTCACGGTTGTGGGCAACTACGACCACCTTGAGGTTTGGGATCGCGCCGCGGCCGATGAGGACGATGACGATGAGGCCCTGCTGGACCTCTTCTTCTCGTAAGGGCAAGGCACGGGTAACGGATGGAGCGTGGGATCTTGACACAAGAATATCGGCATGAACCTGTCATGCTCGGCGAAGTGCTTGAGTCGCTGCGGCTAAAGAGCGGCTCCGTTGTCTGCGATTGCACCCTTGGCGGTGCCGGCCATTCGGTAAAGATGGCCGCGCAGGTGGGGGAGACGGGTCTTTTGCTCGGCGTCGATCAGGACGACATGGCCCTCGAGGCCGCTGGCGCTCGTCTGGACCGCGAGGTTCCCGGCGTTCCGCACCAGCTGCTGAAGGGCAACTTCGGCGACTTGGACGAGCTGCTTTGCTCGGCCGAGGTGCCCGGGGTCGATGGCTTCCTGTTCGATTTGGGCGTTTCGTCACCGCAACTCGATATCCCTGGCAGGGGCTTTTCGTATAACGAGGACGCCCCATTGGACATGCGGATGGATCCGGGTAATAACACCTTAAACGCAGCTGAGGTCATCAACACCTATAACGAACACGACCTCGCCCGGATTCTACGCGTCTACGGCGAAGAGAAGTTCGCCTCGCAGATCGCGCGAGAGATCGTGCGCCGCCGCGAGCAAGAACCGATCGAAACCACCGGCCAATTTGTCGAGATCATCAAGGCGGGTATCCCGGCTGCCGCTCGTCGGCATGGCGGACACCCGGCCAAGAAAAGTTTCCAGGCCATTCGCATCGAGGTCAATCACGAGCTCGATGTGCTCGAACGAGGGCTTGATGCCGCCACCAGGTGGCTCAACCCGGGCGGACGTATCTGCGTCATCTCGTATCACTCGCTCGAGGACCGTATCGTAAAGAATCACTTTAAGGAGATGAGCCAGGGGTGCACGTGTCCGCCGGAGATTCCGGTGTGCGTGTGCGGCAACGTGCCGATACTCAAGGTCATCACTCGCAAACCCTTGGTTGCCCAGCCTGATGAGGTTGAGCGCAACCCTCGGGCGAGATCAGCCAAAATCCGCGTGGCGCAGCGTCTGTAGGCGCGACCGCGCGATATTGGACCTCCCGCTCGCACCATAAACGAAGCTTAAACACACTACCAACGTACTCGGGATGGGAGGCGGCATATCATGGGCTACAACACTTCAAGCGCAGCACTCGCCTATGATATGAACGCCATGCCCGCCTATCGTGAGACGCCGCAGGCCCCCGTTGCTCCCCGTGAGCAGCGCACGCCGCGCTTTGATGTCTACACGGGCGCGGGCCGTCAGGCAAACCAGGCGGTAAGCCCGGTTTTCATGAGCGTTCTTAAAACGTTTTGCATCATTGCAGCTATCTTCATGACGATCGGCGTCGCCCGCGTGGCGCTCACCGGCGTTACGGCCCAGGTGCTCAACAGCAACGCCGAGCTTACCAACACGCTCGAAAAGGCGACCGATGAGAGCTCCGACCTGGAGGTCATGCATTCGGTCTATGGCGCCGATACGCGCATTCGCGACCTTGCGGGCGCTTATGGCATGGTGGAGCCCAGCGAGAGCGTTACACTTGACTTTTCGCAGGATGCAGCCGCGGGCGCCAACGCGACCGCGACCGCTCAGTAGCAAGACGGTAGCTGAGTATGACAAATGACTATCGCCGCGGTTCCGATGGGGGCCGCGGTTCTGGACGTCCCTCGTCGCGGGGACGTTCTGGTTATCAAGGAACGGGTCGGCAATCTTACAACGCCGGGCAGTCCCGTGGCAACGACCCGGCGTCGCGACTTCGCGGCTCGGGCGGCCCTCAAGTGCATAACACCAGGTCGCGCAAGAGTTCGTCGACCGAATGGCTCACAGGCACGCCTCTGCCTCGCCGCAAAGCCGTCATGGGCTTCATTGGGCTTGGCTTGGGCTTGGGCGTCTTTCGCCTTGCCGACTATCAAATTGTCGAAGCCGATAAACTGCGCGAGCGTGCCGATGCGCGCCGCCTGCTTGCGCAGACCCTCTATGCCAAACGCGGCACCATCTACGACCGCAACGGTAACGTGCTGGCGTCGTCGGTCGAATGTCGCAACATCGCCGTGAACCCCCAGCTTGTCGAGGATGTTGACAAGACGGTGTCGGCGCTGGTCAAGGCAACTGGAATCGATAAAAAGACCTGCCGCAAGCTCGTTGAATCCGATGGAACCTGGGTGTATATCAAGCGCCAGGTGGACGAAGACGACGCTGCGGCGCTGGAGAAGAAGAACCTGCCCGGCGTGCTTTTTGAGCAGGCCATGAAGCGCGTATATCCATACGGCAATCTGGCATCGCAGGTGCTGGGTGTAGTGAATGTAGACAACGACGGCTTGACGGGTCTCGAAAAGCAATACAACAAGCTTCTGACCGGCACGAACGGCTCTCTCGTACGCGAGCGCGCGAGGGACGGCAGCTATATCGCGGGCGGTGCCTATAAAAAGGTGGCTGCGGTCGACGGCGTTGATATCGTGACGACGCTCGACGTCAATATCCAGCGTGCGGCCGAGGATGCCCTGGCAGAGGCTGTCGAGAAGACAAAGGCCAAGAACGGCTCGGCGCTGGTCACCGATCCTACGACAGGCGAGATCTTGGCAGCCTGCTCGTATCCGACCTACGACCAGACCAATTTGGAAAACGCCAAGACCGAGGATATGAACCTGCGCCTGGTCACCGACGCCTACGAGCCCGGCTCGGTCTTTAAGACGCTCGTGGCGGGCGCCGGCTTCGACTTGGGTGTCGTGCGGTCGAGTACGTCGTTTGAGGTGCCGGCGAGCATCAAGGTGGGCGACGATACCGTCACCGATGCCGACAAGCGCGACTACGCCATGACCATGGATGTGCGCGAGATGATGCGCCGTTCGTCCAACGTGGGATTTGTCCTGGTGGGGCGCAAGATCGGTGCCGACGACTTTGCCGCCTATGTGGACAAGTGGGGCATCGGTCACAGCTCTGGTGTCGATTTTCCGGGCGAGAGCCTGGGCATCGTCAAGGAGCGTGACCAGTATGACGGCGCCACGCTGGGCTCGATGAGCTTTGGACAGGCGCTGTCTGTCTCGCCGATTGAGATCGCACGTGCCGTGGGCGGCATCGCCAACGGCGGCGTGATGATGACCCCGCACTTCTATAAGTCCAGCAAAGGCGACGAGAAGGACTGGGGCGAAGGCGAGCGCGCGATTTCGGAGGACGCCGCATCCCAGGTGACATCGTGCATGCAGACGGTCGTGTCGGAGGGAACGGGCGTTGGCGGCGCGGTTGACGGCTATGACGTGGCAGGTAAGACCGGTACGGCCGAACGTGCCGACGAGAACGGCGGCTACCTCAAGGAGAACTACATGTCGTCCTTTATGGGCTTTGCACCGGCACAATCGCCCAAGGTGCTGTGCTATATCACGCTCGACGGAACGCCGAGCGGTTCAGATGCCGCTGCGGTTCCGTTCCAGTCCATTATGGCCAACGCGCTCGACGTGCTGGGTATCCCGCACATGAAGTAGGGGGTTACAATCTTTGGGGCGTGGTTTGTTGTCCCATATGAGGGGTGTTCACATGCCCTGCACCACGCATGCGCGGCGCTGGGATACAATACGCCGATAGCATTATTAGGTTTACAGGGGAGCTGCAATGATAGAGATCGCCGTCAACAACCTCGCGGCCGCAACAGGGGCCCGAACCGTGACGGGAGAAGCCGATCGGGTATGCCGCGGGTGCGTTATCGACTCGCGCCAGGTCGAGGAAGGGACGATTTTCGTCGCCTTTCCCGGTGAAAACGTCGACGGCAATGATTTTGCTTCCCGTGCCGTCCAGTCGGGTGCCGGCGCCGTCGTGATGACGCGTGAGCCCGAGGCCGAGCTGGTCTCGCTGGCACAGGACAAGGGCTGTGCCATCTTGCTGACCGATGATCCCGAGGAGTTTCTGCTGCGTTTGGCGCACGCGTATCGCCTGGAGCTTGGCTGCCTGGTCGTTGGCATTACCGGTTCCATCGGCAAGACGACGACCAAGGACGTGCTCGCCGCTGTGCTCGCCAAGCGCTATCGCGTTTGGGCCACCAAGGGCAATTTCAATAACCTGATCGGCATGCCGCTCACGGTGCTTTCCGCTCCGGCCGATACCGAGGTTCTGGTGCTCGAGATGGGCATGAACCATTTCCACGAGATTGAGCGCCTGTCCCAGTCCGCCAATCCCAACCTTGCCATCGTGAGCAAGATCGGTACCTCTCATATCGGCATTTTGGGCAGCCGCGAGAACATCGCCCGCGCTAAGGCCGAGATTGTCCAGGGTATGTGCGCCGCCGGCGACTATTTGCCGCTGCTGGTTTTGGGCGGCGAGGACGACTTTACGCCATTCATTCGCGATACGTTCGCCCGGCCTGCTGGTATCGACGTGATGCTGGCCGGCGTCTCGGACGATGATGAGGTCCGTGCCCGCGACGTTCGTGTTGATGACGAGGGCCGTCCGGTCTTTACGCTCGATTTTGGCCAGGGTGAGACGATCGATACCGTGCTTGCCATCCCCGGCGTGCAGTCCGTTCCTAATGCCGTTAAGGCCGCCGCGGTTGCCTATCGCCTGGGTGTGACGCCCGAGCAGATCGATGCTGCCTTTAGGGGCCTCACGATCACCGGTCACCGCCAGGAGATCAAGCGCGCCAAGAGCGGTGCACGCATCATCGATGACTCCTATAACGCCAGTGCCGAATCCATGGCAGCCGGTCTCGATCTGCTGTGCTCGCTTTCGTGTACGGGGTCTCGTATGGCGATCTTGGGCGAGATGGGCGAGATGGGCGATGAGGCTCCTCGCATGCATGAGCTCGTGGGCGCCTATGCCGCCGCCAAGAAGCTCGACATGCTGGCGTGCGTGGGTGGTGAGCTGGCCCAGCTTATGGCCGATGCCGCACGCATGATGGGCATGGACGAGGACCGCATCCAGGTGTTCTCCGATTATCAGCAGGTGCTCGACCGCATGGGCGGCGCGCTTGAAAAACATGATGTTGTACTGGTCAAGGGTTCCCGCTTTGTTGAGCTCGACCGCTTTGTGGAAGGTGTGTGCTAGCCCATGTTCGGCAATCCCTCGTATCCAACGTATCAGGCTTTTTTGGGGCTTGGCATCGCCGCCGCCATTGCGCTGCTGCTCATGCCGTGGTGGATCAAGCTGCTCAAGGTCGAGGGTATCGGCCAGCAGGTTCGTGCCGACGGCCCCAAGCGTCATTTGGTTAAGCAGGGAACGCCCACCATGGGTGGCGTTGTCATCCTCGTCGCGATCTCGCTGACCTGCCTGCTGATGGGCAAGCTCACCACCGAGCTCGTGCTCGTGCTGCTCGCCACGCTGGCGACCGGCGTGCTGGGTCTGATCGACGACCTGACCTCCGTTACGCATGGGCGCTCGCTCGGTCTGACGCCTCATGCCAAGATGATCGGCCTAACCGTTATCTGTGTCACCTTTACGGTACTTGCCGTCAACTGGTGCGGCGTCGCCCCCGAGATTCGTTTTCCCGGTGGGTTGACGATCGACCTTGGCGTGCTTTCGACTACCATCTGCGGCTATTCGTTCCCGTGGCTCTATATTGTCTTTTGCTGGCTGATGATTGCCGGTCTTTCTAATGCCGTGAACCTGACCGATGGCCTTGACGGTCTTGCTGGCGGCACCTCCATGATCGCCATGCTCGCCATGGCTGCCATGGCGTTTTTGCACGGAGACGTGAACCTGTCCATCTTCTGCACCGCGTGTGCCGGTGCCTGCCTGGGCTTTCTGTGGTTCAACTGCTATCCGGCGAGCATCTTTATGGGTGATACCGGCTCGCTTGCTCTGGGCGCCGCGTTTGCCTGTACGTCCATCATGACTAACACCGAGGTCGTCTCCCTCATCATCGGCGGCCTGTTTATCGTTGAGACTCTGTCGGTCATGATTCAGGTTGTCTACTTCCACTTTACGCACAAGCGCGTCTTCCTTATGGCGCCCATCCATCATCATTTCGAAAAGAAGGGTTGGGCCGAGACCAAGGTCGTCATCCGTTTTTGGATTATCGCTGCGGCATTTGGTGCCGTTGGCCTTGCTCTGTTCTTCCAGTTGGGATAGTGGTCTTTCATGCCTCTTGCTGATGTCTTTAGCCTGCTCGTTTTGGGTCAGGGCAAATCCGGTCTCGATGTCGCCCGCTGGGCGCTGGCACATCCCGAGCGCGTAAGCGCCGTTACCGTGTATGGCGGCGGCACCTCTGAGCCCAATGACGCCACGCGTGCGCTCGAGGCTGCTGGTGCGTCGTTTGTCTATGGGACCGAACAGGTCGAGGGCGCCTATGACGTATGCGTGACGTGCCCGGGCATCTCGGAGTTCTCGGGCTTCTTTAAGGCCGGGCGCGAGCATGCCGCCCAGATTATGGGTGAGCCAGAGTTTGCCTATCGCCTGTCGCCCGATAACTGGATTGCCATCACGGGCACCAACGGCAAGACGACTACCACGTCGCTGACCGATTATCTGCTCAAGGCTGCCGGCGAGGCCAGCGTAGCTGTCGGCAACATCGGCGAGCCGCCGGTCAACGAGATTGACGGCCGAGCCCACAACGAGTGGTTTGTGGCTGAGCTCTCGAGCTATCAGATTGCTACGACCACCGAGCTCCACCCTCGTGTGGCGGTGCTGCTCAACATCACTCCCGACCACTTGGGCTGGCATAAGAGCCATAAGAACTATGCGCTTGCCAAGATCAAACTGTTTGACAATATGGTCGATGACGATCTGGCGGTTGTCGACGTCGAAGATGCCGGCATTCACGAGTTCGATGAGTACATCTACACGCCGGGTCGTCGCATCTGCAAGGTTGCCTTTGACGAGCCTGAGGGTGAGGATGCCGCCTTTGTACGCGATGGCAAGATGATCGTGCGTCTGAAGGGCGTCGAGACCCCGCTCATCGCTACATCCGAACTCAAGATCTCGGGCCATCACAATGTTATCAATGCCCTGTGCGCTGCCACGGCTGCCTTGGCAGTCGGTGCCGATGTCGATGGTGTCCGCCGCGGTCTGGCCTCGTTCCAGCCGCTCGAGCACCGCGTGGAGCCGTGCGGCGAGATTGACGGAGTGCGCTACGTCAACGATTCCAAGGCGACCAACACCGACGCGGTCGAGAAGGCACTGACGGCGTTTCCCGATGACAACGTGATCTTGCTGCTCGGCGGCCACGATAAGGGCACGCCGCTCACGGACTTCGCGCGCGTTGTTATGGATAACGTACGCTCGGTCGTCTGCTTTGGCGATGCGCGCGAACGCTTTACCGCCGCTATGGACGAGGCCGATGTCGATGGCGATGTGGATATCGCCCAGGCGGATGACCTACGCGATGCCGTGGACGTTGCCCGTTCGCTGTCGAGCCGTGGCGACGTGATCTTACTTTCTCCTGCGTGCTCTTCGTTCGATGAGTTCTCGGGCTATGAGGAGCGCGGCCGCGTGTTTAAGGACTATGTGGCCCAGCTTGCCGCTGCAGCGAAATCGCAAATGGAATAGGGGTTGCCGGTGAGAGAGGAGAGCCCCCGACAAGGTATGAGGAGGCCCGACTCGGACCGTGCTTCCTCGCGGCGTAGCACGCCGCGTTCCGGTCGCGGCGGGCAGTCGTTTAGCGAACGCTATATTGCCGGCGTTCCCGCCCGCATCATGCGCCCCCGTCTGATATTCATGGCCTGCCTGTTTACTTTGGTGTGCTTTGGTCTGCTGATGGTGTACTCGGCGTCTTCGGTCGAGGCGCTGCACGAGAATGGCTCGGCGATGTTTTTCCTGGGTCGACAGGCCGCGTTTGCCGTGGTTGGTGTTCTGGCGTTGATTGCCATCGTGCGCGTTTTGCCGGACAGCTGGTTTGGGGAGGATGTGCTTAGGATCTTCCTTATCGGCATGATGTTCTTGCTTCTGCTGGTGTTCTTGGTGGGCAGCGGCAGCCGTGGCGCCACGCGCTGGCTCAACATCGCCGGCATTCAGTTCCAGCCTTCCGAGTTTTTAAAGCCATTTGTCATTGCGTATTCGGCCATCATGCTTGATCGCTTCTTTTCGCCCGGTGGCAACATCAACGAATTCCTTCGCAAGATGGGCATCTACCTGGGCATTTCGCTCTTTCTGATCTTTATCCAGCCCGATTTCGGTACCGTCCTGATCATCCTGTTGACCCTCATGTGCATGGCGTTGTTTGCGGGTCTCGACCCCAAATTTATCATCGGCGTGATAATCTTCGGCATTCTCGTGATTGTGATTGCGCTTGTTGCAGAGCCGTACCGTATGGTGCGCATTCAGGTTGCCTTGAACCCTTGGGCCGACGAGTATGGTGACGGCTATCAGGCCACGCTTGCCATCATGGCCTTTGCCTCGGGCGGTCTGTTCGGCCGTGGCATCGGCAACTCAACCATGAAGTACTCGTATCTGCCCGAGGCGCACAATGACTACATCCTGGCCATCATTGGCGAGGAAGTCGGTTTTGTCGGAACCGTGCTGTTCTTCTTGGTGTTTGCGATGCTGATCTACTCGGCGTTTCGCATTGCCGAGCAGGCGACCGATCGTCGGGGCGCGCTCATGGCGTCTGGCTCTGCGGTCATTCTCGCGGTGCAGTTTTTGATCAATGCACTGGGCATCCTCAACGTGTTTCCCATGACGGGCAAACCGTTGCCGTTTATTAGCTACGGCGGTTCGTCGATTATTGTGTCGCTTATGCTTGCCGGTCTGATCCTGCGCGTTTCGTACGAGAGCGCGCGTCGCGATGAGTACGACCGTCGCCGCGAGAGCTTTGCCGTTATGGATGAGAGTACCGCCGGCGTGCCCCACGTGCGCGGCGAGCGATCTTCGCGTAACGGCTTTACCGTTCTGGATGGTTCTGCATCCGAGCCGGCAGCTCGTCCACGCCCGCGAACGGCTCCGCAAGGCCGTCCGCAGCGCCCCAGCCCTCGCAGCGCGGGCGGCGGATATAATCGAATCGATTTGAACTCGGACCCGTCGGCACGTCTACGCACCGACGACCAGGGACCGCGTGTACGAAGGGACTACCATGACCGATAAGATGACCGTTGCTATTGCAGCCGGCGGCACGGCGGGACACATCAACCCCGCGCTTGCCTTGGCCGAAGAGCTGCGTGACCGTGGCCACCACGTTGTGTTCGTTGGCCAGTCGCGCAAGCTCGAGGGCCGTCTGGTCCCCGAGGCTGGGTTTGATTTTGTGCCCATTACGGTTACGGGCTTCGACCGCTCCCGTCCTTGGACGGCGCTGACCTCGCTGTGGCGTGTCAACAAGGCCAAGCGTGCGCTCGCCAGTCATTTCTCAAAGGTCGGCAAGCCCGATGCCGCCATCGGTTTTGGTGCCTATGTCGAGGTTCCGCTGCTGGGGTGGTGCAAGGGCGCGGGCGTTCCGTATCTGCTGCATGAGCAGAACTCTGTTCCGGGCCTGGCCAACAAGATGATGAACTCCCACGCCGCCCGCGTGTGCATCTCGGTGCCGGCAGCGCGCGCGGTCTTTGAGCGCGAAGGTGACCCTGACCACGTACTCATGACCGGCAACCCCGTACGTCGCTCGGTGATCGAGGGCGATCGCGCTCGCGGCCGCAAGGCACTTGGCGTTCCCGAGGACGCTACGCTGCTGCTCGTCTTTGGCGGTTCACTTGGCGCCCAGCACCTCAACGAGCGCGTGGCTTCGCTCAAAAACGAGCTGCTTTCGCGCAAGAGCCTCTATGTGTTGCATTCGACGGGTGCCGACGGCTTTGAGGAGACCGAGTGCGCTTTGGCGCTGACGCCCGAGGAGGCGAAGCGTTATCGCGTCCAGCCTTACATCGACAACATGGGCGATATGCTGGCTGCTGCCGATTTGGTGCTCTCGCGTTCGGGCGCATCGAGCGTGGCCGAGATCGCTGCGCTCGCCGTGCCCTCGGTGCTCGTGCCGTATCCGCATGCGACGGCCGACCACCAAACCACCAATGCCCGTTATCTGGTCGACGCCGGGGCCGGTGTGCTCTGCGCCGATGCCGATATCGATGGTTCTGCCTTTGCCGATGAGCTGCTGCACTTGGTCGACGACGCGGCGGCGCGCGACGCCATGCGTCAGGCGGCACGTGGTCTGGCTCAGGATAGGGCCGCCGCTCTTCTGGCGGATGCGGTAGAGGGTTTGCGTTAGTTAGACGGGATATCGTCGGTCGCCCTCGCGCTGATGCGGTAGGTGCGGTACAGTTAACGGGTTACAGGCAGTGTTTACGCAAGGAGTACACGAGCACATGGCTGATTCCCAGACTGCAACCTCCGCGCCCGAGTTTAAGAGCGCCCACTTTATCGGTATCGGCGGCGCCGGCATGAGCGGCATCGCCCTCGTTCTGCACGAGCGCGGTTATGCCGTTACCGGCTCCGACCTTAAGACGTCACGTTATATCCGCCAGCTTACCCGCGCTGGTGTGAAGGTGCATGTGGGCCATGAGGCCGCCACGATCGACGAGGTCAAGCCCGACGTGGTTGTTGTCTCCACCGCTATTCCGGAGTCCAACCCTGAGCTCGTGCGCGCTCGCGAGCTGGGCATTCCTGTGTGGCCCCGTGCTAAGATGCTCTCTGCTTTGGGCCACGGCTACACCACCGTCGCTGTTGCCGGCACGCATGGCAAGACCACCACGTCTTCGATGTGCGCCACCATGCTCGACCGCATGGGTCTGGATCCGAGCTTCTTGATCGGTGGCATCGTCGAGGGCTATGACACGAACGGCAAGAACGGCTCGGGCGACTACTTTGTCGCCGAGGCCGACGAGTCCGACAGCTCCTTCCTGTTCCTGAACCCCAACGTGGTCATTGTGACCAACGTCGAGGCCGACCACCTCGATCACTACTCGGGTATCGAGGAGATCGAGGCAACTTTCGCCAAATTCATGAGCCTGGTGGGCGAGGACGGCACCGTCATCGTCTGCGGTGAGGACCCGCATCTGGTCGAGCTCGCCAAGTCGACGGGCCGTCACGTGCTTTCCTACGGCTTTGCCGAGAGCAACGACATCGTCTGCATGCACCCGGATGTCAAGGGCATCCAGAGTGACTTTATCGTTCGCTTTGAGGACGGCACTGAGCACGCTGTGGAGATCAAGAGCAATCCCGGTCGCCACAACATGCTCAACGCCACGGCCGTGCTCACCGTCGCCCATGTCCTGGGCCTTGACATCGACGCCGCCGCCAAGGCGCTCTCGAGCTTTGAAGGCGTCCGCCGTCGCTTTACCCACGTGGGCGATATCGATGGCATCACCGTGGTCGATGATTACGGCCATCACCCCACCGAGATCAAGGCGACGCTTGCTGCCGCTTCGTCGCTGGGCTACAAGCATGTCGACGTCGTGTTCCAGCCGCACCGCTATTCGCGCCTGCAGGCCCTGTGCGACGACTTTGCCGATGCATTTGCCAATGCCGATAAACTGCTGCTGATTGATGTGTTCTCGGCTGGCGAGATGCCCATTCCGGGTGTCACCTCTAAGATGCTCGCCGATACCGTGCGCGCCAAGCATCCTGGCAAGGAGGTCGTGTACTGCTCCAGCCGTCTTGAGCTCAATCAGGAGCTCAAGCAGATGGTGGGCGAGGGCGACCTGCTGCTCACCATGGGTGCCGGCGACGTTACGACCGTCGGCCCCGAGTTCATTGAGTATCTGACTGCCAAGAAAGACGCTTAAGTCTAATGGGTCTGTTTAACGCCGTCATGGCGCTCTCGGGCATGATCGACACGGATGTGATCGAGGACGAGCGCCTTGCGCGTCATACGAGCTATCGTATCGGCGGCAAGGCCGACCTCTTTGTGACGTGCCATAGCTATCATGCCCTCCGCCGCGCCGTGGCGGTGCTCGATCGCGAGCAGGTGCCGTGGGTCATCATCGGCAAGGGCTCCAATCTGCTGGTTGCCGATGGCGGTTATCGCGGTGCCGTCATTTCGCTCGGACGTGAGTTTCAGCGCACGGTTGTTGCCGATGACGGTCGTACGCTGACGGTCGGTGCGGGCGTGATGTTTGCGCGCCTGGTCAACGATGCCCTGTCGCGTAGCCTTTCGGGCCTTGAGTTTGCCGTTGGCATCCCTGGTTCGGTCGGCGGTGCGATATCTATGAATGCCGGCACACGGACCGAGTGGATTGGCTCGCTGGTTGAGGATGTCGTAACGTTTGACCCGGCATCCGGTATCAAGCATTATGCTGGGTCCGAGATCACTTGGGGCTACCGCGAATGTAGCCTTCCCCGCAATGAGATCATCCTCGAATGCGTGCTCAAGCTTAAACCGGCGCCCAAGGCCGACATTCGCGAGCGCATGGAGCGGTACCTTACGAGGCGCAAGCGTACGCAGCCCATGGGTCGCGCATCCTGCGGGTCGGTCTTTCGCAATCCGCCCGATGCGAGTGTGGGCAAGCTTATCGAGGATTGTGGATTAAAGGGTTTTTCGATTGGCGGCGCGGAAGTTTCGCCCGTTCACGCTAATTTTATCGTTAATAACGGAACTGCCTCGGCCGATGACGTTGCCGCGGTTATCAGACATGTGCACGGAAAGGTGAGGGAGGCGTATGGCATCGAGCTCAGACCGGAAGTTAAATTCCTCGGCTTCTAGAGCATCGAAACCCACCTTCCGCCGCGCCGGAGGGCGTTCCGGCGCGCCTGCCAAACCTCAACGCAATACCGTCGCGTACTCTAAGTCTGTCGGGCATGCTCGACAGACCAGTCGACCGGTCGTCGGCTCGCAGCTCGGTAATCGTCCGGCCGCAAAAAAGTCCTCGCGTCCCTCGGTGACGTCAAAGCCTGTTATGGGCGCCAAGCCTGCCCGTCCCATGGCAACTCCCAAGCCCTCGACGGGAACTAAAGCGGCGCGTCCAGGTCGCACGCTGGGCGCATCGAAACCGCGCTCGCTGACATCGGTGCCGGCTACCGCCAAGAAGCCTTCGAGTAAAAAAGGTTTCAACCCGTTATCTTCACTTGGAGCGATGGCAAATAAAACATCAGACGCCGCTTCTGTCGTTACCGGCAAAGGCAAAATCGTGGGCGGCGTTTTGGCCGTCTTGGCCGTGCTCGTCGTCGTTGCCATCGTGGTGATCAACTCTGGATTGTTTACTGCCACTGATATTCAGATTCAAGGCAGCGAGCATGTGACGAAGCACGATGCTATCCAGCTGATCGACTTGCCCGAGGGAACGTCGCTTTTTAACGTCGATCCCGACCAGATTACCGAGGATCTCAAGCAGAACCCGTGGGTCTCGGGCGTGGATGTCCAGCGCCAGTTTCCCCATACGCTTATCATCACGCCGACGGAGCGTAAGGTTATCGCCATTGCGTATATCAGCTCTGACGACCTTGCCTGGGCTATCGGAGATGATGACACCTGGATCGCCCCGCTGTCGACGTCGGTCGAAGTGGACGACCAGGGCAACGTCATCACGACAGGGCAGGGCTCAAATACCTTGACCGGAATCGATGCCGCGCTGGCGCTCGCCAAGCATTATGGCGCGGTGTTGTTGACTGATGTCTCGGCGGATGTCGCTCCGGTTTCCGGCCAGGCGGTGAACTCCAAAGCCGTTAAGGCCGGCCTGGATTATGTGCGTGGTTTTTCGAGCGAGTTCTTGGGACAAGTCAAGGATATTTCCACGCCTTCGGTCGAAGCCATCTCGGCAAACCTCAATAACGGCATTGAGGTGTCGCTGGGCGATTCGGACGATATCGCCAAGAAGGAACGCGTAGTCACCAAGTTGCTTTCGCAGGTAGAGGGCGTAACGTATATCAATGTGCGCTCTCCGGGCAACTACACATTTAGGAATGCTCCGACCTCGTAGCGCTGGTTGATGCTTTGTTGAGGGGCCATACCACGCCGTTTATCTGGTTTGTTTGGTTTTCACGGTCAATTATTTGACTGATACGTTCATAATGTGCAAACATAATACGGTTTACCTTTGCATTTACTTTCAACCTGAAGGTTAATGTGCGCAGGGGTCGACCCATGCTATGGCTATAACCTTTGTTCGGAGGACCGACATGCACGAGACAGAGATCAACAACTACCTTGCCGTCATTAAGGTGGTCGGCGTCGGCGGCGGCGGTACCAACGCGGTCAATCGAATGATCGAAGAGGGCATCCGCGGCGTCGAGTTTGTTGCCATCAACACCGATGCTCAGGCACTCGCGATCTCTGATGCCGATATCAAGGTGCACATCGGCACCGACCTTACCCGCGGCCTGGGCGCCGGCGCCAACCCCGAGGTTGGCCGCAAGGCTGCCGATGAGTCCCGCGATGACATTGCCGAGGCGCTCGCTGGCGCCGACATGGTGTTTATCACCTGCGGTGAGGGCGGTGGCACCGGTACCGGCGCTGCTCCCATCGTTGCCGATATCGCGATGAACGAGGTCGGCGCACTGACCGTCGCCGTCGTGACCAAGCCCTTCACCTTCGAGGGCCGCAAGCGCAAGAAGAGCGCCGAGGAGGGCATCAAGACCCTCTCCGATTGCGTCGACACCATGATCGTCATTCCTAACGATAAGCTGCTCGACATCGCCGAGAAGAAGACCACCATGCTCGAGGCCTTCGCGATTGCCGATGGCGTCCTTTCCCAGGGCACCCAGGGCATCACCGACCTCATCACCGTCCCCGGTATCATCAACCTGGACTTCGCCGATGTTAAGACCATCATGAAGCAGGCCGGTACCGCCATGATGGGTATCGGTACCTCTTCTGGGGATACTCGTGCCGTCGACGCTGCCCAGCAGGCCATCTCCAGCCCGCTGCTCGAGAGCTCCATCGATGGTGCCACGCGCGTGCTGCTCTCCATCGCCGGTTCCAAGGACCTGGGCATCCAGGAGATCAGCGACGCCGCCGACGTTGTCGCCAACGCCGTCGACCCCGAGGCGAACATCATCTTCGGTACCGTTGTCGACGAGTCCCTGGGCGATCAGGTGCGTATCACCGTCATCGCTACGGGCTTCTCCGACTCCAACGTCAACCGTCAGGACGAGCTCTTTGCTGCTCAGCAGTCTCAGAGCAAGGCCGCTGCCTCCGCTGAGCCGCAGCGCACCGCTCCGGCTGCCAGCCCGGCTCAGGCCGCTCCGACCCGCAACGTCGGTGGTACCGAGCTGCCCAACTTTGGCAACGACCAGTTCGAGCTTCCCGACTTCCTGAAGCGCGGTAGCTTCTAGTTCGTTTTTCTCAACGACCTGTACGGGGTGTGTCCATTTGGATGCACCCCGTTTTGTTTCCCGTTTGTAAACGAAAGCCTCCAATCTCCTTACGTTCCCTTTACGTTTGGTCCCTACCGCTGCGGGTATCCTTTTAAGGAAGTATGACAGCCGTATAAACGCGGACTGCGCGGCGACGCCGCGGTACTTGTGTTATTAGGAGGCTTTAGTATGGCAGCACGTGCGGACAACGTTTCGCGTGTCGACCATGATGGAGTTACGTTGGTGGAGGGCGCGACATCCGATGTCCGCTTTGCCTTTACCGAGCGCACCGGTGGCGTTTCTGAAGATGCGTACTCCTCGCTCAACTTGGGCTCGCATGTAGGCGATGACCCCTTTGCTGTTCAAGAAAATCGTCGTCGAGCGCTCGAAGCTATGGGCGCCACTGAGTGCGAGCATAATCTGCTCGTGCCCAATCAGGTACATGGTGACCATATCGTTACGGTGACTTCGAACGGCGCCGACGATCTTGAGGCTGTTCGCGAGCAGATTGCCGAGGGCTGCGATGCCATCGTCTGTACGGCCCATGACGTGCCCGTGCTGCTCTGCTTTGCCGACTGCGTTCCCGTGGTGCTGGTAGCCCCCGGCGGATTTGCCGTGGTGCACTCCGGTTGGAAGGGCACGATTGCACGTATTCCCGCCAAGGCGTGCCAGGCGCTTTGCGATGCTGCCGGCTGCGATGCGAGCGACGTTTCCGCCTATATCGGCCCCCATATCTTGGCTGACGAATATGAGGTATCCCAGGAACTCATGGATCGCTTTGCCGTCGAGTTCTCTTGCATCGATGCGAGTGCCTCTCGCATGCTCGATCTTTCCGCTGCCATTTGTGAGGCACTGGTAGATGCCGGTGTGGACGCGGATAATATCGTGGATACCCAGCTTTCGACTGTGCGTCAGAACGACCGCTTTTATTCCTACCGTAACGAGGACGGCACCTGTGGGCGCCATGCTGCGATCGGCGTGATGCTATGAGAAAGATCGTATCGGTCCTGAGCGCCGCTGTGCTTACGCTTACGCTGTGCGCCTGTTCTTCGGGATCTTCTACCTCTTCCATTACCGTGGCCGGCTCCACGACCTGCCTTCCTATCGCCGAGATTGCGGCAGAGGGCTTTAAGGAGGAGACCGGCATCGACGTGCTCGTTTCCGGTTTGGGCTCTTCCGCTGGCATCGAGGCCGTCAGCGCCGGCACGGCCGATATCGCCAGCTCCTCCCGTGGACTCAATGCCGACGAACAGGATCTGGGCCTGACTCCCATCGTCATTGCCCACGACGGTATCGCGGTCATCGTGAACGACGATAACCCGGTCGATAACCTCTCGACCGAGCAGCTCCGCGATATCTATGCCGGCAAGATTACTAATTGGAAAGAGGTCGGTGGCGAGGACCTGAAGATTCAGGTTATCAACCGAGACGAGGCGTCCGGCACGCGTGAGGCCTTCCGCACCATCGTGATGGACGGCACCCCGTTCGATCGCCGGTCCGCCGTTCTTTCGGGCACGGGCCAGGTGCGCGACGTGGTATCTCGTTCGCGCGGTGCCATCGGCTACATTTCGCTGGGCTTCGTCGATAGCCTCAACGCCAAGACCTCGGTCAAGGCTGTCTCGGTCAATCATGTTGAGGCGTCCGAGAAGACGGTCGCGAGCGGCGGCTATCCCATCTCGCGCGACCTTTACTTCTTTGTGAAGGGTGCGCCTTCGCAGCAGGCGCAAGATTACATCGACTACGTGACGTCCGAAAAGATGGACAAGCAGATTCGCGAGGCGGGCTTTATTCCCGTCACCAACGACGAGAAGGGGAGTGAGTAGCATGGAAGCACAGGAAAACTCCCAGACTGAGCAGAATGCTCAGGCGCCCAAGAAGCGCGAGCTGGCGCTCGTATCGCGCAGCACCTATATCAAGGAGAAGGCGCTGCAGTGGATCTTCTTTGCCTGCGCGTTCTTGGCGGTTGTTACCGTCATCCTGATTTTTGTCTTTACCACGTACTCGGCGCTGCCCGTCTTTACCGACATCGGTCTGGCGGATTTCTTTAGCTTTACGTGGGCGCCCTCTGAGGGCCACTACGGCATCGTGTCGCTGCTTGCCGGCTCGGGTCTGGTGACTGTCGGTGCGCTCGCCATGGGTGTGCCCCTGGGCGTGGGCACGGCCGTGTATCTGGTCGAGATCGCCGGCAAGCGCGTACGCAAGCTCATCAGCCCTGCCGTTGACCTGTTGGCCGGCATCCCTTCTATCATCTATGGCTTCTTTGGCATGATCATCATCCGTCCGTTTATCGCGCAACTGACCGGTGGTCTTGGTTTTGGTGCGCTCACGGCGTGGTTCGTGCTTGCCATCATGATCGTCCCTACCATCACCACGCTCACCATCGATGCCCTCAATTCCATTCCCATGGGTATTCGCGAGGCATCGTATGCCATGGGTGCTACTAAGTGGCAGACCATCTATAAGGTCGTGCTACCTGCCGCCAAGCTGGGTATCGTGGATGCGATCGTGCTGGGTATGGGCCGTGCCATCGGCGAGACCATGGCCGTGCTCATGGTTGTGGGTAACGCCCCGGTTATTCCCGACAGAATTGCGAGCCCCATCTCGACGCTCACGAGCCAGATCGCGCTCGACATGAGCTATTCCTCGGGTCTGCACCGCTCGGCGCTGTTCGGCATGGGCGTGGTCCTGTTTATCATCTCCGCCACGCTGGTGGGCGTCGTCCGTCTGATTTCCAAGAAAAAGAGGGGGTAGGCTATGTCCGATTCCGTTGACACGACGGTCGATACGACCTCGTCGCGCGAGCGCATCAAGCGTGCCCTTTCCCACGGCAAGAAGGGCCGCATCAACAAGGACCTGTCCAACAAGATCATGCTTGGCGTGTTCCGTGCCGCGGCATACATCACCACGCTGGTGCTGGTCGCTATCATCGCCTACGTGGTCATCAACGGCCTGCCACACATCTCGCTCGACTTTATCTTCGGTTGGCCCCAGGGCGTCAACGCCGAGGGCGGTATTTGGCCCACGATCGTCTCGACCGTCTATGTGACGGCGCTCGCCATGCTTATCTGCACGCCGATCGCTGTGCTGGCAGCCGTCTATCTGGCCGAGTACGCCAAGCAGGGCAAGATCGTCGAGCTCATTCGCTACGCTGCTGACGCTTTGGCCTCGGTGCCCTCCATCGTTATGGGCCTGTTTGGCTACGCCTTGTTTGTCGAGGCCATGGGCCTGGGCCTTTCGATGGTCTCGGCCGCTCTGGCGCTCGCGCTCTTGATGCTTCCCATCGTCATGCGCACCACCGAAGAGGCCATTCGCGCCGTCCCGCGCTATATCCGTTGGGGCGCGTACGGCCTGGGCGCCACCAAGTGGCAGGTTGTCTCCAAGATTGTGCTTCCTTCTGCCTTTGGCCGTATTGCCACGGGCATTGTCCTTGCCATCGGCCGTGCCATTGGCGAGACCGCCGTGGTGCTCTACACCATGGGCCAGGCCATCAATCTACCTATCTCGCCGCTCGATTCCGGCCGCCCCATGACCGTTCACCTGTACCTGCTTGCCAATGACGGCATCAACATGAACGCAGCCTACGGCACCGCGCTCTTGCTGATGGTGATCATTCTGGCCTTCAACCTGTTTGCGCGCTTCCTGTCGCGCAAGCGTCGCTAGTTAAGGAGTCCCATGTCCGTTTATCAGTCCGCTCCCACGCTGGAGCAAGCGGCCATTACGGCCAAGGATTTCAACTTTTGGTACGGTGACTTTCATGCGCTGACGGGGCTCGACCTCAACATCGCTAAAAACGCCATCACCTCCTTCATTGGCCCTTCGGGCTGCGGTAAGTCGACGTTTTTGCGCTGCATCAACCGCATGAATGATCTTATCGAGGGTACGCGCGTCGAGGGCACCATGACGCTCGACGGCAACGATATCTATGCCGAGGGCGTCGACCCGGTCGACCTCCGTCGCCGCGTGGGCATGATCTTTCAGCAGCCCAACCCGTTTCCCAAATCCATCTACGAGAATGTCGCCTTTGGCCCTCGTCTGCAGGGCGTGACTAGCAAAAGCGACCTCGATGACATCGTGGAAGAATCGCTCAAGCGCGCCAACCTCTGGAAAGAGGTATCCAATCAGCTCAACAAGGATGGTTTGGCGCTCTCGGGCGGTCAGCAGCAGCGTCTGTGCATCGCGCGCGTGCTTGCGGTGCAACCCGATGTCCTTCTGATGGACGAGCCCTGCTCCGCCATCGACCCCACGTCCGTCTCTAAGGTCGAGGATCTGATGGCCGAGCTGGCGCCCGAGATGACGATCATCATCGTCACGCATTCAATGCAGCAGGCAGCTCGTATCAGCGACTACACCGCATTCTTCTTGCAGGAAGTTGCCGGCGAGCCCGCCACGCTCATCGAGTATGGTCAAACCGACGCGATCTTCACCAGCCCGGTGGACTCGCGGACGGAAGACTATATCACCGGCCGCTTTGGCTGATCGGTGCGACTAGTCCCAAGCCGATCGGACCTGGTCCGGTGCGTATTCACTGTGCGGGCGGCATGACCGCACCCAACTGATTGGAGTGAACCATGCGCAAACTGTTTTCCCGTCAGCTCGTCGAGGCCCGTCACGAGATGCTGAGCATCTACGAGGCCGTCGATCTGGCCCTCCACGATGCCGTGAAGGCCTATGTGACCGACGACCGCAAGCTCGCCACCAAGACCAAGAAGCGCACGCTTTCGATTGACGCGCGCTGCGCCAACCTGGAGGCCGTCTGCTACAACCTGATCGCCACGCAGTCACCGGTCGCCTCCGACTTCCGCCTGCTTCAGACGATCATCTACGTCGACTTTAACCTGCAGCGCATGACCGATAAGGTCCGTCAGATCTGCCGTGCCACGCGTCATATGATCAAGGCCGACATCTCGCTGCCCAAGGAGCTTGTCGGTACGGTCGAGGCCGAGGCTGAGGCCGTCTACCAGGTGCTGGGCTCTTCGCTTTCCGCGCTCGTCACCAATGACATGTCCATCATCTGCAACCTGGCCGTCGAGGACGAGCCGGTGCACGCCGCCTACGAGAAGTTCTTCCGCACCTTTAACCGTATGGATACGGGCGACTTTATGGACGACGACAGCAACTATGACGACCTGCGCCGCGCCATCATGGTTTCGCGCTACCTCGATCGCATCGCTTCCATTTCCATCGATGCCGCTTGCCGTCTGACCTTCCTGTTGACTGGTCAGCGTATGAACGCCGGCGATATCGCCCGTGTGGACGAGGATGAGCTCGAGAGCATGCGCGTGCCTTCGGGCGAGGGTGTTATCATGAGGCCCGCCGTCGACGCTCGCTACGTTGCCAAGGTGCCCGCCAACGAGCTCAGCGAGGGTCTTCGCTACCTGCTCGATCATCTTGAGGACGAGGACGAGGACGATGGCGAGGACGACGAGGAGTAAGTAGCCCCGTTCGTCGAAAGATTGTAAATACCTAAGTGAGCGCGGCCTTGCACATGCGGGGCCGCGCTCTTGCGTTAGCATGGGACTACTTGTTTGGCTGTCAGCGGAGGCGATTGGCAATGGATAACTATTTGGATTTGATGCGCGCTCGCCGCGAGCAGATTCTGGAACGTTTTTATGCGGCGCTCGATCGCGCGGGCCGCCCCCACGACGCCGCGCGCCTCATTGCCGTGTCCAAGACCGTTGGTGTCGATGAGACTGTTGCTGCCATCCAGGCGGGGTATCGCCATTTTGCCGAGAACCGCCCGCAGGAGCTGGTTCGCAAGCTCACGGGTCTGGCGGAGCATCCGGAGCTGCCCGAGGTGCGCTTCGATATGATCGGCAACCTGCAGACCAATAAGATCAATGCGGTGCTGGGCTCAGCCGAGCTGATTCACTCGGTGGGTTCGCTGCATCTGGCACAGGCGATCTCGAGCCGTGCTGTCCGCAAGATTGAGGCAGGCGAGCTCGCCGGCCCCCAGCGTGTGCTCATCGAGGTCAATGTGAGTGGTGAGGAGTCGAAGGGAGGCTTTTCGCCCGATGAGATTCGCGCCGCCGCGGGTGAGCTTGCGGAACTTGAGGGAATTTGCGTACAGGGGCTTATGACTATGGCGCCCCGGGGGAATAAGGATGTGGCACGCCGCACCTTTGCGGGGCTTCGTGAGCTGAGGGATGAGCTGGAGGCGGCGCATCCCGATTTGAACCTGCCTGAGCTTTCCTGCGGCATGAGCGAGGACTTTGAGCCTGCCCTTGAGGAGGGCTCTACGCTCGTTCGCCTGGGCAGGGTAGTATTTAGCCCGGAGTTTGCAGTAAAATAAGGCTCTGAAGTGCGCACTGATTATCGGGGCGCCTGCACTAAACCGCGAGAGGACACAACCATGGGCTTCCTTGACGAGATTAAAAATAAGATGCACCTGGGCGGCCAGCAGGGTTACGACCAGGGTTATGGCCAGGACGACGACTACGGCTACGATGACGGCTATGACGATGGTTATCAGGGCAACGGCTACAGCGGTGCTTCGGGCGAGGGCTTCTACACCCAAGACGAGCCGAGCAACGGCCTGCTTGGTCAGACGCGCCGCGGTGAAGCTGAGTCGGTTGCCGTGTATACGCGCTCCGGTCAGCTGGTCGGCGATGACTCCCGCCATGCCACGACGTATAACCCGCCTTCGCGCTCGCAGGACAGTGTTGCGAGCGGTTATCGTCCTGGTGCCTATGACACGCCGTCGAGCTACGCCGAGAACACCCGCGCCCGTGCCGCCGCTGCACCCGCGCCTGCACCGAGCGATGCCTCGGCCTATGCGAGCAATATCATCAACGCCACGCCGCAGCTGCCGGCCTATGTCCTGCGCCCCGAGAGCTATGACGACGTGGAGACTGTGGTGCGCCGCGTTCGCACCAAGCAGCCTGTCGCACTGATTTTTGTGGGCGTACGCACCGAAGTTGCCAAGCGCGTCTTGGACTTCTCTTACGGCTTTGCCTGCGGTCTGGGCGCCACGGTCAAGGAGGTGGGCGACCGCGTGTTCATGGTGCTGCCCGCCGGTTGCGAGGTCAAAGATTCCGATCTCAAGAAGCTTCGTGCGGACGGCTACCTTAAGTAAAGACAAGACGAGGAGATTCCCATCAACATCTACACTATCGTCCAGCTGGTCAACACGCTGTTCAACTTCTATTCCACGCTCATTGTCGTCTACTGCTTTATGACGTGGATTCCCATGAAGCAGGGTGGTTTGCTTCAGGATATTGCCGCGGTGCTTGATAGCGTGTGCGGTCCGTGGCTCAACCTGTTCCGTCGTTTCATCCCGCCGATGGGCGGTATCGATTTTTCGCCGGTCGTTGCGATTATTGCGTTGCAGTTGGTGCAGAGGCTGGTTCTGCAGCTTCTTATAGGTATACTCGTATAGAACTGGCTTAGTAACTTACGTCGGGCGTGTAGCGCCGAGGCGATGATAAAGGAGACTTGTTATGGCTATTACCCCTGCAGACATCCAGGCTCAGACTTTCTCTGAGGCCAAGCGTGGCTACGATCCTGCCGAGGTCGACGTCTTCTTGGAGACGCTGTCCTCCGAGGTTGACGCTATGCTCGCTAAGATCGTCGACCTTAAGGGTCGTCTGACTGCTACCGAGCAGCAGCTTGCCGATGCCCAAGCTCAGCTTGCCCAGGCTCAGGATGCCACCGCCCAGGCCGTTCCTGCCGCCCCCGTGGCTGCTCCCGCCCCTGACTTCTCCGCTCAGGAGCGCCAGATTTCCGCTGCCCTGATCGCTGCCCAGCAGACCGCCGAGACCATCGTCAACGATGCCAACGAGAACGCTGAGCGTATCCGCAACGAGGCTGACGCTAAGGCCCGCGAGGTTATCCGCCAGGCTCTGACCGAGAAGCAGGCCGAGCTCGAGGAAATCGATCGTCTCAAGGCTTCCCGCGAGGAGTTCAAGGCCGAGTACCTCAAGCTCATCCAGCACTTCATGGATGATGCCCAGAACTCCTTCCCGGCCGACCTCATGGCCTCCACGCCGGTCGGTTCTGCCGCTTCTCCTGCGGTGACTGTTCCCGCCGAGCCGCTGCCCGTCGCTGACCCGGTTGTCCCCGTGGCCGATCCTTTCGCCCCGATCGACAACTTTGCCGCCGACGACTTGGACTAACATTCGTCCTACAATTTAGTATCTCAAAAGGACCCGCAGCTTGCGGGTCCTTTTTTATGACTGTGCAGGGTGTGCAGGGGCGCGCAACATAAAAAACCGAGCCCTGCACATAGTGGCGCAGAACTCGGCAAATGGGTGAGCGGTAAAAGGTAGGTTTTAGGGCATGTGCCAAAAACTACTTGAGGAGGAAGTTGGAGAGGGGAATGGTGCGGGCCTCGCGATGCTCGGGATCGGCGATGTGGTCGGCGGGATAGCCGCAGACGAGCATGTGATAGGGATAGACGCCCTTGGGCAGATTGAACTGCTCCTCTGCCACCTCAGGCTTAAAATGGCATACCCAGCACGTTCCCAGGCCCTGCTCGGTGGCCTCCATCATCATCTGATCACACACGATGGACGTATCGATTTCACTGGAATTCATCTGGTCATACGGGCGCACCCAAGCATCATCGGTAACGCTGCAAATAAGGAAGACAAGCGGAGCCCCAAAGATAGACCCATCACGAGCAAACCGAGGCTGACAAGCAGCAGCCTTCTCCAACAGCTCAGGCGTATCCAGCACCATCACACGGGCTGGATGATTATTACAAGCAGAAGGAGCAATACGCCCAGCCTCAACAATGGCATCCACCACAGCCTGCTCAACAGGACGGTCCTCAAAAGAACGACAAGAATACCGACCACGAGCCAAATCCAAATAAGACATACAAGCCCTCCAACAATTTAAAATCAAACAAACCCAAAGTAACCCAAACAGTACCCAAAGCAGCAATCGGCCAAACGCTCATCAAGGGCCAAAGTGTCCGAACGGATACCAAAGGTCCCTTCAGCCAAACCCCCATTGCGCTACAACTATCAGCCAAAGTTCCCAATGGTGATACGTAAGGCGAAGGGCCGACCACGGTTTACTTTCGAACGACTCTGCAAAGCAGCCGGAGTGAGAAAGCAAACCGTGGCCGGCCCTTCGCCGCCGGGACACGTACCCCCAATTAACTGTTCTTCATGACAATCGAATCCACGACATCGGCCACATTCTCACAGCAGTCAGCGCAGTACTCCAGGAAGGCGTACACGTCACGCCAAGCAATGACCTCGAGCGGGTCCTTACCGTTGACGTGCAGGTTACGCATGGCGTTGATATAGAGCTCGTCGGCCTCGGACTCGATGGTGTTGATCTGGATGACGAGCTCGCGCAGCGTCTTGGACTTGCGGTAGTTAGGCAGCTCGACCATCAGGTCCTTCATGGCGCGGCAGGCGTCGGTCACCTTGTGGGCGATGACGATGGCGTCGGGATGGATGCTCTGGATGTTGGTGAAGTAGACGCGCTGCACGACGCCCTCGATACGGTCGAGCACGGTGTCGAGCGAGCAGCTCATCAGGTCCAGGTCCTCGCGCTCAAGCGGGGTGATAAAGGCCGTGAGCAGGGCGTCCTCAAGCTCATGGTGCTTCTTGTCGGCCGCATGCTCGATCGCGTGCATCTTGTCGAGCATATCGTGAATCTTTGCAGGATCGAAGTTCTCGAAAATCTTGGTGAGCAGCTCGGCGGCCTGGACGGCAAGGTCGGCGCAGGCGACGTAGTTGTCAAAGTAGAACGAATCGGGTTTCTTTGCCATGAGTGGGTCCTTTCGAGGCGAAGACGGGTGGGCGAAGTATTACGGTCCGGATGGACGCTCGGTTTGACTAGATGAACATCATGAACAGCTTGGCCATGACAAAGCTGATGAGTCCACAGGCGGGAAAGGTGAAGAACCAGGTGAACATCATGTCCTTGACGACGCCGAAGTTGATGGCCGAAAGGCGCTTGACGGCACCGACGCCCATGATGGCGCAGGTCTTGATGTGGGTGGAGGACACGGGGATGCCGGTAAGGGTGGCAAGCAGCAGGTTTGCGGCGCCCGCGAGGTCGGCGGAGAAGCCCTGATACTTCTCGAGCTTAACCATGCTCTGGCCGACGGACTTGATGATGCGCTCGCCGCCCACGCTAGTGCCGATACCCATAGTGGCCGAGCACAGCAGCATGATCCAGATGGGGATGCCGGCATCGCCGACGCTCGTCTGGCCGTTGGCGAAGGCGACACCTAAAAAGAGCACGCCGATGAACTTCTGTCCATCCTGCGCGCCGTGCATAAAGCTCATGGCCGCAGCACTCGCGATCTGAGCGTATTTAAAGAAGACGTTGGCACGTCGCCTATTGGCAGCGGCAAACAGAATAGAGACGAGTTTGCACAGGATCCAGCCCATGACAAAGCCCAGACCGATGGAGAGCGCCAGACCGTAGATGACCTTCATCCACTCGTGGACGTTGACGCTGTTCGCGCCGCCGAGGGCGATGGCAGCACCGGTCAGGCCGGCGATAAGGCTGTGGCTTTGCGAGGTGGGGATGCCAAAACGCGACGCTGTGGCGCCGTAGACGACGATGGAGAAGAGCGCCGCGCAGAGGCACGCGAGTGCCATGGTGCTGTTTCCGCCAAAGTCGACGATATGTGAGATGGTGTTGGCGACGCTCGCGTTAAAGTGCGTCATGATGAGCACGCCCAAGAAGTTGAATGCGGCGCTCATGAGGATGGCGGCGCGGGCGGGCATGCAGCGCGTGGTGACGCAGGTCGCGATGGCGTTGGGCGCGTCGGTCCATCCGTTGACGAAGATGGCGCCGAGCGCGAGGATCACGGTGACGGCAAGGACTGGGTTCGACACAAGCTGGCCGAGGAAGGTTGAGAACGTTACGTCCATATATGGGCTTTCTCGAAGTTTGCAGGCACGTTACAGAAACATGATAAATCGTATCACCTCCTGCGGGTTTCTTTACCGAGTTCTGATGGGAGCAGTGAATTTTTTGGCACTAAAAATGAATATTAGCCCTGTTGACCGCGGGTGTTCTTTTTGCTAACACACCATGAGGACACGTGCGCGCGCCCCAACACCCCAAAACCACAGTCTGTTCGCTTTACAATATGCAAACATGCGTTCGATAATAGGGGCCATGGAATATCGACAGACAGATGGCAAAACTCGACGCGTGCACAAGCAGTATGTGGACGTCGTGGCCCGCATCCTTGCGGGCGGACAAGTCGTGCCGGTCACCGTCTGCTGGGTTGACGGCCGTTGTTTTACGATCGACGAAATTATCTCGACCACCGGGTTTGGCCTGATGGTTCACGGCATTCGTACGGCAACCTATAAGGTACGTTTTGGCGGACATGCGACCGAGTTGTATCTGGAGGACCAAACGCGTGAGCGGGCGGACGGCTCGCAGGCGCACGTGATGCGTTGGTGGGTATGGGCGTTTGACCGCACGCTCGAGGGCGAGCGTCGCAGGTAAGAGCGCACGGCATTCGGGTACAATGGCAGGAATCTTGTCACCTACGGCGCTGTTGTGGCGCTTTTTGAAAGGACGAAGTATGAACGATATCCAGGGCTATCAGAACGGCCCCATCGAGACCGGCGCAAGCCGCGCCAAGGAGATGTCGCCGCGCGCGTACAATCTTGCCATGTCCGCCCTCATCTTCTTGGGCTTTTGCGCCATGGGCGCCGGTGCTTACTTTACGAGCACCATGGCGTTTGCCCGCATGATGATGAGCGGCGCCGCCCTGCCACTGGTCTTTGGCTCGTTTATTTTAACCATCGTCGGCATGGTCATGATGTCGGCTGCTGCGGGCAAGCAGTCCGTGGGTCTGTCCCTTGTGGGCTACGTAATCTTTGCGAGTACCTTTGGCCTGACCGCGTCGTTTGGCCTTGCCAACTACGACCTGCCCACCATCAACACTGCCTTTATCGCCACGGCCGCCATCACCTTTGTCTTTGGCGCCTTGGGCGTGACGTTCCCCAAGTTTTTCCAGCGCGTATATGGCATCGGCTTTGGCATTCTGCTCGCCACTATTCTGGTTGAGATCGTGCTGATGTTTATGGGCGTCTCGCAGACCATCACCGACCTGATCGTGATCGTGGTGTTCGCCGGCTTTATTGGCTACGACACCTATGTTGCCACGACGGTGCCGCCCACGCTGCCCAATGCGGTGCTCATGGCGTCCAATCTGTTCGTGGACATTATCAACGTGTTCCTGCGCATCCTGAACATTCTCGGTCGTCGCGACTAGTGCCAAATTGCAGCGGTACTTGCCGTGCGTGTAAATCGATGCGAAAGGCGGTCCTGCGGGGCCGTCTTTTTTGTAGCGGCGGGGTATCATGGATGGGAAAAGCCGATAGCGGCAGCGACAGGAAAGGTGACCACTTATGGCAGACGTCGACAACAGGAACCGTAACCGCAGGTCCAACCGAGCGGGTCAGCCCAATCCCAAGCGCGAGGCCCGTGCCAAGGCCGCCGAGCGCCATGTGGCGACTGTGTCCGAAGCGTTCGCCAAGGATATCGAGCGTTCGCTTGCTGGTGTTCGCGAGTTTGACGGCATGCCCGCCGGCTTTGTCGCGGCGATGAAGGCCAAGGTTCAGACTACTGTGGCCCCCGAAGAGCAGGTCGCCGAGGACGTCGAGAACGCGGAGACTGCCGAGGTCGAGGCAGCGCCCGAGACCGAGGCAGCGCCCGAGCCCGTCGAGGAGCCTGCCGAGGAAATCGCCGAAGCTGAGTCCGCGCCTGCTGAGGAGCCCGCTCCGGTCCTGCCCGAGGTCACTGTGCTTGATGCCTCCGCCACGCAGGCAATCCTCGATAACGGTCGCGGCTATGCGCAGTTCTGCGACATGGCCGTGCTCGCCTTTGCCTCGTTTACCAATCCGGGCGGTGGATATATTCAGGGTTATCTGGGCCAGGAGGCCACGCTGTGCGCCGATTCGTATCTGTACAACGTTCTCGATAAGCAGCGTAAGTGGTACGGCGAGAACCGTCGCCGCAACATCAACTGCGAGCTCTATCGTAACCGCGCCCTGGTGGTGCCTGCGGTGCGCTTCGACCGCAACCACGTGCATGCATACGCCGACGTGATCGTGGCCGCCGCGCCCAACGTTAGGCGTGCCCGCCAGGAGTATCGCGTGAGCGACGATGCTCTGCTGGATGCCCTGCGCGACCGTATCCGCTTTGTGCTCGCCATCTGCGACGAGTTGGGTCGCGAGAAGCTCGTGCTGGGCGCATGGGGCTGCGACAACAACGGCTTTGATGCCGAGGCCGTGGCCGAGCTCTTCCGCAAGGAGCTCGCATCGGGCGACTTCAAGGTCAAGCAGGTCTTCTTTGCCGTGCCCTCTACGCGCTGGGACGAGGACTTCGCCAAGTTCGAGCACGTGCTGGCAAGCTTCCCCGAGCGCAACGAGGAGTCCTATGCTCAGGTTGCCGCCCGCGCCGCAGCCGCCCGTGCCGCCGAGCAGGCTCAGGCCGCTGCCGAGGATGACGAGGATGACGACGACTGGCGCAAGTACCTGTAAACGGTGCGTGTGATGCGATATACCGAGCCGACGGGGGCTGCTCCCGTCGGCTTTTTATTGAGTGGGGAGCTTACGATGAAAAACGTTCTGTGCTTTGGTGACAGCAACACCTATGGCTATGATCCGGCTGGTATGCGCGATGGCACCGCGGTGCGCTATGCGCAGGATGTGCGCTGGTGCGGCGTGGCCCAACGTGACTTAGGCGAGGGCTGGCATGTAATTGAAGAAGGCCTCAACGGCCGCACGACGGTACGCGACGATATGTGCCATCTGGACACTAACCTCAACGGCATTCGCGCGCTTCCGATGCTGCTCGAGGCTCATAAGCCGCTGGATGCGATCGTTATTATGCTGGGAACTAACGATTGCAAGACGGTCTTTAACGTGACAGCTTCCGATATCGCCCGTGGCGCCATGGCGCTGATTCGCGCCGTCCGCGCGTTTCCGTGGACCGACGCTGCGCCTTGCCCGCGCATCCTGCTGATGGCTCCTATCAAGATCAAGCCGCAGATCGCCGATGTGTATATGACCGACTTTGACGAGCATTCCGTTGAGGCATCTGAGCATTTTGGCGAGTACTATGCGCACGTGGCCGAGCAGTTTGGCTGCGACTTTCTGAATGCCGCTGAGTTTGCCGAGCCGGGCGATATCGACTATCTGCATATGATGCCCGAAAGCCACGAGAGCCTGGGTCACGCCGTGGCAGCCAAGCTCAAAGAGATACTCGGTGAGTAGCACGGCCCCAAGCCACCACAAAGGTACCCTTGTGGTGGCTTGTTTCGTTGGTTTGTCTCGATCTGTAACATCTAGGGTCGATTTAGCCGAGGTTACTGTTACAGATCAAGACTATCTTCTCAGTGGAATTTGAATGTCTCGATCTATAACAGGTGGGCTGAAAAATGGGCTCTAACTGTTACAGATCGAGATGTTTGTGGGAGCCACCGCAAAGATGCCTGTCCCCTTTGCGGCGGTTTTGGGCTGCGAATCTTAATACTGCCACATGTGGTTGACGGGGCCAGAGCCTTTGCCCATGTCAAAGCCGGCGGCGAGAGCGCCGGTTAGGTAGGCCTTGCCGGCGTTGACGGCATCGGCAAGATCCATGTCCTGGGCCAGCGCGCAGGCGATGGCGGACGAAAGCGTGCAGCCGGTGCCGTGTGTGTTGTCGGTCTCGATGCGCTTGTGGCGGAACCACGTGGTGAGCGGATCGCCCAGATGGTTGCCCTCGTCATCGAGTGGCGCGGGTTCGGCCAATACGTCGTTGGCCTCGTTGACAAGATGCCCACCCTTAACGAGGGATGCGCAACCAAAGCGGCGGGTGAGGAGCATGGCAGCATTTTGCTGTGTGCGCTCGGAGTCGACCTCGTAGTCAAGCAGGGCCATGGCCTCGGGAATATTGGGCGTGATAACCGTCGCCAGCGGGAACAGGCGGCGGGTGAGCGCCTCGGCGGCATCTTCGGCAATCAGCCGTGCGCCCGAGGTGGCTACCATGACGGGGTCGACGACCACGTTTGTCGCGTTCCAGGCGCTCAGGCGGTCGGCGATAACCTCGATAATCTCGGCAGAGGAAACCATGCCGATCTTGACGGCGCTGGGGCGGATATCGTCAAATACGGCGTCGATCTGCGCAGCGACGATATCAGGGGAGATATTCTGCACGGCGGTGACACCGAGCGTGTTTTGTGCGGTGATGGCGGTGATGGCCGTCTCGGCATACAGGCGGTGCGCCGTGATGGTCTTGATGTCGGCCTGAATGCCGGCGCCGCCGCTGGAATCGGATCCTGCGATGGACAGGACGGCAGGTACCTTACTGCGATCCATGTTTGCTCCCTTGTTCGGTCGGAATCAAATGGGTCTTTAAGCCAGCATTATAAAGATGCCCGGGCCGACTCTATGTCGAACCCGGGCGGGCGATGCAATCTTTACGCAAATGTAAGCAAATGTTCACAAGTCAACAATTGACAGGCACCAGCTCGCCGCCAGAGGCGGCCGCGGCGACAGGGCTAGTCCTCCACGCCGAGGTCGATCGTCGTGCCTTCGAACACCTTGTTAACGGTGCGGACGGCGCACATCTTGCCGCACATGGTGCAGGTGCCTTCGGTGGCGGCGGGGGATTCTTCGTAGCGTTTCTTGCCGGTGACCGGGTCGAGAGCCCACTTCCACATGGCATCCCAGTCGAGCTTGCGGCGTGCCTGGCCCATCTTGTCGTCCATGTCGCGGGCATGCGGCACCTTCTTGGCGATATCGGCGGCGTGCGCGGCAATCTTAGTGGCCATGAGGCCATCGAGCACGTCCTGGGCGTTGGGCAGGCACAGGTGCTCGGCCGGCGTCACGTAGCACAGGAAGTCGGCACCGGAGCTGGCGGAGATGGCGCCGCCGATGGCAGCGGTGATGTGGTCGTAACCCACGCCGATATCGGTCACCAGCGGCCCGAGCACATAGAACGGGGCATTGTGGCACAGGCGCTTCTGCAGTTTCATGTTGGCGGCGATCTCGTCGAGCGCCATGTGACCCGGGCCCTCGACCATGACCTGGACGCCGGCGGCCCAAGCGCGCTTGCACAGCTTGCCCAGCTCGATCATCTCAGCGGTCTCGGTGGCATCGTTGGAGTCGTAGAGGCAGCCCGGGCGGCAGGAGTCGCCGAGCGAAATCGTCACGTCGTACTCGTGGCAAATCTCGAGCAGCTCGTCAAAGTACTCGTAGAAGGGGTTTTCGTTGCCGGTGACCTCCATCCAGCCAAACAGCAGCGAGCCGCCGCGGCTGACGATGTTCATGAGACGGCCGGTCTCCTTAAAGGTCTTGGTGACCGACTTGTTGATGCCGCAGTGGATGGTCATAAAGTCCACGCCGTCCTCGGCGTGCGCGCGCACGACCTCGAACAGGTCATCCTTGGTAAGCTTGACCAGCGGCTTTTCCATGTAGCCGATGGCGTCGTACATGGGGACGGTGCCCACCATGAGCGGCGTCTCGTCGATGAGCTGCTGGCGGAACTGGCGCGTCTTGCCCGAGTTGGAGAGGTCCATGATGGCGTCGGCGCCAAAGTCCTCGGCGATCTTGACCTTCTTCCACTCCTCGGCGGCATCGGCCTTATCGCCCGAGATGCCTAGGTTGACGTTGACCTTGGTGGACAGGCCCTCGCCGACACCAAAGGCGCGCATGCCCTTTTTGATATGCACGATGTTGGCGGGGATGGCGATGCGGCCGTCGGCCACGCGCTCGCGGATGTACTCGGGGTCGCGATGCTCGCGCTCGGCAACCTCCTTCATCTGCGGCGTAATCTGCCCGGCACGGGCGAAGTCGATTTGCGTGACGAGCTTGGGCTCGGTCTGTGTGCTCATTGGCACGGCTCCCTTCATTGGCATTACCCATATCAGGTTTGCGGGTCAGGGCGGGCGCGCCCAGTCTCAGCCTGCCGTCTTGTCCTGCAAGCTCCCCGTTATGTCATGGGCTCAAGTATAGCCTGAATGGGTACGATTGGGCCAACGAGCGTGCCTGTGGGGAGGCGAACATGGAAGACAAGCATCTGTATCGAGAGACGCAATGGGATGTATCGGCCGAGGAAAGCCGTGCGCACCATGGCCTTGTCGCGATTGGTTTTGCGGTGCTTGCCGTGCTGGTGATTGCCTTTTGTATCTGGACGTTTGGTGGTCGCGGCGGCGTTGCATGGGAGTTCGAGGCTGATGATAGCCTACCGATTATGACGATGAAGGTCTCTGGCGGCAATACCGTTGCCGCGCCGGGTGACTATTGGTATCCGCGCGACGAGTTTGTGCAGCTGCAGTTGAGCGGCGGGTCTATTCCGGGTGAAGAAATCGAACGCGTGACGTTTGATGAGGCACTCAAAACACTCACGGTGAAGCTCAAAGACCAGGGCGATGTGCCCACGACTATGGATATCGCTCTGACGGAGTGGCGTCTGGAACCTCCGTCGGGCGTTGCGGTATCCGACGTAGGGCACGTTAAGATTACCTACCAAGATGGCTCGACGAGCGAGATTGCAAAGGCCGACGGCTTGGCGGAGTAATGGGGTGTTTGGAAACGGCGGGCCTATTGTGCCTGCGCGTTCATGAAAACCAGGGTGTTTTCGTCTGAAAGCTCGGGGATGTGACGATAGCCGATGTTGAATGCGGTAAGTTCGCTTGCATCCTCGAGCTCGTTTTCTGCCATCCACCGCACCATGGAGCCGCGCGCCTTTTTGCTGGCGGTCGACCGTTGGATGGGCTTCCCGTTGCGGATACCCTCGCCAAAAAGGCATGTGACGGCCGTGGCGTCGCCCGCGAGATGGGGCAGAACGGCTTTGGCATACTCTACGCTGGCGAGGTTGACGATCGTGGTGTTTGAGCCTGCCGGGGCGATAGCCTGCGCGAGCTTGTCGCTCCAAAACGCGTAGAGGTCTCGGGCATCGTCAACGGCGAGCTTCGCGCCCATTTCCAGCCGATACGGTTCGACGGCATGAAAGGGGCGTACGCATCCGTAAAGGCCCGAGAGGATCCACAGATGGTCTTGCAGCCATGCGAGCTGCGCGGAATCCATCACCTCGGGCGCCATGCTCTGGTATTGAATGCCGTGATAGGACATGACGGCAGGGGAGAGGTGACGGGCGAGTGCGGGATTGTCGAGATCGCCGTTTCCCAAGATGGGCCCGAACTCATGCAGGGTGTTGAGGCAAGGCCCCAGCAGTTTGTCACTCACGTTCCATAGCGCCTGCAGACCGCCGCTGCCTTCATTCCGCTCGATATCTAGCAGTGCGCGGTGGAGGCGAGCCGTCTCGTGCACAAAAGGTGGAATGCCCAGGACTTCAAAAGCATCCCTGGCCGCGCGCATTTGCTTGGCGGGCGAAATGATGACCTGCAGCATGGACTCTCCTCTGCCAAAAAGGAAGTTGCGGTGGAATACGGTCTGTTTTGGCCGGTTATGGGCCAGTTTAGTCCGTATTTCACCGCAACTGATGAAGGGTTGGTTAGGCGCGCTCGAGGAAGGCCTTGTAGCCGCGATATGCCTCGTAGATGTCGGCCTTGTTGGCGACCTCCCACAGGGCGTGCATGGATAGGACGGCAACACCGGAGTCTATGACGTTCATGCCGTACTTGGCCATGATGTAGGCGATGGTGCCGCCGCCGCCCGCGTTGACGCGGCCGAGCTCGCAGGTCTGGAAGTCCACGCCGGCCTCGTCCATGATGTCGCGGACGAGGGCCACGTACTCGGCGTCGGCGTCGTTGGAGCCGCCCTTGCCGCGGCTGCCCGTGTACTTGTTAAAGCACAGGCCGCGACCCATGAAGGCTGCGTTCTTGGTCTCGAACTTGCCGGCGTAGCCCGGGTCGAAGCCGGCGGACACGTCGGAGGAGAGCATGCGGCTGCGGGCGAGTGCGCGGCGCAGGGCCAGCGGGCTGTCCTCGCCGGCGAGCGTCATGATCTCGGCGACGGTGTTCTCGAAGAAGCGGCTCGTCATGCCGGTGGCGCCCACGGAACCGATTTCCTCCTTGTCGACGATGAGCGTGATGCTCGTGCGCTCCACGTTGGCGACGTTGATCTGGGCGAGCATGGAGGGGTAGGCGCAGACGCGGTCGTCGTGGCCATAGCCCAAGATCATGGAGCGGTCGAGGCCCATGTCGCGGGCCGGGCCAGCGGGCACGACCTCGATCTCGGCGGAGAGGAAGTCCTCCTCCTCGACGTCGTACTGCTCCTTGAGGATATCCAGGAACATCTGCTTGACGGGCTCCTTGGGGGCATCCTTGTCGTCCTCGTCAAACTTGACGGGGCGGCCGCCCACGATCACGTCGAGGATCTCGGCGTCGACGGCGTTCTTGGCGGGCTTGGACATCTGCTCGCTCGAGAGGTGGATCAGCAGGTCGGAGATGGTAAAGACCGGGTCGTCCGCCTTGTCGCCGATGTTGATGTCGACGGTGGTGCCGTCCTTTTTGCAGATGACGCCCACGAGCGCGAGCGGGGAGGCCACCCAGTGGTAGCTCTTGACGCCGCCATAGTAGTGCGTGTCGAGGTAGGCCATGTCGCCGGCCTCGAAGGCGGGATTCTGCTTAAGGTCCAGACGCGGCGAGTCCACGTGGGCGCCCAGGATGTTAAAGCCCTGCTCGAGCGGGGCGGTGCCAAGGTTGACGAGCATAAGGTCCTTGCCGTGGTTGGCGGCGTACACCTTGTCGCCTGCCTTGAGCTCGCGACCCTCGGCAATCACGGTCTCCAAGTCGACGTATCCCGCCTCCTCGGCCATCTTGATGCCGGTCTTGACGCACAGGCGCTCGGTCTTGTTCTCGCTCAAAAACTGCTTATAGCCGCGGCAAAGCTCCTCGAGCTCCTCGATTTGCTGTGGCGTGTACTTTTTCCATGCGCAGGGACGCTCCATGACGCAGGCTCCTTTCGGATCGATCGTGCTGGTTGATGTACCGTGAGCCATCGTATCACGCGCGGGCCCGCAGCGGCAGGGAAGCCTGATGTGCGGTGGCCGTGGGGCGGGGAGCGTGTAAACTGGTGTGAGCAAACTGTGCCCAGCCCAAAGCGAGGTATTCAATATGTCTGACAAGCGCCGTACCTTTGCCGTCATCGACGGCAACTCGCTCATGCATCGCGCCTTCCACGCCGTGCCGCCGACCATGAACGCGCCGGACGGTCGCCCCACCAACGCGATCTTTGGTTTTCTGAACATGTTCCTCAAGATGATCGATGCCTTTAACCCCGACGGTGTGGTCGTGGCGTTTGATAAAGGCAAGCCGCGCGTGCGCATGGAGATGCTGCCGCAGTATAAGGCGCAGCGCCCGCCCATGGACCCCGATTTGCACGCGCAGTTTCCGATGATCAAGGAGCTGCTCGGTGCGCTCAATGTGCCGATTCTGCAGTCTGAGGGCTGGGAAGGCGACGATATCCTGGGAACCATGGCGCGCCTGGGTGAGGAGGCCGGCTGCGACATGCTGCTGGTGACCGGCGACCGCGACATGTATCAGCTCGTGACCGAGCACGTCAACGTGGTCTCGACCCGCAAGGGCCTGTCCGACGTGGCGATCATGACGCCCGAGAGCGTGGACGACCTGTATCACGGCATTACGCCGTCGCTCGTGCCCGATTTCTATGGCCTGAAGGGCGATACGTCGGACAACATTCCCGGCGTACCGGGTATTGGTCCCAAAAAGGCAAGCGCGCTCATCGCGCAGTACGGCAGCCTGGACGAAGTCATCGCGCATGCCGACGAGGTCAAGGGCAAGATGGGCGAGAACCTGCGCGCACACATCGACGATGCCCTGCTGAGCCGCAAGGTCGCAACCATCCGCACCGATGCGCCCGTTGAGCTCGATTTTGAGGCGACGTCCTTCCCGGCGTTTTCTGCAGATGAGGTGTCCGCAGCACTGGGTACGCTTGGTATCACTGCCATGCAGAACCGTTTCTTGGCACTGATCGGTGACGAGGGTGGCGCTGCTGCCGCTGCTAGCACGTTTGAGATGCCCACGATTGAGCGCACCGCTGCCGGCGATGCCGAGGCGCTTGCTGCCGTGGCGTCCGAGGTTGCCCGTGCGATCGAGGCGGGCGAGTGGGTCGCCGCCGTGGTGGACGACGACAAGGAAGAGGGCGCGCTCTTTGGACTGACGCGCACACTGTGGTTGGCGACGTCCAAGGGCCTGTTCGCGCTCGAGGAAGCCGATGACGGCACGCCTGCCGCTGTCGAGGGCTTCAACTTCGTCCACGGCGTGATCGCCGGCGTACTTGCGCGCCTGTTTATGGAGGGCCGTGTGGCGAGCCCGGATACGAAGGCGCTGCTGCACGAGCTTTCGCCCATCGATTCTTCTGAGCCCGAGCTCATGGACCCGTTGTCAGCCGATTCCACGCGCATCTTCGATACCGTGGTGGCTGCCTATCTGCTGGATTCCGATCGTTCCGAGTTCGATGAGGCATATCTTGCCGATACGTATTTGCAGATGGCGTTGCCTGCGGCGCGCGGCGCAGAGGGTGCTGGTGAGAACGCTCCGGTGCCAGCCGCCCGTACTGCGGCCCTGACACTGGCGCTGGTCGCACCGCTGCGCGAGTGCATGGCCCGCGAGAATGCCGCCAACGTGTTCGATGGCATCGAGATGCCGCTCGTTCCGGTACTTGCCAAGATGGAGCGCGCGGGTATGCTCGTGGATCCCGATCGGCTGCGCAGCCTGTCCGAGGGTCTGGCGACCCAGATCACCGAGGTCGAGCGCAGCATTCGTGACCTGGCAGGCGACGAGACCTTTAACATTGGCAGCCCCATGCAGCTCTCGCACGTGCTGTTTGATGTTATGGGGCTTCCGACCAAGGGCCTCAAAAAGACCAAGCGCGGCTACTATTCGACCAACGCCAAGGTGCTGAGCGACCTTGCCCGCGACCACGAGATCGTGCGCCTGATTTTGGACTGGCGTGAGAAGTCCAAGATTAAGTCGACCTATCTGGACACGCTAGGTCCGCTGCGCCGTGGTGACGGGCGTGTGCACACCACGTACAACCAGACCATCACCGCGACGGGGCGCCTGTCTTCGAGCGACCCCAATCTGCAAAACATTCCGACACGCTCGGAGCTGGGGCGTACCGTCAAGACGGCGTTCTCGGCGGGCGAGGGAAGCGTCTTTTTGGCGGTGGACTACTCACAGATCGAGCTGCGCCTGCTCGCGCATCTTTCGGGTGACGAGCATCTGGTGCGCGCCTTCAACGAGGGCGAGGACTTCCATGCCGAGACGGCCGCGCGCGTATTTGGCGTGCCGGTGTCCGAGGTGACGCCCGACTTGCGCAGCCGCGCCAAGGCCGTGAACTTTGGCATCGTGTATGGTCAGCAGGCCTACGGCCTGTCGCAGTCGCTGCACATCTCGATGGCCGAGGCGCGCGACATGATCGATCGCTACTACGAGGCCTACCCGGGCGTGCGCACGTTCCTCGACAACGTGGTGGCGCGTGCCAAGCAGACGGGCTACGCCGAGACCATGTACGGCCGCCGTCGCCATATTCCGGAGCTCAAGGCCAAAAATCCGCAGCTCCGTGGCTTTGGCGAGCGCACGGCCATGAACCACCCCATGCAGGGCACCGCCGCCGACATCATCAAGATCGCGATGGCCCGCGTGAGCCGCCGTCTGGAAGAAGAAGGCTTTGCCGCTCACATGATCCTGCAGGTACACGACGAACTGGACTTTGAGTGCCCGGTCGACGAAGTCGAGCGCCTAACCGCGATGGTCCAAGACGTCATGGAGCACGTAGTAGACCTCCGCGTACCGTTGATCGCCGAAGCTTCGACTGGAGTGACCTGGGCAGACGCCAAGTAAGGGCACACCTACAATTCCAAAGTAATCAAAACCAGAAGGACGCCCCTCATCAACAAGGAGCGTCCTTCGTTCAATAAAAATCAGCCAAAGTATCTAGGCGCCAAGACGCCATCCATGCGGCAAGCAAGTCAGCGTAGCCATGCCCGGGGCCGGCCGTTTGATTTTTGTAGATTCCGCACGAGCCGGAAAGCACTTAATGTGCTTTCCGAGCGAGCCCAGGACCTGACCGAACAAAAATCAAACGGCCGGCCCCGGGCATGGCGGCGAGTTTAACGAGCCGCCAAGATGGCGTCGATGAGCGTCAGTACGCCCCCGTCGTTGTTGCTCGGAATACGCCACTTGGCGTGCGCGTTCATATGCTCCTCGGCATTGTCCACGATAAAGCTATGTCCGACGCGCTCCAGCATGGGAATATCGTTGTAGGTGTCGCCCACGGCGGCAGCGTCGGCGATATCGATGCCCAGGTGCTCGCACAAATGCGCCACGCCCGAACCCTTGTCGACGCCCAGGTTCATAAAGTCGATCCACTCGCGGCCCGCATTGGTGACGTAGAGCTGATCCGAGAACGCGGGGCTATAGGTCTCGCGGAATGCGGGCTCGGCATCGTAGGCAGGGAAAAAGACCGAGATCTTATTGGACTCGATATCAAGGCCCTCAAAGGTGTCGACATAGTTGATCGTGTTGTAGTACACGCTGATCTCGTCGTGGTACTGATGGTCGCGGGCGAGCACATAGAACTCGTCGTAGCAGCACAGGACGGGAACGGCGCGCGGGTCCTCCGAGGCACGAGCGAGCACCTGCTGATACAGCGCCACATCGATGTTGCTCTTATAGATATAGCTGCCGCGATAGATGACGCAGGCTCCGTTGTCGGGACAAAAAGCAAGGCGGTTCTTAATACCCTCGAACATCTCCTCGAGCTTGGGGGCAGGGCGTCCGCTGGCGGGGCAGAACACGATGCCAGCCTCGGCGAGCTTGTCCAAGCGCTCGTCGAGGCCCTGGGGTAGTACACGCTCGTCGGTGAGAAGCGTCTTGTCCATATCAACGGCGAGAATCTTAATGCTGCCGATATTGGTGTCCGATTCGTAAGTTTGCATAAAAGCGCGCCTTTCGTTTCGAAATTGTTTCAGACGTTATAACCATCAACCTGTAACCGAGCGTATTGTCGCAGGAACGGAGCGTATTTGCACTGCAATTCACAAAGTAATGAAAAAACTTTTCAGAAATTTGAATTTGTCGCTTGTGCTGCTGGCACTTTAGCGTAATATAGCGAACATCGAAAACGGAGACGGAAAAACAACCGCTTACCGAGGAAAAGGTACCGTTTACGATATATGAATTGCGCCCGGCGATAGGTGAAAGGAGAGGCAGATGCAGTTCGTAAAGATCATCACTACTGCAGACAATGCCATCCGACGCCAGCGCGCAATTTCCCGACGACGATAATAATCGTCTCTGTCCGTATGGGGCGTAACGCCTCAACAGAGTCATTTTGAGGTCGTTGGGTTTTAGCACGACATAGACGCATGTTTCTAGGGCATGTTGTGCTGCTTTTTGCTATTTAACCTGATATTGCACGGTATTTGACCTCGAAATGACTTGCAACTGACCGATGTTCTAATTAGCTACCAAGGGCGAAAGGAAACAGCCATGAGCAAGGAAAAAGTCGTTCTCGCATATTCCGGTGGTCTTGATACATCCGTATGTGTCAAGTGGCTCCAGGACGAGAAGAATCTCGATGTCGTTTGTGTCTGCGGCAACGTGGGCCAGGAGGAGACCGGCCTGGATGCCAAGAAGCAGAAGGCGCTCGACTTGGGCGTTCTCGATTGCCAGGTGCTCGATCTGCGCGACGAGTTCTCCGATGAGTTCCTGACCAAGGCCATCGCCGCCAACTCCATGTACGAGAATAAGTACCCGCTGCTCTCCGCTCTGTCCCGCCCGCTGCTTGCCAAGAAGCTTGTCGAGGTCGCCCATGAGTTTGGCGCGACCTACGTCGCCCACGGCTGCACCGGCAAGGGTAACGACCAGGTTCGTTTTGAGGCTGCCGTCAAGGCCCTCGACCCCGAGCTCAAGGTTATCGCCCCGGTTCGCGAGTGGGACCTGAAGTGCCGTCCCGACGAGGTTGCCTACGCACATGCCCACAACGTGCCGGTTCCCGAGGGTGCCAACGACAACCCCTACTCCATCGACGACAACCTGTGGGGTCGCGCCATCGAGTGCGGTCACCTGGAGGATCCCTGGAACGAGCCGCTCGACGACGCTTGGGTTATGACCAAGAACCCCGAGGACACGCCCGACACCCCGACCTACACCGAGATTGAGTTTGAGGCCGGCAAACCCGTCGCCGTCGACGGCAAGAAGATGAAGCTCTCCGAAATCGTCATCGCACTCAACAAGATCTCCGGCGACAACGGCTTTGGCCGTCTCGACCTGGTCGAGGACCGTCTGGTGGGCCTCAAGAGCCGCGAGTGCTATGAGGTTCCCGGCGCCCTGACGCTCATCACCGCCCACAAGGCGCTTGAGGACATTTGCGTCGAGGGTGACCTGCTCAAGGCCAAGATCAAGCTTGAGCAGGATTGGGCCACCGCCGTGTACAACGGCCAGTGGTACAGCCCGCTCAAAAACGCGCTCGATGCCTTTATGGCTGACACCCAGAAGTTCGTGACCGGTACCGTCCGTCTGAAGTTCTTTAAGGGCAACTGCCATGTCGCCGGCCGCAAGAGCCCCTTCAGCCTCTATGACTACGGTCTGGCTACCTACGACCGCGACACCACGTTTGACGAGAAGGCCAGTGCCGGCTTTATCGAGATCGATACGCTGTCGCTCAAGACGTGGGCAAAGGTCCAGGGTCCCAGCTCCGCTGCCGCCCAGGCCTAGCGCCTCCTTCCCTTGGTATCCGCGCGGCCCATCCGCGTGATACAAAACGGGCGCACGGGGTCCCTACCTTTCGTTATGCTTGCTGACACTTCTTAACATCGGTGGCCCCTACGTTCCGCCCGCATATATGATGCCGCGTCTGCGGCTGAGTCCGAGCCCCGCCGGGGTTGTCCGGCGGGGCTCTTTCTATCAATTTGACGGCTCTGTGCCTATATATATCTGAGGAGTATCCATTATGTTCAATGCTATCGCGCATGCCTTACTTGCCCTCGCGCCCGAGTTCGATACTGCAAAGGTCGAGGACGTTCCTATGAGCCTGAAGGCCTGGATCGATGGTTCGCAAGGCAATATCCGGAGGGAGACGTTGGGTGCCAAGTGCATGGTGCGTCACTTCTTTGCAAATTAGCTACATGGCCCCGCGCACGGTGGGGAATGTGTAAAACTAGCGGTTGAAAAATCGCTTTAGCGACAGGGCGCATTGCTTTGGGCGCTTGTTTTGGTATTTGGAGAAAGGGGACGGTTCCATGGCTCTTTGGGGCGGTCGTTTTGAGGCGGGAGTGGCCGAGGTCACGCAGGAGTTTGGCGCGTCGCTGCCGGTCGACAAACATCTCTATAAGCAGGATATCGCCGGTTCTAAGGCGCATGCCAAGATGCTGGCGGCCCAGGGCATCATCAGTGCCGGGGACGAGCAGGCGATTGCCGAGGGCCTGACCGGAATCGAGCAGGATATCGATGCCGGCAACTTCACCTTCGATATCAACGATGAGGACATTCATATGTCCATCGAGAGCGAGCTGACGCGCCGTATCGGCGAGGCCGGTAAGCGCTTGCATACCGGGCGTTCGCGCAACGACCAGGTGGCGACCGATACGCGCCTGGGCGTCAAGGCGTTGGCCAAGGAGCTCATGGAGGCCAACCTGCAGTTGCGCCATGTGCTGGTGGATGCGGCCAAGAAGTACGACAAGGTGATTCTGCCGGGCTACACGCACATGCAGCATGCTCAGCCCGTGCTGCTGTCACATCATCTGCTGGCGTATTCCTGGATGTTCGCGCGCGACTTTACACGCCTGAAGGCCGCCTTTGATGCCGCCGACAACTGCCCGCTGGGGGCTGCCGCGCTTGCCGGTACGAGCTATCCGCTCGATCGCCAGATGACGGCTGCCGAGCTTGGCTTTGCGGGTGTGATTCCCAACTCGCTCGATGCGGTTTCCGACCGTGATTTCCTGCTCGATCTGCATTACGCCGGCTCCGTCATGGCCATGCATCTGTCGCGTCTTTCCGAGGAGATCGTGCTGTGGTCGAGCTCCGAATTTGGCTTCATCACGCTTTCCGACTCCTACTCCACCGGCTCGTCCATCATGCCGCAGAAGAAGAATCCCGACTTTGCCGAGCTTATCCGCGGCAAGAGCGGCCGTGTGTATGGCAACCTGGTGCAGCTGCTCGTGACCATGAAGGGCCTGCCACTCGCATATAACAAGGACTTGCAGGAGGACAAGGAGGGCGCGCTCGATACCGCCCATACGCTCATGCAGTGCCTGTCGGTTATGGCCGGTATGATTTCGACTTGGACCGTCAACGAGGATGCCATGGCTCGCGAGTGCGGCGTGGGGCACCTTGCCGCTACCGATGTTGCCGATTACCTGGCCAAGCGTGGCCTGCCGTTCCGTGAGGCGCATGCCGTGGTGGGCCATCTGGTCCTGATGTGTGAGAAGCGCGGCTGCAATCTTGAGGACCTGCCGTTTGAGGTGTTCCAGGAGGCAAGCCCGCTCTTTGAGCGCGATATTACCGAGGCGCTCGACATCCCGTCGATTGTCGCCGCGCGCACGACCGAGGGCGGTACCGCCCCTGCCGCCGTTGCCGTGCAGCTGCAGCGTGCCGAGGCACAGCTCGTTGCCGACGAAGGTGTGTTTGGCTCGTTGACCAAGGTCGTCGAGATGGGCCACGGAGCTAATTAGCTTATAGGATGCGTCTGTCTGGTGCGTTCATCATATCTTGCCTTTACGGGTGCTCGCTACGGTGGGCGCCCGTTTTGTTATAGGGAAGGAAGGAGCTTGTCGAGAACTTTTGTAGGACCTTTGGGCAGGTTGTGATGGGGGTGCGTTCACGGGCGGCAATCGACCGTCCGTTCTGTTCGTTGCAGTTGGAAGTGGGGCGGATGGTACTCTAGTCGGGCTTCGGAACAGAAGTGACACATATGGAGCGCTTCAATTAATAATAACGCTTCAATAAACGGCTTTTTGTTTAACTGCAGCTAGAACTCTGTTACGATGCAGTCCAGGCGGGTGCCGGAATGGGACTTGGGCACGCGCGAACCTACTTGAAAGGCTACCTTATGGCTATCGAGAAGACCTTCATCATGATTAAGCCCGACGCTGTGCGCGACCGCAAGATCGGCGAGATCGTTGCTCGCATTGAGCGCAGCGGCCTTGTCATCGAGCGCATGGAGATGACCACGCTCGAGCGCGCCACCGTCGAGGAGCACTACGCTCATCTGGCCGACAAGCCCTTCTTTGGCGGTCTGTGCGACTTTATGACGAGCGGTCCGGTCGTCAAGATGGTCGTTTCCGGTCTCTCCGCTGTTGCTAAGATGCGCACCCTCATGGGCGCTACTAATCCGCTTGACGCTGCTCCTGGTACCATCCGCGGCGACTTTGCCGTCGATGTCAACGCCAACGTGATCCACGGCTCCGACTGCCTGGAGAACGCCGAGATTGAGATCAAGCGCTTCTTTGGCTAAACCAGCTTTGACTCCTTAAAGCTGTTAGCGTGTGGCTTGGGCGCCGCGGAACTCCATCCGCGGCGCCCTTTTTATCCCAACAGGTTTTTGGTAAACGCTCACAAATCTACTAAAGAGCCCCCGCCTGGAATGTGCGTGCATTCCAGGCGGGGGCTGTCGTTAGCGTATGGCGTTGTAAGTCTTTAGGCTTCGTCGACGATCTTAAGGCCGCGGGTCTGGTCGATCTCGTTGAGGAGGTTAACGCGACGCTCGTGACGGCCGCCCTCGAACTCGGCGTCGAGCCACTCGTCGACGATCATCTTAGCGAGCTCGGAGCCAACGACGCGGGCGCCAAAGGCGAGCACGTTGGTGTTGTTGTGCATACGGGAGAGCTTGGCGCTGAAGGGCTCGGAGCACACGACGGCGCGTACGCCCTCGACCTTGTTGGCAGCCAGGCTGATCCCGACGCCGGTACCGCAGATCAGGATGCCCAGGTCGACGTCGCCGTTGGCAACGGCCTTACCCACCTTGTAGCCGGCGATGGGGTAGTCAAAGCTCTCGGAGGTGTCGGTGCCAAAGTTCACGACCTCGCAGCCGCGCTCCTTCAGGTGCTCGGAAATGATGTTCTTGAGCTCGACGGCGGCGTGGTCGTTACCGATACCGATCTTCATAGATGGTTCCTCTCTGGTCTGTGCGGCGCAAATGCTAAAGGTGTTTACCGCGTTCGACTGCATGATAGCGCGACTTTTGTGTAAACGCTCGGGCGTTTTTTGATCAAACGCTTTAGCAGGCAACAAGACCCGCTTTTCATGAATGAATGCCGCCAGTTTGTGCTTGAGCGCCGTCCGCCGGAACCATGGTTGCGGTTTTTGATGCATTGTTATCAAATAGAAGAGCTAATTATTTTTGAGAGACCAGCCCGTTATGCAAGCAGGAGATACCTATGCCTACCGATTCCCTTCGTGATGCCGCGTTTTGCGATGTTTTGAACCGCGAGCTTGTCTGTGCGCTCGGCTGCACCGAGCCTATTGCCGTTGCCTATGCAGCGGCGTTGGCGAGCCAGACGCTCGGTTGCGAACCCGATCATATGGACGTTGCCTGCTCGGGCAACATCATCAAGAACGTTAAGAGCGTGACCGTGCCCAACTCGGGCGGTATGCACGGTATTGAGGCCGCGGCCGTGCTGGGTGCCGTGGGCGGCGACGCTAAGAGCGCGCTTGAGGTGCTCGAGAGCGTTAACGATGAAGACCGCGCTCGTGTGGCCGAGCTCCTCGCCGACGCCGGCTACTGCGATGTGTCGCTTGTCGAGGGTGTGCCCAACCTCTACATCAAGGTGACCGCCACGGCCGGGGGCCATACCGCAGTCGTCGAGATTACCGACCACCACACCAATGTCACGTGCCATACGCTCGACGGTATTCCGGTGTGCGGCAAGTCGGCGGGGGAGTGCGCCGCCTGCGCCGAGCGCGTGGTGGCTGAGCGGGCGGCGGATAAGGCCGACACGCCCATGTCGATTGAGTCCATCATCGACTTTATCGAGGACGGCGACATTGAGGGCGCTCGCGCTGCCGTTGAACGTCAGATTGAGCTGAACGGCGCGATCAGTGCCGAGGGCCTCGCGCACGCTTGGGGCGCCGAGGTGGGCCGTACGCTGCTGGGCGCTCGTGCCGATGACGTCGCCTGCCGTGCCCGTGCCCGTGCGGCCGCCGGGTCCGACGCCCGCATGAACGGCTGCGCGCTGCCGGTCGCCATCGTGTGCGGTTCGGGCAACCAGGGCATTACCTGCGCCTTGCCCGTCATGGAGTATGCCGAATACCTGCGCTGCGACCATGAGCGCCTGGTGCGCGCCGTGATGCTGTCCGATCTTATCGCCGTGCATATCAAGAGCTATATTGGTGCGCTCTCGGCGTTTTGCGGTGCTATCTGCGCCGCGTGCGGCGCCGGCGCTGCGATTACCTGGCTGTGCGGTGGCACGCGCGAGCAGATTGGCGCGACGGTTTCGAACACGCTCGGTAACGTTGGCGGCATCGTGTGCGATGGCGCCAAGGCGAGCTGTGCCGCCAAGATTTCGGCTGCCGTCGATGCGGCGATTCTGGGACATGATATGGCCATGCAGGGGCGTGGCTTCCGTGCCGGCGAGGGTTTGATCCAGGATACCGTCGAGCAGACGATTGCTAGCATGGGCTACGTGGGCCGCGTGGGCATGAAGGACACCGACGTCGAGATCCTCAACATCATGATCGGCAAGACTCGAGTCTGTTAAGACAGTTCGTCGGCTACTTGGTGTTCGTAGAAGGCTTCTACTACGGCGTTGAAGTCGCGGGCGAAGTCTTCCATGGTGCCGCGCCAGGTGGCGCGTCCGGGCTTTCCCTGGCCGACGTAGGCGGTTTGGATGCCGCAATCGGGGCTGGGGAAGTCGCGCTTGGGGTCGTTGCCCACCATAAGGACCTCGCGCGGCTCGAGCCCCATGACCTGCAGCTGCTCAAGATAATACGTAGCGTCGGGCTTGCAGCGGGTGGCGTTGCCCATGTGTGTCACGAGTTCAAAAGGCGCGTCGGTTAGTTCGCCCCAACCCATGCGGCACTCGATGGCGCCCTGGGGAAAACTGGGGTTCGTAAAAAGCGCACAGCGCAGGCCTGCGTCCTGCACGGCCTGAAGTGCGGCATGCGCGCCGGGCATGGCCTTCGCGTTGATCGTGTCGTCGTTCTTGTGCGGCAGCACCTCACGCTCGTAGTAGGTAAATGCCTCGTAGATGATAGGATCGGAGAGGCAGATGCCGCACCTGCGCTCGACCTCGGTGCGGTAAAACTCAAGATTGGTGCGGTTGTCCGTGCCGCTTCGGCGGTTGGCGTTGAGGTCGACCAAGATGGTGCCGAGGCGTGCCATCGTGCCACCGCGGCTGCGGCGCCCGATATCCGCGAGCATCGACGAGACATCCTTAAAATAGCGAAGGATGAACGCGTTGAGGTTGATGCTAAGAAGCGTCTCGTCCATATCGAAAACGACTGCTTTGAGCACGCGGGCACCTTTCTCGAAAAATCGTTCCAGAATCGTTGGTTCCGGATACTTTACCCCAAAGCCGTATGCCTAACGGCCTATCGTCAACTTACGGAGACGGTCGTCCACAAGATTGCGAAAAAGTCTCCATACGAGTAAAAAAACGCAGTTCGCGCTTGAAATCGAAGTAATTTCCCCGTAATCTATACGAACGTGATTGCATAAGCGTCACATTAGTATCTGTCGGCTCCCGAGTGTTCCTAAACGTTGTGTGCTTGTCGCACCCTTCTGTAGGTCCTAGCAATCGGGGCCCCGTAGTTCGAAAGGGGTCCACCTTTGAGTGAGATTCAGAACTCGTCCATTTTCTCTCTTGACGATGTCAACGAGGAGGAGATGAACAACCTCATCGACGGTACGATTACCGACTTTGATGAGGGCGATCTCGTTAACGGCACTGTCGTTAAGATCGAGCATGACGAGGTGCTCGTTGACATCGGATTCAAGTCCGAGGGCGTTATCCCGGTCCGCGAGCTGTCCATCCGCAAGGACGCTAACCCTGCAGACATCGTTGCACTCGGTGATCCCATCGAGGCTCTGGTTCTCCAGAAGGAGGACAAGGACGGTCGTCTGGTCCTGTCCAAGAAGCGTGCCGAGTACGAGCGTGCTTGGAACCGCATCGAGGAGAAGTTCAACTCTGGCGAGAACGTCGAGGGCGAGGTTATCGAGGTTGTCAAGGGCGGCCTGATCCTCGACATCGGCCTGCGTGGCTTCCTGCCCGCTTCCCTCGTCGACCTCCGTCGTGTCAAGGACCTCACCTCCTACATGGGCACCCGCATCGAGGCCCGCGTCATCGAGATGGACCGCAACCGCAACAACGTTGTCCTCTCCCGTCGCGTCGTGCTCGAGGAGTCCCGTAAGGCCGAGCGCTCCGAGATCCTGTCCAAGCTCAAGTCTGGCATGCGTCTCCAGGGCACCGTTTCCTCCATCGTCGACTTCGGCGCCTTCGTCGACCTCGGCGGTATCGACGGCCTCATCCACATTTCCGAGCTCTCCTGGAACCACGTCAACCATCCTTCCGAGGTTGTCAAGGTCGGCCAGGAGGTCGAGGTCGAGGTTCTCGACGTCGACCTCAACCGCGAGCGCATCTCCCTCGGTCTCAAGCAGACCACCGAGGATCCGTGGCGCGCACTGGTCAAGAAGTACCCCGTCGGCGCTATCGTCGAGGGCACTGTGACCAAGCTTGTCCCGTTCGGCGCTTTCGTCGACCTGGGCGAGGGCATCGAGGGCCTGGTGCACATCTCCGAGATGGCCAACAAGCACGTCGATCAGCCTTCTCAGGTCACCCACGTGGGCGACAAGGTTCAGGTCAAGGTCATGGAGATCGACCTCGACCGTCGTCGCATCTCCCTGTCCATGAAGTCCGCTGCTGAGACTCTGGGCGTCGAGATCGAGGTCACCCCGCTGCCTTCCGAGAAGAAGGACGAGGAGACCGACGCCGAGTAAATCGGTTTGACGATCACTTGTTTGAAGGGACCCGTCCGTAATGGACGGGTCCCTTTTTGTTTTGCGAGCGAGACGGCAGCTTGCCGCCTGGGCCGCACGTTAGCTATTGAGTTGTCGCGGCATGAAAAAAGCCGACATCCCGCCTCGGGGAGGAGGCGGGAACGCACCGAGTAGACGGAGGGGTGCGGAGCGCGGTCGCGTCTCGACTGACGACGTTGCCCATCGACGGGACTATTGTAACGCATGGGCGGTTCTTGGTTTATCGTGTCGAGCTCGCCCGTCGTGTCATCGCTTGAGGTGCCGGTGTGCTACACTCTTTCACTGCTGAGTGGGCCAGACGGTCGCGCGATGTGCTGCTTGCGGCACGCGTGAGGAAAGTCCGGGCTCCAGAGGGCGGGATGCCGGCTAACGGCCGGGCGGAGTGATCCGACGGAAAGCGCCGCAGAAAAGAAGACTCCCACCTGCGCCGCAAGGCGTAAAGGGAAAAGCTGAAACGGTGGTGTAAGAGACCACCAGCGTCGTGGCAACACGGCGGCTTGGCAAGCCCCATCCGGAGCAAGCGCGAATAGGAACGCTATGGGCCGGCCCGGTCCGCGTTCGGGTAGCGTGCGTGGAGCTGCACGGTAACGTGCAGACAAGATAAATGACCGTTCACGACAGAACCCGGCTTATCGGCCCACTCAGCTTTCTTGTCGACGCTGCGACGGCGTCAGCTGGCCGATTTGGCGCTCATTCGTCGGTCGCCGCCATAAGGCGTGCTCCCTCCTCTTTCGGGCCAAATCGACTCAGCTGACGCCGTCTCGCTGTTTTTGCCTGATCTTCGGCGTTTCCGTTCTATTTGGGTGGTCAACCGAAACGGCCTTTGCCGTATTATTGAGGCTGTTTGTTGCTTTGCTTGTGTTTGAGGGGCTTTGTTGGACAGCTATTTTACTTTGCAATCGAATGTTGAGGCTATGGGCGAGTTTGTCGACCGCAAGAGTCGGTTTATTGCCCAGCTGGTCCATATTGAGTCCGAGGACGAGGCAAATGCCTTTATCGAGATGGTTCGCAAGCGCCATTACGATGCTCGTCATAATGTTCCTGCGTGGATTTTGGTCGATGGGCGCGAGCGCCAGAGCGATGACGGTGAACCGAGCCGTACAAGCGGCATGCCGACGCTCGAGGTGCTTCGCGGTGCGGGGCTCAAAAATGTTTGCTGTGTGGTGACGCGCTATTTTGGCGGCACGCTGCTGGGGCCGGGCGGTCTGGTGCGTGCCTATACAGCGGCGACGCAGGCGGCGGTTGCAGCGGCGCAGGAAGCCGGGCAGATCGTTGAGATGACGAGCGTCGTGCCCGTTGACGTGCATGTGGCTTATCCGCAGTATGAGCAGGTGCTTCGTCTGGCGCAGGACTCGGGCGCCAAGGTTTCGGACACTGACTACGAGGACGCCGTGACACTTCACTTGGTGTTTAAGGCGGGGGAGCAGGAGCCGTTTTGCACTAAGATGCGCGAGCTTATGGCTGGCCGCGAGGATATTGAGGTCGGCGCCTCCGAATTTGCCGAGTTTTAACGGCGACGGCCGGCGTGCCATGGGATATCCCAGGCGCGCCGGCCGTCGTTTTTTGTTGCCTTCGTTTACTCAGCGAGCTGCTTCAACACGTCGCAGGCGATCTCGACGGCATCGTCGATGCAGCCGGGGCAGCTGCGGAGCGGGCCATGGTCTGATCCGATGCCCTTAAGCGTGCCGCAGATGGTCGTCGTGTTCTTCTCGCCAAAGCGCTTGGCAACCTCGCGCGACAGCTTGTAGGTCTGGCCCTTGGTCTTGGGGTTCTCCATGCCGTTGCTCATCACAAAGCCCATGATGGCCACAGCGCCCGAGATGGCGCCGCAGGTCTCGGTCATGCCGCCCATGCCGGCGCCGAAGCCCTCGGTGAGGGCGAACGCGGTCTCGGGGTCGAGCCCAACGGCGGGCGCGAGCGTGCAGGCGACGGCCTGGGCGCAGTTAAAGCCTCGAGTGTGGTATTCGGCAGCCTGAGCCTGACAGGCGGCGGTGTCGAGCAGGGTGGTATCGATCTGTTTCATGTGCTTCTCCTTGGTCACGGTGTACCCGCCTATAGTACCCTCGTCAGCGCGTTTGCTCACCGAGACACGCATGCATATTTGCTCGACGAATGCCATCGAACATTTTCTTAAGATTCGGGACAAATAAACCTGATTACTTTGTCCCATAACCTATCTGCGGGATGGGTTGAGAGGGGTGCGGGGTAGCGGTATCGTGAACCGAATAAAATAAAACCCAAGTAAGGGAGTTGGATATGAGCGAGCAGACCATCGGTACGACGTGTGTTCAGGGCGGTTATCGCCCGGGCGATGCAGAGCCGCGTCAGGTGCCTATCTACCAGTCAACCACGTGGAAGTACGACACGTCCGAGCACATGGGCAAGCTGTTTGACCTGGAGGAGTCGGGCTACTTCTACAGCCGTCTGCAGAATCCCACGTGCGATCTGGTTGCCGCCAAGATCTGCGAGATGGAGGGCGGCACCGCTGCGATGCTCACGAGTTCGGGCATGGCCGCGAACTTCCTCGCGATCTTTAACGTGGCCGGTGCCGGCGATCATGTGGTCGCGAGCTCTGCTATCTACGGCGGTACGTATAACCTGCTCGCTCACACCATGGGCCGCATGGGCGTGACTTGTACGTTCGTCGCCCCCGACTGCACCGATGAGGAGCTGGAGGCCGCCTTCCAGCCTAACACCAAGCTCGTCTTTGGCGAGACCATCGCCAATCCCGCCCTTGCCGTGCTCGACATTGAGCGTTTTGCCAAGGCCGCGCACGACCATGGCGTGCCGCTGATGGTCGACAACACCTTCCCGACGCCCGTGATGTGCCGTCCCTTTGAGTGGGGCGCCGACATCGTTACGCACTCCACCACCAAATACATGGATGGACATGCTGCCTACCTGGGCGGCGTGATCGTCGACCACGGCCAGTTTGACTGGATGGCCCATGCAGACAAGTTCCCGGGTCTCACCACGCCAGACGAGAGCTATCACGGCGTGACCTATGCCGAGAAGTTCGGTCGCGAGGGTGCCTTCATTACCAAGGCAACCGCTCAGCTCATGCGCGACCTTGGCCCCATGCAGAATCCGCAGGCGGCGTTTTTCCTGAATAGCTCGCTCGAGAGTCTGCATGTGCGTATGCCGCGTCATTGTGAGAACGGCCTGGCCGTTGCCAAGTTCCTGCAGAGTCATCCCAAGGTGCGCTTCGTGAGCTATCCGGGCCTGGAGGGCGATAAGTACTATGGCCTGGCTCAGAAGTACATGCCCAACGGTACCTGCGGCGTCGTGAGCTTTGGCTTTAACGGTGGTCGCGCGGCGGCCGAGACCTTTATGAAGAGCCTTAAACTCGCCCAGATCGCCACGCACGTGGCCGATGCCCGCACCTGTTGCCTGCATCCTGCTAACGCCACGCACCGTCAGATGAACGATGAGGAGCTCATCGCCTGCGGCATCTCTGCCGACATGGTGCGCCTGTCGTGCGGCCTCGAGGACACGACCGATCTGATTGCCGACCTTGAGCAGGCGCTCGAGCAGTGCTAGGCTAGCGTGCGTGCGAGGCGTGGGACGGCTTTTCGGCTGACGACGTCCTCATAGTTCCGATTCCGTAGGCGGGACCCCGATCGTGTCCGTTTGTAGGCGATTGGGGTCCCGTTTTGCGTTGCACGATAGAAAGGATATACATGGAGAAAACTGCCGAGCAGCTGCGCCGCGAACACCTTGCCCTGGAGGGCGACACCCACGGTAAGAATAAATGGGCGATTCTGTTCACCGTGCTCGTCATGACCTTTATGGCGTGTCTGGATGCGAGTATCGTGACGGTGGCGCTCCCAGTGATGCAAAAGGAGCTGGGGGTGGGTCTCGACCGCATTCAGCTCGTGAGCTCGGTGTATCTGCTCGCGACGTGCGTCGCCATGCTGCCGTTTGGCCGCTTGGGCGATGTGCGCGGCAAGGTGAATGTGTTCCAGCTTGGTGTAATCGTCTTTACGGGTGGCTCGTTGCTTTGCGGGCTTTCGGCTTCGCTCGAGGTGCTTATCTTGGCGCGTTTCGTGCAGGGCATTGGCTGTGCCGCCGCGATGGCCAACAATATGGGCATCATCACCGAGTCGTTTCCGGCGCGTGAGCGCGGCCGTGCCATGGGCATTCTGGCGACCTTTGTGGCTCTTGGCATGATGTGCGGCCCCGTGCTCGGCGGCGTGCTGGTGGCGAGCTTTCCCTGGGAGAGCATCTTCCTTATCAATCTGCCCATTGGCGTAATCTCGTTTATCGTGGGACTCTATACGCTGCCGCATGTGAAGCCGGAGGCTGGCGAACGCCCTATGCCGTTGACAGAGGCGGCGCGTCGCTGCTTTGCGAGCTCGGCTTTCACGATTAACCTGGCTTGCATGCTTATCGTGTTCGTGGGTATCGGTGCCTCCGAGTTTGTGCTGCCGTTCTACTTTCAGGATGCCCACGGCTTTAGCTCCGATATCTCCGGCCTGTTGTTTTTGGCGATGCCGGTCGTGAATGCCTTTGTGGGCCCGCTTTCGGGCTCGGTGTCCGACCGTGTTGGTTGTGAAGCGCCCACGGCCGTTGGCCTGGGCGTGTACGTGTGCGGTCTCTTTGCGGTGAGCACGCTTGACGAGCACTCTTCCATCTTGATGATTGTGTGCTGCGTCGCGTTTATGTCGTGCGGCACGTCGATCTTCCAGAGTCCCAATAATTCGCTGTATATGGGTTCGGCTCCGCGTGAGGCGCTTGGCTTTGCGGGCAGCTTGAGCAGCTTGGCGCGCTATGCGGGCATAGCGCTGGGTATTACGGCGGCGTCGCGCATCCTGTATGGACAGACGAGCGCGGCGATGGGCAAGACGGTCACGAGCTATGTGGCGGGTCGTCCGGACGTGTTCCTCTTTGGCTTCCGTTTGGTATTCTACGTGCTGATGGCCGTTGCTACCGTGGGCTTTGCGCTCACATTGGTACGTTTGGTGAGGACGCGCACCCGGCATTAGCGTGTTGGGAGGCTGTCTGCCACGAATCGGGCCTATCTACTGGTCTTGCAGCTTTATGGTGCGATACGGCTTGTGGGGCGGGCGGGGGTCGGTCCGTGGTAGACTATCGAACAACGTTTATTAATCGCGCGGTATCGTTGCCGCGAGAAGGGGTTGCGCCATGCAGGAGCTTGAGGATCGTATTCGCCATGACGGCATCGTAAAGGCCGGTAACGTCCTTAAGGTTGATGCCTTCCTCAACCACCAGTGCGACGTTGAGCTGTTCGATCACATGGGCGCCGAGTGGGCCCGTCTGTTCAAGGATGTCGAGATCAACAAGATCCTGACGATTGAGGCTTCGGGCATTGGCATGGCTTGCATTGCAGCCCAGCACTTTGGCGGCGTGCCGGTGGTCTTTGCCAAGAAGGCGCAGTCCATCAACCTCGACGGCGAGCAGTATGCCACGACCATCTACTCCTTTACCAAGCAGAAGGAGTACCCGGTCATCGTTGGCAAGCGCTTCCTGTCCGAGGGCGACAAGGTCCTGATTATCGACGACTTTTTGGCCAACGGCTGCGCGCTCGAGGGCCTTATCAAGATCTGCGAGGCTGCGGGTGCCGAGGTGTCCGGTATTGGCATTGCCGTGGAGAAGGGCTTCCAGGGCGGCGGCGATAAGCTCCGCGAGCGCGGCTTCCGCGTCGAGAGCCTGGCCCGTATCGCCGATATGGACTGCGAGACCGGCGAGATCACCTTCGCCTAAGCGCGCAACACAAGCGATTGGTATGCGATGTGACAAAGGGACCGTCCCTTTGTCACATTTTTTGTATGAGGGGAGGTGTTGATATGGACGAGAACAAGATGGGATGGCGCGAGTATGCGCGCTATGCCAAGATGTCGGTCGAGGAGTTGGCGCGCGATTGCGAGGTGCAGGTGTTTCGCGCGACGGGTCCGGGCGGACAAGGCGTCAACACGACGGACTCGGCGGTGCGCATGAAACATATCCCTTCGGGAATTACCGTGACGGCGCGCGAGAGCCGCAGTCAGTTCCAAAACCGTAGTAGCTGCCTGCGTAAGCTGCGCGCTGAGCTGGAGCGTCGCGGGCGTCCACCGCGCCGACGCGTAAAGACTAAGGTTCCTCTGCGCTCTCGCCAGCGCAGGCTCAATGACAAGCACTTCAACGCCATCAAAAAGGCCAACCGTCGCAAGCCGGGCAGCGACGAATAGCCTCCCCATAAGTTGCGGTGAAATAGGGACTGTTTTGCGGCTTTAGCTGCATAAACAGTCCCTATTTCACCGCAACTTAGGTGGGGTTAGCGGGTTGGGTGCCAGACTTGGAGGGCGCAGGGTAGGATGTCGACTTCGATGCGCGAGGCGACGATGGGCTCGCCGTCGGCCTGGATGGGGTAGTTGGGCTCCTCAAAGGTGAGCTCGGCATGGCGGCAGCGGCGCATGCGAATCGGCGGCAGTTTGGTATGGTGGCCGTCTTTGGCCGAAAGGAACATGGGCAGGGCAACCGCGCGTGGGACGGGGCCGCAGGCGTAGCAGACGTCGAGGATGCCGTCGCAGGGATCGGCATCGGGACAGATGCGATAGCCCGAGCCATAGGTGGGGCCCAGCTGAATTGCCATGATAATCGCCCTCACGCGCTCGGCGGGCGCGCCGTCAAAGCTGACTGTCATGGGGTAGTTGCGATAGCGCAGGCCAAACTGCTCAAGTCCCGAGAGGGTGTAGAGCGGCGCGCCTGTCAAGCCGGTCTTTTTGCGCAGCTCGGTGGTGCCAAGGCCGATGGCAGCATCGAGGCCGACCGAAAGCGTCTGGTCGTAGTACTCAACAGTAGCCTCGCCGTTGCCGCTCGCAGGGTTCCATGAGCGAATGCACCCGATGTCCTGACGTTGCAGCTCGCAGGTGAGCAGCGCGCCAAAATCCTTGCCGGAGAAATCGTCGATACCGAGCGTTTGGGCAAAATCGTTGCCGGAGCCCACGGGCAGGACGGCAAGGGCGGGGCGGGCATCCTCCTTTTGCGTCATAAGCCCGTTGACGACCTCGTGAATCACGCCGTCGCCGCCGAGTGCGATAACGGTGCGGTAGCCCGTTGCCTGGGCGGCCAGCTCCTTGGCGTGTCCCATACGCTCGGTCAGCACCAGGTCAAACTGGGATGCACGTGCAGTCATGTCCAAAAAGCGTTGCAGACGCTCGGCAACTTCGCGTGCCGCACCCGACTGGGCGGCTGGGTTGGCGATGATGAGCGTGCGACCAAAATCAGTTGCGTGCATGGGGCGACTCCCGGCGTGTGACATGACAGTGCGGTCGCGCTCAGGTCGAATTGCCCCGATTGTGGCCGCACTGCGATTACTGCGTCTACTCTATCAGGTCGTTGTGGCGCTCGATAGCATCCGCTACCGTACCGCCCTCGTCCACAATAAGCGAACGGCGTTTAGGCGAGACAATGCGCTGCGCGGGATATACACCGCGGTGGCCGCCGGCGAGATAGCTGATAAAGGCCACGATGACAAAGAACCCGGCGGCCGTGCCGTGGAACAGGTCGATGGCCATCATGCAGGTGGTGATGGGCACGTTGAGGCCGGCGCAGAACACGCCGAGCATGCCGAGAGCCGCCAGAAAACTGGGGTCAAGCCCGGTAAGGCAACCGATCCAGCCACCGAGTGCCGCACCGATGCCAAACAGGGGCGTGACCTCGCCGCCTTGGAAGCCCGCGCCCAGGGTGAGCGCCGTCACGACGAGCTTGATGGCTGCGTCGGCAAGGGTCGTGTTACCGGCGAACCCGGCGCCCGAGAGCCAGGTGGACAGGCCGGCATAGTCCCAGGCATCGAGGAGGGCATAGGCGGCCAAAACCACGAGTGCGCCTATGAGTGCGCGGACGAGGTAATTGGTGATAAAGCGACCGTACAGGCTTTTGACGGTTCGAACCGACCAGGCAAAGAGGCGTGCCGTCAGGCCGAAGATAATGGCGCTGATAACAACGACGACAACCGTCCGTGGTGTCATGTTGGGAACGCTGGCGATGACATTCGCTTCGTACTCGGTACCCAGAGCGAGTGATGTGAAGTAGCCGGTAAACGAGGCGACCAGGCAGTAGATGCCCGCGGTGTAGTCGATCTTGCCGATAAAGCACATCTCCATACCAAAGAAAGCTCCGGCAAGGGGCGAACCGAATACGGCGCCAAATGCCGACGAGATGCCGGCGAGCATGAGGTCGTGGTGGTCGTGCTTTTTGAGGTGGGCGAGCCTCGAGATGTTGCTGGCGATGGTGCCGCCAATCTGCACCGCAGCTCCCTCACGTCCGGCCGAGCCGCCTGTCAGGTGCGTGAGCGTGGAGCAGACGAAGGTGAGAACGGCCATGCGCATATGGATGAGGCGTGTGCCCAGAGCGGAGTCGATGACCAGGTTGTTACCGCGTTTGGCGGCAAGGCCGTGGTTTTTGTACACCCATGCGGTGGCAACGCCCACAACGGGAAGCAAGGCGTAGACCCACGCGTGGTGCTCGCGATAGTCGGTCGCGATATTCAGCGAGGCCAAAAACGCCCAAGCGGCAACGCCCATGGCGAGCGAGACGATGACGACGAGTACGAGCAGCTTGGCGCTCGCGAGTAGGTTGCGGGCGTTGCGGCGCGTGTCGGCAGCCAAGAGATGCTCGGAGCGGGTGAGCTGTTGCCTGCCTGCCATGATGACGTCGTTAAGGGAGAAGAAGCCGCCGTCGTCGAGCGGCTGGGAATGATCCTGCGCCTCGTTAGCGCTTTCGGGTTTGTCGTTATGAGCCATACGTTCCTCTTTTAGGTTGCAACGCAAGCATTATAGAACGCGGCAAACGCGATGAACCGGTGGGTTGGTTTCCATTCCGTTTCGCGGCTTGCGGCCGACAGATGTATTTGCGTGTACAGGCCAAGTCGCGGTCGCGCATCGGGGGATTATACTGAGACAAGCATAAAGAATCGGCGCCCCTGTTGTGCGCCGTGGCATTAAGAGGTGCATATGGCAGAGAAACTCATTCCGCTGGAGGACGCGCAGTCGATTGTTCTGTCGCATGTTGCTCCGACCGATCTCGTCGAGATTCCCGTGTGGCAGGCCGCCGGTCTTCCCTTGGCAGAGGACGCGGTGGCCGATATCGACATCTCGCCGTTTGCCAACAGCGCCATGGATGGATATGCCGTGCGTGCCGTCGACCTCGCCAAAGCGTCCACCGATGCGCCAGTGACGCTTTCTGTTGTGGGGCACGAGGCCGCAGGCCACGTGTTCGAAGGCGTTATCGCCCCGGGCGAGACCGTCCGCATCATGACGGGTGCGCCGGTGCCCGAAGGTGCGGATGCCGTGGTGAAATACGAGATCGTCGAGGTGCTTGACGGCGACGGCAACGAGGGTTCGCACGTGAGCTTCTCGACGCCGGCCAAGGTGGGGGAGAACGTTCGCTCTGCCGCCGAGGAGGCCCATGCCGGCGACGTTGTGATGCACGCCGGCGAGGTCGTGGCTCCGGCGGGCGCGGGTCTGCTGGCAAGCGCCGGATACGCGAGCGTGAAGGTGCACGCTGCCCCGCGTGTGGGCATCATCTCGCTGGGCACAGAACTGGTCGCGCCGAACGAGCTGCCGGCGCGCGGGCAGATTCGCGACTCCAACTCGTCGGCGTTGATGGCCGAGGCACTCGATGCCGGCGCCGAGCCCGTGTTCTACGGCATTGCGCCCGATGATGAGCAGGCGATTGCCGAGCTGGTGCATCGTGCCGTGCAGGAGTGCGATTTTGTCATTACGAGCGGTGGCGCCTCGGCAGGCGACTACGACTACGTGACGGCGCTCGTCCGGCGCGAGGGCGAGGTGCTGTTTGACCGCATCTCGATGCGTCCGGGCAAGGCCATCACGTTTGGCTTGCTCGGGGGTAAGCCCTACCTGGGGCTTTCAGGCAATCCGGCCGCGGCGTATGTGGGCTTTGAGATGCTCGCCCGCCCGGCGATTCGCAAGATGCGCGGCTTTGCCGAGGGTGCACGTCCCGTGCAGCAGGCGATGCTCACGCACGGCGTGAAAAAGCGACAGCATCGCCGCTTCTTCGATCGCGCCACGGTTTTGCGTGACCCCGAGACCGGTGGGCTGTTGGTGACCGAGGCCAAGACGCAGAATTCGGCGCTGCTCGGCACGATGCAGCGGGCCAACTGCCTGCTGCGTATTGACGAAGGTCCGTGCGAGCTTGCGGCGGGCGACGTCGTGGACGTTGTTCGCGTCGACCTGCCCGAGGGCGCCGTGTTGTAGGAGGAATGCTATGGAGCTGAAGATATCGATCGTGACGTGCTCGGATACGCGCGATTTAGCCCAGGACGAGGCTGGAGCCGCACTCGAGGAACTTATCGAGGCGCAGGGCTGGACGGTCGTCTCACATGTGGTCGTGCGCGACGACGTCAGCGAGATCGGTGATGCTATCGTGGAAGCCGCCGATGAGTGCCACGCCAATGTCGTGCTCACCTGCGGCGGCACGGGGCTTTCGATGCGCGACGTGACGCCCGAGGCGACGCGCGCCGTCTGCGACCGCGATGTGCCGGGCATTGCCGAGGCGATTCGCGCGTACTCGATGACCAAGACGCGCCGCGCGATGCTGTCGCGCGCCGTGTGCATGCAACGCAGGTATACACTTGTCGTAAACTTTCCCGGATCCACCAAGGCAGCCCGCGAAAGCTGGGAGGCGATTGCCGACCAGCTGGAGCACGCGGCACAGATGACGGCGGGCGGCGGACACGCCAACTAAGCGGGTTTACCTGCGGTGGAGCGACCTTAACGGCTGCTCCGCCTTTTATTTGCGCCCAAGGGGACGACATTCTGTAGACATGCCTGAAACTATATTCTCAGACGAGAATAATTTGTCATAATCATTATTCGCACCGAAGTATAATCTAATTACAGAATAAAGCCCGCGGTGGGGTACCCGGGCACAAGGTCCGAAAGGGTTCAATATGTTCGATATGGTTTCTCGCCGCGGTTTCGTTTCGCTTTCTGCCGCTGCTGCCGTCGGCCTTGGCCTTGCTGGCTGCTCGGGTAACAAGGAGTCCGAGTCTGCTGGTTCCGACGCCGGTTCTGTCAAGTCCTCCTCTAAGAAGAAGGCCGTCGAGCTGCAGATTTTCGCCGCCAACTCGCTCGAGAAGGCCCTTCCCGAGGTCCAGGAACTCTACACCGACCAGACCGGCACCACCTTTGCCGACTCGCAGTTCAAGGCCTCTGGCGACCTGGTCGAGCAGATGAAGGCCGGCGCTGCCGTCGACGTGCTCATCACCGCTTCCAAGGGCACCATGGACGATGCCGAGACTGCCGAGCTCGTGGACACCGACACCCGTGAGGACATGTTCGTCAACGACCTCGTGATCATTCGCGCCGAGGGCTCCGACACCAAGGTCGAGGCCATCGCCGATGTCGCGAACCTGGACGGCAAGATCGCCATCGGCGACGCCAAGACCGTTCCGGCCGGCAAGTACGCCAACCAGGCGCTGGCCTCCGTCGGCCTCTACACCGGCACCGAGGGCGACGACGGCGAGTACGCGCCCGAGATTGCCGACAAGGTCGCGCTGGCTGATAAGGTCGGCACCGCTGCCGCCTACGTGTCTACGGGCGACTGCGTGGCAGGTTTTGTCTACAGCTCCGACATCTACCGCTACGACGGCATCGAGGAGGTCTTCGTGTGCCCCGAGGATTCGCACAAGCCCATTGTGTACCCGGGTGCCGTGGCCGAGAGCTCCGAGCATGCCGACGAGGCCAAGGCGTTCATCGACTTCTGCCTGTCTAACAAGAAGGCGCAGAAGATTTGGGCTAAGTACGGCTTTGAGCTTTCCGAGTAGTGCAGAAGAGCGCTGCATAACGATATGCTTGAGGGCGGGCGTTCTTGCGATCGCCCGCCCTTTTTAGATTGAAGCGGCGCGCCTGCGCGTCGTTACCCTTTGTTTGAGGAGTCGCCCGTGTCAAGGAAAACGATTCGCCTGCTCGCTGCGCTGGCGGCGGTTCTCTTTGCGTTTACCTCACTGCCCAGAGTTGCTTGTGCCGAGGCGCTTTTTGCCACTGCCGACGGACGCCAAGCGACCGAGGACTCCGCGCTTATTGATGGCGTCGATTTTGGCCTCAACGCCTTTGAGCGCAACGCCAAGGGCACGGCCCGCTCGTTTGCCGACCAGCCCGAGGGTTATCGTTTTCCCATCTACAGAAAGACGTCGCTCGTAACGGTGACCACGCCTACGAGCATCGTGGTGTGGGTCGATGCGCATGCCGCCAAGGAAGCGGGCCTCGATATCGCAAATGCCTCTGACCAAAAGGCGCTTAAGAAAATGCTCGCGGGGCTCGATAAGTCTCACTCCATGGGAGGCGCGCTGCTGAAGGACTCCAGGCTCGAGTGGGTGTTTACCTCGGACAATGAGCTGGTACAGGGCGATTACCGTTATCTATTTAAGGTGAAGGGCGACGACGGCGACTACTACACCGTCGTGAATGCCGCGGACGCCGCAAACCCCGGGCTCAATCTGGGTGACGGAGCCCTGTGGAGCGATAACGCCGCCTTGGTGCCGTATGCGAGTGTCTCGACGACGGAGCCGCCCTCGCTAGCGGAGCGCGCCGCGACCTTCTTTGACAGTATTGACTACCGCCCGTTTTGGGTGTCCATCAAGACGAGCGGTTTCGCCTTGGTGATCGCGTTTGCGCTGGGCCTGTTTGCCGCGTGGAAGACCATGGGCACCACGAGCCGCGTGAAGGGCCTGCTCGATTCGGTCTTTACCATCCCTATGGTGCTGCCGCCCACGGTCTGCGGCTTTTTGCTGCTTATGCTGTTCGGCCGCTCGACCGGGGTGGGCCAGTGGCTGATCGCGCACGGCATCTCGATTGTCTTTACGTGGCCCGCGGCGGTGATCTCTGCCGTGGTGGTGTCGTTCCCGCTCGTCTATCGTACGGCACTCGGCGCCTTCGAGAGCCTCGACACGCAGATGCTCGATGCAGCGCGCACGCTGGGCTGGTCCGAGCGTCGCATCTTTACCAGGCTTATGATGCCGCTTGGCTGGCCCTCGATTGCCGCCGGTACGGTGCTCGCCTTCGCGCGTGCTATGGGTGAGTTTGGCTGCACCCTGTTCTTTGCGGGCAACTACGCCGGCATCACCCAGACCATCCCCATCGCCATCTACTTTGAGTGGATGGGCGGCAACACGTCGGTGGCGCTCTTCTGGGTCATCGTCGTGATCGTGTTCAGCTTCTTGGTCATCCTATTTATCAACATGTACACGGCGCATTCGCAAAAGTATCGCGAGCGTGGTCTCTCCCGTGCGGAGCGCAAACAGGCCGAAGATCTCGCCGGACAGGGCGATTCGCTCGACCCGGTGGGCGGCGATGCGCTGCGTATCGATCGCGAGGCACTGGCCGAGCTTATGCGCGATGATGCGGCGCCGCAGGGAGGTCGATAAGCTATGTCGCTCGTTTTGGATATTAAGAAACGCTATCCCGGGTTTGTGCTCGACATGCAGCTTGAGGCCGGCGAGGAGCGCGTTGCGCTGCTGGGCGCCTCGGGTTGTGGCAAGAGCTGTACGCTGCGCTGCATTGCCGGTGTGGAGACGCCCGACGAGGGCGAGATCGTCGTCAACGGCGTGACCTTCTTTGACTCGGCGGCGGGCATCAACCTGTCTCCCCAGGAGCGAAAATGCGCCCTGTTGTTCCAAAGCTATCAGCTGTTTCCCAACATGACGGTGGCCGACAACGTGTGCGCCGGCGTAAAGGATGCGGGCGACGCCGCGGCGCGTAAAAAGCTTGCCGAGCGCTACCTGGGTATCTTTGGACTGGCCTATTTTGCCGACCGCTATCCCGCGCGACTCTCGGGAGGTCAGCAGCAACGTGTGGCGCTTGCGCGCATGGTGGCGGCGCATCCGGGCATCTTTATGTTCGACGAGCCCATGAGCGCGCTCGATTCCTATCTTAAGAGCGCCCTCGAGCAGAACATGCTTGACCTGTTCGATGTGTGCAACCGCACCGTGCTCTACGTGAGCCACGACATCGACGAGGCATGCCGTCTGTGCGAGCGCATCTGCGTGATGCACGACGGGCATGTTGAGGAGATCGGCTCCGTCGGGGACGTGGTCCGCCGTCCGCAGACGCTTGCGGCGCTGCGCCTGACGGGCTGCAAGAACACAAGCCGGGCGCGCAAGATCGGCGACGAAGAAGTTGAAGCCCTCGACTGGGGCATGACCTTTAACGTGTGTCGCGATGTCCCCGATGACGTGGCGTACCTTGGCATTCGCGCAAGCTACTTCCACGTGGACAATCGCGCTGAGCGGGGTCGCAACAGCTACGACCTGCACGTGGCCCGTGTGAGCGATTCGCGCTTTGAGCGGCTGGTGCTGCTAGACGTGCCGCGTGCCGACGCGCCGACGCGCCTGCAGTGGAAGGTCAACAAAGTGGGCATGCCTGTCGACGAGCTGCCGCAAGCAGGCGAGACGCTGCGCATGCATTTTGATGCCAGCAGGATCCATTTGGTTTGTCGATAGCGCCGGGTAATGCCGTCGGGGGATATAAGCCCCGGCGGCTTTGTTTTTGCCGTTCGCCGAATGAGGAATGACAAACTCTTATCAATCAAGATAATTATTTATTAAACGACGGCACGCGACGCTGTCGTACGAATGTCAACGGTGTTCGCATGGTCGATGACCGTTGATATAGTTGACCTCAACTTGTAAAGGAGGGTGTGCACATGCCGCAGACGACATATATTCGCCGCGTTGCCGCGCGCGCCCAGTATATGGCTCGGAGCCGCATATGAGCAGGTATGTTCACGGCTCCGGGAGAGACGACGCACAACTAAATAATCGACCGCAAAGCAGGTTCCCTAAAATTCCGGGTTTGAGCACGGTCGGGCAATCGCCGTCCGTCGTGCATCGATACCGCTGTTATCCGTTTTTGGTTCGAGAGGGGAACCGTTATGGCTGAAGAATTCGATTTCCATCCGATGTGGGAGAGCCTCGGCATGAATCTTGCCGACCACGACATGCTGCTGGGCGCCGTGGGCCAGATGTACGGCGATATGTTCCTGACGCAGAACAATCGTCCCAAGTCCACGTCCTACCTGGACTTTGTGGCCACCAACATCCATAGCGGCCGCATTAAGGAGATGCTCGACAAGAAGGAGGCTGGCGAGGCCACCAAAATCGTGGGCTCGTTCTGCGTGTACGTGCCCGAGGAGATCGTGCTTGCCTGTGACGGCATTCCCGTTGGTCTGTGCTCGGGTGCCGATTGGGCAACGGACAAGGTCGAGGAGCACTTGCCGCGCAACACTTGTCCGCTTATCAAGAGCTTTGCCGGCTTTAAGCTGGGTGAGGTCTGCCCCTACATTGAGTCGAGTGACTTGGTGGTAGGCGAGAACACCTGCGATGGCAAGAAGAAGGCCTACGAGTTTTTTGCCACGCAAAAGAACATGTACGTCATGGATATTCCCAACGTGCACGACGAGTCGACGCTCGTGACCTGGAAGGCCGAGGTTAAAAAGCTCGCCGCCAAGATTGAGGAAGAGTGTGGCGTCACGATTACGCCTGAGCGTCTGAAGGCCGCCATCCGCGCCGTCAATGAGAAGCGTCGCGCCCTGCAGCGCCTCGCTGCCACGCGCGCTGCCGACCCAGCGCCCATTAGCGGTCTCGACAGCCTGCTGACCGTTCAGGCCGCCTTTATGGACGACACGCCGCGTCTGACCGGAGCCATCAACGATATGGCGGCCGAGTGTGAGCAGCGTGTCGAGGCCGGAGAGGGCGTGACGCCCAAGGGGACCAAGCGCATCCTGTACACCGGCACGCCCATGGCCGTGCCCAACTGGAAGCTGTTCAACCTCATCGAGAAGGCCGGCGGCGTTGTGGTGGGCGAGGAGTCCTGCACGGGCTCGCGCTACTACAAGGACCTGGTCGACGAGTCCGGCGAGACGGTTGACGAGATGCTCGACGCCATCGCCGAGCGCTACTTTAAGATCAACTGCGCTGTCTTTACCCCCAACGATCAGCGTATGAAGGACATTGTCCAGATGGCCAAGGACCTGCATGCCGACGGCATCGTCGACGTGGCTCTGCAGTTCTGCACGCTCTACGAGATGGAGTCGTTTGCCGTGGAGAAGGCCGCCGAGGAGGCAGGCATTCCGTTTATGCACATCACGACCGACTACGCCGGCGAGGATGCCGGTCAACTCCAGACCCGCATCGAGGCCTTCCTCGAGACGATTTAGCCGCACCTGCGCTAAGCGGTGCCTCCGGGTGTTCCTATCCACGCGATAGGGATTTCTTTGTTGCTGTGCAGGTCGATGTCCGGATGCACCGCAGGGCGCCGATCAGCTTCGCATAGCTGCCAGGGCGGGGATTTCCGCCGTCCCGGCAGATTCTGTCCGTTTGTTCAGACACGAAAGGAACTCAATGAACAACGACCTTTTCAAGGCGGGCGTTTCCCATCGCGGTTTTCTGACCGGCTCCGCTGCCCTGTGCGTCATGGCGGGCCTCGGCCTCACCGGCTGCGGCGGTTCGGGCTCCGAGAGCGGTAGCGCCGCTGCCTCCGGCCAGGATGAGGAGTATCGCGACGAGCTGCAGATCGCGCTCCCGGCGAGCCCGGACGGTCTCGATCCGCACACCACGTCGTCGCTTGTGACCGTGGATATTGCCTGCAATATCATGGAGCCGCTTTTTGGCCTCGACTCCAAGTACGAGCCCCAGCCCGTTCTCGCCAAGAGTTACAAGGTCTCCGACGACGGACTGGTCTATACCATCGAGCTGCGCGAAGGCATCGTGTTCCACAACGGTAAGGAGCTTGGCCCCGACGACGTTGTCGCCTCGATGAACCGCTGGCTTAAAGTCAACGACCGTGCGGCAAGTCTGCTTCCCGATGCCCAGTTTGCTGCGTCGGGCGACCACGAGGTGACCTGCACGCTTACTGCGCCCGCCACGGATTTCCTTACGATTCTGGGTAACCACTCCCAATATCCCGCGATCGTTCCCTCCGAGGTTATCGACGCCGCGGGCGACACGGGCATCGCCGACTATATCGGTACCGGTGCCTACAAGCTTGAGGAGTGGAAGCAGGATCAGTACATCCACCTGACACGCAACGACGATTACCAGGCTGCCGAGGGCAAGGCTTCGGGCTACACCGGTAAGGTCTCCGCGCCCACGAAGGACATCTTCTACCAGTTTGTAACCGAGGGCTCCACGCGCGTGAGCGGTTTTGAGACCGGCGAGTACGATGTCGCCGAGGAGATTCCTACCGAGAACTACCACGACTTTGACGGCAACGACGACGTGAAACTGCACTCGCACGCCGCAGGCGTCCTTACCGCGTTCTTTAACATGAACGAGGGCATCTTCGCCAACGAGGATATTCGCAAGTGCGCCCTTATGGCCATCGACTGCAAGGCTGCCGCACTGGCCGCCTATGGCGAGGAAGAGCTCTTTAAGATCGATCCCAACCTGGGCAACCCCGACAACGACCAGTGGTCGACTGATGCCGGCAAGAAGTACTTTAACCAGGCCGATCCCAAGGGCGCCAAGAAGGCGCTCGCCAAGACCTCCTATGCCGGCGAGACGGTGAAGCTGCTCACCACGCCCGATTACAAGGATATGTACAGCGCCACTGTCGCGTTGCAGGAGCAGCTCGAGAAGGCCGGCTTTACCGCCGAGGTCGAGAGCTATGAGTTCGCGACCTTTATGGACATTCGCTCCAGCAAGCCCGACCAGTGGGATCTGTTCGTGGCATCCACGAACTACAAGCCGATTCCGGCGCAGTCGCTTTCCGTTTCCAAAGGTTTCTACGGCCTTTCGGACGAGAAGGCACTTTCGCTGGTTGCCGAGACCCGTACGGCCGAGGACCAGAAGGCCGCAACCAAGAAGTGGGCCGAGTGCCAGGAGCGCCTGTACGAGATCGCGGTAATCGAGCCGCTGTGCCATTACGTGGCCATCACCGGCGCGCAGGCCGATGTCGAGGGCTTTGAGCTGCACGATGGCGCCATCGTTTGGAATGCCAAGCGCCCGGAGTAATAGGTATCGATGGAGCGGCGACCGTAGGGGCTTGACCCCTCGGCCGCCGCGTTCTGTCCGCGTTCAGAGGGGATATAGAAACCTCGCATGTTAAAGTACACGCTCAAACGTATCGGCGCGATGATCCCGGTGATGCTCATCATCTCGGTCGTCGTGTTTTTGATTATCTATCTTACGCCGGGCGACCCCGCCTCTTCGATGCTCGGCATGGAGGCCTCGGCCGACCAGATCGAGCGCGTCAATGAGAGCCTGGGGCTTAACGAGCCGCTGCCGCAACGCTACCTTGAGTGGATGGGCGGTGTGCTGACCGGGGATCTGGGCGATTCGTATTTTATGCATCAGCCCGTCACGCAGGCGATTGCCGAGCATTTTGGACCTACGCTGTCGCTGGCGATTCTGGCACAGCTTATCGCACTGCTTATCGCGCTGCCCTGCGGCGTCATTGCCGCCCTTAAGCACGGGTCGCGTACCGATGCGGTCTTGCGCGTCGTAGCACTTTTGGGCGTGGCGATCCCCGGCTTTTTGATGGCGCTGATGCTGATGTGGCTGTTCGCCGTCACGCTGCGTGTGTTTCCGGTGGCCGGCTATGCGCCGCTCTCGAAAGGCTGGTTTGTGCACCTGCGCTATCTGGCACTGCCGGCCATATCGTTGGGATGCGTGCAGGCCGCGCTGCTCATGCGCATGACGCGCGCGAGCGTGATCGAGGCCATGCAGCTCGACTGCGTTAAGACGGCGCGCGCCAAGGGCGTATCCGAGGTTCGCGTGGTGCTAGCCCATGCCCTGCGCAACGCCGCACTGCCGATTCTCACCTCGGTCGGTTATTCCTTTGGCGCCCTCATTACGGGCGCGGTGGTGACCGAGGCTATCTTTAACATCCCCGGTTTGGGCCAGCTGGTCACGAGCTCTATCGAGCGTCGCGACTATCCCGTTATCCAAGGCGTGCTGCTGGTTATCGCCTTGCTGAACTCGGTGATCAACCTGTTGGTCGACTTGGCCTATGGCGCCTTTGACCCGCGCGCCCGTAAGTGGGGCGATGCGTAATGACAAGCTTTAAGAAGGCCCTTGCCAACAAGGGGTTTGTAGTCGGCGGCTGTATCTTTTTGGCCATCATGCTTGTCGCGCTCGTCGGCCCTTTGGTGTGGACGGTCGACCCCAATACGCAGGAGATGGCGCTGCGACTGTCCGCACCTTCGCCTGCGCACCCCTTTGGCTGCGATGATTTTGGCCGTGATTTGCTTGCACGCGTAATTGCCGGCGCGCGCGTGTCGCTTGGCGTCGGCGTGGCCGTCACACTTGCGACGAGTGCGCTCGGTCTGGTGATCGGTGCCTACGCGTGCTACAACGAGAAGCTCGATCACGTGCTCATGCGTATCTGCGACGGCCTGATGTCCATTCCGGGCGTACTGCTGGCCATCGCACTTATGGCGATGATGGGGGCGAGCGTGTGGAACGTGATCATCGCGCTCACGATCGTATACACGCCCAGCATGGCGCGCATCGTGCGTTCACGCGCCATGGTGGTTAAGGAGGAGCCCTTCGTGGAGGCTCTGCGCGTGCAAGGTGCCTCCACGGCACGCATCGTGTGGCTGCATATCGTGCCCAACGTGATGGCTCCGTTTTTGGTGCAGGCCACCTTTGTCTTTGCCGAGGCCGTGCTATCCGAGGCGGCGCTCTCCTTTTTGGGATTGGGCATCAAGGCGCCCGATGCCAGCTGGGGCAACATCCTACAGGCTGGCAAAAATGTGATTCGCAAGGCCTGGTGGATGATCTTCTTCCCGGCGGCGGCCATTATCGCAAGCGTGCTTTCGCTCAACCTGGCCGGCGATGGCCTGCGTGACGCCCTCGATCCCAAGACAAAGGAGGACTAGCCCATGGCTCAGCATCTTTTGGACGTGCGCGACCTCTGCATTTCGTTTGTGGGACGCGATGGGCGCGCGCTCGAGGCGGTTAACAAGCTCAATTTGCATATCGATGCCGGCGAGATCGTGGGCGTCGTCGGCGAGTCCGGCTGCGGTAAGTCGGTCTTTGCACAAAGTGTCATGCGCCTGCTGGAGCATGAGCAGAAGATGGCCTACGAGGGCCAGATTGTGTTTGATGGCGAGGACCTGCTGGCGCGTCCGCTCAAAACCATGCGCGAGGTGCGCGGCTGCGATATCGCCATGATATTCCAGGACCCCTTGAGCTCGCTCAATCCCGTCATGACGGTGGGGGCGCAGGTGGTCGAGGCGGTGCGCGCCCATCGCAAGGTGAGCCGTCGCGACGCCCGCGCCGAGGCCCTGTCGCTTTTGGAGCGCGTGGGGATCAGCGACGCCGGTGCTCGCTTTGATATGTATCCGAGCGATTTTAGCGGCGGTATGCGCCAGCGCGTGATGATAGCCATGGCGCTTGCCGGCCATCCGCGGCTGCTCATTGCCGATGAGCCCACCACGGCGCTCGACACGACGACGCAAAAGCAGATTTTGGATTTGCTGCGCGACCTCAACCGCACCGAGAACATGGCGGTGCTGTTTATCAGCCATGACCTGGGCGTTGTCACGAGCATTTGCTCGCGCGTGCACGTCATGTACTTGGGCCAGATCGTAGAAGAGATCGATGCCTGCGGCCTTATGGAGCGTCCGAGCCACCCGTATGCCCAGGGGCTCATCGCGAGCATCCCGCCGCTTGAGGGGGAGCGGGTCGATACGCTGGCGGATATTCCGGGTACGGTGCCGCCGCTCACGGCAATACCCTGTGGTTGCCGCTTTGCGCCTCGTTGCGCGCGCGCCGAGGAGCGTTGCCGCGCGCAGGAGCCACCGCTCTTTGCCGCGAGCGCGTGCGACCGATCGAAGTGTTGGCTTGTCGAGGAGGGGGAGTGCCATGGCTGCAAATAGCGAAGCCCTGCTTAAGGTCTCGCACCTGACCAAAACCTATCCCATGTCGGGCTCGGGCTTTAAGCGCCAGGTGTTTACCGCTGTGGACGACCTTTCGTTTGAGATTGCGCCGGGCGAGGTCTATGGCTTGGTCGGCGAATCTGGATCGGGCAAGTCGACGACCGGGCGTCTGATCTGTGGGCTTGAGCACGCGGATTCCGGTTCGATTATCTATCGCGGCCATGACTTGGCTGCTATGTCGGAGCGCGAGCGCAAACCATATCGCCGTGAGATCCAGCTCGTGTTTCAGGACAGCTCCACCGCGTTTGACCCACGCAACCGTGTCGGTCGCATTTTGGAGGAGCCGCTGATTATCGCCGGTGTGCGCGATGCGGACGAGCGCCACGAGCGTGCGCTTTCGGCCCTGGCGTCGGTGGGTTTGCTGCCCGAGCACTACGACCGCTATCCGCACGATCTTTCGGGCGGACAGCGCCAGCGACTTAATCTGGCACGCGCGCTCATTTGCGAGCCGCGCCTCGTGGTGTGCGATGAGCCGGTCTCGGCGCTCGACGTGTCTGTGCAAGCCCAGGTGCTCAACTTGCTTCGCGAGCTGAAACGCACAACGGGCGTGGCCTTGCTGTTTATCACGCACGATATGCGTGTGGTGCGGCATATGTCCGACCGGATCGGCGTGCTCTATCACGGCCGCCTTGTTGAGGAGGGCGCTGCCGAGGACGTGATCGCGCATCCGAGCGATCCGTATACACAGGCACTTATCGACGCGATTCCCTAAAGGAGCGATTCCTTTTTGGTATTGCGGGGGTTCGTTGTTTAATGGAAGGTACATCGGTACAAGAGAGGGGATCTACTATGGCCGATATCGAGGAGCAGCCGTTGCCGCGCACGTTTGAGGAATTCAACGAGCAGCGTAAGGCGGCGTTTATTCGCGTTAAGGACTACAAGCAGGCCGGCAATCGCCTGGTCGGTTTTTTGTGCAGCTATACGCCGCTCGAGATTATCGATGCCGCGGGCGCTGCGAGCGTGGCCCTGTGCGGCACGTCCGACGAGGTGATTCCCGAGGCCGAGAAGGTGCTGCCGGCAAACCTGTGCCCGCTCATCAAGTCGACCTACGGCTTTGCCTACTCGCAAAAGTGCCCGTTTACGTACTTTAGCGACATGATCATCGGCGAGACCACCTGCGACGGCAAGAAGAAAATGTACGAGCTGCTCAATGAGCTCAAGCGCACGTACATTCTGCATCTGCCGCAGAGCCGTGACCGTGCCTACGAGCGCGAGGGCTGGTACGAGGAGTGTCGCCTGCTCAAGGAGGAGCTCGAGAACTTCTACGGCATTACGATTACCGATGACGACCTGCGCGCTGCCGTGCGTCGTCGCAACCGCCTGCGCGCCGCTCAGCTCGAGATGTTTGCGCTGCAGGCCAACCAGCCGGCGGCTATGAGCGGCGTCGACCTGATGAGCACCATGTTTGCCGGTACGTTCAGCTTTGATATCGAGGCCTATACGCAGCAGCTGGAGCAGAAGGTCGCTGCCCTGCGCGAGGCTTACGACGCGGGCGAGCGCCCCGTTGCGGCGGATACCAGGCGCATCCTTATTACCGGCTGCCCGGTGGGTGGCGTGATCAACAAGATCGGTCGCACCATCGAGTCCAACGGCGGCGTGGTCGTGTGCATGGACGACTGCTCGGGCGAGCGCACAGCGGCCATGATGATCGACCCGGATGCACCTGACATTCTGCGTGCCATCGCCGATCGCTATCTGGACATCAACTGCTCGGTCATGACGCCCAATGACGGCCGCATGGACAACACGCTGGCCATGTGCGAGAAGTACCACGTCGATGGCGTCGTTGAGAGCGTGCTGCAGGCGTGCCACACCTTCAATGTGGAAAGCGCCCGCATGCAGGAGGCTGTCGAGGGCGCGGGCATTCCGTACATGAAGATCGAGACCGACTACAGCAACGGCGACATGGGCCAGATCGAGACGCGCATCGCCGCCTTTATCGAGACACTGTAGGACGAATGCGGCATAGGGACAGTCCCTTTGTCACATGTGAAGGAGGATGCCGTGGTTGGCATTGGTATCGACATCGGCTCGACGGCTGCGAAGGCTGCGGTGGTTGAGGCGGATGACGCGATCGCATGGACCTGCGTGATGCCGACGGGGTATTCGTCGGTCGATGCGGCCGAGCGCCTGCGCGCAGAGCTTGCTTCGGCCGGCTACGACGTGGCGGCCGACGACGTGCGTGTGGTCGCGACCGGTTACGGCCGTGTCGCCGTGCCCTATGCTCATAAGGTTGTAACCGAGATTACCTGCCACGGCACAGGTGCTGTGGCGCTCTTTGGGGACCACGGCACCGTGATTGACGTGGGCGGCCAGGACACCAAGGTCATCCAACTTAAAGGCGGCCGCGTGGCCAAGTTTGCCATGAACGACAAGTGCGCTGCCGGTACGGGGCGCTTTTTGGAGATCATGGCCGATCGTCTGGGCATTTCTCAGCAGCAGATGGCCGACCTCGCCCGCTCCGGTGAGCCAACCAAGATCAGCAGCATGTGTACAGTGTTTGCCGAAAGCGAGGTCATTAGCCTGATCGGTCGCGGTGAGCCGCGCGAAAACATCGCGCGCGGTGTGATCGAAAGCGTCGTGTCGCGCGTGGCGACTATGGCCGGGCAGGCAGCGGGCGCCCCGTACTACCTGACCGGCGGCCTGTGCGAGAACGCTTACGTTGTGGAGCGGCTGGGCGCGCTGCTGGGCTCGCCGGTGACCACCTCGCCCAAAGCCCGTTTTGCCGGCGCCATCGGCGCGGCGATTCGCGCGCAGGCACTCGCGTAAGGGGGGGCAGGTCTGTTGCGCATCCTCAACATCTCGGCTCAAAAGCCCGATAGCACGGGAAGCGGTACGTATCTCGCTGCACTGGTGGCCTCGCAAATTGCTGCGGGCCACGAGGCGGCGGTGCTGTGCGGTGCTGCGCCCGGGGACACGCAAGGGGAGCTCGACCCCGCCGCGCGCGTGTTCACCGTGCCGTTCGAGACGCCCGAGCTGCCGTTTCGCATCTGCGGCATGTCGGACGTGATGCCCTATCCCTCGACACGCTACCGCGATCTGACTCCTGCGATGGCGGCAGCCTTCGAGCAGACCTTTGGCACGGCAATCGACCATGCCGTCGCCGCCTTCAAGCCCGATGCCATCATCTGCCACCACTTGTACTTGCTGTGCGCCCTGGTGCGTGAGCGCGTGCGGGGGATTCCCGTGTGCGGCGTGTGCCATTCGACCGATATTCGGCAGATGCTGACCCATGGACTCGCCCATGATCGTATTGTCGCGGCGGTTCGCTGCCTCGATGCCGTCTTTTCGCTTCATACCGAGCAGGCAGAGGAGACTGAGCACGTCTATGGCGTTGGCCCGTCGCGTATCCACGTGATTGGAACGGGCTATGACCACCGGGTGTTTTGCCGTGATGCGCAGACGGCAAAGGTTCCCGGGTCGCTCGTCTTTGTGGGCAAGGTGTGCGTTAAGAAGGGCGTCGAATCGCTGGTTCGAGCTGTGTCATTGCCGATTGACGATGGCGTCCGCCCGTCTGGCTTGGTACTTGTGGGCGGCCGCGGGGACGATGCCGAGTACGCGCGTATCGAGCGCTTGACCGCGGCCTCGGATGTGCCGGTGACGCTGGCGGGGCGCCTGGATAGCGATGGACTCGTGCGCGCCTACCGCAGTTCCGACGTCTTTGTGCTGCCTTCGTTTTACGAGGGTCTGCCGCTCGTGACGATCGAGGCCCTCGCGTGCGGCTGCAAAGTTGTGGCGACTGATTTGCCCGGCGTTCGTCCCTGGATGGAGGTGATGCTTCCCGGTGCTCCCGTGACGTGGGTGGCGTCGCCGCGTATGACGGATGTCGACACGCCCGTGGCGACCGACCTTCCGTTGTTTGAGCGCGCACTGGCAGATGCTATCGCGCAGGCGCTTGCGGCTCCGCCTTCGACGTTCGAGCCGTCGGCGGTCTCTTGGGAAGCGTGCCTGGCGCGTATACTTAAAGTCGTTGATTTGTTGAAAGGGGGTTCGTATGGCTAAGGACACCATGAGGCTCACGTCTATGACTGCCGCGAGCGGTTGAGCCGCTAAGCTGGCTCCCGGAGCCCTCGCCCAGGTCCTGGGCGACTTACCCAATGTGCATAACGACAACCTGCTCGTGGGGTTCGATACCTCCGACGATGCGAGCGTCTTTCGCGTTGACGATAACTTAGGCCTCGTGCAGTCCATCGACTTCTTCCCGCCGATGGTCGACGACCCGTTTCTGTTTGGCCAGATCGCCGCGGCCAACTCGCTGTCGGACATCTACGCCATGGGCGGGCGGCCGAGCCATGCCATGAACTTGCTGTGCATCCCGAGCTGCCTGGGCGTTGAGGTTGCCGGCCAGATTCTGGCGGGTGGCGCCGACAAGTGCGTCGAGGCCGGCTGCGCCATCGCGGGCGGCCACACCATCAACGACGACGAGCCCAAGTACGGCCTGTCCGTGAGCGGCTTTGTCACGCTCGACCGCATGCTCGCCAACAGCGGCGCGTGCGTGGGCGATGTTCTGCTGCTGACCAAGACGATCGGCTCGGGCATCATCACCACGGCCATTAAGGGCGAGCTCATCGAGCAGGACGAGGCTGGTCCGATGTTTGACTCGATGCGTACCCTGAACGAAGCCCCGATTCGTCTGGCCGAGGGACTCGAGCTTCACGGCTGTACCGACATTACGGGCTTTGGTCTGATCGGGCACGCGTGCGAGATGGCTGAGGGTTCGGGCGTGCAGATTGAACTTGCGTCCGGGGCGGTGCCGCTCTTTGACCAGGTGCTCGACATGGCACGTCTGGGCATTATCCCCGCGGGCTCCTACCGCAACCAGGATTTCTTTGGCCCGCGCGTGGCGGCCGACGATGACCTGGAGCCGGGCATGCTCGACGCGCTGTACGATCCGCAGACCTCGGGTGGCCTGCTTATTGCGGCGCCTGCTGCCGATGTGGATGAGCTTGCGCGCCGCTTGCATGCCGAGGGGCGCATCGCGGCCGTTGTCGGGCGCGTGTGCGAGGCGGAGCCGGGCGGTCCTGCCGTCCGCGTTGCTCGCTAGCCCGCACGTTTATGTAACTGTTTGCCGTTCTCTAGAACGGCACTTTCGAAAGGAATTTGCTATGTCTACCAAGATTGAAGTCAATGCCATGGGCGATGCCTGCCCGCTGCCCGTCGTCAAGACGCTCAAAGCTCTGAAACAGCTCGATGGCGAGGGCGCCGTCGTGACCTCAGTCGACAACGAGACCGCCGTCAAGAACATCTCCAAGATGGCGCAGGAGAAGGGCTGCACGGCCTCGGTCGAGAAGGTTTCTGACGCCGAGTGGCACGTGACCGTGGCGACCTCTGGCGCCGTTGCCATGGCCGATCCCGAGCAGGATGGCGCTGCCTTCTGTGATGCCAGCGCCGGCAAGGGCAGGCTCGTCATTTCCGTCTACACCGACTGCATGGGCCGTGGCGACGACGAGCTGGGCCACAAGCTCATGAAGGCGTTTATCTTTGCCGTGACGCAACAGGAGGAGCTGCCCGCGACCATGCTGTTCTACAACGGCGGCGCCAAGCTCACCGTTGAGGGCTCGCCGGTGCTCGACGACCTGAAGGGCCTGGCCGAGCAGGGTGTCGAGATTCTCACCTGTGGTACCTGCCTCGACCACTATGGCATTAAAGACCAGCTTGCGGTGGGCGAGGTCACCAACATGTACGTGATCGTGGAGAAGATGGAGCAGGCCGTGCGCGTCGTGCGCCCGTAGCGTATTGGTTGGAGTTGCCATGAGGGAGAAGCGCCCGGCGCTTGTCATCACGTTTCCCACCACGGCGGCCGCCATGGGCTGCGAGTCCCTGTGCATCGAGCGCGGCCTTCCCGGGCGAACGATTCCTGTGCCCGGGGAGGTCGCTGCCGGCTGTGGTCTGGCGTGGAAAGCGTTGCCTGCCGATGAGGAGCTGCTGCGCGGCGAACTCGCCGCGGCGGGCGTTCCCACCGAGGGCTATACCGTGATTGATATGTGGGAGGTCGTGCGATGATCTACCTGGATAACGCGGCGACGACTATGCACAAGCCGCAGACGGTCATCGATGCCGTGACGCAGGCGATGTGCTCGCTCGGCAATGCCGGGCGCGGCGCCACGTCGGGTGCCCTCGATGCTGCTCGTACGATTCACGGTTGCCGTGCCAAGCTCGCGCGCCTTTTAGGTTGCCCGAGGGCGGACCATGTGTGCTTTACGCCCAACTCTACGGCGGCGCTCAACACCGCCATCTGTGGCGTGGTGCGCCCCGGCGACCGCGTGGTCACGACGGTGCTCGAGCACAACTCCGTGCTGCGTCCGCTCAACCGCCTGACAGCGGAGCGGGGTGTGACCGTTATGCATGCGGGCTGTGACGCGAACGGCGTGCTCGACTATGACGAGCTCGAGCGGCTGGTCACGCCCGGTACGCGTGCCGTGGTGGCGACGCATGCCTCTAATGTGACCGGCAACGCGGTCGACATTGCGCGCGTGGCGGCCTTGGCACATGCCGCGGGTGCGCTTGTGATCGTCGATGCCTCGCAGTCTGCCGGTACGGCGCATATCGATATGCAGGCCATGGGGCTCGACGTGGTGTGCTTTACCGGCCACAAGGGGCTCATGGGCCCGCAGGGCACCGGCGGCCTGGCCGTGGCGGAGGGCGTCGACGTGGCGCCCTGGGCCATGGGCGGCACGGGCGTGCACAGCTTCGATGCGTTGCAGCCCATGGAGTGGCCCACGCGGCTCGAGGCGGGCACGCTCAACGGTCACGGCATAGCGGGCCTTTCCGCAGGCCTTGATTTTATCGAGGCACAGGGTGGAGTCGAGGCGATTGCTGCCCACGAGCGTGCGCTCGCCGATCGCTTCCTTGCCGGTGTGTGCGAGATTCCGGGGATTAAGCTCTACGGTGCCTTTGACCAGCCGGCGCACTCTGCGATCGTGTCGCTCAACGTGGGTGATATCGACTCTGCCGAGATCTCGGACGCGCTCATGCAAGGGTGGGGGATTGCGACGCGCCCCGGCGCCCATTGCGCTCCGCTCATGCACCGTGCGTTGGGAACCGAGCGCCAGGGCGTGGTCCGCTTCTCGTTTGGCTACTTCAACACGGTCGAGGAAGTCGACACGGCGATTGAGGCGCTGCGCGATTTGAGCCATGATTAGACCAACCTTTTGCGCCCCTTGATAAACCGTTTACGCAACCGACCCGCAATATCGCTCATATAGGGTAATGTGAAATGATGGCCCACGCCGGGCCCCTGTATCTTTGCGAATTGCGGGAAGGTTCCTATGAACAGGATCACTGCTGCCCTCTATAGGTTTTTAGTCGTCTATCTTTCGGTCGCGATGGTCGTGACCTCGATACCCCTTGCTCCCAGCACGGCCTATGCCGATGGTGCCGGGGCGGTCGCTGTCGAGAGCGAGGCCCAAGTGGCCGACTCGGGCTCCGACACTGATGCCGCTGCTGTCGATGATTCATCATCGGCGAATGAGGGCAGCTCATCAGCAGCTTCCGACTCGACTGATAGCTCTCAGGACAAATCGTCAAGCTCGGATACCAACACTCTCGCGTCGAGTCTGGCGCAGGATCTCGCAAGCGACGCGACCGACTCCGATGCCGCAAAAAGCCTGGCTGCGATGGCAGAGCCCTCGTCCGATGACAGCGAAGTCGATGCCCTCACGTACGAGGATCACACGATCTATCAGTATGCCAAGCTTATGCCGAGCGGCTATGTGTACCCGTGCGATCCAGACGGAAACATAGCGGTGAAGATCGACGAGAGCAAGCCGTATAAGAATTCCGTCGATGGTCGATGGGTAAGCGGCCTGATTGTCGATTACGGGACGGATGAAGTTCCCGCACAGCTTTGCGAGGGCTCCATTTATCTGCATTCGGTGCGCTTTGAAAATAAATCCATCTCTAAAATCGGAAGAAACGCCTTCTATGGGTGTTCGAGTCTCTTCGATGTCTATCTTTCCGGTATGACCATCGGGTCTATCGAGAGCGGCGCGTTCTTTGGGTGCAGGTCGCTGGGGGGCCTGGGTTACGGTGAGATTACCACCATCGGCTCGATGGGCGAGGGCGCGTTCGCGTGGAGCGGGCTGGCGTACACGGGGCTTGACAAGGTTGTTGGCCTGACATCGCTTCCCGAGAGTGCCTACAGTGGTTGCAATCAGCTGACCGATACTGGTCTGGACAAGAACACCTCCATCACATCAATCGGTGCCGATGCATTCAAGAACTGTTCGCGCCTTGCGATTACGGGGCTCGAGAGCAATACGACGATTGAGACGCTCGGTGAGGGTTGCTTCTCCAACACGGATATGAGCGGCGGGTTGGCTCTGCCCCTTAATTCCAAAATCGAGGAGCTGCCGAACCGTGCGTTTTCCGGCACCAACCTCGAAGATGTGTACCTTGGATGCAACCATGTGGTGCTCATTTATTCCGAGACGTTTCCCAAACGCAACATGACCGTTAAGGTTCCCGCCGCGATGATGTCGCAGTACAGCAGCGGGCGTCCTAAACAGGTCTGGGAGAGTTGCAATGGTGGCCTGCCTGTCCCGGTGGGCGAGGTTCTCCAAAAGATTGAGATCTCGCGTGATCCCGACAAGATGACCTATGGGCAGGGGGAAAAGATCTCGCTCGAGGGTATGAACGTCTTGTTCCAGTACTCACATTCGACATCGATCCGCGACTATGAGGAGTTCATAAAAAGCGGGGACGGCGAATGCCTTACGGCGACCCCCTGCGACGGTGATGCCTTCGATGGCTCGATGGACGGAGAACCCATACAGCTTGTGTATGACGATGGCTACACACACCTTGTCGCGTATACCACGGGTGATCTGCAACAGGGGGCCTGCGAGTACGCTAAGCTCATGCCGAACTATTATCTGTATCCGTGCGATGCAGACGGAAATCTTACGGTAGAGATTGATGAGAACAACCCGCGCGAGAACTCCGTCGACGGTCGAATGGTAACGAACTTGATTGTCGATCACGGGGTGGATGAAGTCGACGCACAGCTCTGTGCCGACTCCACCAATCTGCGCTCGGTGCGCTTTGAGAACACTTCCATTTCTGTAATTGGAATGCACGCCTTCTATAACTGTCCGAATCTTACCGATATCAGCTTCTCCGGTATGACCATCGGTCAAATCGGAAAAGAGGCGTTCTATGGCTGCAAGTCGCTTACGAGCCTGAATATCAACGAGACTACTACCATCGGTTCGATAAGCGAGGCTGCTTTTGCCAGGACCGGACTGGTGTCTACGGGGCTCGACAAGGTTGTCGGCCTCACGTCGCTTCCCGTCAGAGCCTTCGAGTACTGCAAGGCTTTGACCGATACCGGTCTGGACAAGAACACTTCCATTACATCGCTTGGCGCTTGCGCGTTCAGAGGTTGCTCGAGCCTTGCCACCACAGGGCTCGAGAGCAATACGACGATCGAAACGCTTGGCCACACCTGCTTCGCCGGCACTGACTTGAGCGGCGGGCTGACGCTCCCCTATAACTCCAAGATCGACGAGTTGCCGAAAGAGGCGTTTTACGAGACCAATCTCGAGACCGTATTCCTTGCCTGCGACCATGCGGTGCTTATTGATACCGACACGTTCCCCAAATACAACATGACGGTCATGGTCCCCGCCAAGATGATTTCGAAGTACAGCAAGGGAGATCCCAAATCTGTTTGGATGAGGTGCAATGGCTGCCTGCCCGTCCCCGTGGGCAAGGTACTCAAGAACGTTGAGATCTCGTGCGATCCCGACAATATGACCTATGCGCCGGGGGACACCATTTCGCTCGAGGGCATGAGCGTCGAGCTCGATTACCCGCATACGGTATCGATTTGGAACTACGAGGCTCTTATTAAGGAAGAACTTGGCGAGTACCTTACGGCGACTCCCCGCGACGGCGACGTCTTCGATGAGTCTATGGACGGACAGCCCATCAAGCTCGTGTATGACGACGGCTATTCGCATTTCGAAACCCAGACCAAGGGCACGTTGCACCTCAAGAAGCCCGCGTCGTCACCGCTTACCATCTCCTATGCCCAGGCGAACAATCGGCGCGGATGCAAGTTGATGGACGGCGTTGAGCTGCCCGATGTTTCCGGCGCGATGACGATTAGTGCGGGCGACGAGGTCACGCTCGATGCCGGCGCTCTGGGAATGCTCAACGACAATCTGACCTTTAAGGGCTGGTATGACACCGAATCCGAAAGGTACATCTCCAAAGAAGCGGTCTACACGTTTACGCCGGATAGGGATCTGTCCCTGGAGGCGCGTTTTAAGCTCAAGGACTACGCGATCCACATCAATGATGCGCAAGCGACCGATTCGTCACAGGATTATGCGCACCTGAGCGTCACTGCTCAAAACTGCTATCGCAACGCCGGCGAGACGGTTGAGCTTTCCGCCGCCACGGATAACGCCCTGTTCCTGGGCTGGTACCTGGGCGAGAGCGATGATGCGTACGCCGTGAGCGACCAGCTCGACTTTACCTATACGGTGGACGAGGAAGACGTGCCGGAGCACTACGACGCATATGGTCCAAAAATCGAGGTCACGCCGCGCTACTGTGCTCCACAGGCCAGCGTGGTTTTGAGCGTGGACGGAGTCGATGAGAACGGTCAGCCGCTCGGACAGTTCCTTTCCACCGGTCTGTATGGCATCGGGTCGCGCGTAACGGTCGTGGCGGTCCCGACGCCCGGCTATGTGTTTGACTATGCGACCGACACCCTCGGCAATGTCGTCTTTACCGGCGACGATGGCCCTTCCTATACGTTTGTGCTCGAAGGGGATGTGCAGTACACCGCACACTTCCGTGAGGCGACGGACCCGGCCGAGTCGCTTGCTGCTCTGAAGGCCGCGCTCATCGCCGCGATCACGGCTGCGGCCGTCCTCGCAACCATGTATGGCTTGGGCGAGATCGTCGACCCCATCGCGGCCGACGCGGTGATCGAGATCGGCATGGCGGATAACATTGAGGATGTTGCCGCCGTGGGCACCAAGGTGCTCAAGGAGATCAAGGACATCATCGACGATCACAAGAAGCCTAAGCCTCATGGCGACCATAAGATCGAGATTATTGCCACTGCACAGCCCGAGGTGGGCGGCGTCGTTACCGGCGGCGGTATCCACTATGAGGGAACGGTCGCCACGCTCGAGGCAGTCGCCAATCCCGGCTATCGCTTTGTGTGCTGGAAAGAGAACGGCGTCGAGGTTTCAACATCTCCCCTCAAGACGATGACCATCACGGACCTGACGCCCGAGGTCGTAAAGATGACGGCCGTCTTTGAGAAAAAAGTTGAGGTGACGGCGGTTGCCGAAGCCGATGGCGTTCAGGCCGATTTTTCGACGGGCTGCACCGCAAGCCCTGTGACGCAGAGCGTTGCGCGTGGCGATCAGGCTATGGTCACCGCGAGCGAGGGGCCCGACTATGCCTTTGTGGGATGGTTTGAGGACGGCATCGAGGTCTCGCCCGAGCGTACGTATATCTTCAAGGCCGAGGTCGACCGCCATCTGGTTGCACGCTTCCGTAAGGCGGATAAGACCATCCTGGTGAATACCGATCCCTTCGACAGTGCCGAGGTCCTGTGCGATGGCGTGCCGGTCGTGGACGGCAAGGTCCGCGCGAAGGATGGGGATATCCTCACGTTTACGATGCGCCCCAAGACGCGCCCCGACAATCCGGAGAAGACGTACCGGTTTGTGGAGTGGCGCGAAACCGATGCGCAGGGCGTCACGATCGCCAACAAGCAAGAAGTTTGCGAATACCGCGTCAACGGCAATGCCCGAATCGAGGCCGTAATGGACGGCAGGGATACGCATACCGTGCGAGCCGAGGCCGACCCGCTCGAGGGCGGCACCGTTACGCTCAAACGCGGCGAGACCGCCGGCATGGTCCTCGAGGTTCCCGAGGGCGAGCGCGTGACGGCCGAGGCAACGCCGACCGAGGGCTATATCTTTGACGGCTGGTATCTGAGCAACGGTGGCTCGGATACTACGTCGACGCTGGTGTCGAGCGAGCGCTCCTATACCTTTGAGCCCATTACCGACTGCGTGATTCAAGCGAAGTTTACGCGTGCCTGCAAGGTGGACGTGGTCGTTGAGCCTGCCGCGGCCATGGCGGGTAAGTATTTGGTGCATGGCGAGGGCTACTGCATTAAGGGCGAGCCTGCCACGCTGAGCATTGAGCTCACGGCCGAGGCGAGCAAACAATTTACCTTTAAGGGCTGGTATGACGCCAAGACGGACCTGCTGTTGGGTACCGATCCCAGCTACCTCGAGTTCTATCCCGAGGACGCGGAATGCACGGTGCGTGCGGTGTTCGAGGAAAATACGTATACCGTGGCGGCAAAGGCCAAGAAGACCTTTGTGGAGCGCGGCACGGTGGAGATCGAGGGACACCCCGGGGCATCTTCGGTCACCTGCGGCTACGGCGACACGGTGATGCTCAAGGCAAAGGCCAACGACGGCTACCGCTTTGACCATTGGAAGGACGACTCCGGCAAGGAGTACGACACCGCCGAGCTGGTCGTTAAGGTCACCAAGAGCGATACCTATACCGCGATCTTTACCGACTCAAAGCCCGAGGTCATGGTCACGGCTGATTCGTGGCTCGGCGGTACCGTGACGTGCAACGGGACGGTGGTGAAGCCCACGACCGACAAATTCAAGCTGGGGGAGACCCTTCATCTGACGGCCAAGGCCCATCCAGGCTTTTTGTTCCGGGGCTGGTATGTCAACGGGCGCCTGAAGAGCCTTAAGCACGAGACCTCGTTGGTTGCCAAAGCTCGCGGTAAAACCGGGCGCTGTGTTATTACCGCGGCCTTTGTGCCCATCGATACCGTCTGCGTGCCCCTCGCCGATCCTGCAGAGGGTGGCACCGTCAAGGCGAGCCGCATCCTTGCAGACCGCGGTGCGGAGGTTGCCCTTAAGGCGACGCCCAATCCCGGTTACGTCTTTACTGGTTGGTATACGGCCGACGGCACGTTTGAGTCTGCCGATGCGGAGTTCACCTGCCATCAGGAGCGCAGCCATGTGCACGTCGCTCGCTTTATGGCAAAAAGCTATGAAGTCGACGCCACGACGGTAATCGATTCCGGCACCGGTTCGCTGGTCGAATCGAGTGCCGCCGGCTGGATCGAGGGCACGGGTACCGTCGAGGCGGGGCATGCCGCCACGCTGACGGCTCACGCGCTTTCGGGCTACGCGTTTGAGTATTGGGCCGATGCTTCGGGCGCCGTGGTAAGCCGTGACAGCACCTATCACGTGGTGCCGATGTCTGACACGACGCTTCAGGCCGTGTTCTCGGCAAAGCAATATACGGTTGACGTCTCGTGCGAAGAGAGCATGGGTACGGTTAAGGGCGCGGGGACGTATTCCGCCGGACAGGTAGTTACCGTGCGTGCAGTCGCCGCCGAGGATACGGCTTTTGTGGGCTGGTTCCGTAACGGCACGTGCGTGAGCTCCAAGAAAACCTATCGATTTACCGTGCGCGAGGACACGTCGCTCTACGCCGTCTTTGCGTCGGGTTCGTATGTCGTGAGCACGGTTGCCTCGCCTGCCGAGGGTGGAGCCGTGAGCGGCTTTGGCGGATATGAGGCCGGCGACCGCGCAACGCTTCGTGCGATCGCCAACACCGGGTATTCGTTTGCCGGCTGGACGGACGACAAGGGCGAGACGATCAGTGAGAACGCCGACTGTACCGTTAAGGTCACGGGTGATGCCACCTATACGGCGACCTTTAAGCCTAAGTCCTATCAGGTCGTTTTGAGTGCGAGTGACGGTGGCGTGGGCACCCTGAGCGGCGAGGGCTCCTATCAGTTCGGTGATACGGTCGAACTTAACGCTACGCCCATGGGAACCAAGCGTTTTGTCGGTTGGTATGTCCTGGATGCCGAGGGCAACAAGTCGCTGCTGAGTTGTGACGCCCATTGCTGGGTTAAGCTCGACAAGGATATGGTCGAGGGGCTCGAGGACGATACGCTGGAGCTCCAGGCCGTGTTTGCCGATCCGTACGAGGTGGCCGTTACGGGCGAGGTCGTGGTAAAGGACAAGGCCTCGAGCAGGGGCTGCCGTGTTACGGGCGGCGGTAGCTTTGCCGTAGGCGATCAGGTGGAACTGACCGCTGTTGCCGGTATGGGCTATCGCTTTGTGGGCTGGAGCACCGACAAGGAGGGCACTTCGATTGTCGAGACTGCGACGACCCTCGATGTGACCGCCACGCAAGACATAACGTACTACGCGCAGTTCGAATCCGATGGGCAGGTGACCATTACCGTCACCGGCTCGTCCATCTTCCGCGGTACGGCCCTGCTGGTCGACGGCATTCCCGCCGTCAGCAGGTCCTACGACAGGGGCGACATGTTTATGGCAATCGCGATCCCGTGGAAGAAGTACCACTTCTCGCACTGGGTCGACGATGCGGGCGTCACGGTGCGCTACAGCGCGTTCTATATTGGCACCGCCAAGGAGAATAGGCAGCTCACGGCTGTGTTCTATGAGACGGGCTGCGATGTTCAGGTCGCTACGTATCCCAAGGGCGCGGGCTTTAGCATGGTTGCGCTCGGCACCGGCAGCTCCTACCACTCCGCGGCGATTATGTTTACCGTGCCGCATAAGGGCTGGAAGTTTAAATACTGGGTTGACGAGAACGGTCTGCCCGTGGGGGCCACGCCGGTAATCAACCGCGTGGTGTTTGGCAACCGTACCTTTACGGCCGTTTATGAGCGAGCGTCGATGACGGTCACGGCGGTGGATTCGCGTCAGGGCGGACACGTCGAGGGTTCCTCCGAGGACGAATCGCTGGGCTATGCCTTGACCAACGAAGTCGAGAACGGTGAGTCGACGACGCTGACTGCCGTTCCCGATGCGGGCTACGTGTTCGATGGGTGGTATGCGCGCAACGATGACGGGTCGCTGGGCGATGAGCCGCTGAGCACGGATGCTACCTGGACGTTTGTCCCCGAGGACAACATGACCGTCGAGGCGTGCTTTGCGGAGGCGCCTAAGTACCAGGTGACGGCCCGAGCGGTCAACGGATCGGTTGATCCGGAGTCTGCTTTGGTCGCTACGGATGGCAAGGTGACGCTTTCGGCGACGCCCGATGAGGGCTGCTACCTGACGCACGTGACCGTTGCCGAAGAGGCCGGCGAGGATGGCTCGGCTGGCAAGGCCTATGATCTCGATATTTCCGACTATAAGGGCGGGGCGTACGAGGTCACACTGAGTGGCGTGAGTGCTCCGCAGCGGGTCACGTTTGAATTCGCGAAGGCTGCGGCTCCGGAGGTGCTCGCTCAGCCGCAGGATGCGAGTGCTTACGAGGGCGACCCGGTTGAGCTTTCTGTTGCTGCCGAGGCGGGGCGTAATGTTCGCGTTCATGCCGCCGTATCTTCGGGTTCTGCCGCCGACGTTAAGCTGAGCTACCAGTGGTATCGCGTGTCTGCCGATGGCGGCAAGGCGGTGGCGTTGAAGGGCGAGACGGGGGAGAGCCTCTCGATTGCCCAGCTTGACAGCGACAGCGAAGGCGAGTTCTTCTGCCGCATTACGCAGAGCTATCTGGGCACGGTGACAAAGACGGATACCGAGCATGCGACGGTGTCCATCGTGCCTCGCGAAGCGCTCGTGTTCAACGGGCGCGTGCTGCCGGCGGCGACCGCTCACGATGACTACCGTGTCGTGATTGCCGGCGCCAAGGGCGGCAAGGCGCCGTATGCGTACAACTTGGATGAGGTTGAGGTTCCCGAGGGCATGCAGCTGGCGCTGGCCGATGACGGAACGGGTGCCTTGGTGCTCTCGGGCGTGCCTGCAGCCACGGGCGTGTGCCGCTTCAAGATTAGGTGCACCGATGACCTGGGCAACAAGCGTGTTGCAAACTTCGCGCTGGTCGTGAAGGCGAAGGAAGCGCCGCTCACGTTTGAGGGCCAGAGCTTTACCTACAACGCGACGGCGCAGGCTCCGGAGCTTTCGGGTGTACCCGAGGGCTGCGAGGACGATGTCGCAGTAACGTATGTGGGCACGGGCGATACGCATTACTCGTCTGATAAGGCACCGGTGGATGCCGGTACGTATCGTGCGTTGGCGACGCTCGACGCTAACGGATATGTGGGTAACGCAAGCTGCGACTTTGTCATCGAGAAGGCTCCGGTCGATATTTCGATCGAGACGTCCGACGTGACATACGATGGCGCACGACACGGTGCGGCGGTTGCTGTTGCCGGCCTTGATGCGTCCGCCTACTCCGTCACGTATCGCGGCGTCGATGGAACGTCCTATGGCCCCACGGCGCTGGAGCCGTGCGACAGCGGCAACTACCGCGTTACGGTTAAGGTGAACGACCCCAACTATCAGGGCAAGAAGTCCGCTGAGTTCTCAATCGCCCAGGCGAGCCAGGTCATTACGGGTGCGACAAGCTATTCGGGCGTGTACGGTGGCGACCCCATTGTGTTCGATAACACTGCCCAGACTCCCGTGAGCTTTGAGCTCGTTGACTCTGCGGAGGACGACGCAAGCCCGATTTCGATCAAGGGGCGTTGCGCGACCGTGAAGGCTGCAGGTGCGGCGCGTGTTGTCGCCCATGCCAAGGCGTCTCGAAACTATCTTGCCGCTGAGGACGTTGAGCTTGCGGTTACTGTTGCGCCTGCCCAGATGCTGGTGAAGGTTGACGATGCCGAACGCTTTGAGGGCCAGGAAAATCCCGAGTTTACCTCGAGCCTGGTGAGCCGTTGCGACACCTCGGACGTTAAGGTTGCGTATTTCTGCTCAGCGAATAAGAAATCGCCGGCGGGTGAGTACCGGATCGACGCGGCGGTCGCCGACCCGAACTTCGATGTCGCGGTCAATCCCGGCACGCTGACGGTCAAGAAGAAGCCCGAGCGCTACAAGGTGACGGCGAAGGCGGTCAACGGTTCGGTCGACAATGCTTCGGTTACGGTTGTTGAAGGCGAGGACGCGACCCTTTCGGCGACGCCTGACGAGGGTTGCTATCTCGAGCGCGTGACGGTTTCGGAGGTCGGCTCGGACGAGGCCGTCGACCTCGACATTTCTGATTACAAGGGCGGGGCGTACGAGGTCACGCTGAGCGATATCACCGCGTCGCAGAAGGTTACGTTTGAGTTCGCGAAGGCGGACGTGCCGCGTGTGGTCGCGCAGCCGCAGGACGTGAGCGCCCACGAGGGCGAGTCCGCTGCGCTCTCGGTCGCTGCTGAGGCGGGGGAGAATGTCCTTGAGCATGCTGCCGCGTCCACGGGTTCCGCCGCCGATGTTGAGTTGTCCTACCAGTGGTTCCGCATGGTGGACGGTAAGGCCGTAGCGCTCGAGGGCGAGACAGGGGAGACGCTGTCACTTGCAGACCTTGATGACGAACATGCCGCTGAGTACTTCTGCCGCATCACGCAGCGCTACCTCGGTACCGAGGCGCGGACGGATAGTGACCATGCCGCCGTTTCCGTTGTGCCTTGGGACACCTTGGTGTTGAATGGCGACGTGCTGCCGGCGGCGAGTGCGCACGGCACGTACCTTGCAACCATCGCGGGGGCCGCGGGCGGCAAGGCTCCGTACGAGTACACATGGGATGAGACGAAGCTCCCCGACGGGCTCAAGCTCTCCCGTACTTCGGGCAGCCTGACGCTCTCTGGCGTTCCGTCAAAGACGGGCGTTTCCGCCTTCGATATCACGTGTACGGACGCGAGGGGCGAGACTGTGACCGCCCGCTTTGCGCTCGTTGTTCAGGCAAAGCGTGTGAAGCTCGCGTTTGCGGATAGCGACTTTACCTACAGTGGCGCGCCGCAGACACCCGAAGTTATCGGGGCTCCTAAGGTCTGCAAGGGCGATCTCAAGGTTAGGTACTACGGGACTGGAAGCACGCAGTATTCATCTACCGAGGCTCCGACTGATGCCGGCACGTACCGCGCCGTGGCAACGCTGCGAGCCCATGGCTATGCCGGTGCCGCCGCCTGCGAGTTCGAGATTGCTCCGGCAAAGCTCAAGGTGAAGGTCGACGATGCTGAACGCTTCGAGGGGGAGGCGAACCCTGCGTTCACCTCGACCTTGGAGAGTTCGGTTGACACTTCGGGCGTGAAGGTTGAGTACTCCTGCGACGCCGACGAGAGCTCTCCGGCGGGCGAGTACCAGATCGGCGCGAATGTCGCCGATCCGAACTTCGATGTCGTGGTCGTGCCCGGAACGCTGACGGTTAAGAAGCAGGAACCCGTTGATCCCGACCCGGTCGTTCCGGATCCGGACAATCCGGATAACCCTGATCCGGACAACCCGGACCCTGATCGGCCTGATCCGGATCCCAACCCAGACAACCCCGACCCGGATAATCCTGACCCCGACAATCCTGAGCCGGACCCCAACCCGGATAATCCGGATCCCGGTAAACCTGACCCAGACCCCAAGCCCGACCCGGATCAGCCGAATCCTGACAATCCTGATCCGGACAATCCCGAACCCGATAACCCGGATAAGCCCGAGCGCTTTGAGGTGACGGCAAGGGCGGTCAACGGCTCGGTCGACAACGCTTCGATAACTGTTGATGCCGGCGGCAACGCGACGCTCTCGGCGACGCCCGACGAGGGCTGCTACCTCGAGCGCGTGACGGTCGCTGAGGCCGGCTCGGACACGGCCGTCAACCTCGACATCTCCGACTATAAGGGCGGAGCGTACGAGGTCACGCTGAGTGGCGTCACCGTTTCGCAGGAGGTCACGTTCGAGTTCGCGAAGGCGGACGCTCCGAAGGTGATCGCCCAGCCGCAGGACGCGAGTGCCCACGGGGGCGATGCTGTCGTGCTCTCGGTCGCGGCCGAGGCGGGCAAGGGCGTCCTCGACCACGCGGGCTCGTCCGCGGGTTCTGCCGCCGATGTCGAACTGTCCTATCAGTGGTTCCGCATGGTGGACGGCGAGGCCGTGGCGCTCGAGGGCGAGACGGGGGAGACGCTCCTCATCGAGAACCTCGATGACGATTGCGCCGGCGAGTATTTCTGCCGCATCACTCAGCGCTACCTTGGCACTGAGACGCAGGCGGACAGCGATCGCGCTGTCGTGTCCGTTGTGCCCCGGGATGCCCTTGTGTTCAACGGCGGCCTGCTGCCGGCGGCGCGTGCACATAGTGCGTACCGTGTGACGATTGCCGGAGCCGCGGGCGGCGAGTCTCCGTACGAGTACACGTGGGACGAGTCAGATCTTCCCGACGGGTTTAAGCTCACCCGCGCGGCGGGCGGCCTGATGCTCTCGGGCACGCCGTCCAAGGCCGGAGTGTTTAGCTTCGACGTCACGTGCAAGGATGCTCAGGGCGAGACGGTGACTGCGCACCTTGTTCTGGTCGTCCAGGCGAAGCGGGTCGAGCTTGCATTTGAGGGCGGCGGCTTCGTCTACAGCGGTGATGCCCAAGCGCCCAAGGTCACGGGGGTTCCCAAGGCCTGCGAGGGCGACCTGAGGATCAGGTACTACGGGACGGACGGCACGCACTATTCGTCGAGTGGGGCCCCGACCGATGCCGGCACGTACCGCGTTGTTGCCACGCTGCGAAGCAACGGGTATATCGGCGCCGCCTCGCGCAAGTTCAAGATTACGCCGGCGAAGCTCAAGGTAAAGGTCGATGACGCCGAGCGCTACGAGGGGGAGGCGAACCCCGCGTTCACCTCGAGCCTGGAGAGCGCGGTCGGCACCTCGGGCGTGAAGGTCGAGTACTCCTGCAATGCCGATGAGAGCTCTCCGGCGGGCGAGTACAAGATCGGCGCGACGGTTACCGATCCGAACTTAGATGTCGTCGTTGAGCCCGGTACGCTGACGGTGAAGAAGAAGCAGGGCCCCGTCAATCCCGACCCGGATAAACCCGATGGACCCGATCCGGACCAGCCGGACAAGCCCGAGCCCGATAAACCGGAACCTGACCAGCCGGATAAGCCGGACCCGGATAACCCGGATAAGCCGGAGCCCGACCAACCGGACAAGCCAGAGCCCGGTAAGCCGGACCCGGATAAGCCTGGAACGCCCGATTCCGACCAGTCGGATTCTAAGGACCCGGCAAAACCCGGTAGTTCGGATGATTCCGCTGCTGATAAGACAAAGGCGAATGGCGCGGAAAACTCCGGACAGAAGGCTTCGTCCAAGTCGAGCGCTCGGCAGCTCGCCGACACGGGCGATCGCGCACCATTGGCCGTCGCCGCCGCTGCGGGCGCCGTTGCACTTATCGCACTGGGACTCGAGCTGCTGCGTCGCCGCCATCCGGGCGCGTAGTGCACTCGCTTGGCAGCCAGATTGACGCCCTGGCAGGATGTAGCCTGCTAAAGCGTTTATACTTGTGGGACGGGTATTTTGCCCGTCCCGTTTTTGTTTCGACCCGAAAGGTGTGCCTATGGCCTCATCCGCACCGCGCGGTCTGCGCTCCGACCATGTCGTTACCGTCGGCATCGCTCTATTCTCGATGCTCTTCGGCGCAGGCAACTTGATCATCCCGCCGCTGCTGGCGCTCCAAGCTGGAACAGCCACGCCGCTTGCCATGATTGGCTTCCTTATCGCCGCCATCGGCCTGCCCGTCATGGGCTTTATCGCTGTGGCGCTTGCCGGTACGGCGCGTGAGCTTGCCGGTCGCGTGCACCCCAAGTTCGGTGAGTTCTTTGTCGCGGCGGTGTACCTGGCCATCGGCCCGTGCCTGGCCATTCCGCGTACGAGCTCTACGGCCTTCGAGATGCTGGTGCCGTTGCTGCCCGAGGGCATCTCGCTCGGCACCGCGCGCTTGGTCTTCGCTGTCGCCTTCTTCGTGGTCGCGTTTGCGCTCACGCTGCGCCCCGGCGTCATCACGCGCGTGCTCGGTCGCATTACGGGCCCTGCGCTCATTGCGCTTATCGTGCTGGTCGTGGGTGCCGCCGTGATCTCGCCCCTGGGACCGGCTGCTGCCCCGCAAGCTCCCTATGATGCCGGCGCTGCTGTGCAGGGCTTCTTGACCGGCTATCAGACGATGGACCTGCTTGCGTCGCTCGCCTTTGGCATCATCATCGCCGAGACCATTCACGAGCTGGGCGTGACCGACGACAAGCGTGTCGCCTTCGAGATTTCGCGCTCCGGCGTGATCGCCGGCGTGCTCATGGCCATCATCTATTGTGGCTTGGCCCTTGCCGGTATGCAGCTCGGCACCGTGATGCCCGACGCTACCAACGGCGCTGCCATCCTTGCTCGCTCAGCCTCCATGCACTTTGGCTTGGCGGGCACCGTCGTGGTCTTCGCGATCTTCTTCCTCGCCTGCATGAACGTGTGCATTGGCCTCATTAGCTGCTGCTCGCGCTACTTCTGCGAGACGTATGTGGTCGAGGGGGGAGCGGAGGCTTCCGAGGAGGCCATGCGCCGCCCGTTCGCGATTCTCGCCTTTGTGTTCGCCGCGTTTTCGTGTGTGCTCTCCAACGTGGGCCTCGACGTGATCCTTATGTTCTCGGTGCCCATGCTCAATGCCTTGTATCCCGTTGCCATTGTGCTGGTGCTTATGGGCCTGGTGCACGGCTTTTGTGATGCGCATCCGCAGGTGTGGGTTTGGGTTGGCGGCGTTGTCGCGGTCCAGAGCGTGATCACTTCGATCCGTGACGCGTTCTTTGCGGGTACGTGGCTGCCGTTCGATGCTTTGCCCCTGGCAGACATCGGTGCCGCGTGGGCGCCGGTTGCCGTGGTCGCGTTTGCAATCGGCCTGGCCCATAGCCAGTTTGTCGCACATTCGAGGAGCTAGGGTTTCTGCGCTTGCACAGGCGGGGAGTCTCCCCTATAATTTCCTTCGCTTTGGGACACGCAAGGTTTAGACCTTAGCTGCTCAACACCTTCGGGACGTGGCGCAGTTTGGTAGCGCGCCTGCTTTGGGAGCAGGATGTCGCAGGTTCAAATCCTGTCGTCCCGACCATATCTTGCGGGCGTAGTTCAATGGTAGAACCCCAGCCTTCCAAGCTGATGACGCGGGTTCGATTCCCGTCGCCCGCTCCACAAGATAGCTTAACGGCCCTGATTCCCTTTGGGATCAGGGCCGTTTTCATATACATCCGAGCCCTCACATCCCCTCCTAAGTTGCGGTGAAATACGGACTGTCTTTTGGCTTTTGCGAGCCCATTAAAGGCCGGGGTAGCTAATTTGGAGCGGGCTTTTTGACTGCTCTAGCGATCGGCTGGCAAATGTGGCCAAAAAAGCCCTGTCACAAAATGACCGGTCTGGTGCTGAGCCACGAAAGCGGCCCATCTACTACGTTTGGCCCGCAGGGGTTGACCATAGCAGCAGTTTCGGAAAATCGGCAAGCCGTCTACCAGCTGTTTTGTTATTTCGGGTTTTGGCATGGTCGAGGGTAACCGGTTAAACGTAGTAGATAGGCCCATTTCGTGGCGAACAGTAGGATTCGCGGTCCAGGGCTGCCGGTTTCGGGCTGCCAACCTGGAAGTTGCGGTGACGTAGTTTCAGAAAAGCCCGAATAAGCCTAAATCCAGGAACTGTTTTCCAGCAACTTATGAGTGGGGATGAGGCTAGTGGCGGGATTGGTGGCGGAGCTTGTCGATGGTGGCGTCGGTGCTGCGGCTGCGGGCATCGGTGGCGCGTTCGCGGGCTTCGGCTGCGTTGGTGCGTTTGCGGCGGTAATCGATCATGCCTTGGATGATGGGCTTGCCAAAGCTCACGACATCATCGTTATAGATGGCGGTACGGGCGGCAAGTAGACAGTCGGTAAAGTCCATATGCGTTTTGCCGAACAGTTTGATAGCAAGGGCGATAACGGTGGGCTCGTCGACCATGACGTCATCGAGCAGCCTTTTCATGGCCGCAGCAATCTCAACGCGGGGAACCTTATAGACGTCGCGCAGCGTGACCACGACGCGCGTGATGATTTCGGGGTAGACACGAGCGGTGCGCGTGGCGATGACCTTGGCGGCGCGCGGTGACAGAACTTCGTCGTCGTCAAGCAGGTAGCGCAGGATGACGGTCTCGTCAATGATGGTGCTACTCATGGATATCTACTTCCTCGGGACCCAAAATCGAATCGTCACTTTCTGTAGCAAGGTATTCAATCCAGGCATTGCGCTCCTCGGAGCGGCGATTGGGGTCCCCATATGCTTTGAGCGACCCATGGGCGGCGGTGCCGTCCTTTGAGCGCACGGCGACCGGCTGAAAGGGAAGCTTGCGCATCAAAATGCTCTGCGCGACAAATAGACGGACGGCCTCGGCGAGCGATGTGCCCATGGCGTCGTAGAGACGCTCGGCATGCTGCTTGTCTTCCTCGCGAATGCGCACCTGCAGGATGGCTCGTTTTTGAGTCGATGACATCATTGGCCTCCCTTAATGAGCGTGCAATATGAATAGTCAAATACATCTTCGGCTAGTAATAGCCAATCTTATAACAACTACTTTATTGCACTAGAGTAATTAAGTGTGAACAATACTACAAACGTACTACATCCTGCATAAGCGAGCGTGAAATCTTTCTTGGGCGTACGCGTGTAATACACTTATCTTTATAGCTACCCAAGAATAATCCTAACCAGCCCAAACTCCTGCAATACACCCGTATTGCAGGGCTTATGCCCAAGTTCGCCCGTGGCAACTGCGTATATTCAGTGTGTATACCGTTGGAGAAATTCCGTCGATTGCCTGTTTCGCCGCAGGCATTCGATACGCCGATGCCAGACCACGGGCGGCCTGGGGCAACGTCGGCAGAACCTCTCCAGCAAGGGATTCAGGAGGGAGTGAACAATATGGGCAATAAACGAGTCGTCGCCGATTCTTCGCGCTGCATTGGGTGTCAAACCTGTATGGCGGCGTGCATCGAGGCGCACGATATTCCCGGCAACATCGCCGCACCTCGCTTGCGCGTAACGCGCACCTACGAGATCTCCGCGCCGGTGGCATGTCACCACTGCGAGGACGCTCCGTGCGCGAAGGCCTGTCCTACGGGCGCCTTGTTCTTTGATCCAAAGAACCATCGTATCGGCGTCAACGAGGACAACTGCATCGGCTGCAAGAGCTGCGTTATGGCATGCCCCTTTGGCGCCGTGAGCGTGGCGACCACGCAGGTCCCCGTCTTGATGGGTGACGTTCGCGTGGGTTCGCAGACTAAGAGCTTCGTGCTCAAGTGCGACCTGTGCGTGGACCGTCCCGGCGGTCCGGCGTGTGCCGAGGCGTGTCCGACCAAGGGCCTCACCTTGGTGGACGAGGAGCGTCTGGCAGAACTGACTGCCGAGCGTGCCCGCGCCACCATCGAAAACGAGGCGTAAGCGTCGGGCGACAGGCCCAATGATTGTCAAATACGTACCGAGTATTCGGTAGCAGAGAAAGGAAGGAGGGTGTCATGGAGAAGCATAAAGTGATCTGCCCGTATTGCGGCGCCGGTTGCCAGTTTAACCTCTTGGTCCAAAACGGCCAGGTCGTGGGTACCGAACCGCTCAACGGCATCACCAACCAGAGCGAGCTGTGCCTTAAGGGCATGAGCGGCTACGACTTCATCAACGACACCAAGATCTTGACTCCTCGCGTACTGCACCCGATGATCCGCCGCACTAAGGGCGCGGATCTTGAGCGCGTAAGCTGGGACGAGGCACTGGATTTCACCGCATCTAAGATGCAGGCCATAATTGACGAATATGGTCCTAACGCTGTCATGACCACCGGCTCTTCGCGAGGCGGCGGCAATGAGGCGAACTACGTCATGCAGAAGTTTACGCGTGCGTGCATCGGCACCCACAGCGTGGACAACTGCGCCCGTACTTGACACGGCCCTACTGTCCTCGGTCTGATGGACACGGTTGGTTCAGGTTGCATGTCATGCTCCATCCCCGGTATGGAGGATGCGGGCTGCATTTTCCTCTTCGGCTATAACCCTGCCGATTCGCACCCCATCGTCGCAAGGCGTATCGTGCGAGCCAAAGAAAAGGGTTGCAAGATCATCGTCGCCGACCCGCGCCATATCGAAACCGCGCGTATCGCCGATCTCTACCTTCCGATCAAGAACGGTTGCAACGTTGCGTTCCTCAACGCCTTTGCCAACTGCTTGGTCAACGATGGCCTCTACGACAAGGAATTCGTCGCCGAGCACACGAACGGCTTTGACGAGTGGTGGGAGACCATCAAGAACTACACTCCCGAATCCGTACAGGACATCACGGGTGTCGAGCCCGCGTTGATCCACCAAGCTGCCGAGATGTACGCCACGGCGAAGCCCTCTGCCATCATTGGCTGGGGCATGGGCGTATGCCAGCAGAAGCAGAACCTGAAGACGGTGCACACCATCGCCTCCATCGCCTGCGTTGCCGGCCAGATCGGCAAACCCAATTCCGGCCTCGCGCCCGTGCGTGGCCAGAATAACGTCCAGGGCTCCTGCGATATGGGCATGTTGCCCAACCTGTACCCTGGCTACCAGAAAGTCACCGACCCCGCAGTGCGTGCCAAGTTTGCCAAGGCTTGGGGCGTGCCCGAGGAAAAGCTCCCGCTCGAGGAGGGCTACAAGCTCACCGACCTGGGCCACCTGGTCGACGAGGGCAAGGTGCACTGCTTCTACAACTACGGCGAGGACCCGGTGCAGACCGAGCCCGATTCGGCCGGTATGCGCAAGACGCTCTCCGAGCTGGATCTGTTCATTTGTCAGGACATCTTTATGACGCAGACGACCATGCTCGCCGACGTCATCCTGCCCGCTACCTCTTGGGGCGAGCACGAGGGTGTCTTTACCGCGTCTGACCGTAGCTTCCAGCACTTTGACGCGGCCGTTCCGCCCAAGGGCGAGTGCCGCCACGACTGGGAGATCTTCGCGGACCTGTCTACGCGCATGGGCTACCCCATGCACTACGACAACACCGAGCAGATCTGGAACGAGTGCATTAGCCTGTGCCCCAACTTTGTGGGCGCGACCTACGAGAAGATGGCTCCCGAGGGCGGTTACGCCCAGTGGCCGGTCAAGAGCACCGATGTGAACGACCACGGCACGGCCGACATGTTCGCTGGTGGCAAGTTCACCACCAAGGACGGCCGCGCCAACCTGATGGCGCACGACTGGGAGGCACCCTCCGAGCTTCCCGACGATGAGTACCCGCTCATCCTGTGCACCGTCCGCGAGGTCGGCCACTACAGCTGCCGTTCGATGACTGGCAACTGCAAGACGCTGGCGCTGCTTGCCGACGAGCCCGGCTTTGTCCGCATGAATCCCGCGGACGCCCAGGCGCGCGGTATCAAGAACGGCGACATCGTCTCGATTCACAGCCGCCGCGGCCAGGTATACAGCCGCGCCGACGTGAGCGACCGTATCAACAAGGGCACGGTCTATATGACCTACCAGTGGTGGATCGGCAAGTGCAACGAGCTGACCATGCACAAGGTCGACCCGGTCTCGCACACGCCCGAGGACAAGTTCTCCGCCTGCCAGGTCGACGCCATTGCCGACCAGGTTTGGGCCGAGGGCGAAGTCGAGCGCCAGTACACCGAGCTCAAGCAGGCTCTGGTCGACGCCGCCGCTCCCCAGGACGTTGAGCCTGGCGCCGCCAAGTTCGACGACGAGACGCACGTGAACCAAATCGTGTAGTCCCGTTCTCGTTGGCTTTTTGGGCCGGGCGTCCCGTACGTTCGGGAGCCCGGCCCGTTATTTTGAAAGGAAGTGGGGATGAACCGCTTCATCGACATCAACCCGGAGAGGTGCATCGGCTGCGGAACATGCCAGTCCGCCTGTGCCGACGCCCACCGGATGCAGGGTCTTCAGGATACGCCGCGCCTGGCGCTCGTGAAGACCGGCGGTATTTCGGCCGCCCTTGCCTGCCACCATTGCGAGGGTGCCCCCTGCGCCGAGGTCTGCCCGGTGAATGCCATCGAGCACGATGGCGATCGCATCCACGTCAAGGAGCAGGAGTGCATCGGGTGCAGGCTGTGCGCCATCGCGTGCCCCTTCGGAGCCATCCACCCCGATGGCACGTCTATCGCCGGTGTCGCAGGCATGTGCGACCCGACGCCTTCGTATCCTAAGTCCCTGAGCAGCCTTCTTACGTGGGCTCCCGGCCAGTACACCTGCGCTGTCAAGTGCGACCTGTGCGCCTTCGATCCGGACGGCCCGCATTGTGTGGCGGCGTGCCCCACCAAGGCGCTGACCGTCATGGGCGGCGCGGCCGATCGCGAGCTCGACGAGGCCAAGCGCCTGCGCTCGATCGAAAACGGTCCGGTCGTCGACGTTACCGCTGTGGCCCAGGGCCTGTCCGAGAAAGCAGAAGGGAGCGTAAACAATGGATAGCATGACGCTGTTTATCGCATCGCTTGCCGTCTCGTGCATCGGTGCGCTCGCCTCGGTTCTGCTGATCAAGGCCGATAACGCCGCCAAGACCGCCGGCTGCCTTATCGGCGCCGTCGCCGCGGTGCTTTCGTTTGTGGCCGGTATCCAGGCCATGCTGGGCGATGTCACGTCGGTCGACACCATCGTGTTCTTCCCGTTTGCCCATTTCCAGCTGCTGCTCAATCAGCTGTCCGGCCTGTTCGTGGCGCTCATCTCGGTGCTCGCGTTTGCCGGTTCGATCTACGGTCTCAACTACTTTGATGAGTACCCGGGCAAAAAGGGCCGCGCCGGCTTCTTCTTTAACACCTTCGTGGCGTCCATGATGCTCGTCATCACCGCCGACAACGTGTTTTGGTTCCTGGTCGCCTTTGAGCTCATGTCGCTTACCTCGTACTTCCTGGTCGTGATCGAGGAGAACGAGAACTCCATCCATGGCGGTTGGCTCTACTTTGTGATCGCGCACGTGGGCTTTGTGCTCATCATGGCGAGCTTCCTCACCATGACCAACTTTGCCGGTGGCTCGTTTGCCTTTGCGGATTTCCGCGCCACGCAGTTTAGCCCCGCGGTCGCATCCGTGTGCTTCGTGCTCGCCTTCTTTGGCTTTGGCGCCAAGGCCGGTATCATCCCGCTGCACGGCTGGCTGCCCAAGGCACATCCCGAGGCGCCGTCCAACGTTTCGGCCCTCATGTCCGGCGGCATGATCAAGATCGGTATCTTCGGTATCCTCAAGGTTGGTCTCGACCTGCTCTCCGCCTCGGGCGTTCAGGTCTGGTGGGGCCTTATGGTCATGGTCTTCGGTGCGATCTCGTCGGTCCTCGGCGTGGCCTTCGCCCTGCAGGAGCATGACATCAAACGTCTGCTGGCCTATCACTCCGTCGAGAACATCGGCATCATTCTGCTCGGCGTCGGCGCCTCCATGGCCGCCATGGCGCTCAACTCGGTCGGCATCGCCGTCCTGGCTCTGATGGCCGCCCTCTACCACACGTTTAACCACGCGATGTTTAAGGGCGAGCTGTTCTTGGGCGCCGGTGCGCTGCTGTACTCCACGGGTACGCGCAATATGGAGAAGATGGGCGGTCTGTTCCGTCGTATGCCGGCAACGGCCATCTGCTTCCTCATCGGCGCGCTTGCTATCTCGGCCATCCCGCCCTTCAACGGCTTTGTGTCCGAGTGGTTTACCTACCAGTCGCTGTTTAACGCCGCCATGCAGGGCGACAAGGCCGTCATGATCGTGGCCGTGTTCGCTGCCGTCGCGCTTGCCATTACCGGCGCGCTGGCTGTCACGTGCTTCGTCAAGGCCTATGGCGTCTCCTTTGCCTCCGCGCCCCGCTCCGAGGCCGCGGCCAATGCCAAGGAGGTTCCCGCCCCCATGGTGTTTGCGCAGGGCCTGCTCGCGGCTATCTGCGTCGTGCTGGGCATTGGCGCTCCCGTGATCGCGCCCGTGCTGGTCGATGTCGCCGCGTCCGTGCTGCATCCGTACGGTGGCGTGTTTGCCGCCGAGGGCATGGAGCTCATGAACCAGTACTCCGGCGCTGCCACCTCCACGCCCGCGATCGCCATTGCGCTCGTGGTGCTCGTCGGCCTTGCCTGCGGCTATCGCAAGCTCAAGACCGTCGGTAAGGTGCAGAAGTCCCAGCCGTGGGCATGCGGCTATGCTCCCAACGAGCATATGCCCGTCGTGGCCACGACCTTTGCCTCCGAGGTGTCCTGGTTTATGCAGCCGCTCTACACGCTGCGCGACCGCTGCACGGCCGTCTGCTGGTCCATCGCGCACTTCTTCCAGAAGCTCACCGGTGTGGCCGAGGCTGTGGAGCCCGTACCCGACAAGGTTCTCGTCGATGCCCCGCATAAGGGTGTCGAGAAGCTCGCCGACCTCGCGACTAAGCTCGAGGGCGGTAACTACAGCATCTATATCTGCTACATCGTCGCGGCACTCGTGGTGTTCCTCGTGCTCGCCGTGCAAATGGGTTAAGGAGGGGAGAGCATGAACAACATCGTACTTGCCGTTCTGCAGGGCGTGGTCGTTATGGCCGTCGCGCCGTTCTTCTCCGGTCTCGGTCGCGTGATCCGCGCCAAGATGCACAACCGTCGCGGCCCCAGCATCATGCAGGACTACCGCGACCTGGCCAAGCTCTTTGCGCGCCCCGAGTCCCAGAGCGAGGACGCGAGCTTTGCGCTGCGCATTATGCCGCCGCTGTTCTTCGCCGTCGCCTTTATGCTCGCGATGGGTTTGCCGCTCTTTACGGCGCAAAGCCCCATCCCGGTCTTTGGTGACGCCATCACCATCATGTACAGCCTGGCGCTCGCCCGCTTCTTCTTCGCCCTCTGCGGTGTGGATTCGTCCAACGCCTACGCCGGTATCGGCGGCGTTCGCGAGCTGCTCATGAGCGTGCTCATCGAGCCGTCCATGCTGCTGGCGCTGTTTGCCGCCGCCTTGGTGTGCGGTTCCACCGACATCGCCACCATGGGTCAGCACATCATGACGGGCGCCATCGACGCGCCGGTCGCCGTGATCCTCGCCGGCATCGCCTTTGCTATCGCCTGCTACATGGAACTCGGCAAGCTGCCGTTTGATCAGGCCGAGGCCGAGCAAGAGCTTCAGGAAGGTCCGCTCGCCGAGCTTTCCGGCCCGTCGCTTGCGATGGCAAAGCTCGCCATGTCCATGAAGCAGGTCCTGGTCGTTGCCTGGTTCTGCGCGATCTTCGTTCCCTGGGGCGAGCCCGCGACCGTGGGCGCTGCCGCCGTTCTGGGCGCGGTCATCTTCCTGGTGAAGTGCCTGATCGACTTTGTCGTGTGCGGCGTGATCGAGAACTCCTGCTCGCGCTCGCGTTTTAAGGTGCTCGGCAATCAGACCTGGGCCGTCGTGGGCATCGCCGTTCTGGCGTTTGTCTTCGTGGTCGTCGGCGTGTAGGAGAAGGGAGAAACAATGTCATTTGCAGTCAGTCTGTCCCTTCTCGGCTTGGTCGCTATCGCGGCCCCGATGGTGGCCTCGGTGCTCATCGCCCTGTTCCCCCGTCCGTACGCCAAGTGGTTCAGCGTTTTGGGTGCCGCCGTCTCGACGGCCTGCACCGTCGCCCTCGCCGCGAATTTCGCTGGCGCCGGCATGCCCGACACGCAGGTCCCCCTGATCTCGTTTGGGCAGACCCTCGTCATGGGATTCACCTTCGATCGCATGAGCACGCTGCTCGCGCCCGCTTTTGTGGGTATCGGCCTGCTTGTCGTGATCTATTCGATTCCCTATATGAGCGAGAATAACCGTGAGCATCCCGATGCGCCGCGTCGTCGCTTCTACGCGTACCTCGCGACCTTCATTGGTGCCATGGCCGGCCTCGTGTACAGCTCGACCCTTTTGGGCCAGCTCGTGTTCTTTGAGATTACGGGTGCGTGCTCTTGGGGCCTCATCAGCTACTACATGACGCCTACGGCCAAGAAGGCCGGCATGAAGGCCCTGATCATTACGCATATCGGTGCGCTCGGCCTGTATCTGGGCGCCGCTATCGTGTTTGCCCACACCGGCACCTTCGCCATCACGGCGATTGCCGGCCTGGACTCCAACCTTAAGGCCATCGTCCTTTTGCTCGTGCTGTTCGCGGCCTGGGCAAAGTCCGCACAGGTGCCTATGTACATGTGGCTGCCTTCGGCCATGGAGGCCCCCACGCCTGTCTCGGCCTACCTGCACGGCGCCTCGATGGTTAAGGTCGGCGTGTGCGTGTTCGCGCGTGCACTCGTCTCTGCCGGCGAGATTCCCGAGATCGTGGGCTGGGTCGCCATTATCGACGCCATGGTCACCATGCTCTTTGGTTTCCTTATGTACCTGCCACAAAAGGACATGAAGCGCCTGCTGGCCTTCTCCACGATCGCCCAGCTCTCCTATGTGTTCTTTGGTCTGGGCCTTTCGGTCTTTGGCAGCCAGCTGGCCTTTGACGGTGCCGTGTGCCACATCTTTAACCACGCTTTCGCCAAGACCCTGTTCTTCCTGATCGCCGGTTCGTTCTCCTTTACCCTCGGCACGCGTATGCTGCCCAAGCTTCGCGGCATCGTAAAGAAGTACCCGATCTCGGGCGTGGGCTTTGGTGTCGCGGCACTCGCCATTGCCGGCGTGCCGCCCATGAACACGTTCTTCTCGAAGTTCCAGATCATCGCCGGCGGCTTCTCTGTGGGCGCCGGCAACGTCGCGATCCTGGTGCTCGTGTGCATCATGGTCGCCGAGACCGTCGCCACCTTTGCCTGGTTCCTTAAGTGGATGGGCTATTGCCTGCCCGGCGAGCCGAGCGAAGAGGTCGCTGCGGGAGCCCCGCTTCCCCGCGCGATGGCGTTCGTGTTCATCGTGCTCATCATCATGGTCATCGTCAGCGGCCCGCTTTCGGCCAGCTGGATCGGTTAGGAGGTAGAACGACATGGGTTATTCGATCGTCAACATCCTTGGCGGCCTTCTGATCGTCACGTCCACCATGGTGGTTGTCTCCAAGAACATCAAACATTCCATCCACTGGTATGCGGTGCAGTCGCTGGTGCTTGTGGGGCTTCTCGCCACGCTCGGTGTCACCACTGGTGCGCAGGAGCTGCTTATGTGGGCTGGATCCGCCTTTATCACTAAGGTCGTCCTGGTCCCTTACATCCTCAACCGCGCATACAAGAAGATGGGCGAGCCGAGCGACGCATCGCTCAAGGCCGGCCTTAAGCCCGCGTGGGCTATCTGCATCATCGCCGTCGAGGTTGCTATCTGCTTTGCCGTCGTGACGCAGATCAGCCTGCCCACGGCCGAGGTCGCAACGCCTGCGCTCGCCATTAGCTTCGCTCACTTCTTTGTGGGCCTCACCTGCATCATTTCGCAGCGCAACATCATGAAGCAGATCTTTGGATACTGCCTTATGGAAAACGGCAGCCATGTGACGCTCGCGCTTTTGGCCCCCACCGCTCCCGAGATCATCGAGATCGGTATCGCCACCGACGCCATCTTTGCCGTCATCATCATGTCCATCGTCGTGCGTCGCATTTGGGACGACTCCCACTCGCTCGATGCGCGCGACCTGTCCGAGCTGAGGGGGTAGTCCATGGAAACGTTGATTCTCGCCCTGCTCGCGACGCCTTTGGTGTTCTCGCTCGTCATGGCGTTTTTGCCCAAGAACACGTCCTATAACGTGTTTGCCGGTCTCAACCTGGTCTCCGTCGCAGCCGTCCTGGTGCTGTCGATTATGACGGCCGGTGACGTCCTTATGAGCGGCGACACCGCGAACGCTTTTGGCCTGTGGTTCCACCTCGATTCGCTGGGCGCCATCTTTGTGCTGCTCATCGGCTTTATCGGTTTTCTTACGGGGCTGTTCTCGCTGCCCTATGTAAAGGCCGATATCGAGGATGGCTCCATGCCCGCCGAGCGAGCCAAGCAGTATTTTGCGCTGTTTAGCCTGTTCGTGTTCACCATGCTGCTCGCGTGCCTGTCCAACAACATGATCCTCACGTGGGCCGCCGTGGAGGCAACCACGCTTTCCACCGTGTTCCTCGTGGGTATCTACAAGAACAAGACGGCCCTCGAGGCTTCTTGGAAGTATGCGATGGTCTGCACCGCCGGCGTGGCCTTTGGCCTGTTCGGTACGCTGCTGATCTATGCCAACGCCGCCGACGTGATTCCCAACGCCCACGAGGCCGCATTCCTGTCGTGCGTGCTGCCGTATGCCGACCAGTTCGACCCGACGCTCATGCGCCTCGCCTTTGCGTTTATCGTGATCGGCTTTGGCACCAAGGCCGGCCTGTTCCCCATGCACACTTGGCTGCCCGATGCCCACTCCCAGGCCCCGAGCCCTGTCTCGGCCCTGCTCTCGGGCGTGCTGCTTAAGTGCGCCATGCTTGTGATCATGCGCTTCTACGGCTTTACTATCCAGGCCGTGGGCGCCGAGTATCCGCAACTTTTGCTGCTGATCGTCGGCACGCTGTCCATTTTGGTGGCGGCACTTTCGATGTTTCGCCAGGACGACCTCAAGCGCCGCTTTGCGTATTCGTCTGTGGAGAACGTGGGCGTTATCGCCCTGTGCCTGGGTATCGGTGGCCCGCTGGGTATCGCCGCGGCCCTGCTGCACTGCGTGTTCCATGGCTTTACCAAGACGCTTGCCTTCTGCGTGTCCGGCAACATCCAGCACGCCTTTGGCACGCGTAGCCTGGCCAAGATCCAGGGTGTCGTCGAGGTTGCGCCCGCAACCGCCGCGCTCGCCATCCTGGCGCTGCTCGGCCTTGCCGCCTTCCCGCCCTTTGGCATGTTTATCTCCGAGTTCCTGACTTTTGTCGCCGGTGTTACCGCCGGTCCCATGTGGCTGGTCGTCGTGGTCGCCCTCGGTCTTACCGTGGCCATCTCCGCGCTCACCCGCATCGCACTCAAGTCGGTATTCGGCCATGCGCCCCAGGGCATGGATAAGCATGAGGCCCCGGCGCTCATGCTTATCCCCGAAATCATCCTGGCTGTCATGATCTTGTGGTTTGGCATCGCCACCCCGCTGCCTCTCGTGCACGGTGTGGAGACCGCGACCGGCATCGTGCTCGAGCAGAGCACCGAGGAACTTCACGCGACGCCGATGTACCGCGCTGTGTTCGGTACCGAGACCGCTCAGAGCGAGGTGGAGTAACGAATGATTGAAACTGAAAACAAGGTGTATGCCCGTCGCTGCGAGAGCCATGTCGAGGCCCTGCGCCGCGCCGTTCCGGGCTGCATCGAGAAGGTCGAGTGGCAGTGCGAGGACCAGCTGACGATTACCGTCAAGCAGGACAAGCTGCCCGAGGCCGTCCACTACCTGTATTACGAGCGCTACGGCTGGATTCCTGTGATTGTCGGCAACGACGAGCGCAGCCTGTGCGGCCGTTACGCCGTGTACTACGTCATCTCCATGGAGGGGGAGGACCCCGGCTGGGTTACCGTGCGTGCCGAGGTCGACCCCGCCAAGATGACGTTCCCGTCCGTGACGCCGTTCGTCCCCGCCTGCGTGTGGGGCGAGCGCGAGCTGCGCGATATGTTTGGCCTGATTCCCGAGGGTCTGCCCGATCGTCGCCGCCTGGTGCTGCCCGACGATTGGCCCAGCGGCCTGTATCCGCTGCGCAAGGACTCCATGGACTACCGCTTCCGTCCCGCTCCCGCGAGCGACATGGAAAACTACGAGTTCTTGGCCGATACCAAGGGCAAGGAGACGACGCTCGTCCCCATGGGCCCGTTGCACATTACCTCCGACGAGCCCGGCCACTTCCGCCTGTTCGTCGAGGGCGAGACGATCGTCGACGCCGACTACCGTCTGTTCTACGTGCACCGCGGCATGGAAAAGGTCGCCGAGACGCGCCTGAACTATGACGCCGTGACGTTCCTCGCCGACCGCATCTGCGGCATCTGCGGCTGTGCCCACTCGGTGGCCTATGCCGAGGCCGTCGAGCGCGCCCAGGGCATTCATGTCCCGCCGCGCGCCCAGTACATCCGCGCCATCATGCTCGAGGTCGAGCGTCTGCACTCGCATCTGCTCAACATTGGCCTGGCGTCGCACTACACCGGCTTCGACTCCGGCTTCCAGCAGTTCTTCCGCGTCCGCGAGAAGTCCATGGACCTGGCCGAGAAGCTCTCCGGTCACCGCAAGACCTACGGCCTCAACGTGATCGGCGGCGTGCGTCGCGACATCCTGGCCGAGCAGAAGCTTTCCACGCTTACGACCATCCACCAGCTGCGCTCCGAGGTTCAGGAGCTCGTCGATGTCTTGCTCTCCACGCCCAACTTTATTGAGCGTACGAGTGGCATCGGCATCTTGGACCGCAAGATCGCGCGCGACTTCTCGCCGGTCGGCCCGCTCATGCGTGGTTCGGGCTATGCCCGCGACGTGCGCTTTGACCATCCCTTCGACGGCTACGCCGATCCGGACGTCCAAAAGATGCACGCCGCCACGGCCGACACCTGCGATGCCTTCGGCCGTACCGCCGTTCGCATCCAGGAGGTCTACGATTCGATCGACATGATCGAGACCATGCTCGAGAACTGCCCGTCGGGCCCCATCCTCACCACGGATTGGGAGTACACCCCGCACAAGTACGCCATCGGCGCCACCGAGGCGCCGCGCGGCGAGGACGTGCACTGGGCCATGCTCGGCAACAACCAGAAGTGCTACCGCTGGCGCGCCAAGGCCGCCACGTACAGCAACTGGCCGGTCCTGCGCTACATGTTCCGCGGCAACACCGTGGGCGACGCGGCGCTCATCGTCGGTTCGCTCGACCCGTGCTACTCCTGCACCGACCGCGTGACGGTGACCGATGTCGCCGCCAAGCGCGACCACGTGCTCGACAAGGAGCAGTTCGAGAACGTCTGGCGCGACAAGTCGCCGCTTGCGGGCGAGGGCACTATGGCCGCTCCGCTCGATGAGGAGGCGCTCTAATATGCTGAAGCTTTGGAAGGTCAACGCCAAGGCCGGCGACGCGACGGTCAAGTACCCGTTTGCGCCGTTCCCCACCAACAAGGACATGCGCGGCAAGCCCGAGCATAATGCCGAGCTCTGCATCGCCTGCGGTGCCTGCGGCGTGGCGTGCCCGGCCGATGCCATTCGCATGGACACCGACCTTGCGGCCGATACCATTACCTGGTCGATCGACTACGGTCGCTGCATCTTCTGCGGCCGCTGCGAGGAAGCCTGCCCCATGGAGGCCATCAAGCTCACCGAGGAGTTTGAGCTGGCCGTCATGAGCAAGGACGACCTCACCAGCAAGAGCGTCTACACGCTCGAGCACTGCTCGCGCTGCGGCAAGCCGTTTGCCCCGCACAAGGAGATCGACTACGCCAAGCGCCTGCTGCAAAAGGCCGGCGGCATGGAGGCCGAGCAAGCCGCCCGTGCTGTCGGTATGTGCCAGGAGTGCAAGCGCGAGCTCGACGCCCTGCGCGCCGCCTCGGCCGTAAAGACCGGCAACGCGCGCGGCATGGCTGCCAACGAGACGCTTGCGTCCGGTGAGCCCCAGGGCCCCGGCATGGAGTATCTGGGTGGCCACGGCGTGAACCCGGAGTATGTCGACCGCGAGCTCAACCCCGATGCGCCCGAGATTCCCGCCGGTCCTGCACCGGTCGAGGGCATCATCATGGATTTTGATACGAAGGAGGAGTAACCATGGCCGAACCCACGCTTTTGCCCGAGCGGCTTCAGTACCGCCCGACCAAGATCGAGCTCGACGAGAGCATCGAGAAGGCCAAGGCGACCCTTCTTAAGAAGATCAAGCGCTCGGTGTACGTCTACCGTGTTGACTGCGGCGGCTGCAACGGCTGCGAGATCGAGATCTTCGGTTCCATCACGCCCGTCTTCGACGTCGAGCGTTTTGGCATCAAGGTCGTGCCCTCGCCCCGTCACGCCGATGTGCTGCTGTACACCGGTGCCGTGACGCGTGCCATGCGCATGCCGGCCCTGCGCGCCTTTGAGGCCGCACCCGATCCCAAGATCGTGGTGTCCTATGGCGCGTGCGGCTGCACCGGTGGCATCTTCTACGACAACTACTGCGTCTGGGGCGGCACGGACAAGATTCTGCCGGTCGATGTCTACATCCCCGGCTGCCCGCCCAGCCCCGCGCAGACCGTCTACGGCTTTGCCATGGCGCTCGGTCTGCTGGACCAAAAGCTCCATGCCGAGACCACGGTGGAGGCCGCCGGCGAGCAGGCCGACATCCTGCATCCCGGCGTGCCGTACAAGCTGCGCGTTGCCATCGAGCGCGAAGCTCGCGCCATGAGCGGCTACCGTTACGGCCGCGACCTGGCCAATGAGTTTATGGATACGCTCGAGGGCGCGCCCAAGGGCGATATCCGCGGTGCCATGGCGCTGCTCATCGACAAGCAGGACGATCCTCGCCGCGTTGAGGTCTACTCGGCGCTGCAGGATTTGGTGCTGGCCGGAGGTCGCTAGATGGAGCTCACGGACCGCTCTGGTTACTTTGCGGGCCCCGGCATGCTCGGCGGCTCCTTTGGCGATGCCTCGCGCGCAAGCGACGAGGCTGCCGAGGGCGTCGCCGACCCCTGCCTGGGCCATGCGCCCGACCAGGTGGTCTTTTACGAGCTCACGCGTAAGTTTGTGGAGACCGAGGAAGACGTTCCCCAGGAGGCCTGCGACGTGCTGTACTACACGCTCGCCGTGGGCCACCACACCGGCGTGCTCGACTGCTTTGAGCCGCGCCTGTCGGTGCCGGTGAACGTCTTCTATTCGCTCGTCGACGCGTTGCCGGAGGGGGAGGCCAAGACCAAGTTCGAGGCCATCCGCTCCTTTGGCGAGTGCCAGCTCGACAAGGCGGCGGTGCCGTCGCTGCTCGAGGCCTGCGATGCGTTGCTCGACGAGCGCGGTTTTCGCGGGTCGGCCAAGGCCGGCATCTCGGTGTTCGACGACGACTTTGGCCTGCATGCCCAGCAGGTCGCGTTTCTGATGAAGTTTCGCGATCTGGTGGAGCGCGTGCGCGATGTGTCGGGCGTGTATCTGACGGGGAGGTTGCAGTAATGGGTCGCGTTGTGGATGGACGTGTGAACGGCGCCCCGTTTGCGGGCATCGTGCTCACGGCGGGAAGCGTGCTGCGCGCCGACGATGCCGCCGGCCCCGTGCTCTCCAAAAAGATGGAGGACGCACCCATCGCCGGCTGGTACACCATCGACGGCGGCCAAACGCCCGAGGACGACATCATCGAGGTTAAGCGCGAGCGTCCGCCGCGTCTGGTCTTGGTCGATGCCGCCGACATGGCGCTGCCCGTCGGGTCCATCCGTTTGCTCGACAAATGCGATGTGGCCCGCAAGTCGATGTTCACCACGCATTCGCTTCCTTTGTCGATTCTGATCGAAGAGATTGAGCAATCGTGCGATGATATCGTCTTCGTCGGGATTCAGCCGGGCGACACGGAGTTCTACAACCCCATGTCCCCGGAAGTCTTTGACGCCGTCGACGCCGTGTACGACGCCGTGGCTGCCAACGACTTTTCCCACTTTGTCCGCTTGGGGCAAGAGCAGTAGGAGCACTTGTTCCATTTTGTTAGGAAAGAAGTGATTGACATGGCAGATTCCAAGGTGGAGTATCCCGCTCCCGATTGCCTGGCGCCCGCCGCGATCGAGGCGAAGACCGAGGCCGCCGGCGTGACCAAGGCAAACCTGCCGGTCGCGAAGGCCTTTGTCTTGGCGATGTTCGCCGGTGCGTTCATTGCCTTCGGCGGCCTGTTCTTTACCGTGTTCTTGAGCGACAGCACGCTGGGCTGGGGTGCCCAGCGCGTCGTGGGCGGCCTTTGCTTTTGCCTGGGCCTGGTGCTCGTGCTGGTGTGCGGCGCCGAGCTGTTCACCGGCAACTCGCTTATGGTCTGCGCGCTCAAGAGCAAAAAGATCACCCTGGCTCAGATGCTCAAGGCATGGCTCGTCGTGTGGCTTGGTAACTTTGCCGGTGCCCTGTTCATCGTCTTTTTGGTGTACATGGCCGGCATTTACAAACTCAACGGCGAGGCGGTCGCCAATTCCATGGTGAGCGTCGCCGCCGGCAAGGTGACGGTCGACTGGGTGACGATCTTCTTCCGCGGCATCCTGTGCAACATCTTTGTGTGCCTGGCCGTGTGGATCGGCACCGCCGGCAAGACCGTGGTCGACAAGGTCGTGGGCATTCTGCTGCCCATCGCCGCCTTTGTGGCCTGCGGTTTTGAGCACTGCGTTGCCAACATGTACTTTTTGCCCATGGGCGCCGTGATGCACGCGTGCGGCTACGGTGCCGACGTTGCCGGCGCCGATGCTTTGAACTTCGCGGGCATTGCATTAAACCTGTCCGCCGCCACGCTGGGCAACATCGTGGGCGGCGCGGTTCTGATCGCACTGGGCTATTGGTTTGTCTACGCCAAGAAGTCCGAGGCATAAAGGGACTGTTCGCTGGGTGTTGGGCCTCCCGCGGGGCGTTGCCGTGCGGGAGGCTTTTTGGGTCTGGGGCCCGTTGCCGGGCTTTTGGCCTGTTGTGTTTGGCTGATGAAAGGGGTAATCGAGATGGCATCTGCTGTGAAGCGTGACGGTCGCGCCGTGGTGACCACATGCGGGGGATGCTATGCCGATTGCGCCTTTGCGGCACGTGTTGAGGACGGTCGCGTGGTGGCCGAGTTGCCGGTGTCGGGGCACCCGTGCGCGGCACGTGCCCTGTGCGCCCGCGGGCGGCACCGCCTGGACATGCCGTTTGACGAGCGCGACCGGATTTTGCATCCCATGCGCCGCCGCCAGGATGGCTCGGGGTTCGATGCGGTGAGCTGGGACGAGGCGTTTTCGGAGATCGCGGAGCGCCTTTTGGGGATTGTTGACGGGCATGGTCCGCGCGCGCTGGGCATGACACTTGGCGTGCCCTCGTTCGACCGTTATTGGGCCTATCGTTTTATGCACGCGCTGGGATCTCCCAACGTGTACGGTGCCGACGGCGCCTGCGAGGTGAGCCGCCTGACCGGCTGGGAGCACAGCTTGGGCTACAGCCCGGCCTCCGACCTGTCCCATACCGATTGCATCGTGTACCTGGGGCGCTCTATCGTGGATTCGTCGACGATGGGTGCGGTCGATGCTTTGAACGATGCCCGTCGGCGCGGGGCAAAGATCATTGTGGTGGACCCGCGGCGCAGCGGCTCTGCCGCGCTTGCCGACCGCTGGCTGCGCGTGCGCCCGGGCTGCGACTTGGCGTTGCTGTTGGGTATTGCGCATGTACTCATTGCCGAGGACCTGTACGACCATGACTTTGTGACCCGCTATACCACGGGGTTTGATGAGCTGGCACAGGCGGCTGTCGCCTGGACGCCCGAGTGGGCCGAGCCGATGTGCGACGTGCCGGCCAACGACATCCGTGCGACGGCGCGCGATCTGGCTGCTGCAGCGCCTGCTGCCGTGGTCGATGCGGGTTTCCACGGTGGCATTGGCATCGCGTATGCCAACAGTACCCAGACGGCGCGCGCTATCTGCCTGGTCGATGTGCTGCTGGGCTGCCTGGGGCATGCGGGCGGTGCGCTCAACCCGTCGACGCCGCTTGCGCTGGGCGACTTGGACCCCGCACACTTTGCGATGCCGCCGGTGCCGTGTGAACCCAAGTTGGGCTCCGAGCGCTATCCGCTCGTCGATCCGGTGCGCGGTCTGTGCACGACGATCGGCCAGTCCATTCTTGCCGGTGACCTGCGCGGGCTCATCGTCTATGCCAGCAACCCCGGTGCGGGTTACGGTAACGCCGATGCCTGGCTTGGCATCTTGCAGCAGCTCGACCTGCTCGTGACCATCGATATCCGCTGGTCCGAGACGGCGCGTGCTTCCGATTTTGTACTGCCCGATGTGACGTATCTGGAGGCCGACCGCGGCGTGGGTACGGTCGTGGGTCGCAACGATGCGCGCGTGTTCTACCGCAATGCCGTGCTGCCGGTTTTGCATGACGACACGCGTCCCGGACGGGAGATCTTTGCCGGTCTGGCGCGGGCGTGTGGTGTGGGGGAGTACTTTACCTTTACGCCTGACGACCTTGCGGCCGCGCAGGTGGCGCCGTTTGGGATTGTCCTTGCTGAGCTTAAAGAGCGCGGTTGGGCTGACACGGGTGTGGCGCTGCCGCCGCGTACGGGTGAGCCCGTGATTCCGCAGGCTGGCGGCAAGATTGCGCTGGCGAGCGACGTGTGGGAGCGCGCCGGCTTGGGCCGCGTGCCCGGCTGGATTGCGCCCATGGTGGAGCCAGGGCCGGGGATGTTCCGCCTGATCAGCGGCAACCGGCCCTTTGAGTCACACACCTCGCGTAGGCTCGCGGCGGCCGGTGCTGCCGAGGCGGGCTCCGACTTGGACGCCGTGCAGATGAATGCCGATGTCGCCGCACACATGGGTATTGCTGACGGCGAGACTGTCGAGCTCGTGAGCGACTTGGGCCGCGACCGCGTGCGCATGGAGACGACGCCGTACTTGCATCCGGCGTGCATCTTTACCTCTGCCGCTCCCGGTGGGCGCTCGTTTGGCGCCGATGCGGGTGGCGCCCAAGCCCTCGGCGTCGGTCCGCTCGATCACACGCCGCTGCGCTGGGACCCCATTACGGGTGCCGCGCTCACCCAGGAAAACGCCGTTCGCGTAGAAAAGATCGCGGCACGCGAGGATAATAGCGATTGATTGACTCAGCCGATCGAATTGGCTGATAGTTTGACGTTCGAACGATTGATTCACCTTTGGTTTTGAAAGGCCGCACATGAGCGATAGCCAGAACATGTCCGATGAGGTGCGCGCCCGCCTGCGCGCCATCCCTTCTGTCAACGAGCTGCTTGCCGAGTGGCCGGTAGTGAAGGCGGCGGGGGAGACCTGCGACGCGGTGGTGCATGCCGCCGTGACGGCCGAGCTCGACGAGGAACGCGCCGCCATTCGCGCCGGTGCCGCCCCGCGCTCTAAGCGCGACCTGGCATCGGCCATCGAGTGGCGTGCGCATCGATCCGCACTGCCGAGCCTGCGTCCTGCCGTTAACGCCACGGGTGTGGTCATCCATACCAACTTGGGCCGCGCCCCGCTCGCGGAGTCGGCGGCAAAGGCCGTGGCCGAGGTTGCGCGCGGGTACAGCACGCTCGAGTACAGTGTGGACACCTGCTCGCGTGGGTCGCGCAAGGAGCACGCCGCGCAGCTCATCCGCTCACTCACCGGTGCCGAGGACGCGCTGGTCGTCAACAACAACGCCGCCGCGGTGCTGCTGGTGCTGGCGACCCATGCCGCAGGCAAGGAGGTCATCGTCAGCCGCGGCGAGCTTGTCGAGATCGGCGGCAGCTTCCGCATCCCCGATGTCATGGCGGCTTCGGGCGCCAAGCTCGTCGAGGTCGGCGCCACCAACCGCACTCACCTGGCAGATTATGAGCAAGCCATTACGCCCGATACGGCGATGATCCTTAAGGTCCATCCTTCCAACTATCGCATCGAGGGTTTTCACGAGGAGGTGGGCTCTCGGGAGCTTGCCGCTCTGGCCCACAAGCATGGCCTGCTGTTCTACGAGGACCAGGGGTCGGGCGCGCTGTTGCCCGACGACATCCTGGTGCGCGGCGGCGAAGAAACCACGCCGGCTTCGGTAGCGGCGGGGCTCGATCTGGTGTCGTGCTCGGGCGATAAACTGCTCGGTGCCGCACAGGCGGGCATTATCATGGGCCGTCGCGATCTGGTCCAGGCTTGTGGGTCGCATCCGCTTATGCGCGCCCTGCGCCCGGGCAAACTGGCTCTGTCGGCGCTCGAGGCCACGCTGCGTATCTACATGGACGGCGCCGATGTGGCCCATCGCGACATTCCGGTGCTCAGCATGCTTACGCTTCCGCAGGCTCATCTGGAGCGTCGCGCGCGCAAGCTGCGCGACATTATGGCGGCGGGGCTCGATATAGCCGGTTGTCCGTGTGCCGTTGAGCTGGAAATCGTCGAGGAGTCGTCGACGCCTGGTGGCGGTTCGCTGCCTACCGTCGAGCTGCCGACGATGTGTGTTGCCGTGCGCCTTGTTGACGAGCGCTTGACGGTCGACACGCTCAAGCGCTCGCTTGTCCAAGACTTTGACACGCCGGTCGTCACGCGCACCTCGCACGATCGTATTCTGTTTGACGTCCGCACGCTCGTGGGCGACCGCGATATCGAGACGGCAGCGTCGACGCTTGCCGCGTGCGTTGCCAAGGCGGCGCGCCGATGAATGAGGACCAAACGCTGGTGGAATGCCCCGTCATCGTGGGCACGGCGGGCCACGTCGACCACGGTAAGTCGGCGCTTATCGAGGCACTGACCGGTAAGAATCCCGACCGCTTGGAGGTCGAGCGTCGCCGCGGCATGACCGTGGAGCTCGGCTTTGGCGAACTGGCCCTGCCGAGCGGCAAGATCGTGGGCCTGGTCGATGTGCCGGGACATGCGCACTACCTGCGCGCCATGGTGCAGGGCGCGACGGGCATCGATGTGGCCGTGTTGGTTGTCTCGGCCGTTGAGGGCGTTATGCCGCAGACCCGCGAGCACGTGCATGTGCTGGAGCTGTTGGGCGTCACGCGCATGGTGGTCGCGCTGACGATGTGCGACCTTGCCGATGCCGAGATGACCGAGCTTGCCGAGCTCGACGTCGATGACTTTTTGTCGGACACTGTGTTTGCGGGTGCTCCGATCGTTCCCGTGTCGTCCAAGACGGGCGAGGGGATTGATGCGTTGCTGGTCGCGCTCGACGAGTGCGTAGATGCCTGCTGGGATGCTTGCCGCGACCGCGTCGAGCGAACCGACGCCGCGCCGCGCCTGCCGATCGATCGCTGTTTTACGATCAAGGGCGCTGGTACCGTTGTGACGGGAACGCTGCACGATGCGCCGATCGCGGTGGGCGACGAGCTCGTCGCGCTACCGTCGCGTACGGCATGTCGCGTGCGCGGAATTCAGGTGCATGGCGACACGCAGCGGGCGTTGCCCGGTCAGCGTGTGGCACTCAACCTGGTGGGCGATGGCGTCGCTTCGCTCGATCGTGGCGAGATGCTCGGTGTGGAGGGCCGCTTTGGCCAGACGCTGCGTTTTATGATGACGTTTACATATTTGGGCCGCGAGGGAGCCAAGCCGCGTGTGCTCGAGTCGGGTGCGCGTGTGCACGTGATGGCCGGCACGGCCGAGGCCGTCGGCCGTATCATGCTCATGGAGGGCGAGGCCCCCATGGCGGTGGGCGAGACCCGTACCGTACAGGTACGCTTGGAGGAACCGCTTCCGCTGCGCGCCGGCGACCATGCCGTGGTGCTGTCCTATTCGCCGGTCATGCTTATTGGTGGGGGGCGCGTGCTGTTGTCGCGCTGCCGCCGTTCGCGCGAACTTACTGAGGGGGAACGCGTGCTGTACGCGGCGCTCGAGTCCGGCGATATCGCGGGCGGTGTGGGCGCTTGGCTGGCGCTGCAGATGCTGCCGGTTACGGCGGTTGATGTTGCCGAGGCTTTGGATCTTGGTGTCGGCGAGGTCGATACCGCACTGCGCGGGTTGGTGTCGCAGGGCTCTGTTCGCAAGCTTGCCGTGGGTGATGCGGACTACTTGGCGGACGCCGTGGTGCTCGACGCCGCGATGGATGCACTGGCGGCGACCCTGTCAGCCATGCATACAGCGTCTCCCAAGGAGACGGGCTTTACGCCTGGCGCCGTTGCCCATGCTGCGTGGCCTGCCGCTGACGATACAGTTGCCGCAGCCCTGATTTCCGAGGGCTGCTCGCGCGGCGTGTGCGCCGCCGAGGGCTCCGAGGTATTCGATCCGCATTCGGCCGCCGCGGCGGCACGCGTGGTGCGAGAGGCTTGCGAGCGGATCGTCGCGCTGCTTGACGAGGCCGGCCTGGATGCACCGGCGCTTCCCGAGGTGGGCGAACAGCTGCAGCTCGGCCGCGACACCATGACGCGTGCCCTGCGCGAGCTTTCGCTCAACCGTTCCATCGTGAAGGTCGAGCGCGACGTTGCCCTGTCCGCCATTTCGGAAGCTCATGCACGCGAGCTTGTTGCCGCCGCCATTGAGGCTGCCGGCGGCGCTGCCACCACGAGCGTGCTGCGCGAGGCCCTGGGCGTGTCGCGCAAGCGTGCCATCAGCATCTTGGAGCACCTGGATGCCGTGCGCTTTACAGTGCTCGACAAGGAAGCCGGCGGCCTGAGGTCCCTACGCTAGCTAGCCCGCTCGGTTTGGTAAAATACCGGCGCACTTGGGAACGGATGGGCTCCGGTGGGCTCCGCGGTCCTCAAAACCGTTGCGAGGCGTGCAAAACGTCTTGGATGTGTTCGATTCACATACGTTCCCGCCATACGCTACCAGCGCTTTTGTGCTCGCGGTCTTGCTGCGTGCCGCAAAGGCGCTGTTTTGTTTTTGTACGGGTCCGCCGTGTCGCCTGTCATGTCGTCTACGGTATTTGCCCCGTGCGCTGGATTTTGAACGTGCCGATGGAGGTGTTTTGCCGTATGACTACCGTAAGACGCGCCGATCTTTCTTGTGTCGTCCAGGCGGGCGGGTTGTCGTCGCGCATGGGTTGCGATAAGGCGCGCATGGCGTTTTGCGGCGAGCCGCTCATCGAGCGCGTGCTGGGTCGGCTGGCGCCAGTTGCCGGCGAGTTAGTCGTGACGACGTCGCGTCCCAGCGAGCTTGCCTATCTTGAGGAGCACGCGTTTGGCGGCCTGGTGCCGCGTGTGGTGGCGGACCTTGAAGGGCCGGCGGGTGCCATGCGCGGCATCGCGAGCTCGTTGGCCGCGGCCCGATTGTCGCTCGTGGCGATCGTCGCCTGCGATATGCCGTTTGTCTCGCCGGAGCTCATCGGCGCGCTTGCCGATTGTATTGAGGCCGAGGCGCTCGACGTGTGCGTACCGCGCGAGGAGCGGGGGATTGAGCCGCTTTGCGCCGTCTGGCGCCGTGACGCGTGTGCGCCGGTTGCCCATGGGCTGCTCGCCTGCGACCGCCAGCGCATTCGCTGCCTGATCAATCGCGTTCAGGCCGGTTATATGGATGAGCCGCAGATCATAAAGGCCGCGGGCTCGACGCTCTGCTTCGAAAACGTCAATACGCCCGAGGAGTTTGCGGCGGCCGAGTTACTCGCCTAGACGATTGGAGTTGCCATGTCTCACGATATTTGCCCCGACACGGGAGAACCTTGCACTTGCGACGGGTCCGAACCCTGTACCTGCGGTTGCGGTGGCTGTGGACATACCGCGGAAGAGGAAGCGGCCGCCGCGGCGTATCGTGAGGCACACCGTGAAGGCCCGTCCAGTGATGCCCCCGATCGCGAACGCAAAATCATCGTTTCGTTCGATAGCACCTTCGATGTGATGGAATGCGAGCAGCTGTGCCTGGATGCCGGTGTGCCCGGGCGCATCATGCCGCTGCCCGGCTCCATTACCGCAGGTTGCGGCCTGTGCTGGGCCATGCCGTTCTCGGGCGATGCGCTCGCCGCCTTCCGCGCTGCCACCGAGGGCCGCATAACCCCCGCCGACTACCATCAGCTCGTCCTCTAACCGTCAACACCACAACAAAGGTGCCTGTTCCCAATGTGGTGGTTTGGAACACGTGGACGAAACAGGTTTGAAACACGGGTTTTGCACGTCAGGCACTCAAAAACGCCTCTACCTGCATCGTAATCAAAACGAAACATCTGCTCGTCTGCTTATGCGAAACTTTCCCGCAACAGTGCGATATTATCCATACACGATAAAGTTCGCGGCGCACAGGGTGCCGCGACCGACACTTTTCGTTTCCCATCATTGGAGGAAGCATGAGCTACACGCAGAAAGTTCTCGACGAGCTCAAGGCCCGCTATCCCGAGCAGCCTGAGTTCATCCAGGCCGCGACCGAGATCCTCGGCACCATCCAGCCGGCTCTCGACGCCCATCCCGAGTACGAGGAGGCCGCCCTGCTTGAGCGCCTCGTCGAGCCCGAGCGCATCGTTATGTTCCGTGTCCCCTGGGTCGATGACCAGGGCAAGGTCCAGGTCAACCGCGGCTACCGCGTCGAGTTCAACTCTGCTATTGGACCCTACAAGGGCGGCCTGCGCTTTAACCCGACGGTCACCCTTGGCATGCTCAAGTTCCTGGGCTTGGAGCAGATCCTCAAGAACAGCCTGACCACCCTTCCCATGGGCGGCGGCAAGGGCGGCTCCGACTTTGATCCCAAGGGCAAGTCCAACAACGAGATCATGCATTTCTGCCAGTCCTTCATGACCGAGCTCTATCGCCACATCGGCCCCAACACCGACGTTCCCGCCGGCGACCTGGGCGTTGGCGGCCGCGAGGTTGCCTACATGTTCGGTCAGTACAAGCGCCTGACCAACGAGTGGACCGGCGTCCTTACCGGCAAGGGCCTCTCCTTTGGCGGCTCGCTCGCCCGTACCGAGGCCACCGGCTACGGTCTGGTCTACTTTGTGGACGAGTACCTCAAGAGCCGCGGCGAGTCCTTCGAGGGCAAGAACGTCGTCGTTCACGGCTCCGGTAACGTCGCCATCTACGCGGTCCAGAAGGTCGCCCAACTCGGCGGCAAGGTGCTGGCCTGCTCCGACACCCACGGCTGGGTCGAGGATCCCGACGGCATCGACTACACCGTGCTCGAGCATGTCTACAACAAGAAGCGCTCCGGCCACGACAAGGGCGTCACGCTCGCTATGTACGTTGACGAGAAGCCCAACGCCGTGTGGCACGAGGGTGACGGCCGCGGCGTGTGGCAGCTTCCCTGCGACATCGCGCTGCCCTGCGCTCGCGAGAACACGTTGCTGCTCGAGGACGCCCAGGCGCTCGTCGCCAACGGCTGCAAGGTGGTCGGCGAGGGCGCGAACATGCCCACGACCATCGAGGCCACGACCTACTTCCAGGAGAACGGCGTCGCCTTTATGCCCGGTAAGGCTGCCAACGCCGGCGGCGTGCTCGTTTCCGGCCTGGAGATGAGCCAGAACGCCGAGCACCTGTCCTGGACCTTCGAGGAGGTCGACGGCAAGCTCGAGCAGCTCATGCGCGGCATGTTCCACAACGTGGACGACACCGCCAAGGAGTACGGCGAGGAGGGCAACTTTGTCATGGGCGCCAACATCGCCGGCTTCCTGAAGGTCGCCGACGCCATGCTCGCCCAGGGCGTCTGCTAAATCTTCGCTCGACATAGCATGTGATGAGGCTCCCAGCTATCCGGCTGGGAGCCTTTTTCTATGGTGACGATGGCGGCGCCCCCTCGTTTGGTACACTTAAACGTACTGGACAAGTGGAGAGATGGGGGAGAACGTGCTCAAGTTCGGTACCTACGTCCGTGTTGGAAACGCGGCCGAAGCCTATGAGCTCTTGCAGAAGAACCGCAACAACAAGATTGTGGGCGGCGGCATCTGGATGCGCCTGGGTTCGCGTCGTGTGGCGACGGCGATTGACCTTTCGGCCTGCGGACTCGATCAGATCGAGGAGACCGAGACCGAGTTTCGCATCGGTGCCATGTGCACCCTGCGCCAGCTCGAGCGCCATGCCGGGCTCAACGCGCTTGTCAACAATGTCTTTGAGTTTGCCGTCCACGACATCGTGGGCGTTCAGCTGCGCAACACCGCCACGGTGGGCGGCAGCATCTACGGTCGCTTTGGTTTCTCGGACGTGCTCTCCGCGTTCCTGGCGCTCGATTCGTATGTTGAGCTGACGGGCGCCGGCCGCGTGCCGCTCGCCGAGTTCGTTGACATGGGCTACGTGCGCGATGTGATCGAGCGCGTCGTGGTCGTCAAGCACGACTATCGCGCGAGCTACGAGGCCGTGCGTAAGGCTGCGACCGATTTCCCCTCGCTCAATGTCACCGCCGCCTGGTGGGACAACTCCTGGCACGTCACCGTGGGCGCCCGTCCGCTGCGCGCGACCCTGCTGCAGGGCGAGGCATGCGGCCTTACGAGCGAGCAGCCTTCCGAGGACGAGCTTCGCGCTCTCGCCGCATCCGTGCGCGAGCTGAGCTACGGCACAAACATGTGGGGCTCGGCCGAGTATCGCCGTCGCATCTCGGCCCCGCTTGCCGTGCAGGCCGTGCGCCGCGCCGCCGGCATCGAGCTTTCGGCCGCACTTGCCCACGAGCTCGAGACCGTGCAGATCCCTAAGTTCGCCACGGACGAGTATTCCTGCCGCCGCGTGCCCGGCGTCGATTCTAGCGAGGTGCGCTAATGGCTGCCAAACTCATCGATCTTTCCTTTACGCTCAACGGCCGTAAGGTCAAATGCCAGATTGCCCCCGACACCATGCTGTTTGCGCTGCTGCGCGAACAGGGCTGCGCGTCGGTGCGCTGCGCCTGCGAGACCACCAACTGCGGCCTGTGCACGGTGTGGCTCGACGGCGACCCGGTGCTGAGCTGCTCGGTTCCCGCCGCGCGCGTCGAGGGCCGCTCCATCACCACGCTCGAGGGCCTCAAGGCCGAGTCCGAGGCGCTCGCCCGCGCGATGGCCGCCGAAGGCGCCGAGCAGTGCGGTTTTTGCGCCCCCGGCCTCATCATGAACGTGCTGGCACTTGCCCGCGCCGCCAAGGAGGACCCGTCCCTCGTCGCCACGCGCGAGGAGCTCTCGCGCCAGCTTGCCGGCAACCTCTGTCGCTGCAGCGGCTACGAGAGCCAGCTGCGCGCCATCGTCCGCTTCCTCAACGCGTCCGGCGTGCAGGTGGGCTTTGAGCTGCCCGAGCTGCCGGTTAACGACACGAGCTCCGACGGCGTCTCCTACAAGCAGATCACCCACAAGCAGCCCAAGAAGGACTCGAAGGCGCTGCTCGAGGGCCGTCCCGTCTACACGGGTGATATGGTGCCCGCCGGCGCTCTCATCGTCAAACTCAAGCGCAGCCCCTATGCCCGCGCCAAGATCCGCTCCATCGACACGTCTCGCGCGCTGAAAGTGCCGGGCGTCGTGGGTGTCTACACCTACGAGGACGTGCCCAAGCGCCGCTTTACCATTGCCGGCCAGAGCTATCCGCAGCCCTCGCCCTACGACCGCCTGATCCTCGAGAACCTCGTGCGCTACCAAAACGAGGAGGTGGCGATCGTCGCCGCCGAGACTGAGGAGGCCGCCGACAAGGCGCTTAAGCTCATCAAGGTCGACTACGAGGTACTCAAGCCGTTGCTCGACTTTACCCAGGCGCTCGATAACGACATCGTCGTGCACCCCGAGGGCGACGTGACCTTTATGTTCCCGCAGGGCGGCGACGTGCCGCGCAACCTGGTGTGCAGCGGCGTCAACGACTTTGGCGACCTGGACGAGGCCTTCGCCCAGAGCGACATCGTCTTTGAGCGCACCTACACCAGCCAGGCCACGCAGACCGCGCCCATGGAGACCTTCCGCGCTTTCGCGACGACCGATGCGTTCGGCCGCATCTCGGTGACCACCTCCACGCAGGTGCCCTTCCACGTGCGTCGCATGATCGCGCAGTCGCTCGACATTCCGCAGTCGCAGGTGCAGGTCATTAAACCGCGCATCGGCGGCGGCTTTGGCTCCAAGCAGACGGGTTGCTGCGAGATCTTCGTGGCGTTCGTGACGCAGCAGACCGGTCGTCCCAGCTACTGCTGCTACACCCGCGAGGAGACTGTCACCGCAGGTAACTCGCGCCACCAGATGCAGATGACCGTCAAGATGGGTGCCATGAACGACGGCACCATCACGGCCATCGACCTGCACACGCTGTCCAATGCCGGCGCGTACGGCGAGCACGCCACCACGACGATTGGCCTTTCGGGCCACAAGAGCCTGCCGATCTACAACCATGTGAAGGCGAGCCGCTTTAGGTGGGACGCCGTCTACACCAACACCAATCGCGGCGGCGCGTATCGCGGCTACGGTGCCACCCAGGGCCAGTTTGCCGTGGAGAGCGCCGTCAACGAGCTTGCCGACATGCTGCACATGGACCCCGCCGACCTGCGCCTCAAGAACATGGTGCGCGAGGGCGAGACCATGCCGCAGTACTACAACGAGAAGCTCAACGCCTGCGCGCTCGACCGCTGCCTGCTGCGCGCGATGGACATGATCGGCTGGCGCGACAAGCCGCTGGCCGTGGACCTGGGCGACCGCGTACGCGCTCTGGGCTGCGCGCTCACCATGCAGGGCTCGGGCATCTCCAACGTAGATATCGCCGGCATTGACCTACGCCTGGAAGAGGACGGCTTCATTACGCTTTCGACCGGCGCCACCGATAACGGTATGGGTGTCGACACGATCCTGGCGCAGATTGCCGCCGAGGAGCTGGGCGTGGAGAGTTCGCTCATCGTGGTGCGCGGCGTGGACACCGACGTGTCGCCGTTCGACGCCGGCTCGTACGCGAGCTCGGGTACGTACGTGACGGGTCTGGCCGCTAAAAACGCCGCGACCGAGCTGCGCGAGAAGATTTGCGCCAAGGCCGCCCAGATGTGGGACGTGGATGCCGCTGATGTGGTCTTCGATGGCCAGTACGTGCGCCTGTCCAACGAGCGCGCCGCCCGCGAGCTCGGCCGTTTCCTGAGCCTGCGCGACTTCGCCAACCTGTGCGTCAAGAACATCGAGGGCGGCGACGCGCTGACCTCGCACGCCTCTGCCTGCCTGCCCGTTTCGCCCCCGCCGTTTATGGCCGGCATTGCCGAGGTCGAGGTCGACAAGGCCACCGGCAAGGTGACCGTGGTGGATTACGCGGCGGCTGTGGACTGCGGCACCGTGATCAACGAGGCGCTCGCGCGCGTCCAGGCCGAGGGCGGCATTGCTCAGGGCATCGGCCATGCGCTCTACGAGATTGTCGAGCACGACGAGCGCGGCCGCCTTCGCACCGGCAACTTTATGAGCTACAAGCTGCCCACGCGCCTGGATATTGGCAGCATTCGCGTGGCCTTTGAGCCGAGCTACGAGCCGACTGGCCCGTTTGGCGCCAAGTCGATCGGCGAGGTCGTCATCAACACGCCGCTCGCCGCCGTGGCCTCGGCCGTCGCACACGCCACCGGCCACCAGGTCCGCTCGCTGCCCATCACGCCGGAGAAAGCGCTGCTAGGGGAGTAGGCGAGCTGGGGGGGGTAGTTAATTTGGGACGTGTCTCTATAGTTTTGTCAACCGCGCGCTTCGCGACATTTCGGC
>CATYSO010000005.1 GCA_958412345.1 uncultured Collinsella sp. | reverse complement strand
CTGGTGATCTCCGCCTTGAGAGGGCGGCGTCCTAAACCGCTAGACGAACGGGCCACATGACATCTGCACTGCCGTGCTGCGAGGACATATAATACGGGACAAAAAACGCGAGCGCAAGAAGAAATTCCAAATTGCCGAAAAATTGTCGGCAGGTTATGGAACGCGCAGGTCAACTGGTTAGCTAGTTCAAGTTGAGATGAGCCAGGAGGGCTTCGCGATCGTTGGGGATGTTGTCCTCGATAACGGCTTCGAGGGCGGCGTTGAGTAGCTGGCCTAGCTCGGGCCCCGGTTTCACACCGGCGCGGATCAGGTCGCCGCCGTTGATAGCGAGCATCTTGAGCGTATAGGGCTCCCCCGCCCCCAGCAGCTCGTGCGCCAGCGCGCGCATCTCCTCAATCGTCTCGACGTAATAGAAGCATGATGGCGCCTTGCCCAGCGTATCGGCACGCTTAAGGTCCATAAGCTCGTCCATCAGACGCGGCGTGTCGACGCCCTCGCCCGAAAGCGCGCGCATCATGTTGAGCAGGCAGGAACGCTCGGGGCGCAGTGGCTTGTCGTGGTATTTGATAAGCAGGCACACGTCGCGCACCAAATCGTGCGAAAGCGCCAGGCGATCCATAATGGCACGTGCCTTCTTGGCCCCGAGCTCGGGGTGACCGTAGAAGTGTCCGCTACCGGCATGGTCGACCGTGAAACAGTCGGGCTTGGACACATCGTGCAAAAACGCCGCCCACATCAGGCTCATTGAGGGTGTAACGCCGTCGCACAGCGCCAACTCCCCCGCCACCGTCAGCACGCGGGCGATATGCTCGTAAACGTTAAACGCATGATAGACACTGCGCTGATCAAACCCGCGACCCGCTGCCAACTCGGGCACGGCGGCGCAGATGAGCTCGGGGTAGCGCAGCATGGCGTCTCCCCCGTGGCCGGTCGAAAGGATGCCCTCAAGCTCAATACCCACGCGCTCGCGCGCCACGGCATCGAGCAGCGGCGCACACTCGGCAAGGGCACGCTTGGTCTCGGGCTCAATCACAAAGTCTAGGCGGCAGGCAAAGCGCACCGCGCGCAACATGCGCAGGGCATCCTCGTTAAAGCGGCGCTTAGGATCACCGACGGCGCGAATCAGCTTGCGGTCTAGGTCGCCCTGGCCATCGTAGCGGTCGACAAGGCCGCGCTCGGGATGCCACGCCATGGCATTGACGGTAAAGTCGCGGCGCGCCAGATCGTCCTCGAGCGAAGCGGCACGCTCCACACTCTGAGGATGGCGCCCATCGGTATAGAAGCCATCCAGGCGGTAGGTGGTAACCTCGATGCGCTCGCCATCGCAAATAGCCGTAATTCCGCCAAATTTAATGCCCGACTCCACGACCGCGATACCGGCGGCCTCGAGCGCTGCCTTGGACTCCTGCCACAGGCCGCTGCAGCACATGTCGACATCGTGGCTGGGGCATCCCATCAGGGCGTCACGTACCCAACCGCCCACGTACCAGGCCTCAAGACCGGCATCCTCGAGGGCTCGCAACACGCGCAGAGAGGCGGCTGACGGCTGCGTGGCGTTGAGCGAAACATTGCACATTCCTGTGGCCTCCTGCGATTGCGGGTATATCGATTAACGGTTTCCAAGAAGTCTAGCAAGAAACGAGAGCGGGCGCACACGCAAACGCGCTTCAAGCACGATTGGATTCCAAGGCATTGACTACAAACATGAAAAAGTACCCGCCTCGGTAATCCGAGACGGGTACTCAACAAAGCAAAAAACCAAGGCCCGTACGTTGCGCTAGCAGACCTCGCGGATAACGATGCCCTTCTTATACTCCTCGACCTTGGCAAAATCGCCCAGGCCCGGGCACTCGACCACGTTGGCGCCGGTAGCCATCGAGAGGCGCAGGGCGTCCTCAACACGCTCGGGGGCATCGTGCCACACGGACAGGAAGGCAGCGAGCGAGGAATCGCCGGCGCACACCGTCGACAGCAGCTTGACGTCGAAGGTGCGGTTGGCAAACCAGATGTGCTCGCCGTTGGAGAAGTACGCACCGGCGCCACCAAGGGTAAGCAGCACGTTCTTGGCGCCCTTGGCGTGCAGCTCGGCCATGGCAGCCTTGACGGACTCATCGTCGCCGCCGCTCACCTTAATGCCAAAGATGTCGAGCAGCTCGTCGTCGTTGGGCTTAATGAGCAACGGCTCCATGGCAATGAGGTCGGCCAACTGATGGCTCGAGATATCGAGCACGAACTCGGCGCCCTTTGCCTTAACACGGCAAAGCACCTCGGCAAGGAAACCCTCGGAGGTGTTGGGGGGCAGCGAGCCGCTGATGACCAGGCAGGTCATGTCCTCGAGCGAATCGATCAGCTCAAACATCTCCTGCTCGTTGGCCTCGTTGATGGCGGCACCGGCGTTGACCATGTTGTACTCGGTGTCGGGGCCGGCATTGAGGAACACGTTGACGCGCGTGATGCCGTCGGTCCACACGGGCTTGACGGGCACGCCTAGGGCCTCGGCACCCTTGACGATAAACTCGCCCGAAAAGCCGGCGAAGAAGCCCAGGATCGTGGTGTCGACACCGTAGTGGTCAAGCGTAAACGAGACGTTAAGGCCCTTGCCGTTGGGCGTGTAGACGGCGTTGCGGGTACGCGTGACGGTGTTGGCAGCAAGACCGTCGCAGGCGATGTTGTAGTCAATGGCGGGATTTGCAGTGAGCGTATAAATCATGAATGTTCCTTTCACAAGGCAACGTGTTAATGAAAGTATATTCCACGCATCGACAAAAGGCTAGGACAACTCGGTGAACGGTGTGGAAGCGATGAAGTATGGCAGGACACCTCTCCACCATGGCGGAACAAAAAAGGCGCCCCGGCCGAAACCGGGGCGCCGCATGCGCACGAATATGTCGCGTTTCGATTACTGACGATCGAGCTTGCGGACAGCGACACGTTTGCTGTACTCATCGACATGACCGAAGTCGCCGATGCCGACGGACTCAGCAACGTTGGCGCCGGTGGCCATAGCGAGCTTCATGGCCTCCTCGACGTTGTCGCGATCCCTGTACCACTTGTGCAGGAACGCAGCGAGGGTGCAGTCGCCGGCGCAGACGGAAGAGACCAGCTTGATGTTGAACTCACGCTTGGCATACCAAATGTCCTCGCCGTTGGAGAAGTAAGCGTCGCCGCGGCTACCACGGGTGAGCAGCACGTTCTGGACGCCAGCCTCGTGAGCCAGCTTCATGGCAACGCGGACCTCGTCGTCGGTGTCGACCGGCACGCCGAAGATGGCCTTCATCTCGTGATGGTTCGGCTTGATGAGCAGCGGCTTCTTGTGAGCGAGCTCCTTGAGCTTGTCGGAGGACAGGTCCAGAACGACGTCGGCGCCACGGGCCTGAGCGTGCTCCATGACCTGAGCCAGGAAGTCGGGCGTAGCTTTGGGAGGCACGGAGCCGGAGACGATCAGGCACTCAAGGTCGCCCGCGGTGTCCAGGATGTTGTAGAGCTCCTCCTGGTGCTGCGGCGTGATCGGAGCACCCGGGTTCAGGATGCCGTACTCGTGCTGACCATCGTTGACGTAGGTGTTGATGCGCGTGATACCGTCGGTCCAGACCGGACGGCAGAGGCAACCCAGGTTCATGACCTCCTCGACGATGAACTTGCCCGTGAAGCCAGCGAAAAAGCCGAGCGCGACGGTGTCGACGCCCATCTTCTTAAAGGCGAAGGACACGTCGAGGCCCTTGCCGTTAGCCGTGTAGCTGGCCGAGCCGGTGCGGACGTTCTCGTCGGGCTCGAGCGGAGAGCTCGAAACCGTCATGTCGACAGCCGGGTTAGCGGTTAGCGTGTAGAACATTTACAGTACCCCCTGTATATGTGAGGGCCGCGTGGCCGGCCCATTCCAACCACGCGGTTACCTCTGATACCAAATTAGCGAGCTGCGGACTCGAGCAGCGCCTTGACCTCGGCAGCGGTGTTGCAGGCGAGCGCCTTCTCGGCGAGCTCGTCGCACTCGGCCTTGGTCCACTGGCTGATGGTCTTGCGGGCGCGCAGGATGGACGGAGCGCTCATCGAGAACTCCTCCAGGCCCCAGCTGATCAGCAGCGGCTCGAGCAGCGGATCGGCAGCAGCCTCGCCGCACATACCGACCATGATGCCAGCCTTCACGCCGCTCTCGATGATGTTCTTGAGCGAGCGGAGCACGGCGGGATAGTACACCTGGTACAGGTTGGAGATAGTGTCGTTGCCACGGTCGGCGCACATGGTGTAGCCGATCAGGTCGTTAGTGCCGATGGAGAAGAAGTCGGCGACCTCGGCCAGGCGATCAGCGAGCAGCGAGGCGGCAGGCGTCTCGACCATGATGCCGACCTCGATGTTCTCGTTGAACTTGCGACCCTCTTCGGTCAGCTCGGCCTTGCAATGCTCGACGAGCTCCTTGACAGCCAAGACCTCCTCGACGCAGGTGACGAGCGGGATCATGATCTTGACGTCACCGAAGGCGCTAGCGCGCAACAGAGCGCGGAGCTGGACCTTGTACTGGTCGGGATTAGCCAGGCAGTAACGCACGGCGCGGAAGCCCATGAAGGGGTTATCTTCCTTGACCATGTGCAGGTACGGAATCTCCTTGTCGCCACCCACATCGAGCGTGCGGATGATGACCGGAGCGCCCTTGAGCGCGCTGGCGACCTTACGGTAGGCGTTGAACTGCTCCTCCTCGGAAGGAAGCTCAGCAGAGTCCATGAACAGGAACTCAGAGCGGAAAAGACCGATGGCCTCGGCGTCATGATCGAGCGCGTTGGGCACGTCATCGGGGTTGCCGATGTTGCAGGCGATGATCTTCTTGATGCCATCGGCAGTCACGGACGGCTTGCCGCGGAAGGCCTCGAGAGCCGCCTTCTCGGCAGCGAAAGCCTCGGCCTTGGCAGTGTAGGCGGCGAGCGTCTCCTCGTTGGGATCGGCCTCGACGATACCCTTGCCACCGTCGACGACAACGGTCATGCCGTTGCGCAGTGCGGTGCAGCTGTTGGAAACCGAAAGGACGGCCGGGATCTCGAGCGCGCGCGCGATGATCGCAGAGTGCGACGTGCGGCCACCGGTCTCGGTGACGATACCGGCAACGTGGGCCTTATCGATCGTGGCGGTCATGGACGGCGTGAGGTCGTGCACGACAACGACGGTATTCTCGGGCAGGACGGAGAGGTCGACGACCTCCTTGCCCAGCAGCTCAGCCAGAATACCGGTGCGGATGTCGGCGATGTCGGCCGCGCGCAGACGGAACATCTCGTCGTCCATGGACAGGAACATGTTCTCGAACATGGTCGAGGTGTCCATGAGCGCCTGCTCGGCGCAGGTGCCGCCGTCAATGGCGGCGTTAATGGCGTCGGTCATGCCCGGATCCTGAGCCAGGACAATGTGTCCGCTCATGATCTCGGCCTCGGCCTCGCCCACCGTCTCCTTCATGTGGTCGGCCTGAGCCTGGGTCTTCTCGCAGAAGACCGAAAGAGCGGTCTGATAGCGCTCCTTCTCTGCTGCCGAATCAGCAACCTCGTGCGGCTCAAACGTCAAGTCGGGATCGACGGCGACCATGACGGTGCCGATACCGATGCCCTCGGAAGCGTTGACTCCCTGATACATTCCCATTCCTCTCTCCGTGTCATGTGATAAAGCGTTTTGCCATATCCATGACAAAAGAGCGCAGCTACCTTAAAACAGGTCACTGCGCCCCCAAATATGAACTTAGTTGTTCAACATGCGACCCGTTTGAGCTCTACTCGCCAAGACCGCTCTTGATGAGCTCGATGGCAGCAGCCAGAGCCTCGGCCTCGTCGGCGCCGTCGCACTTGACCTCGACCTCGGTGCCGCAGGGGATACCAGCAGCCATGAGGGCCATCGGGGACTTGCCGTTGACCTCCTTCTCGGGGGTGACGACCGTCACGTCACAGGCGTACTTGCCCATGGTGGAGGCGAACAGACCAGCCGGACGCATGTGCAGACCCTGAGGATTAACGAGGGTAGCCTTCTCAGAAACCATAGTTGACTCCTTTTTTGTGTTTAACCCCTGTCATGCATGTGGCAGGAGTCAGATTCACGACGTTGTTTATATTAACTCACATCAAACGGTTTTTCATTGTGTTTCGCACGAATTGTTGGACAGATGTCGTTGCTGGCCGCTTGCTCGCCCACAGAGGGCCGGGCGCGGCCTGTGAGATTTCCTGCTCTACAGTCCTGCTCGCACGAAGAGCACATTAAGTGCTCTTCGGCTCGTGCGGAACTCGCGATAAATCTCACAGGCCGCGCCCGGCCCTCTGTGGGCGAGCAAGCTGGGGAAAATTGGTCGGTCCAGAGCAATATCGTGCGAACGGAATTTTGGCTGATGATCTGTCCGCGCTAATGACTCAGCGGACAGAACCTTCTATGCCCATCTCTATAAGTTGCGGTGAAATAGGGATTGAATTTGGGGTTGAAACGGTTAAACAGTTCCTATTTCACCGCAACTTAGGTTGGGCGGCATAGAAAAAGGCGGGGCTCCTGGTGGAGTCCTCGCCTTTTGTACAGGGGGCGATGTTATTCGCGTACTGCGGAATTAGACCAGGCGGGCGTTGATCGTCTTGGCGATCTCGGCGGCGTCGGTGGAACCCTTGACGGTGGCACGGAAGTCCTCGTCCATGAGCGCCTCGGCGACCTTGGACAGGATCTTGAGGTGCGTGGTGCCAGCCTGTGCACCTGGGATGAGCAGAGCGATGGCCACGTTGACGGGAGCGCCGTCCATGGTATCCCAACCGGTCACGCCGGACTCATCCTTAACGACGATGACGGCAGCCTCGGTAATGGCGTCGGACTTGGCATGCGGGATGGCGAAGCCCTCCATCATGCCCGTGGTACCCTCGGCCTCGCGGGCCAGGAAGGCGTTCATCACGGCGTCGGCGTCGCTGGCGATACCGGCCTTGACAGCCTGGTTGGAAACGAAGCTCAGAGCCTCGTCACGAGAAGCGAAGTCCTCGGCGACAAAGACGTTCTCAACCTTCACGAAGTCGGCAGCCTCGGCCTTGGGGGCCTCGACGGCAGCGGCCTTGGGAGCCTCAACCGGCTTGGCTGCAGGAGCGGCCTTCTGGTTCTTCTCGAAGTCGTACTTCTTGAAGGCTACGAACAGGATGCCACCGACCACAGCGCCGATGAGGATCGCGAGGACCCACAGCGGACCGTTCTCGACAACGGGCAGGACCAGGAAGCCACCGTGAGGCGCCGGATCGTGAACGTTGAACATAATGGTCAGGATCGAAGCGATAGAGGAACCGAGCATCATGATGGGCATGACCGGCCAGATGTTCTTGGTCATGAACGGAATGGCGCCCTCGGTGATGTGAGTGCAACCAAGAATGAGGTTGACGATACCGGCGTCGTGATCCTCCTGGCTGAAGTACTTCTTGCCGACGACGACGGCGAAGGTTGTGATCAGCGGCGGAACGATGCAAGCAGCGGAGACGGCAGCCATGAAGTTGGTGCCGAAGTTGTAGGTATCGGTGCCAACGCCAGCAGCCAGTGCCTCGGTGAGCATAGCAGTACCGGTGACGTAAGCAGCCTTGTTGACCGGGCCACCCATGTCAAAGGCGCACATGCAGCCGATGGCAAGACCCAGGACAACGGCGCCAGAGGCGGACAGGCCCTTGAGGAAGTCCATCATGGCGGTGTTGATGGCAGCCATGGGGCCGGAAATGCCGAGCATGACCAGGCCGACGATAGCCGTCGAGAACAGCGGGTACAGGAAGATAGCCTTGAGGCCGTCCAGGTTCTTGGGCAGACCGGCAAATACCTTCTCGAGCAGCAGGATGACATAGCCAGCGAGGAAGCCGCCGACGATGCCGCCCAGGAAGCCGAAGCCCACGCCGGCGCCACCGGCGTCGATCATGCCGGTCTCGGCGTTAACAGGCAGGCCCTGAATGGCGATCATACCGGCGACAAAACCAGGGACGAGCGCCGGGCGCTTACCGATGGACTCGGCGATGTAGGCAGAAAGCACGGGAACCATGAGGTTCATGGCGATGCCGCCGATGATCTTGAGCATAGCGGCGAAGGTGTTGTAGTCGGCAGCCGTCGAATCGAAGGACGTGATGCCCCACAGGAACGAAACGGCGGTCAGAACACCACCGGCAACGACGAAAACCAGCATGTGGCTGACGCCGTTCATGAGGTGCTTGTAGATGACGTGGCCGATAGACTCCTTCTCCTCGACCTCATCTTCGACATCGGCAGCGGCAGCAACCGTGTCGTCACCCTTGGCGGCGAGCGCGCGGTCGATCAGCTTACCGGCGGCCTCGACAGACAGGGCTTTGGAAACACCAACGGAAACCATAGGCTTACCGGCGAAACGCTCCGCCTGGACATCCTTATCGGCTGCGACGACGACGGCCTTGGCACCGGCGATCTCGCTCTTAGTGAGCTCGTTCTCGACACCGACCTGGCCATGGGTCTCGACCTTAATGGTCAGACCTCGCTCGGCAGCTGCCTTCTCCAGCGCCTCCTTCGCCATGAAGGTGTGCGCGATGCCGGTCGGGCAACCGGTGGCGGCGATGATGTCAAACTTAGCCATGTGTCCCTCCTTTTTAAGTTTTGCGCCCGCAGGCGCTCCCCTACACGCGCGTCCTTGCGCGCTTTTCCACAACTGAAAGATACCAACCTACCGTCCGCGTGAGAAGAGACAAGGCGCAATTCTCCGGTGAAAGGTTCTTTCATAACCGTAAACGGTAGGTGAAAGTTTACCATCAACACTTGAAACGGCAAGGTGTATCTTGTAATTGAAAATCCCCCTATACTATGACATTACAAAACGAGTCCGATTATCATGCCAACCAGGAGCCATCCATGACCGATAGTAGCAAGAGCGCACTTTCCCTCATTAGTACCCATCAGGGATACAGCGAGTCCGAGCAGCGCATTGTCGACTATATATTGGAGCACCAGTCCGAGGCGCCGCGCCTCACGGCGGCTCAGCTCTCGCGCGCCGCCGCCACGTCCGAGGCGACCGTTTCGCGCTTCTGCCGCAAGCTTGGCTTTGGCAGCTTCCGCAGCTTTCAGTTTTCGTTGGCGAGGGATTTGGAAAGCCAGCGCAACGAGGGCCTGACTGACGAAGTCTCGCTCGACAATATGGAGCAGAGCCTTAAGAACATCCTGGCTGCCAAGGTAAGCGAGCTTAATGCGACCATCGACGGGATCGACCACGATACGCTGGCGGCTGTTGTACATGCCCTTAAGCATGCAGGGGTTATTGAGTTTGCGGCTGTGGGCAATACGAACGCGGTCGCGCTCGATGCGACATTTAAGTTTTCGCAGCTGGGCCTGCGCTGCATGGCGAGCACCATTAGCGAGACATCAATCGGCTTTGCACTCACGTTGCGCCCGGGTGACGTCATCGTGCTCATCTCAAACTCCGGCAAATCGCGCCGACTGAATCGCATGGCAAAAGCGGCTCGCGACTGCGGTGCCACCGTAGTCGTCATCAGCAGCGACAGCAAGTCTCCACTCGCGCGCCTGGCAGACTACACTTTTAATACCGTCAACCACGAGGCGCTGCTGACGACGGGTGACTTTGCGTTCTCCAAGATCAGCGCCACGATGATCATCGAAGTCATCTACAACTTCCTGCTGCCCGAGATTGAAGACGCTCGCGAACATATCAGCTACTACGAGGAGCTCATCCAACCGGACAAGGTCGTTGAGTAAAACGCGTAGTGGGACAAAAATTTCAGTCTATTTTGTCCCACCAACACCGCTGATACGACCTAGCCTCGAACTTCTTCGAGCATCTGCTTTGCGTGGGCCAAGCTTGCCTCGGACTGATCGCCGCTGAGCATGCGGGCGATCTCGGCGGTACGCGCTTCGCCGGTTACCTCGTCCAAATGCGTCTGGGGAACATCGCCCGGCTCCTTGCTGACAACATAATGCTTGTCGGCCATGACGGCGACTTGCGCCAAGTGGGTTACGACAATCACTTGATGCGTAGCGGCAAGATCGGCCAGCACACCAGCAAGAGCACGAGCCGTGGAGCCGCCGACACCGGCATCGACCTCGTCAAATACCAGTGTGTCGACGCCGTCAGCATTACCCAAGACCACCTTGCTCGCCAGCATGACGCGGCTGAGCTCGCCGCCCGAGGCAATGCGGCGCAGGGGACGCGGCGTCAAGCCGACACCGCTGCGATACAAAAGCTCGTAGCTTGAAGGACCCGCCGGCGTCCACTCGGCGCGCGGAAGATCACGCGACTCCCAAATGAGCTCGGCGCCGCCCATCTCCAGGCGCGCCATTTGGCGGCCAACCTCGTGACAAAAACGCGGAGCAGCGGTATTACGCGCACGCTTGAGTGCCTTGGCGGCAGCGAACAGCTCGCGCTCGGCGCTCCCGAGTGCCTCACGCGCCTTTTTGATCTGTTCATCGCCATCATCGACCAGGGACAGCAGCTCTTGCGAGCGATCGCGCATGGCAAAAACATCGTCCATGGTGGGACCCCACTGACGCAACAGGCCCTTGAGGTCGGAATACCGCTCACGCATGCGAGCGAGCTCACGCGGGTCGAAGGCAACGCCATCGCGATAGGCACGAAGCTCGTTCGCGCTATCCTCAAGGGAGATGCAGGCATCCGAAAGCGCATCGGCAATGTCGCCCAGTTTGCGATCGACGGTAGCCATACGGGAAAGCTCTGCAACGGCGCTGTTCACGGCATCGAGCGCTCCCCCTTCGGCGGCAAGCGATGCATGGGCATCGTTAGCCGTGGCAACCAGTACCTCGGCATGTTCGGAGCGCGGCAGCAGTTCCTCGAGTTCCTCATACTCGCCCGGCTTGGGGTCGACCTCGGCGATGCGCTCGAGGGCAAAGCGAGCCTCCTCGACACGGCTCCCCTGCGCACGCGAGGCTTCCTCCACACGGCGAAGCTCCTTGGCGGCGTCACGCGAAGCCTTAAAACAGGCGCGATACTTCTCGAGCGCCTCAAGCGCTGCGCGCCCAGCCCAGGCATCGACCATGGCAACATGATGCGCCGGATCGAGAAGGCGCTGGTGCTCATGCTGGCCGCACAGATCCATCATCACGCCGACGCGCTCGGAAAGCTCGCGCACGCTGGCGATGCGGCCATCGATCCTGACGCGACTGCGGCCTTCGGCAGAAAGGCTGCGCTGCACGGTGAAACCCTCCGAGTCGTGCGGGCCATCGAACAAGCGCGCCTCGACGCTGGCAAGCTCCTCTCCCTCGCGCACCGTCGACGAATCTGCACGCTCGCCCAATATGAGCTTGAGCGCCGAAAGCAGAGCGGTCTTGCCGGCACCGGTCTCGCCGGTCAGGACAGTCAGGCCGGCACTCGGCACCAGCGTCGCCTCACGAATGAGTGCAATGTTAGAAACCTGCAGCTCATCGATCATGACGCACTCCGTAGAACACGCGGCTCACCGAGTTATAGAAGCTCTCGGGGCCGTAATCCAGCAGCAGCACATCGCCGGGACCGCGACGCACGGCCACGCTCTCGACGGTGCCATCACAGGTAATAAACTGTCCGTCGATGGCAATCGCCGGCACGCTCGGGCGATCATCGGACATAAAGATCTCGACGACATCACTCGGCGAGGTCAAAAAGGCACGAGCCTGAATGGTGTGCGGCGCAATGGGTACGCAGACCATACCCGTATAGTCGGGGCTCACGATGGGGCCGCCGGCCGAAAGCGCATAGCCAGTGGAGCCGGTCGCCGTCGAAACGACGACACCGTCACCGCGCAGGCGGTCGATATGATGGCCCGACACCGTGATGTCGAACTCGACCATATCGGACAGCGGACCGCGGGTAAGCGCCATGTCGTTGAGGGCGAAGGTGCGCACGACATCCTTTGTACCGTCTTCTCGCACCGAAACGATATCGGCGGCGATGGTGGCGCGGCGGCTCACGTGCAGCTCGCCGGATAGAGCGTCGCTCACGACCTGCAGAATGTCGCGCTCCTCGGGGCTCGCAGCAGTTAAAAAACCCAGGTGACCATAGGAAAGACCGAGGATAGGAATCTCACGATGGTTGAGGATGCGGGCGGCGCGCAGCAGCGTGCCGTCGCCGCCGAGCGTAATGACCAGATCAGAGCCGTCAATATCAGGCGTGCTCTGAATCTTGGATCGCTGGTCGGCAGCCCATGCGACCTCATAGCCCTGGCGCGTCAGCCAAAGCTCGAGCATCAGACCGCTCTCGACCGCTTCCTGCTTGTAGTAATTGGGAACCAGAAAGACCTTCATAGCGTTGCAGCTTTCTCGCTCAAAACCGATACCTGGGATTGCAGCTCGTCTTGCGTGCGGTCGCCGGGGTCAAATCTCGTGCCGTACAGGAAAAACTCAACGTTGCCCTTGGCACCATGAATGGGTGACACGCACACATCGACCGGGAACAGGCCCTTGGCAGCAAAGAGCTCAACCGCCGCCACGAGTGTATCGCATCGCACGGCGGGATCGGTCACAATGCCGCCCTCGCCCACCAGCGCCGCCGGAGCCTCAAACTGCGGCTTTACGAGCGTGCAGAATGCACCCGTAGGCGCCAGGCACGCCAGCACCGCATCGATAATGTTCGCGATGCTGGTAAACGAGACATCACACACTGCCAGGTCGATGGCGCCGGCATAGCCAAGCTCAGGCAGCTGCGTCACGTTTGTGCGCTCATGCAGCGTCACGCGATCGTCCTGACGCAACGACCAATCGAACTGGGCGCGACCCACGTCCACCGAGACAACGGTCGCAGCTCCGCGCTTGAGCAGGCAATCGGTAAAGCCGCCGGTAGAGCAGCCCACATCCAGACAGGCAAGGCCCGTCGGATTGATACCAAACGCATCAAGCGCGCCTTCGAGCTTAAGACCGCCGCGCCCAACATAGGGAATGCGCCCCTTCACGTGCAGCGGCAGGCCCGGGGTCACCTTAAGGCCCGGCGAAGTCAAGCGCTCGCCGCCACTCGAGACCAAGCCGGCCATAAGAGTGCGAAGGGCATCCGCGCGATCGGCGCAGATGCCCTGTGAAATCAGTTCGTCATCAAGACGCACGCGTTTCATGAATGCCATCAACCATTCGTATCCGGGGACGCGGCCTGGCTATCCTGGGATTCGTTTGCCGCGTCCTCATCATATTCCTGCTCGAGCTTATCGGCCTCGCGAGGCGTCAGCTCAAACTTATCGACCATGTCGACCGCACGGGAGCCCAGCTCGATCGCCTCGTCAAACAGATCGAGCGAACGCTCCAAGGACGTATCCTTGGAGCGAACGGTCGCAATGATCTGATCCAAGCGGTCCGAGATCTCGTCGAAGTTGCGGACGGAACCCTCTGGCATGGCTACTCCTCGACGGTACCGGTCTCGGCCTCGGCGACCTCGGCATCCTCAACGAGAACGCCGGCCGCAGCCTGAGCGGCGGCAACCTTGGCGGCAGCCTCGGCAGCCTGGGCCTCCTCACGGGCACGGTCCTCGGCCAGCAGCTCCTGATACAGGTCCTCGCCCGGCAGCTCCTCGCTACGAGCAATCTTGCCCAGCACGCCGTTGACAAACGACGCGGACTGGTCGGTGCCATAGGCCTTGGCAAGCTCGACAGCCTCGTTGATCACAATGGCGTCCGAGACCTCCTCGTCGGTGAGGAAGCGCATCTCGTAGACGGCGATACGCAGCAGGTTACGGTCGGCGCCGGGCATGCGCATAAGATCCCAGTTTTTGGCAACGGAGCGCAGGGCGCAGTCGATGCGGTCGATATGCTCGTAGGCACCGCGGCACAGCTCCAGCGCATAGGGGTCGAGGGGACCCTTCGAAATCAGGAAATCGCCCTCGAGGACGCGCTCGAGCGGGCTGTCCGTGGCCTCGGCCTGGAACAGCAGCTGCAGCGCCTGACTGCGGGCAAGCGTGCGCCCGCGATAAACCTTAAGGCTCAAAGGTTACTCCTTGGGGAAAACGAGGCCGTCGATGCAAACGTCAACGCGCTCGACCTCAACGCCCACCTGGGCATCGATGGCAGCGACCACGGCGGCGCGAACGGCCTCGGCGAGTTTCTTGAACGGATAGCCAAAGAACACCACGACACGCACGGTGAGTGCGAGCTTGTCGCCGATGACCTCGGCCTCGACCGCCGGCTCGGAAGCCGGGGCCTTGGACGAGAGCATCATGGAGACAAGGTTGGTGGCAAGGTCCTTGACGCCAACGGAGGCGATGCCCTCGACATCCGACACGGCGCGCGAGACGATGGCGGTCAGAACATCGGGCGAAATGCCGATGCCGTCAATCTTGATTTCCTGGGGCATGAGTCCTCCTAGAAGAGTTGGTTGCTAGACGCGGGAGACGAACTTGCCGTCGCGGGTGTCAACCTTGATGACCTCGCCCTCGTTGAGGTACATGGGGACCTGGATGACAGCGCCGGTGTCGATCGTGGCCGGCTTGGTGGAACCCTGGACGGTGTCACCCTTAAAGCCCGGGTCGGTCTGGACGATGGTGGTCTCGATGAACATCGGCGGGGTCACGCCCATGAGCTCGTCGTCGGCGAAGAGCAGCTGGCAGATGTCGTTCTCGCGCAGCCACTTGGAGTTCTCGCCCACCATGTCCTCGGGAACGGGAACCTGCTCATAGGACTCGTTGTCCATGAAGATGTAGTCGGTGCCATCGTTGTAGAGGTACTGGAACTCACGGGTGGTGAGCATGACGCTCTCGAACTTGGTACCGGCGTTGCAGGTGTTCTCGACGACGCGGCCGCTCTTGATGTCGCGGGTCTTGTAGCGCACAAACGCGCCGCCCTTGCCCGGCTTGACGTGCTGGAACTCGACGATGGTGTAGACCTTGTCCTTAATACGGAGACCGAGGCCGTTCTTGAAGTCGGCGGTAGAAATGGTAGGCATAGCGACCTTTCTTCTTATGGGCAGAACGCACAAGCGTCCAAATTACATACGACCGAAATTATACACTTGCAGACGGCGCCTGCAGCGAGCGCATAAAAAGAGAACGCGGGGCGCCCGAATTGCTCCGGACGCCCCGCCCAAAAATCTATCGAAGTGGGCTAGCAGTCGATGACGTGAAGGTCATGCGGCGTCTTGGTGAAGGGCTCGTAGCCGTTCTCGGTGACGACGCCGTAGTCCTCCAGGCGCACGCCGCCCACGCCGGGCAGGTACACGCCGGGCTCCATGGTGATAACCGAGCCGACCTCGATGATATTCTTGCTGCGATTGAAGTTAGGCAGCTCGTGGATGTCGATGCCCACGCCGTGGCCCAGACCATGGTTGTAGTAATCGCCATAGCCGGCATCGCCGATGATCTTCTTGGAGAGCTTGAATATGTCGTTGCCCTCGACGCCCGGATGGATGGCGGCGACACACTCCTCGTGGGTGCGGCGCACGAGCGCGTACAGGTCGAGCTGCTCCTGCGTGGGCTCGCCCATCACGACGGTACGCGTCATATCGGAGCGATAGTCGCAGTAGCCCGCGCCGTAGTCCATCAGGACAAAGTCGCCTTTCTCGATCACACGGTCGCTCGGAACGGCATGCGGATTGGCGGTGTTGGGACCGCTCGCGACGATGGAGCCAAAGGCCAGGCTATCGGCACCGTTAGCGAACATAAAGTTCTCGAGCTCGTTGCGGACCTGCTTCTCGGTCATACCGAGCTTAATATAGCCGAGCATGTGCTGGAAGGCGGCGTCGGTAATCGACTGCGCATGGCGCATGAGCTCGATCTCCTCGGCGTCCTTGATGGCGCGCATCTTGCGAATGTCGTCATGCATCAGCGGCAACATGCAGGCGACGGAACGATCCTCCAGACCACGCTGAATACCCTGGTAGAAGTTGATCTGCATGTCATCCTCGACAGCGCAGACGCGGCACTTGTTGGCCGCGATCTTGCCGGCGACCCAGCCGGGGATGGTGCCCTCGTCCATGTCGTAGACCCAGGGGCTGCCGGCGGGCGTGTTCTCCTCAAAGCTGTTGAGGTAGCGCGAATCGGTATGGAACAGGCACTGGTCAGCCGTAATAAACGCCGCGTGCGGGAACTCGAAGGTGTAGTCGAAGACGCCCTTCACGCCCGTGAGCCAACGAAGGTTGGCCTCGTCGCGCACGACGATAGCGTCGTAGCCGCGCTCAGTCATCAGGGCACGGACACGCTCGATACGACCGGCAGGACCGGCAGCAAACTCAGACATGCAGATTCCTTTCTTGTTGTCTCCATAAAGACGGAACGGGCCTCAACCGAACGACGGAATCGCATGCGATCCGCAACCGATTGAAAACCCGCTCCCCAACATGATACGAAAGACGATGGATGTCAATAAAACTTAGAGAAGTTCTTTGCGAGAAGCCAAGTAGGCGTGAGCATGGCGGTCGAGAACCTCGTCCTCAACACTCGTTAGACGAATGGCGCCGAGCGCCGCGGGCAGTGGCAACATGCTACGGTTCGAGCGGGCAAACTGCTGCCTGCGGAACTCCTCGATATATGCGGCAGGCTCCAGATCGAAGGCAAGCTCCTCGATACCAAAGTCCTCCAGGCAGTCATCGACCTCAAAAACGTAATCGATATCGAAGTCACAGGCATCATGTGCTAGGCGAGCCTCAAAGCGCATGCCCTCGGACAACAGCTGGTAGGCAGGGACCTGCGAAGCGGCATCGCCCAAGCAAACGCGCAGGGAACGCTCCCCCATCTTGCCAAAATCGAGCGCATGGCGGGCGCTCGGGTTCGTGGCCATCAGTACGTCCTTACGGGCAGTCTGAGACCACTGAACGGCATTGACGAGCGCGACCTCCTCGCCCGCGAGAATCTCGGGGACGGTCTCAGTAAACTGATTCCAGCGGGACTTGCTGCTCGAAAGCATGGTGCCAACAAGTACCGCATAACCGAGCTTAAGGTCCTCGGGGCCCGCCTCACGAACAAGGTCGAGGTCACACACGACCAAGCCCGGCTCGGGACGGAACGCGATAGCGGGAAGCGCATTCGCCGACGAGGCAACGAGCGGCTTCATGGTCGTCGCGACCGTGAGCATGGCGTCAAACGTCGTCGGCAGCAAGGCGCACTCGGTGCGACCGCACCACTGATTGGCACACCAGCAAACGACTGAGCAGGTCGCCGTGTCGCCGACAGCGACAACGAGATCGTCACAGGTAATGCCATTAGCCGACAGGGCGCCAAAGACGGTATCGGCATCGACCAGCGTAGCACCGGCAGGCGAAACCTCGAGGACGAGCAACGACACGGCAAAACCGGCGTCAACCAGTGCATGCTCGACGACCTCGCCAAAACGCTCGGATGTGGCGTCATTCCAAACCACCATCGCGCGCTTAGGCTTGCCCACAGCCGAGGCAAACATGCGCGGCAGCTCCTCGAACGCGCCCAATCCGACGCGGACATCGACACTGCGGTTTTGGAAATTGATAAGTTGACGGCGAATCATAGCAGTCCACGCTCCAAAAGCATCTCGGCACAAAGGTAGGAAACGTCCTCGAAGGACTTGTTGCGAATATCAAGGGTAATATCGGCGGCCTGGCGGTACAGCGGACGGCGATGCTCAAACAGGCGCGCAGCGTGCTCGGGCGAGCGGAAATCGGGCCGGGTATCGGAGCGGCGAATCTGGCGCAACGAGTCCTCAAAGTCGCCTTCGAGGTACACGCATATACCCATCTCGTGCATCAGCTCAATGTTCACCGGCGTCTCGACGATGCCACCCCCGCACGACACCAGCAGGCTGCGCTCGCTTTGAAGCGAACGGAGTGCCGAGGTCTCGAGCTCGCGAAAACGATCCTCGCCCTCGGTCTCAAATATCTCGGTCACCGACTTGCCACATCGACGCACAACCAAACGATCGGTATCGATGAATCGACGCTTGAACATAGTGCCCACGTTACGCGCGAGCGTCGACTTGCCCGCGCCCAAAAAGCCGATAAAGAAAATATGGTCGCAGCCGTGTTTGATGTGCTGAGACATGGCGAAACCTATTCCTCGCAGGGAAGGTCGCGCAGGGCCCGGCGCTCAAAGATACGGAAGATCTGCGTGTACCACAGGTCCTGGGTTGCCTGCGGCTTGACCAGAATAGTGTCAACACCGGCAAAATTACCGCTCCACACGTCTGTGTACAGCTGATCGCCGATCAGCACCGCCTCGTCTGCCGTGCCGCCGAGGCGCTTAAGACCCGCCTTCAAGGCAAACGGGGCGGGCTTCATGGCGTGGCTGATGGCCTCGAGTCCCAGCTCGCGTGCAGAGCTCATGACCTGATCGCGATGCCAGTTGTTGGACACCATACACAGCTTAAAGCCTTTGGCGCGGGCGGCGTCAAGCCAAGCGGAAACCGTGGCGGGAACCTGCTCGGTGTCGCGCGGCACCAGGGTGTTATCGCGATCGAGCAGAATGGCGCGTTTGCCGTCGGCCCACAGGGTATCAAGGTCGATGCGATCGACCGAGGCAACGTATCGTTTGGGGCTAAAAATCCTCATGCTAATTCCAAGACTGTTGATGCTCTTCGTAAGTTTGCGAGAAGTACTCCTCGTCCTGCGTAATGTAGAAATACAGGTCATCGGAGTCGGTCGGCTCAAGCGTGGCCTTGAGTGCCTCGAGCGACGGAGAGCAGATGGGCGTGGGTGGCAGGCCCTCGTGCTTATAGGTGTTATACGGACTATCGCTCTGCAGGTCGTCGGCGGTAACCTCGCCGCCAGTGACATACATCATGGTCGCATCGCTGTTGAGATAACGCAGGCCATCAAGCTTGCCCGCCAAGCGGTTGTAGAACACCGATGCCACATGCGCGCGCTGATCGGCGTTGAGACCCTCGCGCTCGACGATGGAGGCAAGGTTGACGATGTCGTAGTCTGACATCTCCACGCCGTAGCGCTCCTTGATCTTGGCCTCACAGCCGGCAAAGTCGAGCGACTTGTACTCGGCCTTAAACTGGTCGAGCATGGCGCGAATCACATCATCTGCCGTGGGCGAATCGCCCAATGAATACGTCTTAGGGAACAGGAAACCCTCAAGCGAATCGTTCGCGGCATCTTTCAGGAAGCCATAGTCATTTACGTAGTAGGAGGCCTTGGCCTGGTTAAGGAAGTCTTCCTTAGAAATGCTGTCATAAGCCTGTGCCACACGATCGGCTACCTGGTCAACGGTCAAGCCCTCTGGAATCGTAAGCGTATTGGATCCGGCATTGGGACCCTCCATGAGCTGCTGGACGACCTTCGTCGCATCCATGAGCGTGGTAAACGAGTAGGTGCCAGGCTTGAGCGACATATCGGCGTTGAGCTTTTTGACCGCCGCGTAGTAATCCTTAGGATTCTCGACAATATGGTTCTCGGAGAGAATCGAGGCGATCGTGTCACCCGAGGCACCGTCGGGAATCGTAATGGTGACCTGCTGACCAGCCGCGACGTTCACGTCCCCACCGGTAAAGAAGCCCTTGACGGCCGGCACGACAAAGAAAGCGATAGTAGCAAGCGCGATTACGGCCACCACAACGCCGATGATCATAGGAACCGGAGAACTCTTCTTTTGAGCACCGCGACGAGCATGCGTGTTGTAGCTCGAGCGGGTCGCCGGAGCAACGCCATGCGAACCGCGAGCGTGATGCGAATGCGATTGGGGGGCCTGCGTTCGCTGGGTAGGCGCCTGCTGCTTAAAGCGGGTGCCGCCTGCAGGCTGGGCCGTACGAGCAGTGGGCTGCTGAGCCGCGTGAGAAGTCGAATGCTGAACCGAACGAGCAGAAGGCTGCTGACCCGTCCGTTGAACAGGTTGGGCCGAATGAGAGAAGGACTGCACCGGGCGCGCGGCAGGCTGAGATGCACGCTGCGTCGGCTGTGCCGGACGCTGGCAAGGCTGGGCAGGGCGCGACGCCGGCTGACGTGTACGATTCGGCTGGCGCGGATCGGGAGCGCTAGGCATGCGAAACCTCCTCGTTTTTACGATCAAGCCACGTCTGCAAAAACAGGCTGGCGGCAATCATGTCAATCTTGCCCCTCATCTGCTTTTCGTTGAGCCCCTGCTCTCGCAGGATTCGTTTGGCCTCCTGCGAGGACAGACGCTCATCCTCAAACTCCAGCGGAAGTTCGAGCTCGTCGGCAATCTTTTGGGCCACGGCGGCGACGCGCTCGGCCTGGGGGCCAGGCTCACCGGCCATGGTCAAGGGACGCCCGCTTACCAGGATATCGGGCTCATGGTCCTCGACCAGGTAGCGGAACGTCTTGGCCATACCGGTGACCTCTGCAGCCGGGAGCACCTTGACGGGCATCGCCATCTTGCCATCACGGCTCGAGACGGCGATACCGATCCTGGTCTCCCCTATGTCCAGCGCAAGCGCGACCACAGCGACTACCTAGATTCTTAGGCGCCGAGCGCGGTCTTAGCGGCCGCGAGGGCATCGGCGATGCCGGCGGCATTCTTGCCACCGGCCTGGGCCATGTTGGGACGGCCGCCACCGCGACCGTCGACCAGGCCCGCGATCTGCTTGATCACGTTACCGGCGTGGAAACCGGCCTTCACGGCGTCATCGGAGCCGGCGGCGAGCAGGGCCGGTGTGCCCTTCTCAGTCACGCTGGCGACGACACAAGCGACAGGACCGGCGACCTTCTGGTGCACAGTATCCCAGACGTTTCGCAGGTCGGCAGCCTCAAGGCCCTGGAGCTCAGCGACGACGAGCTTGTAACCGTCGAGCTCGACGGCGCCCTCGATGGCGCCGGAAATGGCATCGGAGGAGCCACCGGTCAGTGCCTTCTTGAGCTTGTTGGAAGTCTCGCGCAGCTCGGCCTGCAGGTTCTCCACGCGGGCGGGAACCTCATCCACGCGACACTTGAGCGCAGTAGCGGCGGCGTCGACGAGCGCCAGACGGTCGGCCATATAGTCGAGAGCACCCTTAGAGGTCACGGCCTCAATACGGCGGACGTTGGAGCCCGTAGAGGACTCGGAAATGATCTTGAACAGGCCGATCTCGGCGGTGTTGGCGGCATGGGTGCCACCGCAGAGCTCACGGGAGAACGGCTGGTCCTCGGCGCCCACGGAGACAACGCGGACGACATCGCCGTACTTCTCACCAAACAGAGCGACAGCGCCGGCAGCCTTAGCCTCGTCGATGCCCATAACACGGGTCACGACCGGCTTGGAAGCGAAGATTTGCTGGTTGACCAGGTCCTCGACAGCCTGGAGCTGCTCGGAGGACAGGGCCTCGAAGTGCGTGAAGTCAAAGCGCAGGTGCTCGGGCGTCACCAGCGAGCCAGCCTGGGAGACATGCTCGCCCAGGACCTGCTTAAGCGCGGCGTCGAGCAGGTGCGTGGCGGTGTGGTTGCGACGCAGGAAGCCACGGCGCTCGGCGTCGAGCGCGGCGGTCACGGTAGCACCGACGGTCAACGTGCCCTCGGCAACGTGGGCGACGTGAGCATACAGGCCATTGTGGTTCTTGGTATCGGAAACGGTCAGCGCAACGCCCTCGGCGGAAAGCTCGCCGGCATCGCCCTGCTGGCCACCCATCTCGGCGTAGAACGGGGTGCGGTCGAGCACGACCTCGACGTCCTCGCCCACGGCAGCGGACTCGACGGACTCGCCATTGCGAACGATGGCGACAACCTTGGCGCTCTCGATGACGTCGTTGTCATAGCCGTCGAACTCGGTCGCGGCAACCTTGTCGGAAAGCTCGACCCACACGTCGTTGAAGCTGCCCCAAGCATCGCCCTTGGCGTTGGCGCGAGCGCGGGCCTTCTGGTCCTCCATGCAAGCGGTGAAGCCGTCCATATCGACGTCGTGGCCAGCGGCGCCGGCGATCTCGACGGTCAGGTCGATGGGGAAACCAAAGGTGTCGTGCAGCTTAAAGGCAACGTCGCCCGGAAGGACAGTACCCTCGGCAAGCGCGGCCAGGGCCTCGTCCAGGTAGACGCGACCGTTGTCGAGCGTCGTGGAGAAACGCTCCTCCTCGGAAGCGACGATACCCTTAACGAGCGCGACGTTCTTGAGCAGCTCGGGATAGGCCTCGCCCATCTGGGCGTTGACCTCGTCAATGAACTTGGTCAGGAAGGCGCCCTCGATGCCCAGCAGGCGACCGTGGAACACGGCGCGGCGGAGCAGGCGGCGAAGGACGTACTCGCGACCCTCGTTACCGGGGAGAATGCCGTCCGAGATCATAAAATCGACGGCACGAGAGTGATCCGCGATGATGCGCAGGGAGCGGCTGGCACCGGAGTAATCGTCGGCGTCATAGGTCTTGCCGCTGATCTTCTCGCCCAGCTTGATGAGGTGCTGCATCAGATCGCCGTCGTAATTAGCGGTCTTGTGCTGCATGATGGCGGCCATGCGCTCCAGACCCATGCCCGTATCGAGGTTGCGGTGCGGCAGCTCCGGCATGGAGCCGTCCTCCTGGCGGTCGTACTGGGTAAAGACGAGATTCCAGAACTCCAGGAAGCGGTCGCAGTCGCAGCCGGGCTTGCAGTCGGGGCTGCCGCAGCCGACCTCCTCGCCCATGTCAAAGTAGATCTCGGAGCACGGACCGCAGGGGCCGGTGGGGCCAGCGGCCCAGAAGTTGTCGTCCTCGCCCAGGCGGGAGATGTGATCCTCGGCAACGCCCAGGGAGCGCCACACGTCATGGGTCTCGTCGTCCTCGGTAAAGACGGTAAAGTACAGGCGATCGAGCGGCAGCTTGAACTCCTTGGTAATGAGCTCAAAGGCCCAAGCGCAGGCCTGCTGCTTGGAGACGCCACCAAAGGAGAAGTCGCCGAGCATCTCAAAGAAGGACAGGTGACGGCCGTCCTCGCCGATGCAATCGATGTCGTTGGTGCGGACGCACTTCTGGCAAGAGATTGCGCCGATCTCCTTCATGGTCTTCTTGCCCTGGTAATACTCCTTAAACTGGTTCATGCCGGCGTTGGCAAGCAGCAGCGAAGGATCGTCGGGGACGAGGGACGAAGAAGGATAGAGCTTAAGACCGCGCTCCTCAAAGAAGTTGAGGAACTTAGAGCGAATCTCAGCCGTAGTCATTGACGGGTAGTCAGCACTCATAGAGGGAATCTCCTCGGTTTCACATCGAAACAGTTCAAACGTAACGATATTACCATCCCACCGCGCCTGTGCAAAAAAGAGGGCCGCCAAACAGCGACCCTCCAGCGAAAGTGCACGTTATTTAGTACTGTGCGATCCTTTGAAAAAGGACTGCTGTAGAATTACATATAAGAGTCACCCGAAAGGAGCGATCGATGAAAAGCAAACGATTTTTCCTCAATGCACTTCTGTTAGCGGCACTTTTAACGCTTTTGGCTTTCACCTGCTGGTACGCAAACCAACCAGCATTTGGCTACGTGTTGTATGCAGTAATGTCCGGCGATAAGGCTTATTACACTCTACGCGCAATTGACATTCTCTTTTTCTATGTTGCCGGCCCCTTATCAATCGCTTTGCTCGCGTTTCTTGTCATTTTCAACTTCAAGAAACGTTAATAGGACCTATTTAGAATCCGAGTCGTCCATGGAGCCGTCGATGCCGGTTTTGGTATCGTCGTCCGTGTTGGAGTCATCGTCCTTGGCAAAGGGGTTCTTGAAGAAGCCCGTGGCATCGGGCTGCAGACCAGAGAGCTTAATCCAGGGATTATCGAGCTCGGGCTTGGGCATGGCCTTGGCCTCGGGCGCAGTCTCGTTGCCGATGAGTTCGGACTCGTAGATGAAGGTGTCGTCGCCGAGCGCGTCGTAGGCGGCGACCGGGTTGCCATCGGCATCGCGGTACGGTGTGCCCTTAAACACGGCGCCGTCATAGGCCACAAGCTGACGGCCGGTCTCATTCTCGAAGTAGTACACGAAGATGCCCTTGAGGGCCGCACAAAGCGGGATGGCAATAATCATGCCGATGGGGCCCATGAGCGCCGAGCCAATAACGAGCGCCGTGAGGCTCATGATGGGATGCACCTGCACCGAGCTCTGCATGACCTTAGGCGAAATCACGTTATCGGTGACGTTTTGCGCGACCATCGTCACGATGAGCGTCCATAACGCCAACATGGGGCTGAACATGAAACCGAGCACTGTGGCGATTGCTGCGCTCACCCATGGACCGACGACCGGAACCAAATGCATGATGCCGGTAAAGATAGCCATGAGCGCCGCATACGGATGGCCGATGATCATAAAACCGATAAAGGCAAGGAAACCACCGCAGATGGACGTCACGACCATACCGCGCATGTAGCCGCCGACAGAGCGAGAAAGGATGGCGACCATAAAGCGGTACGAGGTCTCCTTCTCCTGACCGATGATGGTGCAAACCTCGTGGTGCATGCGAGGGTAGTCGCAGGCCATCCAGTACGCGAGCACCAGACCCAGGAAGATCACGAACAGCTGCGAGGCCGTATTGGTGATGAGCGGGAACACACCGCGGCCAAGCTCGGCAGCGATCTGAGACACGTACTTCGATGCCACGGTGACAAGCGACGAAAGATTATCGTCCAAATACTCCTTGAGCGGCGTGTTGTTGAGCGTCTTGGCATGCGAGATCATCTCATTGAGATCGCCGCCCGCAACACGAAGCTGCTCGGGCAGGCGGCTCAGGACTTCCATGATCTGACCAAAAAGAATCGGCGACAAGATGCAAACGACGCCGACGAGCACGGCAACGACGACAATAAGCGCGATAAGCGAACCGATGCCGCGATTCACGCCATGATGCTCGAGCCAATTGGTGATCGGGGACATCACAAAAGCAATGATGGAGCCGACGGCGAGAAACTCGATAACCGGTGCCAGGATGCCCATAAGGTTAAAGATGACGGCGGCGATGACAATGCAGCCGACAACAGCCCAAATGCGCAGCGTCAGAATGCGGGTGTCGCGCAGCACGCGATCGGTTTGTTGGGGGTGCTCACTCATGAACGAATCATCACTCCGTCGGGGTCGATCTTGTCCTGAATCTTCTTAAGCGTGCGGCGCAGCAGACGCGAAACCTGCACCTGAGAAATACCCAGCTTCTTGGCGATCTCGATCTGGGTCATGCCCTTCACAAAGCGCAGCTCGATCACCTCGCGCTCGCGCGGCGAGAAATCACGGATTGCTTCCTCGATTACCAGGCGGTCGTCGGTAAAGTCGAGCTCGTTGTCGTCGTCGGCGTAGCGATCGAGAATCGAAGGCGCATCATCGGAATCGGACGCACCGGGGGCCTCGATGGGCACCGAGGTGTAGGCCGAGGACGATTCCATGGCTTCGAGCACCTCGTCGACGGTCACGCCCAGGTAATCGGCGATTTCCTCAACCTTGGGCGAACGCTGTAGCTCGTTGGTGAGCTTGTCGGTAGCCTGGTTGACCTTGGCAGAAAGCTCCTGCAGGCGACGAGGCACGCGCACGCTCCAGCCCTTGTCACGGAAGTGACGCTTGATCTCGCCCAAGATGGTGGGCGTGGCAAACGTGGTGAACTCGAGTCCGCGCTCAGGGTCAAAGCGGTCGATTGCCTTGAGCAGGCCCAAATAGCCAACCTGCATCAGGTCGTCGAGCGGCTCGCCGCGATTCTTAAATTTGTTGGCAAGGAACCTTACCAGGTTCATATGGGACATAACGAGCTGCTCGCGGGCGTCCGGATCACCGGTCTCCTTGTAGCGACGAAACAGCTCGCGGGTTTTCTCCTTGTCCCAAGCGGTCTTGCCGCTCCGGGAACGTTCGGTCATATTAGATATCCGCCTTGAGGTCGAGGGAAAGCGTCAGGGGCGCCGCAGTCTTTTCGTAGGAATCGCACACGCTTGCAAGAATGAGCTCGGCATACACAGCAGCTTGGTCATCCTCGTCGACGGTGGCCTGATCCCCAAAGGTAAAGGTCATCCCAACATGGGTCTCGTCGACATCGAATTGAATGGTTATGTCGTCGCAGTCGACCGCAGTGCACCCAAAGATGAAGGCTTCCTCGGCAGCCATACGGATGTCCTCGATACGATCGACGGACATAGAGCACAGGGCGCCGACGTTGGCGGCCGTCATGCGCACCAAGCGCGCGAGACGCGGATCGCCGGCAACGCTCAGCGTGATGGGGCAGGTTGCTTCGCTACTCATCGCAGGACTCCTCGGAGGTCTCGGCGGGCGTATAGGTGTAATACTGAGCAGGCTTGGCAGCGGGCTTCTGAGCCGCATCCGTACCATCGGCGGCCTCGTCCTCAGCCTTGTCAATCAGGATGCGCTCGGTAGGCTGCTCGGCCTCGGCGGCGGCAGCGGCGAGCTTGCGATCGGCGTCAGCTGCAGGAGCCTTCACCTTATTGAAAAGCTTCTGCACGGCGCCGGCCGCAGAATCAGTCACGCTCGATACGGCATTGCTGGCCTCGGCCATGCTGCCCGTAACCTCGGAAATGTCGCGAACCACGGCCTCAACTTCTACGAGATTGGAGGTAAGGGCGTCGACGGCGGTCTTGCTCGACTTAAGCAGCGGCTCCATCTGGGCAAGTGCCGGCGTAAGCTCGTCGACAGCGCCGTCGAGTTTTGCCACCACCGGCTGAGCCTCGGCGATGGTGTTGTTGAGGTCATTCACGGTCTTATCGAGCGAGTCGACAACGTTGCGGGTCTTGCGCAGGGTGAGCGCAAGCTCAACGATAGCCCACACGCCGGCAACGGCGAGCAGCAGCAAGGCGATTTGAATGGGACTCATACAAGCCTCCCAAAGGAATCGAAATACAGACGTTGTTCATGGTACCCCAAAGGGGACGGAAGATTCCCAAAAGCTTACTTTGGCGCCCTGCCACTACGGACGCGCTCACTTTGCTCCACACGCCATTCTTCCCAACCGCGGCCGGCAGGCTGCCAAAAGGCACCACGCTCCAGACCTTCGGGCAAATAGCGCTGGTCGACCCAACCTTCGGGATAATCATGTGGGTACTTGTATACACCGTACTCGTCGCTGCCGGGACGGTGACGATCGCGAAGATAGCTGGGCACCTCACGAAGGCCACTGCTATGGATATCGGCCAGCGCCGCATCGATCGAAGCCTCACACGCGTTGGATTTAGGCGCCAAGCACACATAGAGTGCAGCCTGAGCCAGGTTAATGCGGCACTCGGGATAGCCAATGACCTCGGCAGACTTAAATGCGGCATGCGCCACCAAAAGCGCCTGCGGATCGGCGTTGCCAACATCCTCAGAAGCCTGAATCATAATGCGCCGGGCGATAAACTTAGGATCCTCCCCCGCGTCGATCATGCGCGCGAGCCAATAGATCGTGGCATCGGGGTCGCTGCCGCGCATGGACTTGATGAACGCACTGATGATGTCGTAGTGCATGTCGCCGTTTTTGTCGTACGAAAAGCCACGGCGCGGGTTGGCAATCTTCACGTCGTCAACAGTGATGGGATAGCGCTCCCCCGCCGCCGGCGCTGGCGTTCCCTCGGTATCGGGACGCGTGACGGCGATCTCGCTCGCAAGCTCGAGCGTCGTGAGTGCCGAGCGAGCGTCGCCCGCAGCCAGCGTGCAGATGGTCTTAACCGTATCCTCATCGGCCGAGAACTTGCCGTTCAAACCCTGCGGCGCCTCGAGCGCACGCTCAATGAGCGTGGCGATATCCTCGTCCTTTAAGTGCTCAAGCTCCACCACGCGACCGCGCGAGAGCAACGCCGAGTTGACCTCGAAGTACGGATTCTCCGTCGTGGCGCCAATCATAATGACAGTACGGTTCTCGACTGCATGCAACAGGGCATCCTGCTGCGACTTGGAAAACCGGTGAATCTCATCGATGAATAGAATGGTGCGGCGGTCGTAGGTATTCAGGCGCGTCTTGGCCTCGTCAATCACGCGGCGCAAGTCCTTCACGGTGCCCGTCACGGCGCTGACCTCGACAAACTCGCTCTTAGTATGGTTGGCGATAATGTGGGCCAGCGTCGTCTTGCCCGTACCGGCCGGCCCGTACAGAATCACGCTCGACAGTACGTCGTGCTCAATCGCGGCACGCAGCCATGAGCCCTTACCGACGGCCTTTTGCTGGCCCACGTACTCATCAAGCGTGTTGGGGCGCATGCGCACCGCAAGCGGCGCATTCTGAAAGGAACGCTCGCGCGTCGAAGCAGAAAAAAGGTCGTCCATAGCCATCCCGTGCATCAATCAAAATCGTTTTCCACCTACATTATACCGAATAAATACGAACTACCGTTCGTTAATATAGGTACGGTGCGGAAACTTCAATCCCGGGAACAGCTTGCTCGTCAGCTCGCAGAAATAGCCGTCCGTCATGCTCGCAATGTAATCCACGACCGCCTGGTCCTTATCATCTTGCCAGGCATAGGTGCGATCGTAGAAGGAAAGCTGCTGCTCAATGCGAGAAAAATGGTGCTTAAAGATATACGAGGACTCGTCGCCTTCGTTTATATCCTGCAGGCAACGGTCGTAGAGCTTTTCGAACGCCTCGCGCAACTCCGCCTCGGAATCGCCTTCGATACCGCCCTTGCTATAGATCTTCTCGTAGTTCTCGCGCTTGGCTCGGCGGATCTCCTCAAACAGGTCCTCGCTCATCTCGATACGCGGCTTGCCATAGCTGTGCTCGACGATATCGATGGAGGCATGCGTGAGAATCCAGCTGTTGTACGCTCCGCCCCGGCCGTCGTCAAAGGCGTCGGGTGACAGCAGGCCAGCCGCAATGGCGTCTTGGCGATCGCGCCCCACGTAGGCAAGGATATCCGAGATGCGAACCACGCAGCCCTCGAGCGTCATGGGGCGCAGGTGCTCAATTGCGCTGTAACCTGTGGCAATGCAATCCTCAACCGTCTGATCGAACTGGTCAAAGGAGCCCATGTCCGAAAGCTCAAACACACGTTGCTCGTACTCGCCGTTGTGGCACAGCACGCCGTCAAGCGTCTGGAGCGACACGTTGCGGCCGTACAGAGCGTCGAGCACGCGGACCGACTGTACGTTATGGAAAAAATAACGACCCGTGCGCTCATGGTAAATATCGTTGAGGAATCGCTCACCGGCATGGCCAAAGGGCGTGTGACCCAAGTCGTGGCCTAAGCCAATCGCCTCGATGAGATCGCAGTTGAGCCCCAGAGCACGTCCAATATCGCGCGCGATGCGCGAGACAAGCTGCACGTGCAGACCGCGACGCGAAAGATCATCGTTGCTGCGAAAACTGAAGACCTGCGTTTTGCCTGCATAACGCGTGTACGCAGGAAGATGAAGAATCTTTTCGGTATCACGCATAAAAGCCGGACGCATGAGCGTGCCTTGGTCTGCAGCTCGATCGACACGTCGGATGACCTGGTCATCGTCGCAACGGTACGGGTTGACATAGCCCAAAGCACGATCTGCGGCAATGCGCTCGACAAGTTCGGACGATAACGACGAGGGAATACGGTCCATGCGCGCCTTAATGACGGCCGTTTCTTGATTAGTTGCCATGGCAAGCTCCTTAAGAAGGATGCGCAATCGGTTACAATGTGCAGCCCACGACCTCGATTATGGCAAAAATCGGCACCAAAAACGGGAGCAATGGCAAGGAGCGCGATTTTGTGATGAGGCAGGAGAGGGCAAGGACCGGGAGCGCGGCGGCAAATGCCACGACGCCACCCATAGGATCGAGCGTGCAAAGCGCGAAGAGTGCCTTGGCATCACCCATGCCGATGCCCGGGGTTTGACGGAGGCGCCGCCAAAGCGACTCAGTCAACACAAGAGAAAGGTACACGATGACCGCAAGGCCAGCGTGGTCAAATGCCGTGTTCAAGCCCCCATCCAGCCACACGCCCGCAAACGCCGCCACGGCACACGCAGCTGCAAGCGCGTTGGGAAACCGCCGCTCACGGGCATCGATCACCGCACCGGCAAAGGCGCAGATCCAAAATGGGATATAGACCACAGGACACCTCCCGGGACGGCTGATCTAAAGCAAAAACCACCACAAAGGTGCATCCCCTTTGTGGTGGTTCTGATCGTGGTTACTTGGCGCCCTGCATGACCTCGTCGAGGGTAACGCTCACGGCGTGCTGCGTCGGAACCCAGTCGACCTTCAAGAACAGCGCTGCCACCGTAATGGGGATATAGCTGAACATAAAGATCGGGAAGGTAAACAGGTTGGTCACCAAACGCCACTTTTGCGCGCAATGAATGTGCTTGTACTCAAAGATGGTCGTGAGCAGCGCCAGGATAAAGAAGGTCTGGTACATCATCGCGAACGTCATGATAAGCGAGGCAGCACAAGCCTGCATCTCAACCTCAGTAGCCAAGAAACCATGCGAAAGACCGCCCACGATCAGGAACGTCGCGTTGGCGAGCATGGAGATCAGGGACAGCAGCATGCCCGGAGCGATGGTCATGAACATGTCGTAAGCGGCAAAGCGATGGTAGCGGAAGGTCGATTTGACAAGGTGCTTACCGTAAGTAAAGAACACCTGGTAGAAGCCCTTGGTCCAGCGCATACGCTGTTTCCAGGACGCCTTAAACGTCACGGGCTGTTCGTCAAAGAACTCCGCCGGCGCATAGCCAATGCGAATGCCGTGAATGGCGCAGAACGTGGTGAACTGAATGTCCTCAGTCAGCGTGTGGAACTGCCAGCCGTGCATACCCTCGATTACGCTGGCGGAAATGAGATAACCCGAACCCGAGACAGCGCAGGACGTCTTGCAGATATTACGCGCATTGTTAAGGAAGCGCGCCTCGCGCAGATACCACGTAGCATTAGCTGCCGAAATCCAGGAGCTGCCGAAGTTTTTGGAGTTGCGATAGCTCGTGACCACATGGAAGCCCTGGTCAAAGGCATCGTTCATCTTGGACACGTAATCGCGGGAAATGACGTTATCGGCATCGAAAATAAAGTAGCCCTCAAAGGTATCGGGATACTCGTTAAGGATACGGTCAAAGCCAAAGTCCATGACCCAGCTCTTACCCTTGCGGGCCAGGTCGTTGCGCTCATAAACGATGGCGCCCGCCTCGCGCGCGAGCTGCGCGGTGTTGTCGGTGCAGGCGTCGGCAACGACAAAGACTTCGATGAGCTCGGACGGATAATCCTGGTCCTTGATGGAGCGAACAAGGTTGGCGATCACGGCCTCCTCGTTATGCGCCGCAATGAAGAAGGCATAACGGTGGAGTTTTTTTGCCTTGGGAGGCGCGACCTCACCACGGAGAGCGCCAATGACAAAGAAGACCACCTGGTACAGAAAGCAGACCGTGAGCAGCGTGACGACAATCTGGTTGAAGATCACGATGGGTGTGTTGGTTTGTAAAAAGGCGAGCATGCAGGCTCCCAGCAACGCATTACGTAAACAACCGTATATCTTACCGTAGGCTAACCGAGTTCAAGAAACCACCTAATACTGGTTAGGATTCGAGAAGACCGAGCTGCGGGACGATTTCGACGCCGGCGGCCGTGCGACCGAGCGAGCGCGGGGCCAGGTCGTCAAGAACCGCAGCGAGATCCCACGGCAGCTCGTCGCGGCACTCAATGCGCTCCCCCGTCACGGGATGGTCGAATGCGACGCGCCAGGAATGGAGGAATTGCCTGGTCAAACCCTGGTCGGCACGCGCATCGCACTTACCGTAGAGCGGATCACCCACGCAGGCGTGGTTGATATGGCGCATGTGCACGCGGATCTGATGCGTGCGGCCCGTAAACAGGTGACACTCAACGAGCGTATAACCATCGTCAAAGCGCGTGGAATCAAAGCGCTCGAGGACCTTAAAGGTCGTAATGGCCTGGCGCGCGAAAGGATCGTCCGAAACCGCCATCTTGACACGGTCGCGCGTAGAACGGGCAATGCCGGTGTTAATGGTGCCCTCGTCCATGGCAATGTGGCCATGGACGAGCGTAATGTAGCGGCGGTCGAGCGTGCGTGTACGGATGAGATTCTGGAGTGCGCGCTGGGTATCGTCGTCCTTGGCCGCAAGCATAAGGCCCGAGGTGTCACGATCCAGGCGATGCACGATGCCGGGGCGGTCCTCACCCTGTACGGTACCCAGATGGTCGATGCCACAGTGATAGACCAAGGCGTTCGCAAGGGTGCCGCTCTCGTGGCCATGGGCTGGATGGCACACCAGACCGCGCTGCTTGGAGAGCACGATGAGGTAGTCGTCCTCGTAGCGGATATCGAGGGGAATGGCCTCGGGAATCACGTCGGTCGGATCATGCGGCTCGGGCAGGTCGACCGAGATACGGTCGCCGGAGCGCACGGCATACTTTTTTGACAGGCATGTCTCGCCGTTGACGGCAACGGCGCCGCCCTCAATCAGATGCGCGCAAGCGGAGCGCGTGGGGCAGCCGTCGTTGGCGCCCAGATAGGAGTCGAGACGCTGGCCAGCGGTATCGTCGGCAACGAGAATATGGATGTCGGCCATTAGCGCTCATTCCTTTCGCGAATCTTACGGGCACGCTCCCCACGTTGTTTGGCCTTGCGCTTGGCGCGGGCCTCGTCACGGGCGTTGAGCTCGGCGGTCGCATCGACCTCGCGAGCGGCGGGACTTAAGAACATGTAACCAATGAGGGCGAGCACGACGCCCACGGTAATACCGATGTCCGCAACGTTAAAGACGGGAAAGTCGATGAAGGTGGTGGCAATAAAATCGGTCACAAAGCCAAAAGCCAGACGGTCGATCGCGTTGCCAATGGCGCCGCCCGCGACCATAGCCATACCTATGACCTCCAGATGGGCAAGCTGGGGAGCACGAACGAGGTACACGGCAATGGCGACAATAACCGCAAGCGCCAGCGCGGCAAACGCGAGGCCATGTCCCTCGCCCATGCTAAAGGCGGCGCCGATGTTACGCACGAAAAGGAAGTCGATCACACCGGGGATAACAGTCACATGCAGAACATCGCCAACGGCACGAACCGCAAGCTTGGTCAGCTGGTCAACAAGCAGCACGGCCAACGCCACGCCACCAGCAACACCCAACCGCCAACGCAAAGGCGGCGTCATATCCGCAGAACGACCCAAATCAATCCCCTACCCTCAGATAATCAAATTCCGTTTAACGCAGTAGATAATCATACATTGACGCAAGGAAGAAGCGACAAATCTCCCAAGAACGGAAACACCGCAGGTAGAGCATAAATGAGCGAGCGGGTCGCATTTGAGACAAGGTGACGTGAAATGAAAGGGCGCTGACCTTTCGGTCGCGCCCTTGAAATTGAACGTCAGATTGTCCAAATGCGGCCCGCGCAGCGTCGGCAGGTCCGCCGTTCGGAAGAACGGCGGAGCCTACAGGGCATTCGCACACCTCTTGCAGATGTGAGCGTGGCCGTTGTACTCGCCGACGGTGGTGCGGTAGTTCCAGCAACGGTCGCAGCACTCGCCCTCGGCAGCCTCAATGGCAACGGAGAGTTCCTCACCCTGGGAAAGCTCAACATCGGAGACGATGTAGAACTCGGCCAGGTCGACGGCCTTGTCGCCGGTCAGCAGCGCGTACATTTCGGCGGGAACGACCGCCTTGACGCGGACCTGCTGGCTCTTAGTGAAGGTGCCGGCGGAGCGGGCATCCTCAAGGGCCTTGGTCACGGCGCTACGGAGCTCGAGTGAAGCCTCGAGCACGCCCTCGAACTCATTGGCCTCGTCGACCGTGATGGGCGACTTATACCAATCGAGCAGCGCGGCGTACTTCTGGTGATCGACGCAGCCGGCAGGCGCATAGGCCATGGCCTCGTCGACCGTGTAGGACAGGATCGGCTGCAGGTCGCGCATGAGCATCGAGAAGAGCTCGGCAAGCACGGTCTGGGCGCTGCGGCGCTCGAGCGAGCCGGGCTTCTCGCAGTACAGGCGATCCTTCAGGGCGTCGAGGTACACGTTGGAAAGCTCGGTAACCACGAAGTCGTAGAGCGCACGGTAGGCGCGCGGGAACTCGTAGCTGGCATAGGCGTCGTCGACCTCGGCCTGAACCTGGGTCAGGCGGGCAACCATGAGCTTGTCGAGCGGCAGCAGGTCGGCAAAGGCGACGCCGTCGGTCTCGGGCTCAAACTGACCCTCGAGCTCGGAGAGCAGGAAGCGCAGCGTGTTGCGGAAACGACGGTAGGCATCGGACGTACGAGCAAGGATCTCGTGGTCGATGGACACGTCGGAGCTGGTGTCGACGGAGGCAACCCACAGGCGGATGATGTCGGCACCCATCTCGTCGCAGACCTTATTGGGGTCGATGACGTTGCCGAGCGACTTGGACATCTTGCGGCCCTGGCCGTCGAGCGTGAAGCCCTGCGAGACGACCGCCTTGTACGGAGCGTGGCCGTTGGCGCCCACCGAGGTAAGCAGCGAACTCTGGAACCAACCGCGATGCTGGTCGGAGCCCTCGAGATACACGTCCGCCGGGTACTCAAGCTCGGGGCGATACTCGCAGACGGCCTTCCAGGAAACGCCGGAGTCCCACCACACGTCGAGGATGTCCTTATCGGCCTTGAGGTGATGGCCGCCGCACTTGGGGCAGACGCAGGCCTCGCCCAGGTAGCTCTCGGGAGCGTCAGTGAACCAGGCGTCGGAGCCCTTCTCGTGGAAGAGCTTGATGACGGCGTCGAGCGTAGCGTCGTTCATGACCTTCTCGCCGCAGTCGGCGCAGGTGTAACTGGGGATGGGCACGCCCCAGTTGCGCTGACGGCTGATGCACCAGTCGGGACGCTGCTCGACCATGGCACCGATACGGTTTGCCGCGTGGGCCGGATACCACTTGACGTTCTCGCGGACCTCTTTGCCAGCCTGCTCACGCAAACCGGTCTTGTCCATCGAGACAAACCACTGGTCGGTAGCACGGAAGAGCACCGGGTGCTTGCAGCGCCAGCAGTGCGGATAGCTGTGCGTGATCTTCTTCTCGAGGACCAGGGTGCCACGCTCGCGCAGGAACTCGATGATGTGCGGGTTGGCCTCATCGGTATCCATACCGCTGAAGGGGCCACCGGTGCCAAACTCCTCACCGGTGTAGAACTTGCCGTCGTCATCGACCGGCATGCAGATGTCGGTGATGCCCTCCTTGAGGCAGGCAAAATAGTCGTCGACGCCGTGGCCGGGCGAGTTGTGGACGATACCGGTACCGTCATCGACACCGACGTAATCGGCCAGCAGCGCAACGCCCTCAACACCGTCAAAGATCGGCTGCTTGTAGTGGATGTGATGGAAGGTCTCGGCGGGAACCACGTAGGGCTTACCGTCGAACTTGACCGGGGTGTACTCCCAGCCAAACTCCTCGCAGCACTTGGGGGCCAGGTCCTCGAGCATGACCTCGGCACGACCATCGTGCTCAACGGCGACATAGGCGGCGCCGGGCTTAAGGGAAACGGCCTGGTCGGAGGGGATGGTCCACGGCGTGGTCGTCCAGATGATAAAGTCGACCGGGCCGTCGAAGCTCTCGAGGCCGGCGGGCTTGGAGGTCATCTCAAAGCGAACGAAGATGGAGGGGCTCGTCTCGTCCGAGTACTCGATCTCGGCCTCGGCCAGCGCGGTGTGGCAGTGCTTGCACCAGTGAACCGGTTTGTGGCCGCGATAGATCATGCCCTTATCGAACATGGCCTTGAAGACCTCGATGTCGGCGGCATCATGCTGGTGATAGAGCGTCAGATAGGGGTTGTCCCAGTCGCCGAGCACGCCCAGACGACGGAAGCCGGCCTTCTGCAGCTCGATGTTCTCGACAGCGAACTCGTTGCAGAGCTCACGAATCTTGGCCGTGGGGGTCTGGTTGAACTTCTCGGTGCCGAGCTTCTCCTCGACCTTATGCTCGATCGGCTGACCATGGCAGTCCCAACCGGGGACATAAGGGACCTCATAGCCCTGCATCATCCAGTAGCGGTTGATCATGTCCTTGGAGATCTTGTTCATGGCGTGGCCGATATGGATCGGACCGTTGGCGTACGGAGGGCCGTCGTGCAGCACGAACTTCTTGTGACCCTCGTTCTTCTTCAGAACCTGCTCGTAGACCTTGTTGTCCTGCCAGTCCTTGAGTCGCTTGGGCTCGGACTTGGAAAGACCGGCACGCATGGGAAAACCGGTCTTGGGCAGATTCATCGTCTGCTTGTACTCGTTTGCCACGGTACCCCTTTCTTGTCATGGGCGCGTACGCCCTCTGGGCACCAAAAAAGCGCCCGTCCCTACAAGCTGGGACGAAGCGCCATAAAACGGGCTGTAAGCCCGCAAAAGCTCTTCGCTTAACCACCCAGCTTAGATGCCCTCGCCCGCGTGATAGCGCGCTCGCATCCGTTACTCGGCTGGCCTGTATCGACGACCATCTCGGCGATGTCTACTAAGACGTGCCTATGCGGCTCGTCCGTTGGGACCGCAGCTCCGGGGTGATTTTCATCGGTCGCATGCGCGGGTTCTCAGCTCTCCCCGCTCTCTGTAGCATGCGGATGGCCGACTACTCGTCCCCATCAACGCTTATGCGGAGTATGCTAGCACGTTCCGCGCCGGCGAAAAACCCTCAACACTGGTTTTATACGTTCGAAATTTCTTGCGGCCGTGGACCTTCTCTTGGAGCAAAATACCTGTAAGCACTTTATCGAACGAAAGAAGGTTGCTATGCGCACGATTGGGATGAGCGATTATACCGTTGGCGAGGATTGCTTTACCGAGCTGCCCGGCGCGCTGGCCGAGTACGGAGCGACCAAGGTCGCGATCATCGGAGGCAAGCGGGCACTGGCCGCAGCACTTCCCGGTATCGAAGCTGCGCTGGCAGGTACCGACGTCGAGATTCTGGAAACGCGCGTCTACGGTACCAACAGCACACGCGCCAATATCGCCAAGGTCGTAAACTCCCCCGCCTGCCAGAAAGCCGACGTGCTCATTGCCTGCGGCGGCGGCAAAGCACTCGACACCGTCAAGACGGCGGCCATCGAGCTCAAGAAGATCGTCTTTACGGTGCCGACGATCTGCTCCAACTGCTCGGCCGCGACCGCCATTGCCGTCGTCTACAACGACGACGGCTCGCTCGAGGGCTATTCGTACCCCAACCGCCCAGCGCACATCTTCATCAACCCCAAGATCATCGCCGAGGCACCGGCGGAGTACTTCTGGGCCGGCGTGGGCGATGCCCTGTCTAAGCAGCCCGAGGTCGAGTACGCCACGAGCGCCGGTAATTTGGAGCACACGGCAGGCCTTGGCCTGGCACTCGCCCACACCTGCTCCGAGCCGCTGTTTACCTATGGCGTCCAGGGTCTTGAGGACGTGCGCCAGGACCTGTCGAGCGAGGCCGTCAAGCAGATCGCGCTCGATATCGTGGTCAACACGGGCTATGTCTCGAACCTGACCAACCAAAACGATTACTACTACAACTCGAGCGTAGCGCATGCGTTCTACAACGCCACCTGCAGCATTCCGCGCGAGGGCACCTACCTGCATGGCGAGGTCGTGAGCCTGGGCGTGCTGGTGCTGTTTGCCTACACGGGCGATACCGAGAACCTTGAGCGCTACGCCGCCTTTAACAAGCAGATGGGCCTGCCCGTGACGCTTGAGCAGGTCGGGCTTTCCGAGGCAGATATCCCTGCGCTGTGTGAATATGCGCACTCCACCAACGAGTGGAAGCAGGGTAACCCGGAGCCCTTCACCGACGAGAAGTTCGCCGCCGCCATCAAGGCCGCCAACGCCTACGGCCACACGCTCCTCGCCTAACCTACCAAAACCACCACAAAGGGGACAGGCGCCTTTGTGGTGGTTTTTTATTGCTCTAGCATGCCGGGGTCGAATTCACTCGCTGGGATCACACGGTACCCATTGCGCAGGAGCAGATCGACGAAAACGCCGTTGCCCGCTGTGAGGGTGCCGCTGAATGTTCCATCGTAGATGCGGCCGGCACCGCACGAGGGACTACGATCCCGAAGAATGCACGCGGCGATCTCGGACGGGCCACCCGCCTGCTCGCACATATCGAGCGCGCGCTCTGCGCCCAGGCGAAACTCGCGATCGACTGAGACGCCCTCGCAGGTACGGACCTCGCCTCTCACAATCTCGGACGGCTTGCGCGGTGTAGGCAAGCCACCAAAAACCTCAGGGCATACCAACAGGACCTCGGTCCCCGTGCGCTCGCAAGCCTCGACCAGCTCGCGATGATAATTGTCGAGCCCGTTGTACTTGCAGCTCTCGCCCATCAGGCAGGCGCTCACCACGATCTTCATTCCCCAACCTCCCATGGTAGATTTTTGGGACATGCCTTAATTTCTACCTTTTGAATAGGTAGAAATTAAGGCATGTCCCAAAAATCTACCTAGAGCAAAACGCCCCATTTGAGATCGTCACTCAAATGGGGCGTTCGACGCTATGCGACCAGACTTACTGCTGCTTCGGCATCAGCGGATTCTCGCGCGTGAGAAGATTCATGAACTCCTCGCCCGTGATGGTCTCTTTCTTGTACAGATAACGAGCCAGCTCATGGAGCTTGAACTTGTTCTCCTTGAGGATCTGCAGGGCACGATCGTGCGCATCCTCAATCAGCTTGGCGACAATCGCGTCCACGCGCTCGGCCGTACCGGGAGCGCAGGTAAGCGACGTGTCCTGGTTGAGGTACGCGTTCTGGACGGTACCGAGCGCCATCATGCCAAACTCATCGGACATACCAAAGCGTGTCACCATATTACGGGCGAGCTTAGTGGCCTGCTCGATGTCATTGGCGGCACCAGTCGTCATCTCGCCAAAGATGAGCTCCTCGGCCGCGCGACCACCGCAGTAGACGGCGAGCTTGTCCAGGACCTCCTGACGTGTGGTCAGGAAGCGCTCATCCTCCTCGACCTGCATGGTGTAGCCCAGAGCACCGCTCGTGCGCGGCACGATGGTAATCTTCGTGACCGGCGCAGAGCCCTTCTGGCGGGCGGCAACGATAGCATGACCGATCTCGTGATAGGAAACGACCTGTTTCTCGTGGTCGGACAGCACCGTGGACTTGCGCTGCTGACCGGCGATGACGACCTCAACCGACTCCTCAAAATCGTCCTGCGTGGCGCGCTTGCGACCCTCGCGGACGGCACGCAGGGCGCCCTCGTTGATGATGTTGGCCAGGTCGGCGCCCGAGGCGCCGGGCGTGGCGCGGGCAATCGCGGTCAGGTCGATCGGCGGCTGCGTCTTCACGCTCTTGGCATGCAGCTCGAGGATGTTCTTACGGCCGGTCAGGTCGGGCAGCTCAACGGGAATACGGCGGTCAAAACGACCGGGGCGCAACAGGGCCGGGTCAAGGCTGTCGGGGCGGTTGGTAGCAGCGAGAACGACAATGCCCTTGTGGTTATCGAAGCCGTCCATCTCGGTCAGCAGCTGGTTGAGCGTCTGCTCGCGCTCGTCGTTGCCACTAAAGCCGCCGCCATCGCGCTTCTTGCCGATGGTATCAATCTCATCGATAAAGACGATGCACGGAGCCTTTTCCTTGGCCTGCTTAAAAAGATCGCGCACCTTGGCGGCGCCACGGCCGACGAACATCTCGACGAACTCAGAACCAGAAATACTAAAGAACGGAACGCCCGCCTCGCCGGCCACAGCCTTGGCAAGCAGGGTCTTACCCGTACCCGGAGGGCCGACAAGGAGGGCACCGCGCGGCAGCTTGGCGCCAATCTCCTCGTAGCGCTGCGGCTTCTCCAGAAAGTCGACAACCTCCTTGAGGGACTCCTTGGCCTCTTCCTGGCCGGCGACGTCCTTAAAGGTCACGCCCACATCCTTGGAGGCGATCACGCGCGCGCCGGACTTACCCAGTCCACCGCCGCCAAAACCACCGCCGCCAAAGTTCATCGACGGACCGTCATCACCCATGGCCTTCTTCATGCGGCGGTTGAGCCACCAGCCAATCAGGAAGAAAATCGCCATGGGAAGAATGAGGGTGAGCAGGTAGTAGGTCATCAGACCCGAGTTTTTATCGGGAACGACCGACTCCAGCGAAGCACCGGACTCAAGCACGCGATCGGTAAAGCCCGCATCATTCGGCACACCGGTCGTCTTGTAGGCGATGTTCTCGTCCTCGCCCTTCTTGGTGTAATAAATCGTGTAATCGTCCGTGTTGTACTCGACCTTGTCGACGCTCTTTTTATCGAGCGCTTTGACAAACGTCGAGTAGTCGGTCTTCGTAATCTGCTGCGTGTGACCGATGTTGGGGAACAGAACGGTCGAGAGCACGAGGTAGACGACGAAGGCGATGAGCACGTAGAGGATCATATTCCGTCTACGTTTGTTGTCATCCATCTCCATCTGCTTGAACTCCATCTACTGGGGTTGATAATGCTTTCTAGAATACCCAACCCCGGCGGCGATAAACCGACGCCGGGCACGAAAGGACAGAGATGGCATCACTGAAAGTCGGCAAGCTTCAAATCTATACGGGCGACGGCAAGGGCAAGACGACGGCTGCGCTGGGGCTCGCGCTGCGCGCCACCGGCTATGGGCTCAACGTGCTCATGCTGCAGTTTGCCAAGAAGCTGCATTGTGCCGAACATGACGCAGCGCCGCGTTTGGGACTGCGCATTGTGCAGGCAGACCGCGACACACCCGAGGCTTGCGCCGCACAGATCATGGAGCTGGCACGCGAGCAGATATCTCAGGTCGACGTACTCATTTTGGACGAACTGGGCGAGGCCATGCGCCGCGGCTTTGTGACGCGCGAGGATGTCGAGGAACTAATCGCGATGAAACCCGCCACCACAGAACTCGTGCTCACCGGCCGTGGCCTGTTACCCCTCGCCGACCTTGCCGACCTAGTAACCGAAATGCGCCCCGTCAAACACTACTTCGACGAAGGCCTCCTAGCCCGCCAAGGCATCGAATACTAGTCATTGGGGACGTTCTTAAATGACTAGTCGCAGGGGACACTCTTACCAGGAAAACGAACAGCCAATCAGACCCTAAATGTCACGCCAGCCCGCCGTACCATTTGCTATCGTTGCACGACCAAGACCAACGGCCCTAACAATTTGGTTGACCGTCAAGCCAGCTCTCCGCATCTTGCAAAGAATGGGCTTGCGCTCAACCGGACTCATCGTCTTGATGTCCGCCAGAGAGGCAGGCAATGCGATTTCCTTTGCAATCATGAGCACTTCATCATCAAGAACACGTGGGCGAGGCTCGGCATCATAAGGCGCGCCTTCAAGTCGTTCATCGAGATAGCGTCGATAGGCCAATGAACCGCCCACAAGATCCAGCACGATGCCGGGGTCACAAAAACCAAATCCATCATAGCCATAAGCATATGCTCGATAGCTCGACCAACGATAGTTGTCGACGGCAGATATGCCCGCCTTAACCGGATTCATATGAATATAATCCGCGAGAGCGATGGCCTGGACATCATTCTCAACAGGAATGTTCTTAAACCTGTCCTGAAACAAATGCCCAACGCGGTCAGTTTTACGATTGAAATATTTGACATACGAGGTAAGAACACCGCTCATGCACGACGAAATTCTCCCGCGCGGATCATCAACCATAAGATGAAAGTGGTTCGACATGAGACACCACGCCGTAACGTCGATACCATTTCCGACAAGTTTATCTTCAAACAAGGTGAGCATTCGATATCGGTCTTCGTCATCTTCAAAGATGCAAATGCCACCGTTTCCGCGCGCGATTATGTGGTTACAACCTGTCAACGAAACTATTCGACCCGTTCGTGGCATATCGCCCTCCCATCTCGAAACCCTGCGGGCACCATCTGATAGGCGCGGACGATTCAAATATGCTAAGCCCGTTATGCCAGTTTACATGGCCACATAAAGCGTTGCGAATGAAAGCCCGAAAATCGTGTCGCAAAGAGTGTCCCCAACGACTAGTCATTCAAGAATGTCCCCAATGACTAGTCGTTTAAGAACGTCCCCAATGACTAGGCAGTGGCGCGGCCTAGCCAGTTGCCACTGTGATGGTAGACGGTGAACATCGTGGCGGTGATTACCCAGGTTACGGGGTAGACCAGCAGCAGATGCTCGAGCGAGGGGTCGAGCGGCATAATCGCGAACACCCACGCCACGCGGAGCACGACCGTGCCGAAGATCGTGAGCATCATAGGCTGGAAGCTCACGCCAGCGCCACGGATGGAGCCGGACGCGTTTTCGATAATCGAGAAAATCGCGTAAAACGGCGCGATGAAATGAAGAATCGTCGTGGTGTAAGCCGAAATTGCGGCATCGTCGATAAACAAACGCGACAACGGACCCGAGAACACAAGCAGCACGGCAGACAGGCCACCAATGAGCATAAACGACAGCACGAGCGACGTGTGATATCCCTTTCGCATGCGATCGTAATTGCGCGCACCAAAGTTCTGCGCCGAGAACGTGGTGATCGACACGCCAAGCGCCTCGGTCACCATCCAGATAATGCCGTCCAGGCGGCCGGAAAGGCCCCAAGCGGTCGTGACATCGGCACCAAACGAGTTGACCGACACCTGAATCAAAACGTTGGAGATCGAATACGCGGCAGACTGAACGCCCAGCGGCAAACCGCACGAAAGCATGCTCTTGCAAATGCTGCGATCGATACCGAGCTTGGATAGCGACAACCGCCACGCCCCCGGAGCGCGCATCATGCGAATCACAATCATCGTGGCATTGGTGCAGATAGTCAGCGCCACCGCGATGCCGCAGCCCAGCGCTTCCATGTGCAGCACGGCGACAAAGAGAATGTCGAGTGCCACATTGACGAAGCAGCCGGAGGCAATAATGACCGCCGGACCGCGCGTGTCGCCCACGGCGCGCAACAGCGCCGTCCCCATATTGAGCAGCAGCGCCGCAAACATGGCGGCAAAGTAGCAACGGGCATACGCCACACCCTCGGCCAGCAGCTCATGCGGCGTATTCATCAACACAAGCATCGGCTCGACAAACGCCATGCCCAGAATGGAAATGACAATGCCGCCCACCAGCGCGAGCGTCATGGCCGTATGGACCGATCGGCTCAGACGCTCGTCATCGTGCTGACCAAAATACTGACCGGTAATAACGGCACAGCCAGCACCCACACCGACGCAAAAACCAATGCAGAGCTCCGTGAGCACCATCGTGGCCTGAATGCCACCCAGCGCGAGCTTGCCGCCAAACTGACCGACGATATAGGTACCGATAAGCGTGTAAGCCTGCTGAAAAAACGAGCTAAAGAAGATAGGGACGCACAGCGAAAGCAGCTGTTGCCAAATGACACCCTGCGTCACATCGATAGCCGTAGATTTCTTAGCCACACGCCCTCCCCAACAGCGTACATCAAACAACAAAACGGCAATTTAAGACCAAAGCCAATACCAGCTTAGCACCGACCGGTATCGGCCGAAACGCCCCGAACCAGAGACCAGTGCGAAATAATTGCCTAGTGATACAGCCCCGGCTGGTAGTGGTACTCGTTGCTCACATGCGGGCACAGCTGCCAAAAAGCGACAGCACTTGCCGCGGCCACGTTAAGCGAATCGACCCCATGCGCCATCGGAATACGCACTGCGCGGTCGCAGCCCGCAATGGTCTTGGCGCCCAAGCCAGCACCCTCGGTGCCCATAAAGATTGCCAGGCGGTCAATCTCCTGCAGCGCTGAATCGTCCAGCGACACCGAATCATCCGTCAACGCCATGGCGACACACGAAAAGCCGGCATCGTGCAGCGCCGCCAGCCCATCATGCGGCCATACGCGTGCCTCGCTGCCAATGCGCGTCCAGGGCACCTGGAACACCGTGCCCATGCTCACGCGGGCCGAGCGACGGTACAGCGGGTCACAGCAAGTGGGGCTCACCAAAATGCCATCGACGTTCAGCGCAGCCGCCGAGCGGAAAATCGCGCCGACGTTGGTGTGGTCGACAATGCCCTCGAGCACGCACACGCGCACCGGGCGCTCCCCCGCCGCCTCGACGACGCCGCCCAAGAACTCATCAACCGGAATCTGGCGTGGACGACGGAATGCCGCGAGCGCACCGCGCGTCACGTTAAAGCCCGTCAGCTGCTCCATAAGCTCCATCGAGGCCACGAACACGGGAACCGGGCCCGCGCCTTCGCGTACCGTTAGGCGCTCAAACAGCGGCATCATCTGGTCGAGCCAGCGTTCACCCAAAAGAAAGCTCACCGGCTGGTATCCGGCGCGCACCGCGCGCTCGATAACCTTGGCACTCTCGGCGATAAAAATGCCCTTCTGCGGCTCCAGCACGCAGCGCAGCTCACGCTCGGTCAGTCGCACGTAGGCATCAAGCCGCTCGTCCTCGAGCGAATCGATTCGCAGCACCTCAACGGCATCAGTCATAGCAGCCAGCCCGCACCTTTCTTTACAGCGCATCTATACCAAACGAGGCGACGCTAAGCGCCGCCCCATGCATTCAAACAATCCGATGATACCGTTCACGCCAGACGATTTACGTCTCAACGCGACGATACGTCACGAACTCATAATCGACACCCTCGTCGCCCTCGCCCGAGGCAATCGTGGCAACACCGCCACGCCGCGCAATCTCCCACGCGGGATCGGCATCCAGATCGGGAAAGTACGTATCCACGTCATGCACGCAATGGTCATGCGTAACCTCGGCCTCGGCGCAATACGGCAATAACTGCCGATACACCTCGCCGCCACCGATCACCCACGCAACGGGCTCATCGGCTACCGCGGCCAAGGCCTCGTCAACGCTATGCACCACGTCGACACCCTCGGGCGCAAAGCCTTGGTCGCGCGTGAGCACAATGTTGCGGCGGTTCTTGAGCGGACGCCCACCGGGAAAACTCAGCAGCGTCTTGCGTCCCATAATGACCGGGCAACCTTTGGTACACGCCACAAAATGGCGCATGTCGGCGCGATTGGACACGACCATGTCACCCTCGCACCCAATGCCCCAATCGTCACACACGGCGACAATGGCAGAAAGCTTACACCTCATGCGCGTCACCTACACCGCAATGGGGATGTTCTTGACCTGAGGGCCGTGCTCATAGCCCTCGACGATCAGATCATCGGTCGTAAACGCATAGAAGTCATGCACATCGGGGTTGAGCGTTACCTTGGGCGCAGCAAACTGCGGACGCTCAATAAGCTCGCGAACGATATCGACATGACGGTCGTAAATGTGGGCATCGGCAATCACATGCAGCAGCTCGCCAGCGATCATATCGACCGACTGCGCGACCATCATCAGCAAAATGGCGTACTGGCACACATTCCAGTTGTTCGCAGCCAAAATATCCTGGCTGCGCTGGTTGAGAATCATGTTGAGCGTCGGTTTATCATCCTGCGGACGCTGCGTCACGTTATACGTCACGCTGTAGGCACACGGATACAGGTGCATCTCGGACAGGTCGCTAAACACATAGGTGTTCGTCATAATGCGGCGGCTGTACGGCGTGTTCTTAAGGTCGTACAGCACGCGATCCATCTGGTCAAAGTCGCCCTCGGCATAATGGCTCTTCTGCCCAATCTGATACCCGTAGGCCTTGCCGATGGAGCCAGTCTCGTCGGCCCACTCGTCCCAAATATGGCTGTTGAGGTCATGCACGTTATTGGACTTCTTTTGATAGATCCATAGGATCTCATCCATGGCAGATTTGAGGGCCGTACGACGCAAGGTAAGCGCCGGAAACTCCTCACGTAGGTCATAGCGTGCCGTGACACCAAAGTTTTTAATGGTATAGGCAGGGGTGCCATCCTCCCACACCGGGCGGACCTTTTGGCCCTCGGTGGTGGTGCCATGGTCCAGAATATCGCGGCACATGGTTACAAAGTGTTGATCAGCCTTGCTCATTGACCCTCCTGTCAGTCGCCTAAAAGCAATTTTTATTGTAGCCCAGGCGCACGCGGCCCCACAGCCCAAACATAAGCCCTCATTTTCTGACATATGCCAGAAAATCCTTGCGCAAATCCGCACGTTCGCTATTCTATTGTTGGCATATGTCAGATTTGGAGAGTGTATGGCAGGAAGACGCGAAAAATTGCGCCGCGTTGGGATCATCCCCGAATATCGTGGCTTTACCCCCGATGGCCTGGCCAGCGGAGACGCGATCGACATGACGGTCGATGAGCTCGAAGTCCTGCGTCTGTGCGACCTGGAAGGCCTCAATCAGGAGGCTGTCGCCCAGCAAATGGGCATCGCCCGCGCCACCGTGGCGGCCATCTGCAGCCGCGCACATCGCAAGGTGGCAAACGCGCTGGTCAACGGGCGGGCGCTCGTCATCGAGGGCGGCACTATCGCGTACTCCCCCATCACCGCAACGACGGCCGCATGGCCAGTAAAGGAGGTCGGCGCCATGAGGGTGGCAACGACGTACGACAACGGCAACATCTTTATGCACTTTGGCCGTAGTGAGCAGTTCAAGATCTACGACATCCAGGATGGCAAGGTGCTCAACGAACAGGTCGTGGGCACCGGCGGCACCGGTCACGGCGCATTGGCGGGGCTGCTTGCCAACGGCGGCGTCGACACGCTCATCTGCGGCGGTATCGGCGGCGGCGCCATCAACGCGCTCACCCAGGCCGGCATCACGGTCTACGCGGGCGCCCAGGGCAGCTGCGACGCCTGCGTCGAGGCCCTCATCGCCGGCACGCTCGCACAGAACGGCGAGGCCACCTGCGATTGCCATGGCCACGACCACGAGCACACCCACGAGCATGGCGAGTCCTGCGGCTGCCACGGTCACCACAACCACGAGGGCCATGAGGGCCGCGGCTGCCACTAACAGCACGGCAAACCAAGCTCGGGGTGCAACGTCGAGCGCGACCCGACAATCCAGCCCCACAACAAAGGCCACCCGGAAACTTCCGAGTGGCCTTCGCCATATCAAGCTGCGCGTACTGCCCTACTTTTTATTGCGCATCTGCGCTTCCATCTGGCGCAGCAAATCCATATCGGACTTGGGGCCGCCCGTACCCAGGCCACCCATGCCGCCCAAACCCATGGCGTCCAGGCCGGGAATATTGGGCATACGCATCTTCTTGCCCTTCTTTCCCTTCTTGCCCTTCTTGCCGCCGGCCTGCGCCTGATTGGCCATCGTGCGCATGCGGCCCATCATCTTGTTCATCTCGCCCCACTGCTTCATAAGGCTGTTGACCTCGGTGGGGGTCACGCCGGCGCCCTTGGCAATGCGGGCACGGCGCTGGCCGTTGATGATGGAGGGACGCAGGCGCTCCTCCTTGGTCATCGACATGATGATGGCCTCGTTCTTATCGAAGATGCCCTCATCCAGGTTGCCGCCCATCTGATTGAGCGCGCGCTGGCCGCCGGGAAGCATGCCCAGGATACCCTTCATGCCGCCCATCTTCTTGACGGCCTTCATCTGGTCGAGCATGACGTTCATGGTGAAGCCCTCGCGCAGCATGCGCTCGGCAGCCTCGAGCTGTTCGGCATCGGCGGCCTCCTGGGCCTTCTCGATGATGCCGACAACGTCGCCCATGCCCAAGATTCGCTTGGCCATGCGATCGGGATAGAACGGCTCAAGCGAATCGGGTTTCTCGCCCATGCTCACAAACTTGATGGGCTTGCCGGTCACCTGACGCACCGAAAGCGCGCCACCGCCACGGGCGTCACCGTCGAGCTTGGAGATAATCACACCATCAAAGTCGGTGCGCTCGGCAAACGTCGAGACCACGTTGACGATATCCTGGCCGGTCATGGCGTCGACGACCATCAGCACCTGGTCGGGCTTGACGGCCTTCTTGATGTCGACGGCCTCCTGCATCATCTGCTCGTCGATCTGAAGACGACCGGCGGTATCGACGATCACCACGTCGCGCAGGTGGTCGACAGCCTCCTGGATGGCGCCCTTGGCGATGTCGACCGGGTGCGCACCGTCGCCGCGGAAGACCGGTACGCCGATCTCTCCGCCAAGCGTGGCCAGCTGGTCGGCAGCGGCGGGACGGTAGACGTCGCACGCGGCGAGCAGCGGCGAGCGGCCCTGCTTCTTGAGCAGGTAGGCAAGCTTTACGGCCGCCGTGGTCTTACCGGAGCCCTGCAGGCCCACGAGCATGATGACATTGGGAATGCGGTTGCTAAAGACGAGCTTGCTCTCGGTGGAGCCGAGCATCTCGGTGAGCTCGTCGAGCACGATCTTGACGACATTTTGTGCCGGCGACAGCGACTCCATGACCTCGGCGGTCATGCAGCGCTCCTTGGTCTTGGCAACGAACTCCTTGACGACCTTAAAGTTGACGTCGGCCTCGAGCAGCGCCATGCGGATGTCGCGCATGGCCGAGGTGATATCGGCCTCGGTCAGCTTGCCCTTGCCGCGCAGGCGGTCAAATGTGTCGTTGAGGCGATCGCTCAGGGAATCAAACACTAGTCACTCCTTAATTGGACTCGCCCACCAGGGCGCGGCAGAAATCTTTGGCATTGAACTCCTGCAGGTCATCGACCTGCTCGCCCACGCCCACGCGCAGGATCGGGAGCTTGAGCTTCTCGGCCACGGCCATGGCGATACCGCCCTTTGCCGTGCCGTCGAGCTTCGTCATGATAATACCGTCCAGACCCAGTGCCTCGTTAAACTCGAGCGCCTGGTTCAGACCGTTCTGGCCGGTGGCGGCATCGATCACGAGCACGACCGAGACGGGCATGGGGCCGGCGGCCATATTGGCGGCGCGCTTACGCGTCACGTTGACCACCTTGGCGAGCTCGCGCATGAGCTCGGGGCTCGTGTGCAGGCGGCCGGCGGTGTCGATAAGCACCAGGTCGCTGCCGCGTTTATCGGCCTCGTCGAGCACGTCGTAGCAAACGCTTGCCGGATCGGAGCCGCGATCGCGCTTGATGACGGGGACGCCGGCACGCTGGCCCCACACATCGAGCTGCTCTATGGCGGCAGCGCGGAAGGTATCGGCCGAACCGATCACGACATTCTTACCGCGGGCGGCCATGGCGCTCGCGATCTTACCGACCGTCGTGGTCTTGCCGGCACCGTTAATGCCTACAAACAGCACGCAGCTCGGCGTGTCAGAGAACGGATCGCGCTCGATGGGCACAAAGTGCTGCTCGAGCTGCTCGGCCAGGGCACGGCGAAGCTGCGGAGCGGTCTTGAGGTTCTTCTTGGCGGCCGTCTCACGCAGGTCATCGGAGACCTGAATGGCGACCTCGGCACCCATGTCACCCATAACGAGGGTATCCTCAAGGTCCTCCCAAAAGTCCTCATCGACCTCGCCGCCAAAGTAGAAGACCTCGTTGAGGGCCTCGCGGCTGCGCTCAAGTCCGCGCGAGAGAGCGTCAAAGAATCCCATTATGCATTCACGACCTTTCCGGTTTCGCGATCGAGTTTTTGCGAGACGACGCGGCTGACGCCGTCGGCTTGCATCGAGACGCCATAGAGAACGTCAGCGTCCTCCATAGTACGGCGCTGATGCGAAATGACCAAGAGCTGCGTATCGGAACGCAGCACATCGAGGGCGCCGATGAGCTTGGACAGGTTGGCGTCGTCAAGCGCCGCCTCTACCTCGTCCAGCACATAGAACGGCACCGTGCGCGTGCGATACACAGCAAAGAGCAGGGCGAGTGCCGTCAGGCTCTTCTCGCCGCCCGACATGAGCATCATCTTGGTGATGCGTTTGCCGCGCGGCTGCGCCACGACCTCGATGCCCGTCTCGGCCGGATGCTCGGGGTCAGTCATCTCCAGATGCGCCTGACCACCCGGGAACAGCATGGCGAAGATCTCGCGGAAGTTCGCATCGACCTTCTCAAAGGTCACCAGGAAGGCCTTACGCATCTTACGGTCGATGGCCACGGTGATCTTGGTGAGCGCCTTGCGCGCGCTCTCCAGATCGGCCAGCTGCTCCTCGATGTAGTCGGCGCGGCGCTTGAGCTGCTCGTACTCCTCCATGGCAACTTGGTTAACGGGACCGAGGTTGTTGATCTGACGCACGAGCTGGTTGAGCTCGCGCTCGGCGGCGTCGTGGTCGGTGGGCGCCGGAAGCATGAGCGCTTCCTCGAGTACCGTGGTGCCATCGGCGGTAATGGCCTTAATGGCGGCCTCTACCTGCACCTCAAGCTTGCCGCGTGCGACCTTGAACTCGTTTTGCGTGGCGGCGGCGGTATCGACCCGCTCCTTAGCGCGGGCAACCTCTGCCTTGGCATCCTCGATGGTCTTCTTAAGCGAAGCGGAGTCCGCCTCCTCCAGAGAGGCCTGGTCACGCAGACGTGCGGCCCAATCTGACGCGCGCTCCAGCAGGGCCGAATAGCGCTCGTGCATGGGATCGACGCGCAGGCGCAGCAGCTCGAGTGAGCACGAGGCCTGGCGTGTTCCGCGGATACGGCGGTCGATGCCCTCCAGGCGATGCTCCAGATCGGGCACGCGGCCCTTCAGAGAACGAAGGCGCTCGCTCGTCTGGGCCAGGCGGACCTTGGCATCGGCGAGCATGCCGGCGGCCTCGGAATCGTCACGGCGAACGCGGTCGAGTTCGTCGTTGGCCTCGGCAATCTGAAGGCCCAGGTTACTTGCCTGCGCTCGCGCCTCGTCACGCGAACGGGTGAGCTCGTCCACGCGCGGGCGCGCAGCGCGAACGGCCTCGGCAGCCTGCTCGCGGCGCTTGGAAATACGCACGCGCTCGACCTCGGCATTGTTGGCGCTTTGCTCCAGACGGCCGATCTCGGACAACAGGGAGCGGCGCTCGCCCTCAAGACGGGCGATCTCGCCGGCGGCATCGCCCTCGGTGGCACGCGCCTCCTCAACGGCCGCATTGGCCTCAACGACCTGATCCGACACATGCTCAAACACAGCAGCCAGATCGGGCTCCAGGCCCTCCAGCTCGCGGATACGGCGCTTGCGCTCCAAGGCACCCGAAGCCTCGCCGGCGTCGAGCCCCACGCGCACCAGGCCGCCGCAGGCGACGCGGGCGCCATCGGGAGTCACGTAGGTCACACCGTCAACGACAGGGGCAGCCAACGCGGCAGCCAAGTCATCGACCACGTAATAGCCGCCGAGAAGGGCCTCGACAACCGGGCCATAACCGGAGCGCACGGACAGACGATCAACCAGACGCGTACCGGCAGCGCCCTTAGCGGCAGCAGAGGCGCTCACGCCGCGCGCCATCAGCAGTGCCTCACCCGAGGCCTTCTTTTGGTCCAGAGCCGCGCGACCGGCACGCTCAAGCGTGGCGGCGTCATCAAACAAAAGAGCATCGATGTCGCCGGCAAGCAGCTGCTCAACCAGGCCCTCGAGCTCACGAGGAGCCTCGAGCACGTCGCCCAGACGACCCGAGACATCATCGCCCAGTGCGCCCATCAGACGGCTCACCAGCGGCGAGCTGTCGGCCATGCGGGCATCGAGCTTCTTTTGGCTGGCAAGCTCCGAGCGCACCTCGGATAACTTGTTGCGTGCCTCGCTCTCGCGGGCACGCAGGTCCTTCAGGGCCGCGCGTGCTGTCTCGGTGGCTTCACGCGCATCGACCTGAGCCTGGCGCGCTTCCTCAAGAGCACCCTCAAGCTCCTCGGCGCGTTCGCGACGGCTCTCGAGCGAGGCCGTGACCTCCTCGAGCTGTTCATCGATCTGCTCCAAGCGCGAGGCGTACATGTTGTCCTCAACCTCGGCGTTACTCAGCGAGTCCTTCACCTTGGCGAGTTCGAGCGCCGCGTTATCGGCCCCACGCTGCACATCGCGTTGCTCACGCGTAAGCTGCGAAATCTGATTGTCGAGAGTCACGCGTCGCTCGTGGAGCTCAGCGGCGGCAGGACCAGCGGCGTCAACGTCCTCCTGGGCCTGCATGTGCGCACCGGTCACTTCCTCAAGCTGCGCACGCGCGTCCTCGAGCTCCTCGACCACGCGACGACGCTGATGCTCGGAGCTCGAGATCTGGCCACGCATGTCGGACAGGCGCGACACCATGTTGTGGCCCTTTTCCTCGAGCAGGCGCATATCGGAGTTAATGCGGCCGACCACGTCTTGCATATGGCGGCGCTGCTCGCCCAGGTCGCCCACAAACAGGCCCTTTTCCTCAAGCATGACCTGGAGCTTCTCGAGCTCGCGTTCCTTTTCGCCCAAGCGGTACTGCGCAAGCTCAAGCTCAGCGGCGCCCTCCTTGGAGCGGCTCTCCAAGTCGTTCCACTGCGACTGCAGCGAACGAAGCTCGTCGACGGCCAGCATCTGCGTAAGTTCGTTTGCGCGCGAGGACAGCTCTTTGTACTTGCGCGCACGATCGACCTGACGCTCCAGCGGTCGCAGCTGACGGGCAATTTCCTTATTGATGTCGCGGGCACGCGTCAGGTGCTCGTCCATCGACTTAATCTTTTTGAGCGCACGCTCCTTACGGCGCTTGTGCTTGGAGATGCCGGCGGCCTCCTCGATGAGGGCACGGCGCTCCTCGGGGCGGCTCTGCAAAATGGCATCGAGCTTGCCCTGGCTGATGATGGAATGCGTATCCTTGCCCAGGCCCGAATCGTGCAGGATGTCCTGAATGTCCATCAGGCGGCACGGACTCGAGTTGATGAGGTACTCGCTTTCGCCCGAGCGATACATGCGGCGGGTGATGGCGACCTCGTCAAAATCGACGGGCAGCATATGGTCCGAGTTATCGAGCACCAGCGTGACCTCGGCGACACCCACCGGCTTGCGTGCCGACGAGCCCGAGAAGATGACGTCCTCCATGGCCTGGCCGCGCAGCTGCTTGGCGCTCTGCTCGCCCAGGACCCACAGAATCGAGTCGGAGATGTTCGATTTTCCCGAGCCGTTGGGACCGACGATGACGGTCAGACCCGGCTCAAATGACATATGGGCGCGGTCGGCAAACGACTTGAACCCTTTGAGCGTGAGGGACTTGAGATACACGGTTCCTCGCTTAAACAGGCTTCTTGTTGAGAATCACGCCGTTGGTGGTGTAGCCCATGCGGTCGAGTGCCTCCAGCGCAGCGGCTCCCTCGGCCTCCTTCTTGGAGGAACCGGTGCCGCGGCCCTGGCGAATACCGTCGATGAGCACCACAGCGGTAAAGGTGGGCGCATGCGCGGGGCCCTCGGAGCCGACCAGCTTATACGCGGGAGGCTCGTGGCCGTCTGCCTGCACGCACTCCTGCAAGAACGACTTGGGGTTCGCGGGGTGCTCGGCACGCTCGGAGGCCAGGTGCGGCTTGAGCGTACGATGGATAAACTCCGCTGCGGCATCCCAGCCGGCATCCAGGTACAGCGCGCCCACGAGCGACTCGTAGACGTTCTCGAGCGCCGAATGCAGGCCGCGAGCGCCCGTGCCGGTCTCTGAGGCACCAAAGATGATGATGTCGTCGATGCCCAGTTCGTGCGACACCTCGGACAGTGTGGCGCCCGAGACAAGGGACACCTTCAGGCGCGTAAGCTTGCCCTCGTCAAACTCAGGGTAGGACTCAAAAAGCGAGCGAGCCACCACGGCACCCAAAATGGAATCGCCCAAAAACTCGAGACGCTCATAGCTGGCAGACACCGGCTGACCCTCGACAGCCGAGGGATGTGTGAGCGCCGCGCGCAACAGCACCTTGTCATTGAACTCGTGGCCCAGGATTTCCTGGGCACGCGAAAGTCGTTCAGATAAAGCCAAGACTTAGGCCTCCTTGGCAGCTTCGATAGCGTCGACGGCGTCGGCGACAGAGTTGAGCGAGAGCAGGGTCTCGTCATCGATCTCGAGGTTGAACTCGTCCTCGATAGCCGTCACCAGCTGCAGGCGCTCGAGCGAATTGGCATCGAGGTCGTCAAACGTGGTCTCATCGCTAATCTCGGCAACATCGACGCCCAGAACGTCAGCAGCGACCTCGGCGATTTTGTCGAAGATTTCGGAGCGGTCCATAGCGCTTCCTCTCATAGTGCATGAATACCAAAAGATTGGCGCCGCGCGGGCGGCACCAAGACACGGTTTTGATTCTACCCCACGAAGCAGGCCGCGAGGCACATAACAGCGCTCTAACTCGCTCTTACAAAACGATACCGTCCATGGAGTTGGCGACGTTCTCGACCAGCCCGGCACGAACCGCCTCGGCTGCGGCGAGCGTACCGTTTTTGACGGCCTCGACCGAGGTAGCGCCATGGCCGATCAGGACAACGCCGCGCAGACCTAGCAGAATCGCGCCACCCTTGGCGTCGCCGGAGAGCTTTGCTTTAATCTCACGCATCTGCTGTTTCATGAGCAGCGCGGCGATCTTGGTGCCGAACGAGGACGTAAAGGCGCCCTTGAGCTCCTGCAGCAAGAACTTGGCAGCGCCCTCGGTGGCCTTAAGGGCAATGTTTCCCGACATGCCGTCGGCAACGACAACGTCAAAATTACCCGAGGTAATATCGGTGCCCTCGCAGTTGCCCACAAAACCGGGGACGGCAGCCTTCATAGCCGGGAAGCAGGCCTTGGTAAAGTTGGAGCCCTTCTCATCCTCGGTACCGTTACCAAGAAGACCCACGCGGGGATGCTCGATACCCAAGACGACGCGGGCATAGGCGCTACCCATCTGGGCAAAACGAACCATGTCGTCGACCTCGACATCGGGGTTGGCGCCCATATCGCACAGCACCGTCAGGCCGCCGGCGCGGTTGGGCAGTGCATTGGTGAGGCAGGGACGCACCGGCTGCTTCTTGCCCTCGGCCTGATACCTAAAGGGCGTGACATAGGCGGTGGCGGCTGCGGTCATGGCACCAGTGGAGCCAGCGGAGAAGAACGCGTCCGCGTTGCCCTTCTTAATGGCACGGCAGGAAAGCACAATCGAAGACTTGCGCTTGGTCATCACGGCACGAATGGGATCGTCGTCCATGGCGATAACGTCGGGAGCCTCCAGGGCTTCGACGCGCGCATGGGAAGCGGCAAAGGGATTGACGATTTCGGCGGGGCCGGCAGCCAGGACCTCGATATCGGGGTCGGCCGCAAGGGCAGCCTCAATACCATCGAGAACAACCTGGGGCTTCTCGTCTCCGCCCACAACGTCTACACAAACGCGAACGTTACTCATATACATGCTCCTTATACAAAAATGGCCGACTCATTGAGCCGGCCATTGTGGTTCCATTTGGAACGGCATCGTATCCAGAGTATACCGTTACTCGGTAACGATAACCTCGCGGTCCTTGTAGAAACCGCAGCTGGGGCACACGTGGTGCGGGAGCTTGACAGCGCCGCAACGGGGGCACGTGGACTGAGCCGCAGCCGAGATCTTCATGTTGGCGGAACGACGGGTGTGAGTGCGGATACGACCCTGCTTTTGTTTAGGTACGGGCATAGTGACCTTCCTTATGAACTATCCAGTGTGGCGATTACGCGCAAGTAGCGATATTACCACAGTTTTACTCGTCAAGCTTGAGATTCTTTAATGCTGCAAATGGATTTTCCGTGGCTTCGGCCCATTCGGCCTCTGCCTGGGCAGCGCAATCGCATTGCTCGACGTTGAGATTACCACCGCAGACCGGGCAAAGACCACGGCAATCGGGCTTGCAGAGAACCACGAACGGAGTATCCATGACGACCGCGTCGTTGATGGGCTCACCCAGATCGACGATGCGATCCTCGCCCAGCAGCTCGTAGCCGTCCTCGTAGGCCTCGGGATCCTCGGGCTCGTTAAAGAGGTAGAACTCCTCGATCTCGCCGGCAATGTCAAACGAAGCGGGCTCCAGGCAGCGGTCGCACTCGCCGGTAGCGTGTGCGCGGACCATGCCCGTGAGCAGAACACCGGTACCGGCATTGGTAAAGACCACGTCATAGTCAATACCATCCTGTAGCTGGTACTCCTTCTCGCCCACCGTGTAGGTGGCGACATCGACCTTACCGGTCAGCGGATACGAATCACCAGGGAACTCGAGCTGCTCGGAAAGATCGACGGTGACGCTCGGGAACTCAGCCATTACCACTGACCATTCTGTTGGGCGGCACCCTCGTTGAGCTGCTGACGGCAACGGGTAACGGTGCCGGTCAGGCTCTTGAGGTTCTCCTCCAGGTGCGTAAAGACCTGCTCTGCGTAGTCCTCGGCAGCATAACGCGTCTCGCGCTCGTACTGCTGGGCACGATCGCGGATGTCGTCGGCCTGCTGCTGTGCTAAGCGGACGATCTCCTGCTCACCGGCAATGGTGAGGGCCTGCTGCTGAGCGTCGGCGATGATGGAATCGGCCTGAGCGGCGGCGGAAGCCATAAGCTCCTCGCGCTCCTTAAGGATACGGCGGGACTTCTGCCACTCCTCGGGATAGCTCATGCGGATCTCGTCGAGAATGTTGAAGAACACGTCGGCGTCGATGACCTTGAACTGAGCGTTCTTGCCGAAAGGCGGCTTGGCTTCCTCGATCAGCCCTTCGAGCTCATCGACCAAGCTGACGATCCTATCGCCAGGAAAATTCTCGCCCGGCATCCGGTCTCCTTTCATAGGTAACATATCATCGTGCTAGTTTACCACATGCCACCAGGCAATAAAAAACGTCACGAAAAGCGATGTTTGAGCGCTTCGACCACGTTGGGCGGCACAAACGTCGACACGTCGCTGCCAAGCGAGGCAATCTGTCGGACCACCGAGCTCGAGATGTATCCGTACTGCGGCGCACTCATGACAAAGATGGACTCCAGCTCGTTGTCCAGGCGGTAGTTGAGGTCGGCCTGCTGAAGCTCATACTCAAAGTCGGTCATGGCACGCAGACCCTTGACCACGGCACCGGCGCCCTGCTCGCGTGCGAAGTCGACCAACAGGCCGGTAAAGGGCAGGACCTCGACGCCTTCGATATCGCCCAGTGCCTCGCGGGCCAGCGCCACGCGCTCGTCGAGCATAAAGGTGGTACCCACGCCGTTTTTGCCCTGCGACTCGGCGACAGCCACGATCACGCTGGGAAAGATACGACGCGCGCGGCGGATGACGTCGATGTGGCCAAAGGTGATGGGGTCGAAGGTTCCCGGGACGATTACGCGGTTGATGGTGTCACTCATGGGCGTCCTCCGGGGATACTGCCTCGTCGTTATCGTTAGCATCGGTGCTGTCGTCCTTGCTATCGCCGACCCAACGCAGCAGATCGACCGAGGTGATGCCGTAGCGCTTCTCGCGCACGGTCTCAAAGCCGGCCGGATGCGCGCCCGCGTCGGCGGCGGCATGCTCAAACAGGGCGTACGCGCCAGGGGCCAGCAGGCCCCGCTGGGCAAGGTTCTGCAGCAGTTCCTGAACCGGCTCGGCACCAAAGGCATACGGCGGATCGAGCAGGACCAAGTCGAAGGGGCCGCCCGGAACACGACCGTGCGAGGCGCTTGCCAGCATATCGCCCGTCACCACACGCCAACGTGCACGGTCACGGCAAAGCGACTCGATATTCTTGGTAATGAGCCGCGCGGCATTTCGATCGATCTCAAACGTCGTAAGCGAGCGGGCGCCACGCGAGAGCATCTCGATGCCTAATGCACCGGAGCCGCCAAAAGCATCCAGCACGCGAACCTCGTCCAGATCGAAGTCGAATGCCGACATGACCATTGATGCGCACGCCTCGCGCACGCGATCGGTCGTGGGGCGGGTGACATCGCGACCACGGGGCTCCTCGATCTTGCGACCGCGCCATTCGCCGCCGATGATTCTCATCCTCCGCTGACCTCCTTAAAGATGTGTCGATACCGCGTGGCGACTGCATCGCGCAGAGGGCGCGTCACCACGGAGTCAAGGGTGCAAGCATACCGCAAGAGCTCGACTGCGTCCAAATGGGCCCACTCGATAAGCTCCTCATCGGCATCGAGATCGACAAAGCGCAAGGTCACGCCGCCATGCTGACGGTAACCCAGAATCTCACCCTCATGACGCAGGCGCAGGTCCATCTGCGCGAGCGTAAAGCCGTCTGCGGTCTTTTCGAGCGACTGGAGGCGGTCTTGCGCCGCCGATGCGCCGCCATTGCCCTTTGAGTGGGTCATGACCAGGCATGTGCCCGACACGCTTCCACGACCCACGCGGCCGCGCAGCTGGTGCAAGGCCGCCAAGCCAAAGCGCTCGCCGTTCTCGATGACCATGACGGTGGCGTTGGGCACATCGACGCCCACCTCGACCACCGTGGTCGAGACGAGCACATCGATCTCGCCTCGTTTGAAGGCATCGATGACCCGGTCCTTTTCCCCCGCCGGCATACGGCCATGGAGGCGCTCGATGGTAAGTCCCGGCAGCGCCAGGCGCAGGCGTTCGAGCTCGGTCGCCGTGTCATGCAGCGGCACGGGCACGGTCACGCGGCCCTCATCGTCGCGCGCGATGCCGGGTACGTCCTCGAGCTCATCGGCCGAATCGCTCGGCTCCACGAGCGGGCAGATCACATAGGCCTGCTGACCCTGGGCATGCGCCTCGCGGATGGCGCCATAGGCCAAGTCACGACTCGACTCGGTGAGAACGCGCGTCGTCACGCCGGCACCCGGAACGGGACGATGGCGGATGATGCTCGTATCCAGGTCGCCGTAGACCGAAAGCGCCAACGTGCGCGGGATGGGCGTCGCCGTCATAACGAGCAGGTCCGCCCCCGGCCCCTTGGCGCGCAGTGCATTGCGCTGGCCCACGCCAAAGCGGTGCTGCTCGTCGATGACGACGAGCGACAGATGATTGAAAGTCACGTCGTCCGAAAGGACCGCGTGCGTACCAAAGAGCACGTCGAGCTCTCCCGATTCCAGCTGTGCATGGATGCGCTCGCGCTCGGCCGCCGGGGTGGCTCCCGTCAGCAGTGCCCACGTCATACCAGCCTGGGAGAGCAAGGGGCCAGTCTTGTCGGCATATTGACGTGCCAACACGCCCGTAGGCGCCATGACGCAGGCTTGGGTGCCGCTATCGGCAGCCACGGCCAGCGCGCAGGCGGCAACAGCGGTCTTACCGGTGCCGACGTCGCCCAGCAGCAGACGGTTCATCACGCGCTCGCCATCGCACATGTCATGCAGGATGTCCTGGAATGCAGCCTCCTGCTCGTCACTCAGTGAGAACGGGAGTGCCTGCCTGAGTGCGGCCAGATGCTCGCCCGCGGCATGCGCGTTGGGAACCACCTCAACCAAACCGCCGTCGTTGCGCAGACGCAGCGCCAACTGCAGGTAGAGGCACTCCTCGTAGGCAAGCCGTGCGCGCGCGATATCGCGCTCAGCCATGCTCGAGGGAAAGTGAATCGATCGAAGCGCACGGGCACTGCTCATCAAGCGGCGCTTAACGCGCAGCGGCGCGGGAATAGGATCGAAGGAGTTGCCGACAACCTCGAGCGCGCCGCTTACGATACGGCGCATCCACGCCTGGCTCACGCCGTCGCTTACGTAGTGGACCGGCAGGATAGTGCCGGAAGCACGACCCTCCTCGAGCTTCTCGAAGTGAGGCGAGGCCATCTGCTTAAAGCCGTAGGCAAACTCGACCTTGCCCATCACGGCCAGGCGGTCGCCCTGCTTGAGCTGCTGGGCAATCCAAGGCTGACGGAAAAAGGCGACCTGCAGCACGCCCGTCTCGTCCACAAGCGAGACCTCGGTCACCTGCATACGCGGACGGGGCTGCTTTTGCACGATGCGATCGACCGTGGCGATAATCGTGCACACAGTACCGATGGGCGCCATCTCGATAGACCAGGAGCGGGTGAAGTCCAGGTACCGATGAGGGATATGGAGAAGGAGGTCCCCCACCGTCCGAATTCCCAGACGGCGAAGGGCCTCCTCACGTTTACCCGAAACATATTTGAGTCGCGCGATATCCTCGTCGAGCGCATTGCTCTGGGCAAAGCGCTCCGAGACGCGCGGCACGGAGCACAGCTCGGACATGGGCAGAGCCTACTCGATCGAGAAGATCACTGGGTAGAGCGGCTGCTCGCCACGATGGGCGTCAATCTCCAGATCGGGCTGAGCCTCCTCGATGGCGTCGACGATCTCCTGGAAGGCCTCGTCGGACAGCTCCTCGCCGGCCAGAATCGTCAGCGCGTCGCCCTCCTCTTCCTCCTGCATACGGTTGATGCAGTCAAGCGTAACCTGCTTCACATCGGAGCCGACAACGTCGATGGAGCCGGCGATAATGCCCATGACGTCGCCGGAGTGAATCGGCGAGCCATCGGAAGCACTGGAATCGCGCACGGCACGGGTGACCTCGCCATCGCGAACCTCGCTGATGGCGTCGACCATAGCGGCCAAAGCATCCTCGAGCTCGGAATCGGGCAGGACCGCGAACAGCGCGGAGAAGGCCTGCGGAACGGTCTTGGTGGGAACGATGGCGACCTTCTTATCGGTGCAGGCGGAGGCAGCGGCCTCGGCAGCCATGCGGATGTTGCCGTTGTTGGGCAGGATGATGACAGAGGTCGCGTTGACCTGGTCCACGGCGCCCAGCAGGTCGGCGGTCGAAGGGTTCATGGTCTGGCCGCCCGAAACGATCACATCGACACCGAGGGACTTGAGAATGTCGGCCTCGCCGGAGCCGGCAGCAACGGCGACAAAGCCCAGCGCCTTGGCAGGCTCGGCGGCCTTCTCCTGATCCTCGTGGATCTTAGCGGTGCGGTCGTGGGCCTCCATCTCCATGTTATGGATAAAGACCTCGTAAATCTGGCCAAGCTGCAGCATGTGCTCGAGCACCAGGTTGGGGGTGTTGGAGTGCACGTGGATCTTGTAGTCGGGATAGGCACCCACGAGCAGCTCGCAGTCGCCCATGGAACCCAGGAACTTCAGGCACTCGTCCTCGTCAAACGGGGCGTCGGCCTTAAAGAGGAACTCGTTGCAGTAGCGGAACTCCGAGCCCTCCCAGTCGTCGTTGGCCTCAATCTCCACGCGGCCGAGAGCCGCATCGCGGGCGGAGCCGGCGGAGTCAAACGTAGCGGAGAAATCCTCGACCACGGTGCTGCGGCCAAGCGCAGCGGCAACAAAGTTCTCCAGGAAGATGGCAAAGCCAAAGGCGCCGGAGTCGACCACGCCGTTCTCCTTCAGAACGGGCAGCAGGTCGGGCGTGCGGGCGACGGACTGGTAGGCCTCGACGACGATAGCGTCGAGCGCGTCCTCGGCCGAGAACTTCTTCTTCTCGCACTCGTCGGCCTTGGTCGAGACATCGCGCAGCACCGTGAGGATCGTGCCCTCGATGGGCTTGCGGACGGCCTGGAAGGCGACCTTGACGGCTCGGCGGAACGCATAGGCGATGTTGGCGGACGTAATGGGCTCATCGGCGGAGACAAGGCCCTCGGCCACACCGCGCAGGATCTGCGAGGTGATGACACCGGAGTTGCCGCGGGCGCCCATCAGGGAGCCGTGGGTGATGGCGCCGGCGATGGCCTCCATGTCGGCGTCGGCGGGAAGGGCAGAAAGCTCCTTGGTCACCGAGGCGAGCGTGAGAGACATGTTGGTGCCGGTGTCACCGTCGGGCACGGGGAAGACGTTGAGCTTATTGATCTCCTCGGCCTTGTCGGAAACGGCAGCCGCAGCGATCGGAAAACAGGTGCGAATGGTCTTTGCAATCATGGGTATTTGAATCTCCGTTTTCGGATGCTAGTTCAGACGGCTCTTGAGCGCGTCGATATGGATGCCGATCTTAAGGCTGGCGGGATCGATCTGGGCGATCTCCTGCAGGGTGAAGGCAACGGAGCTCGAAAGATTGTGGCAGACGGACTTCATGTTGACGCCGTTCTCGAGCACGACGTGAAGATCGACCGTAAGGCCGTTCTCGTCGGCGGAGACAAGCACGCCCTTGCGGAGGCGCTGACCGGCAAGCAGGCGCACGCTCTCGGCGCCTTGGAGCTGCTCAGCCATACCGACAACGCCATAGCACGTCATCGCGGCATAACCGGCAATATCGGCAATAACGTCGTTCGAGACGCTCAGGCTGCCGTTAATGGTCTCAGACACAAGAATCTCCTTATCTGGTGCTCGCGGCACCATGTCGTGGGAGCAATCATTGCAATATTCTACAACGACCGCGCCATGTTGAGGTGGTGGGTCGCGGGATTACATCCTCGACACGAAATGTTGATATGGCAACGTTCGAGTCAAGTGGTCGCGGTATAAAAAAACCCGCCGCATAAGCGACGGGTTTTACAACCTGGCTCCCCGGGTAGGACTCGAACCTACAACAGCGCGGTTAACAGCCGCGTGCTCTACCATTGAGCTACCGAGGAATTTAAAAGCCCAGCGGAATGGGCTGAGAAATTCTGGCTCCCCGGGTAGGACTCGAACCTACAACAGCGCGGTTAACAGCCGCGTGCTCTACCATTGAGCTACCGAGGAATAGGTGCGTGCTCTCAAGCAACGAAGTTTATTATACGGACGAATCAGCTCAGGGCAAGAACTTTTTTGAGAATTTTTCCGACCTAGTCATTGGGGACGTTCTTAAACGACTAGTCATTCAAGAACGTCCCCAATGACTACATGAAAGCGCCCCCAAGCGGATGTGCTTGAGGGCGCTTCTTGCTTGCGAGGTTATGACTCGATGTAGTCCTTGAGCTTGCTGCTGCGGCTCGGGTGACGGAGCTTGGCCAAGGTCTTGGACTCGATCTGGCGGATACGCTCGCGCGTGACGCCAAACTCGCGACCGACCTCCTCGAGCGTACGGGGATGCCCGTCGACAAGGCCAAAGCGCAGCTCGATAACCTTGCGCTCACGATCGGCAAGCGAGTCGAGCACCTGGGTGAGCTGCTCCTGCAGCATGGAGAAGCTGGCGGCATCGGGCGGAACGATTGCCTGGGAGTCCTCGATGAAGTCGCCCAGCTGGGAATCCTCTTCCTCGCCGATGGGGGTCTCGAGAGACACGGGCTCCTGCGAGATCTTCTGGATCTCGCGGACGCGGTCGGCGCTCATGTCCATCTCGGCACCGATCTCCTCGGGGGTCGGGTCGCGACCCAGGTCCTGAAGGAGCTGGCGCTGCACGCGGACGAGCTTGTTGATGGTCTCGACCATGTGCACGGGAATACGGATGGTACGGGCCTGGTCGGCGATAGCGCGCGTAATGGCCTGACGGATCCACCACGTGGCGTACGTGGAGAACTTGAAGCCCTTCTGGTAGTCGAACTTCTCGACGGCGCGAATCAGGCCGAGGTTACCCTCCTGGATCAGGTCCAGGAACAGCATGCCGCGACCGACGTAGCGCTTGGCGATGGAGACGACCAGACGCAGGTTTGCACTGATGAGTGCCTGCTTGGCTTCGAGGCCAACGTTCTCAATGCGCGTAAGACGACGCATCTCGGCACGCGTGAGTTCGAGCTCACCGGCATCGGCAGCCTCGAGCTTCTCGGTGGCCTCAAGACCGGCCTCGATCTTCATGGCCAGGTCGACCTCTTCGGATGCGGTCAGCAGGTCGACCTTACCGATCTCCTTGAGGTACATACGGACCGGGTCGCCGGTCAGCATCACCGTGGAGGCATCGATGCCACGCACGCGCGAGCGTGAACGGGACGTGCGCACGGTGCGCTTCTTCTTGCTCTTGGAAGAACCCATTTCGGCGTCGGCCTGACGGGCCATCTTGAGCTCATGATCGTCGAGCGAGCCGGAATCGTGTTCGTCGTCGTCATCGAAATCGTCGGTATCGGTATCGTTATCGTCATCGTCGACGTCCATGGGGGCGTCGTCGTTACCGCTCGCGGAGATAATCTGGATGCCGCTGTTGCGCAGCGCGGAATACACCGCGGTGAGCTGCTCGTCAGAAACATCGATATCCTTCAGGGCGACCTGAATCTCGTCCTCGGTTACCGAAGTCCTGTTTGAGCCGTTGCCCATGAGCTTTGCAACGTAGGATTCCAGCCCAGTACCCGTGCTCTCAGTCTTTTTTGGCACAGATTCTCCCTTCATAGTCCACAGGACTCAATACTTTAGCACACACATAGACGTCTATACCCAAAAAGAGGACTGGATATAGGCGAGAATACGCTGGTTGACCACAACATCTAGGCCTGTTCGGTGCCTGCGGCCTCCAGACCAATCAAACGGAACGGGTCCGCCACGCCGCCGATCGACTTTTGCAGTTCGCGTTGACGCTGCGAATCCTGCGCGGCCTGCACGGTCAGCGCGCGACGGGCCTCATCATCGAGCGAACGGTCCTGGCGCAGCTTGGCCTGTGCGGCACGCATGCGGCGCTTGATGGTGTAGAGCTCGAGCGTATCGAGCATAAACACGATGTTCGTCTCGGTGGGGTGCTTGCTCGTCGCCGAGATGCGCCCGGCACTCACAAGCGTTGCCGCCTCGGGACACACCGAGCGCGCCGCATCCATGCAGGCCGCAGGATCGGTTCCCGGCGGCGTTGCCAGCACGGCCCATGCGATGGACTCGTGACGAGGGTCAACCCACTCGATAGAGCAGATGCGGTCGGCATACGTGCGGAACAGGTCGGGGTAGCTCGTAAGCATCGTCAACAGCTCGCGCTCCCCTGCCAAGGACTTGCGCTCAAGATCAGTAAGAACCATCGGCGCCGCCGCAGCCGGTGCGCCCGAACCGTCAGCCACAGGCACAGCACCCATACCATCAGGCACGTCGATCGGCGGAAGATCGTCGACGACCTCCACGGACGCGGCACCGTAGGCATCGAGCGGGACATAGTCGTACGGCTCTTCTTCGACCGGAGCGGACACCGGCGGCGTCGCGCCCGATGCCCAAGCACCGCGAGATGCCCCCTGCGAACCAGACGTCCGACCGCCCGCGCTACCAGAGCGCTCGAGTTGCGCCCGCTGGCGTTCATAGTTCTGCTCACGACGTCGTTCCGCATCTTCGCGCTTGGCGACATCGCGAAACACGCGACCCGAACTCGCACGCACTGTCTCCAGATCCAAACCAAGCAGATCGGCAATCTGGATAAAGTACGTGTCGATCATGTAGCTATCGCGCAGCGGATAGATGAGCGTCAGCGCATCCTCCAGCGCCTTGGCGCGACCACCCGGCGTGGTGATGTCGCTCGACTCCTGCAGCGAACGGTACACGAAGTCCATGAGCGGCTCGGCGGCGTCAATGCGTTTCTGCAGCTCCTCTCCGCCGTGCGCCGTGATGAACTCCATGGGATCGTTGCCGTCGGGCAGCACCACGCAGCGCAGATCCATCGAATCCTGCTCGATAAACTGAATCGCACGGCGGGCGGCCTTCTGTCCCGCCGCATCGCCGTCGAACATGTACACGATGCGCTTGGCAAAGCGGGTGAGCGTCTTGACGTGATACTCCGTGAGCGCGGTGCCCAGCGTGGCGACAACGTTTTTAATCCCCGCCTCCCAGCAGGCGATGCAATCGGTATAGCCCTCCACCACGATGGCCGTATCCTGCGCAACGATAAACTCCTTGGCCCAGTTAAATCCATAGAGGTTTCGCTTTTTATGGAACACGCTCGTCTCGGCGGTGTTGAGGTACTTGGGTTGGCCGTCACCCATGATGCGCCCGCCAAAGGCAATGTTGTGACCCTGCTCGTCAAAGATGGGAAACATCACGCGGTCGTAGAAGCGGTCGGCAAGCTGCCCGCGCCCGCGGCTCACGGCAACGTTGGCGTCGACCATCTCCTGCGGGGTAAAACCCGCCTGGGACAGGTGCGACACCAGCGCGTTGCGGCCCGGTGCAAAACCCAGGCAGTAGCGGCGGCAGACGTCGCCACCCATGCCGCGGCTGGCAAAGTACTCGCGTGGACGGCCATCCTTACCGCGCATAAGCATGGTGTGGTAGAACTGGGCGGTCTCGGCGCACAGATCGTAGATGCGGGCACGCTTGGTACCGCGCTCACGGCGATCTCCAGTGTCGTGCAACTCAATACCCGCGCGATCGGCCAAATAACGGATTGACTCGGGAAAGCTCAGGTTCTCGCGCTTCATGATATAAGTGAAGACGTCGCCGCCTTCGCCGCAGCCAAAGCAGTGCCAGACCTGCGTGGCGGGGATAATGTGGAAGGACGGCGTCTTTTCGCCATGGAAGGGGCAGCAACCCCAAAACTCATGGCCGCGGGGCTTGAGCTCAACCGTTTCCTGCACGATGGCAACCAGGTCAGACGCAGCGCGTACCTGGTCTTTTTCCTCATCGCTAATCACGGATGCTCACCCCCTGCTCGCCCAAGTTGTGCCGAATATCTTCGATATTACCCTCGACGGTCGAGATCAACTCATCCAGCGATTCGAACACACGCGAGGGACGCAGCCAGCGCGTAAACGCCAGCGAAACGGAAGTGCCGTACAGGTCGCCCGTATAACCAATTAAGTTGGCCTCGAGATGCGCAGATGCGGCATCGTCGGCATACGTTGGCGGCAGTCCGACGTTGACAGCAGCGGGCCACGCGGTGTCATCGACCAGCACCAGACCCTCATACACGCCATCGGCAGGCACCTGAATGCCATCGGGAACCTGCAGGTTTGCCGTGGGAAAGCCCATGCCAGAACCCTCGTGACGGCCGCGAATAACGCCGCCGCGCACCATATACGGGCGGCCAAGTAGCCCAGCAGCAAGCTCCACATGGCCCTGTCCCAGCTCGTGACGGATGCGGGTGGCGCAAATGGCCTCCCCGCCCTCGCAAAGCAGGTCGTGACCATACACGTCAGTGCCGCGCTCGGAACCCCAGGCGCGCATCTCGGCAACACCAGCAGCACCGCCGCGACCCAGCCTAAAGTCACTACCAACGCGAATCGAGCGAATGTCAACCACGCGCGACAGCAATGCGAGAAAACCGACATGGTCAAGCGCCGCAACCTCAGGCGTAAAGGGAACGGCCACTACCGCATCGACCCCGGTCTGAGCCAAGGCATGTAGACGGTCGGCCGTCGTCATCAATTTTTGAGCGGGCGAAGGACTCACCACAACGTCCGGATCGGGATCGAAAGTGACCACGACCGCCTTACAGTCATGGGCGCGCGCGTCGCTAACAAGCGCGGCAATGAGCTCCTGGTGTCCACGGTGCACGCCATCGAACACGCCGATGGCAATCGATGCGGCACCCAAGTGCTCGCACTCATCAAACGCATCGGCAGTAACGATGCGAGCCTCGTCCGACTCGCCCGCGAAAAAGATACGCGCGAGCTCGCGAGCGGACAACATCATCGAACACCGCCGATTGCCTGCGGAAACACGTGCTCCATGACAAAGCGGCCACTTTCGATGCGGGCGAGCGCCTTGAGTCCCCCATCGAGCACCAACGCAAAAGGCGCCTTCGAGGCATCAAAATCGGCAAACGCACGCTCAACGGGAATGCGTCGGCCGCAGAGCAGGTCGTCTGCAAGATTACCCGGCAAATCGACACGCGTGGCACCAAGGGCGGCGATGGGATCCAGAGCAAAGCCGGCCGCGGACTCGGGAGAAAGCTCCTCAACCGCATGACAGGCGCCAATGGAAACCACGCCGGAGGCCGTACGGCGCAGCGCGGAAATATGTGCAGCACTATCGCAGGCGCGACCCAGATCGCGAGCGAGCGCGCGAATGTAGGTGCCTTTGCTTACCGAAAACGCCACGGTCCAGACGCACGTATCGCCCTCGCCGCCCACAGCGATCAGGTCGGCGGCATAGACCTCGACGGGGCGCGGGGGCAACTCAACCGCATTGCCCTCGCGAGCACTCTTATAGGCGCGAACGCCATTGACCGAGATGGCCGAAAACGCTGGCGGCACCTGCATCTGCGGGCCAAGCATGGCGGTCAGCTGCTCACGGGCGTAAGCGAGATCGCGCAGCTCGGGGGCAACGGACACCGTGCGAACGGCCTCGCCCTCCGCGTCATCGGTATTGGTCTCGACGCCAAACGAAATGTCGGCGACATAACTTTTGGTATCGAGGGTCAACATGCCCAGCAGACGGGTCGCCTGGCCCACGCCCACCACCATGACACCCGAGGCCATGGGGTCGAGCGTACCGGCATGGCCGACGCGTCGCTCATGGAGGGCGCGTCGGCACTGCGATACCACGTCGTGGGACGTACAGCCCACCGGCTTATCGACGGCGAGCAGCATATTCAATTGAGAAGGCGTACGACGAGCCATGTACCATCCAAAATGTTAGAGCTCGACGGTCACCGAAGCGGGATCCTCCCCTACCAGCTCGGCCAGCATGGGAAGTGCCACGGTGAGCGTCTCGAGAATCGTTCCGTTGTTAGAGAAACCGGCGGCCGCGGGATGCCCGCCACCGCCAAAAGCAGCAGCGATCTCGGAAACATTGAGATCGCCCTTGGAGCGCAGGTTGCCGCGCACCTTGGTATCGCCCTCAATGCCCTTCAGGAACAGGCAGACCTCCACACCCATCACCGAACGCACCACATCGACCAGGCCATCGCACTCGTCCGAAGTGACGCCGCAGGCCTCGAGGTCACTCTGATACGCATAACTATATGCCACGCGACCGTGCGCCACTGTCTTGATGCGGCCCATAACGATGGACTTAAGATGCAAGAACTCTACGCGCATGCTCTGGTAGACCTCGAGCGCAACGCGCGCCGGATCGGCACCATGCGCGACCAGGCGCGAGGCGGCATGGAACGCAGCGGCATCGGCGTTTTGATACTGAAAACGACCGGTATCGGTCACCAGGCCGCACAGCAGGCAGGTCGCGACACCATCGCGAGCCACAATGCCGCAATTGTCCAAAAAGCGGTCGATGATCATAGCGCAGGCCGCGGCGTCGACGCACCTCAGGCTCAGCTCGGCAAATTCCTCGCGCGCCGGATGGTGATCGAAGCACACCACATGCGACGAACGGCGGAGCACATCGGCGGAGTTGTTCAGACGCTCGACGACAGGCACGTCCACCGAGATGAACAGGTCCGGATTGCCGGCATACGCAGATGCCGGCTCCAGACGGTCGGCACCTTCCATAAAGCGGTAGATGCGCGGAACCGGGTCATCGTCTGCCAGCAGCAGGGCAATGTCCTTGTTGGGGAAAAACTTCATAAGCGAGAGGCCCAGGCCCAGCACGGAGCCCAGGGCGTCGCCATCGGGAGACGTATGTCCCGAAATCGCAATGGAGGACGCACCCTCGATGAGCTCGAGGATGCGTCGCTGAATATCTGCAGACTCGCACGATGCGAGGTCGGCGGAATTACTCATCTAAAGCTGCCTCCCGGGCGGCATCCGCTAATGGATAGCCGTCCTCGTCCTTTTCGATCGCAAGCGTGGCGGGAACGTTTTCCAGCGCGCGCGTGATGCGCTCGGCCTCATCGGTCGAGCGATCGATGCGAAAATCGAGCTCAGGCGTGACACGCCAATCGAGCGAGCGGGCCAGCAGGCTACGGATGCGGCCCTTGGCGCTGGCGAGCGCCTCCATGACCTCGTCGTAGCGGCTCGCGTCGCACGACACGTACACACGCGCGAACGAACGGTCCACCGCGACCTCGACCGCGGTCAGAGTGACCAGGTCGAGACGCGGATCGGAAACCTCAAAGAGCAGGATATAACCGAGCTTCTCGCGAAGCTGCTCGCCCAAACGGCGGGTTGCCTGCGTTTGCTTCATAGCGCTACCCCCTACTCGGTACGGGCAACCTGGTCGATGCGGTAGCCCTCAATGGTGTCGCCAGGCTTGATGTCCTGGAAGTTCTCCAGGCCAATACCGCCCTCGGAGCCGCTCTTGAGGCTCTTGGCCTCGTCCTTGTAGTGGCGCATCGAGGCGATTTTACCGTTGAAGACCACGATGCCGTCGCGCACCAGGCGCACGGAATCGGTCGCGGCGATCTCGCCCTCTTCGACGCGGACACCGGCGGCGATACCGACCTTGGGCACCTTGAAGGTGTCCAGAACGGTCGCGGAACCCGTGGAGACCTCGACCTCGGTGGGCTTGAGCATGCCGATACGGGCTGCGTCGAGGTCCTCGAGGCACTTGTAGATGACGTCGTAGCAACGGATCTCGACGCCCTCGCGCTCGGCAGCGGAGCGGGCCTTGCCGTCGGGACGGACGCCAAAGCCGATGATGATGGCGTTGGAGGCGTCGGCCAGAACGACGTCGGTCTCATTGATGGCGCCAACGGCGGAGTGGATCGTGTTGATGCGCACCTCGGACTGGTCCATCTTGTCGAGGGAGTCCTGAAGGGCCTCGATGGAACCCTGGACGTCGGCCTTGATGATCAGGTTGAGCTCCTTGACCTCGGCGTCGGCGATGGTCTCGAAGAGGTTCTCGAGCGTCACGTGCTTCACGCGGCTCTGCTCCTCGATACGGGCCTTGAGCGAACGCTCATCGGCCAGGGCGCGTGCCTCGCGCTCGTCCTCGAACACGCGGAACTCATCGCCGGCGTTGGGGACGGACTGCAGGCCCAGAATCTCGACGGCGTCGGAGGGACCGGCCTCGGTGACGGCGTTGCCCTTGGGGTCGAGCATGGCGCGGACGCGGCCGTAGGTAAGGCCGGCGACCAGCGTATCGCCCACGTGCAGGGTACCACGGGTCACGAGCACTGTGGCAACCGAGCCGCGACCCTTGTCGAGCTTAGCCTCAAGGACGTTGCCCGAAGCGAACGTATCGGGGTTGGCCTTGAGCTCGAGCACGTCAGCCTGGAGCAGGACGGTCTCGAGCAGGTCGTCGATACCGATCTTCTGCTTGGCAGAGATGTTGACGAACATGTTCTGTCCGCCCCACTCCTCGGGGATGATGCCGTACTCGGTGAGCTCCTGGCGCACGCGATCGGGGTTGGCACCCGGCTTATCGATCTTGTTGACGGCGACGACGATGGGAACGCCGGCGGCCTTGGCGTGGTTGATCGACTCGATGGTCTGGGGCATGACGCCGTCGTCGGCAGCCACGATCAAGATGACGATGTCGGTCACCTTGGCACCACGGGCACGCATAGCCGTAAAGGTGGCGTGACCGGGGGTATCGATGAAGGTGATCTTGCGGTCGTTGATCATGACCTGCGAAGCGCCGATGGCCTGGGTAATGCCGCCCGCCTCGCCGGCAGCGACGCCGGTGTGACGGATGGCGTCGAGCAGCGAAGTCTTGCCGTGGTCGACGTGGCCCATGACGGTGACGACCGGGGCGCGCGGCTTAAGGTCGGCGGGATCGTCGTAGAACGAGAAGGTGTTCTCCTCCTCGGGGGTGATGATCTTGATCTGGCGGCCCAGGTCGTCGGCAACGAGCTCGACGAGGTCGTCGGACATGGACTGCGTCATGGTAAGCGGCGTGCCCAGCAGGAACAGGCGCTTGATGATGTCGTTGGCCGGAACATCGAGCGCCTCGGCGAGCTCCTGGACGGTTACGCCCTGGGAGACCTTGATGGCGTCGAGGTCCTCGGGGTTCACGCCCTGGGCCAGCGCCTCCTCAATCTTGCGCTCTTCCTGAGCCTTTGCGGCCTCGCGCTCGCGCTTCTCCTTGCGCTTTTTGCGGCGACCAGTGGACTCGCGAGAGGCCTCCTCGACGGCGGCACGAGCCTCCTCGAGCACCTTCTCGCGACTGTACTCCTCGGCCTCGCGAGCCATGCGGCTGTAGTGGTCCTCTTCGTTGTTGTGACCGCCCTTGCGCTTCTTGCCCTTGCCCTGTTTGTCGGGGTTGGGGAAGTCCATGCCGGCAGCGACGTTGTTGCTGGCGTTGGTGCGATGGCTGTGCGGACGGTTCTCGGAGGCGTTGCGCTCGGAGCTGTTGTCGGAGGCGTTGCGATCGTTACGACGGCCACCGCGACGGTCGTTGTTGCCGCCACGACGGTTGCCGCGCTCGGCAGCGCGCTCGGCCTTGGCCTTCTGCTCGGCGTCCTTCTTCTCCTTGAGCACGGTCTCCTGTGCGGCGATCTGGTCGAGCAGCGAACGGAAGCGCGAACCGGAGTCGGAAGCGGGAACGGCGCGGCGCTGGGCCTCGCGGGCAGCCTCCTCCTTCTCGCGAGCAAGACGCTCCTGCTCGGCCTTCTTCTTGGCCTCGGCCTCGGCGCGGGCGGCCTCCTCGGCAGCCTGGGCGGCGGCGAACTGGCGGCGCTCCTCCTCGCGTGCCTTCTCGGCGGCGATGCGCTCGCGCTCGGCCTCGGCAGCGCGTGCTGCCTCCTCGGCGGCGGCTGCCTGCTCCTCGGCCTGCTTGGCGGCCTCAACTTCCTGGGCGCGGGCCTCGATCACCGAGGCGAGCTGCTTGCGGACCATAGCGACGTAGGCGTCCTCCAGGGCGGAGGAAGCGGACTTAGCGGGAATCTTCATTTCGGCGAGATGACCCATCAGTTCCTTGGAGGTCATGCCGAACTCTTTGGCCAGGGTGGACACACGGACTTTTGCCATATGACTTCACCTACCCTTTCTGGCACCTTGGGTGCCTAGAGACTGAACGAGCGTGGGGCATGCGCTGGGACCTGCCCGGCGCGACCGCGCGCTAGATCAGGTCCTCCGCATCATCGAAGGCGTCGGTGTCGTGAACACCGCAGAAACGGGAGCCGGGACGGGCCTGGTTGCGGCACTGGATACCGTCCTCGGACACGAACTCGCAGCGACGGACATCCTCGTCCTCCTCGTCACCGATCAGGTCGGCGGCGGGCTCCTCGTGAACGGGAACGTTCTTGAGGATGTCGGCGGCAAGGGTCTCGGACTTGATGTCGATATGCCAGCCGGTCAGGCGCGCGGCGAGGCGGGCGTTCTGGCCCTCCTTGCCGATGGCGAGGGAAAGCTGGTCGTCGGGCACGATAACACCGGCGTAGGCCTTCTCCTCGTCGATGAGAACGCGGGTGACCTTGGCAGGCGACAGGGCGTTGGCGACGTAGACGGCCGGATCGGCATCCCACAGGATGACGTCGACGCGCTCGCCACGGAGCTCGCCCACGACGGCGCGAACGCGGCTGCCCTTGGGGCCGACGCAGGCGCCAACGGGATCCAGGCGATCGTCGAGAGAGTGGACGGCGACCTTGGAGCGCTGGCCGGGCTCGCGGGCGATCGACTTGATCTGGACGGTGCCCTCATAGATCTCGGGCACCTCCTGCTCAAACAGACGACGCATGAGCTCGGGGTGGGTACGGGAGATGACAATCGGCGGACGGCTGTGCTCGCCACGAACCGGCTGCAGGTTGGAGTTGGGGTCGCGAACGTCGATGATCACGGCCTTGATGTGTTGGTTGTGCAGGTAGCGCTCGCCCATCGGACGCTCGTTGCGCTCGTTCTCGTAACGGCGCTGGTCGAAGTGCGGAAGCTCGGCCTCGACGCCCTCGCGAATCTTAACGATCGTGAAGTCGGGCGTGGACTGCAGCACGGTACCGCTGATGAGGTCACCGATACGGCCGGAGAACTCCTCGTAGATCTGCTCGCGGGCGGAGTTGCGCACGATGGCGTTGATCTCGGCCTTGGCGTGCTGGGCGGCGATGCGGCTCGTGTTCTTGGGAGTGACGTCGATCTCCTCGAACTCGGTGAAGTTGCCCTCCTCGTCCATGGAATCGTCGATCGGCTCCAGACGGTAGACGTAGATCTTGCCGGTGGTGCGGTCGATGGTCACCTTGGCGCCCCACTCAAGATGCAGGATCTCGGCATAGCTCTTGGCGAGCGACTGCTCCAGGCGGTCGATCAGGTAGAGCTGGTCGATGTGCTTCTCCTGGCAAAGCTCCATCAGGGCGGACATCATGTCGGATGCTGACATCTTACTTTCCTTCCTTCGCGGGCTTGAAGTCATAGGTGGGCTTCAACTTGCACTTTTTAACATCAGAGAAATCGAGGGTGACGGACTCGCCATCCTCGAGCTCGAGGGTCACGTTTGTCTCGGTGGCGGCGGCAATCTTACCGGCGTACTTGCGACGTCCCTCGGTGGCGGTGGAGGTGAGCTCGCAGTTCTCGCCCACAAAGCGGGCAAAGTCACTCGGGCGGCGCAGCGGGCGCGCCATGCCCGGGCTCGACACCTCGAGCGTATAGCTCGAAGAGATGGGGTCGAGCTCCTCAATCACATCGCCGACCCACTTGGTGTTGGCCGTGACGTCGTTGAGAGACAGGCTCTGACCCTCGGCACCCTCGATACGCACGCGCACGCAGGGGGCCTTGGTGGCGCCCACGAGCTCGACGTCGACGATGTCGACATCGTGCTGGGGAGCGACGGCCTCGAGCGCGTCGATGATCGCCTGCTCGGTCTTGGTCTTGACCATTGCGGACCTCCATCCATACAAAAAAGAAGCGGGGCCGAAACCCCACTTCTTTCAATTACAACTTTATTTGCAAGCAAACTATACCAATAGCTGCGGAAACGTGCAAGCACAGTACGAATCTGCAGGTCAGCGTGCGCACAGCTTCTCCACAAGAATAGGACAATTGGCCGAAGGCACCTAGGCAGGTACATGCAAAACGAGGGACGACCCAATCGGATCGCCCCTCGTTTATTGCATGTCAGCTATTCGCGCAGCGCTTACTTGACCACCAGGTTGACCAGCTTGCCGGGCACGCAGATGGCCTTGACGACCGTCTTGCCCTCGAGCCACTTGGCGACGGCGGCCTCGGCGGCAGCCTGCATATCCTCATTGGAAGCATCGCGGGCAACGTCAACACGACCGCGGACCTTACCGAGCACCTGAACCACAATCTGCACCGTGTCCTCAACGGACTCGGCCAGGTCGAACTCGGGCCAGGCAGCGGTGTAGGCGTTGCCCTCGCAGCCAAGGGCCTCGTGCCACAGCTCGTCGGCCCAGAACGGGCAGATGGGGGCAAGGACGCTCACGATATCCTTAGCCACGCCGTAGCACAGCGCCTTGTCGCGGGCGGTGCCCTCGGTGGCGTTGAGGTAGGCGCTCGCCGCGTTGACGAGCTCCATGACGGCCGAGATCGCGGTGTTGAACTGGCCGCGATCGAAGTCCTCGGTGCACTTGGCGATGGTGCGGTGACGCTCGCGGTAGAGCTTCATCGCGGTCTCGTCGAGTGCTGACTTGTCGAAGGCCACGTTGGCGTCGCCGGACTGGACGAGCTGCCAAACGATACGCCAGGCGCGCTTGATAAAGCGGTTGGCGCCCTCGACGGCCTTGGGATCCCAGTCGAAGTCCTTCTCGGGCGGGGCGATAAACAGGATCGCCAAACGCATGGTGTCGGCACCGTAGGGCTCGATGACCGAGCTCGGGGGCACGACATTGCCCTTGGACTTGGACATGGTGTCGCCGTTCTCGTCCTTGACCATGCCCTGGCACAGCAGGTTGGTGAAGGGCTCGTCCACGCTCAGCAGGCCCAGGTCGCGCAGTGCCTTGGTAAAGAAGCGGCTGTAGAGCAGGTGCAGAATGGCGTGCTCGATGCCGCCGATGTAGTTATCGACGGGCATCCAACGGTCGGCGGCCTCACGGGAGAAGGGCAGCTCGGTGTTGTGCGGATCGGTATAGCGCAGGTAATACCAGCTGGAGCAGGTGAAGGTGTCCATGGTATCGGTCTCGCGCTTGGCCGGGCGGCCGCAGACCGGGCAGGTGGTCTCGTAGAACTCCTTGCACTCGGCGAGGGTCTCGCCGGCGCCCAGGTCCAGGTTCTCGGGCAGCGTCACCGGCAGCTGGTCCTCGGGTACGGGGACGATGCCGCAGTGCTCGCAGTGGATGGCCGGGATGGGGTTGCCCCAATAGCGCTGACGGGAAATGAGCCAATCGCGCAGACGGAACTCGACCTTGCGACGACCGCAGCCCATGGCCTCGAGGTCGGCCACGATCGCAGCCTCGCCCTCGGAGTGCTTGCCGCCGCGCATGCCGGTGTACTTGCCGGACTGGACGAGCGTGCCCTCGGCAGCGTGGGCGCAATCCCAGTCGACGGTCTCGGCATGGAAGGTATCGATGGTCTCACCGTTAGCCTCGACGGCTGCGCGGTCGTCATCGTCCAGGATGATCGGCACGATCGGCAGGTCATACTTGCGGGCAAACTCAAAATCGCGCTGGTCGCCGCAGGGAACGGCCATGACAGCGCCGGTGCCGTAGTCGGCAACAACATAATCGGCAACCCACACGGGGACCTTCTCGCCGTTGACCGGGTTCACCACGTAGCGGCCGGTAAAGGCACCGTGCTTCTCGAGGGTGCCCTGGGCACGCTCGACGGCGGAGATATGCTTGGAGTCCTCGACGATCTTGGTCACGGCCTCCTCGTACTCCGTGCCCTCGACGAGCTCGTGCAGACGAGCGTACTCGGGAGCCAAGACAAAGAAGGAGACACCAAAGAGCGTGTCGGCTCGCGTGGTGAAGACGGTGATCTTACCCTCGTCGCCCTCGATGGGCTCGCCATCCTTGTCGCACAGGGTAAAGTCGACCTCGGCGCCCTCGGAACGACCGATCCAGTTGGCCTGCATCTGCTTGACGCGCTCGGGCCAGCCGGGGAGCTTCTCCAGGTCGTCGAGCAGCTCCTGGGAGTACTCGGTGATCTTGAAGTACCACTGCTCCAGGTCGCGCTTCTCGGGCTCGGTGCCGCAGCGCCAGCACTTGCCCTCGGTGACCTGCTCGTTGGCCAGAACGGTCTTGCAGTTAGGACACCAGTTGACCGGGTTCTTCTTGCGGTAGACCAGGCCCTTTTCCCACAGCTTCTCAAAGATCCACTGACCCCAGCGGTAGTAGTCGGGGCTACAGGTCTTGACCATGCGATCCAGATCGTAGGAGAAGCCCATGCGCTTCATCGTGGCGAGAGCCTGGTCCATGTTCTTATACGTCCAGGCGGCAGCCTGCGTGTTGTGCTTGATGGCGGCGTTCTCGGCAGGCAGGCCAAAGGCATCGAAGCCGATGGGGTGAAGCACGTCGTAGCCGCGCATGCGGGCCTGACGGGCCATGGCATCGCCGATGGTGTAGTTGCGCGCGTGGCCCATGTGCAGGTCGCCCGACGGATACGGGAACATCTCGAGCACGTACTTCTTGGGCTTGCTGGCGTCGGTGTCGACGGCAAAGAGGTTGGAGTCCTCCCAGGCCTTCATCCACCGGGACTCAATGGCCTGCGCGTCGTAGGCGGGAATCTCGTCCTTATGATCTGTGCAATCGCACATATCAGCTCCTTTAATCTTAGCTGGGGTCGGTCGGCTTAGCTTTGTTCGCTACTGCGGACAGTCCTGCGCAAGACGAAGAGCACATTAAGTGCTCTTCTTTGCGTGCGGAACTTGTAGCGAACAAAGCTAAGCCGACCGACCCTAAGGTTAACTTGACTGATGATAGCAAATACGACAAGCGAGATGCCTGCGACTTGCAGGCATCTCGCTTTATCTAAATAACGTGGTTGTGAATCAACCGCTAATTGTTACCCGCCCAAGCATGATCGGGTTTTCCAAGTGCCGCAGATTAGGCCGAAAGAGGAGCGACGCGTACTTTGGTACGCGAGCGACGGTTTGAGGTCCAAGGTGCGGTGGTTGGGAAAGCCGCTTAGCGGTAAGAGACGCTCTGCTGCGAGTCCTTGACCACTACGTCGTGGGCGCCGCCTTCGACGATGGAGGTCGAGCTCACCAGGGTCAGGCGTGCCTTTTCCTGGAGCTCGGGGATCGAGAGGGCACCGCAGTTGCACATCGTGGACTTGACCTTGTAGAGCGTGCCGCCCACGCCGTCCTTGAGAGAACCGGCATACGGGACGTAGGAGTCGACGCCCTCGACGAAGCTGAGCTTCGCGGCGCCACCCAGGTCGTAGCGCTGCCAGTTGCGGGCACGCGCGGAACCCTCGCCCCAGTACTCCTTCATGTACTGGCCGTTGACGTTGACGCGCTCGGTCGGGCTCTCGTCGAAGCGGGCGAAGTAGCGGCCCAGCATCATAAAGTCGGCACCCATGGCAAGGGCGAGCGTCATATGGTAGTCGTAGACGATGCCGCCGTCGGAGCATACGGGCACGTAGATGCCGGTCTCCTCGTAGTACTCGTCGCGAGCGCGGCAGACGTCGATCAGCGCGGTGGCCTGGCCACGGCCGATACCCTTGGTCTCGCGGGTGATGCAGATGGAACCGCCGCCGATACCGACCTTGATGAAGTCGGCACCGCAGTCGGCCAGGAAGCGGAAGCCCTCGGCGTCGACGACGTTACCGGCACCGACCTTGACGTCCTCGCCGTAATTGGCACGAATCCACTCGATGGTGCGCTTCTGCCACTCGCTAAAGCCCTCGGAAGAGTCGATGCACAGGACGTCGGCACCGGCCTCGATGAGCAGCGGCACGCGCTCGGCATAGTCGCGGGTGTTGATACCGGCACCGACCATGTAGCGCTTGTCGCCGTCGAGCAGCTCGTTGGGGTTGGTCTTGTGGCTGTCGTAGTCCTTGCGGAAGACGATGCCCATGAGGTGATCGTTGTCGTCGACGATGGGCAGGGCGTTGAGCTTGTTGTCCCAGATGACGTCGTTGGCGACCTTGAGGCTGATGTTCTTGTCGCCCACGATGAGCTGCTCACGCGGGGTCATGAACTCGGAGACCTTCTTCTGGTGGTCATCGCGGCTGGGGCGATAGTCACGACTGGTGACGATACCCAGGAGCTTGCCCTTGGGGGTGCCGTCGTCGGTAACCGGCATGGTGGAGTGACCGGTCTTCTCCTTGAGCTCGATGACCTGCTCCATGGTCATGTCGGGGGTCAGCGTGGAATCGGACTGAACGAAGCCGGCCTTGTGATCCTTGACGGCCTTGACCATGGCGGCCTCGGACTCGGGGGTCTGGGAACCGTAGATGAAGGACAGGCCGCCCTCGGTAGCGAGCGCGACACCCATGTCGACGCCCGAGACGGACTGCATGATGGCGGAAACCATGGGGATGTTCAGGGTGATTGCCGGCTTCTCACCGCGCTTGAAGCGGGTTAGCGGCGTCTTGAGAGAGACGTTGTTGGGGATGCACTGCGAGGACGAGTAACCAGGGACCAGCAGATACTCCGAAAACGTGTGGGACTCACCGGGAAAGAACGTAGCCATGTTTCTCCTTTTTCCATGCGACCGGTCGGCTGCAGGCCTCGTAGGACCCAGCCCAACCTTGGGCGCCCAATACTGGGGAAGTATCTTAGCGCACTTTGACTGCTACAATGCATGATTTAAGAAGAGCACACGAGGGCTTGACGCAGGCTTTGCGTTTGCCCAGCAAACACTTTAGCGGGGAGACGTGGAGCGCATGGAGTACAAGACGACGGCAAAATTGGTCATTCAAGCGTGCGACAAAGACCTGCCGGGGGTCTTCGGCCACGGTTGCGTCTTGCTGCTGCAGGGCATCGCGCGCGAGCACTCGCTCAACCGTGCCGCCAAGAGTATGGGCATGGCGTATTCCAAGGCGTGGCGCATCGTGAATGAGGCCGAGGAGCAGCTGGGCTGCAAGCTCATCGAGCGCGACGGCGCCCGCGGATCCACGCTCACCCCCGCCGGCGAGCGCGCCATCGAGGTCTACGAAACACTGCAGGCCGAAATCAACAACGTCATCACCGCCAGGGCCAACGACCTCATCGCCAGCATTAACCAAAAGTAGCTAATTTGGGACGGGGCTATTTTAGCTACCCCCCTTGCTCTCATAAGTTGCGGTGAAATAGGGACTGAATTGCGGCATTAACCGCATAAACAGTCCCTATTTCACCGCAACTTATGAGAAGGGGTTGCGTAGCTAAAATAGCCCCGTCCCAAAAAGACTACTTCCGGAGGGCGTTGTCTAGGGTGGCGGCCACCTGTAGGGGGTCGTCGGTACCGGCGAAGAGGCGGATGGTACTCCCCTGCTTGCCTCGTGGGGCTGAGAGGCGCGTTGTTGGGCCGCCGGCGGGTGACGTGCGGAATTCTTCCGGCAGCACTTCGAACAGCTCGCCCGCGGTGCGTTCAATCAGGTCAAACTCTACTGCCGGACCAAAACCGTGCTCAAGGATGCCCGTCGCGATGGAGTGGTCGGGATGCGAGGTCAGCCCGGGATAGCGCACGTTGCACACCATCTCATTCGCGGCCAAATATTCAGCCAGCGCGCGGGCGCGATCGAAGTGCGCCTGCATACGGGTATCGAGCGAGCCCAGCCCGTGCTCCAGCACGTCAGCCTCATCGACTGACAGATCGAGCGCGGCCAAACCGCAGGCGTCGAACAACGCATGCGCGCACTCGGCGGCGGCATCAACGCAGTGGCGCTTGAGCTGTGAGCGCGCGACCGACGCTGCGACAAGCTTGTGCGGCGCCTCGCCAGCGCACACGCGGTCGAGTGCCTCGAGCGACAGTACGGCACCCGAGCGCAGCGGATCGCACCCAAAAACGCTCGCCACGGTGTTATCCACCACCAACAGCGCATGCGCCTCACGAGCCGAACGTCCCAGTGCACGAAGATCGGGCACACGCAGACCAAAGCCGCCAATGGAGTTGATGAACCACCACAGATGCGGCCCCTCGGCGCCAAACGAGCCGACAAAGCCCTCGGACGCGGCAGCAAACGACTCGACGGACTGCTCCCCCACCATCACAACATCGCAGCCGTCAAAGCCGCACGCAAACGCATCGGCAAAGTCATCGGCAAATACAACTAGGCGGTCACCGGGACGCACGATCTCCAGCTGGGACAGCGCTGCCGGAACATGCGAGGCTGCAACCAGTCGTGCCACGCGCGCTCCGGCCCTTGCAGCCCATGCCTCTTCCAACTGCTCTACGCCCATGCGGCACCGTCCCTTCAAAAACAAAACCCACGATGCGGATGTTCCCCGCATCGTGGGCAACGGCTGCAGTATAACGCCGATAAGCAACGAAACGTCTAGATGCTGAGCGCGTGATAGGTAACGTCAGCGCTCGGAGCATCAACGGACACGCCATAGGCCTCGGGGTAGATGCGCGTCGAGAACACAAGTGCACCGTCGTTGACGAACACCTCGACCGACGAAACATCGCCGACAATGCGGACGTTGCGCACCTTGTCGACGGGCTCCCAGCGCACCGTGCGGCCACAGCCGGCAGAAGCGCGTGATTCATCCGCAAAGCGCATCTCAAAGCGCGCGGGCAGCTCGCCCTCGGCCGGCAGGAACGCCAACTTCAGCTCGCCATCAACGGTCGCGGCAAACGCACCGTCAACGTCATCGACCCTAACGTCAAAACAGGTATCGCCGGCAACCTCCAACGAGCCCTCCCCCACGCTCACCGAGACATAATGATGCTCAATCTCGCGCGCCGGCTGCTGCAACACCACGCCATCGGCACCAACCGTAAGCTCGCGCGGCACCGTCAGGCAGTGCTGCCAGCCCGCCACCAGCGTAGGCGCATTGCCGTAGGTCGGCTCATCGGGCATACCCATCCAGCCAATAAGTATGTGGCGACCGTCCTCAGCCGTAAACTCCTGCGGCGCATAGAAGTCAAAGCCGGCATCCCACAAGCGGAACTCGCCGAGCTCATAGGCGCCCTCGCCGCCCGCAATGTCGCCGGCAACAGGCATATAGCCCGCAGCATAGACATTGCCGCGGTCCCAGCGACCGCCCTCAAGGCCCTGCGGCGAGAAGGACAGGAACTTCGCAGGAGCGTCACCGTCCGCCTCAAGCTCAAGATATCCCGGGCATTCCCACATAAAGCCAAAACGCCCAGGCGTCGACACGCGGTTCTCGAGCTCCCAGCTCAGCATATCGTCCGAGCCATACACCAAGATCTCACCCACATCTCGCCCAGCACCCTCGCCGTGCATGGCGCAAAAACGGCTCTCGACATGCGGCCCGTCAACGCGACGACGCGCGCCCAGCACCATGTGGTAGCGCCCGTCCACATCGCGCCACACCTTGGGATCGCGCACATGGCAGGTCAAATCCTCGGGATAATCCTCGGACGCCAGCACCACGCGCTTGGCGCCAAACGTCTGACCGTCGGCACTCTCCACGTACACGGTATCGGCGCGGCGACCGGTATTGACGTAGTCGAACGTGCCGTCCGCATCGGAGAGCTTAACGTTGCCCGTATACAGCACGCGGATGCGACCGTCCTCGGCAATCGCGGAGCCCGAGTACACGCCGTGGCAATCGAACGGCTCATCGGGCAGCAGCGGTACGCCCACGTAGTCCCACGCCATAAGATCGCGGCTCGTCGCATGGCCCCAAGCCTTCACACCGCCCTCGACATCAAACGGCGCATACTGAAAATAAGCGTGGAAAACGCTATCCGCCTGGCACAGGCCGTTGGGATCGTTGAGCCAGCCCGCCGGCGGCATGACGTGAAAGCGCTGACCATACGCGCCGTGGCCACATTCGGTGGCAGCCGCCTCGACAGCGGCAACGAGTTTTGCAAGGTCGCGACCAAGTGCATTAGACATAGAACGTCCCTATCAAATCGAAGATGCGGTGGCACCAACCAAGGGCGCCAAATACAAACGGGAAAACCCGCGAGCATACAGCCCGCGGGCGATCCCTCAATCAAAAGCTCTTAGGCCTGCTCGGTCGCCTTGGGCTCGTCCTTATACAGGACAAACGAGATGGCAAAGGAGACGACCGCGGCAACAGCGAACATAATCGCGTACTGCACGGGCTGGGCCAGGCACAGCAGGATACCAAAGATGCCGGTAACGCCGGTGCCGGAAGCCGCGAGCGAGGTAAGAGCGCAGACCAGGGCGCCACAGCCGCCGCCGATGCAGCCGGCGATGAAGGGCTTAAAGAAGCGCAGATTCACGCCAAAGATGGCAGGCTCGGTGATGCCCATGAAGGCAGACAGGGCCGAAGGAAGCGCCAGGCCCTTGATCTTGGCGTCGCGGGTCTTGAAGGCGACGGCGAGCGCGGCGCCACCCTGGGCGATGTTAGCGGCGCTGGCGATGGGCAGCCAATAGGTCACGCCGTACTGGGCAAGCTGACCCAGGTCGATAGCGGTGTACATCTGGTGGATACCGGTAACGACCGTGGGAGCATAGAACAGGCCGACGATAAAGGAGCCGATACCAAAGGGCAGGGTGAGCAGGGCTTGGATCAGACCGAGGATGGCGTTCTCCGCCCACACAAAGACAGGGCCGACGGCAACGAGCGTCACAAGCACGGTCACGAACACGGAGACGAGCGGGGTGACAAAGAGGTCGAACATCTCGGGAACGATCTTGTGCAGGCGCTTCTCGAGGAAGGCAAGGATAGCGCAGGCAATGACGATGGGGATGACGTGACCCTGATAACCAACCCACTCAAAGCTGTACACACCGGGGATGACGGTGACCATAGTCTGCACGCCCTCGGAGGCAACCGTGTAGGCGCTCTGCAGCGAGGAATTGATAAACGCGCCGCCGACAACAGCGCCCAGGTACGGGTTGGCGCCGAAGGCCTTGGCCGCAGAGTAGCCGATCAGGATCTGCAGGATGCCAAAGGACGTTCCCGAGACCAGGTCGGCAATCTTGTAGATGCAGTTATTGGTATCGAGCGCGATAAAGCCGTTGGAAGCCATAAAGTTGAGTGCACTCATAATACCCAGCAGCAGGCCCGAGGCCACGATGGCGGGAATGATGGGGACAAAGATGTCGCCGAGCACCTTAATGGCGCGCATAAAGATGTTCTGCTGCTGCACCGCGGCCTCCTTGACCTCTGCCTTGGAAGCAGCACTGATGCCGCCGAGGGCGATGAACTCGTCATAGACTTTGTTGACGGTTCCGGTGCCAAAGATGATCTGCAGCTGGCCCTGGGCCTCAAAGACGCCCTTGGCGCCGTCGATGTTCTCAATGGCCTCCTTGTCGACCTTGGCGTTATCGGCAATCACCAATCGCAGGCGCGTGGCGCAGTGCGCGGCCGACACGACGTTGTCGGCGCCACCGATATTGTCGAGCACCTCTTGGGCTGATTTACGGTAGTCCATGACTTCCCTTTCGTCTAACGGGCGCATGTGCACCCGACCATCTTTGACACTTACACTGTAATCGTTTTCAGTTTCGTATAGCTGTAATCGTTTTCACAGTAGGGTGAACGGTAGGAAAAAGCCGGCGAATGGTAGTTTTGAGACAAAAACTGGGGACTCAAAGGCAGGCAGACGCGTCCAAGGACTAGACATTCATGAGCTGATGTCCAAGTTTGAGCGTCCGCAGGCCGCTCTCCCCCTCCTCGCCATCGAGCGCGTCGAGCAGCATATTGGTCGCCTCGACGCCACTGGTCAGGTAGCCATAATGCACGGTGGGAATGCCGCCCGTCAGCGCGCGCAAAAACGCGTTGTCGCCAAAACCGCTCACGCGACGCACGCCCTCGCCCACGCCGCGCAGCTCGTCAAAAGCGCGCAGGGCGCCGGCCGCCATAGTGTCGGTCGCGCACGCGATAAACGAAACATCGGGATCGACGGAGAGCAGTTCGCGCGCAGCGCGATAGCCCGAGTCGAGCGTAAATGACCCCTGGCGAATCAGGCTCGGATCAAGCACCGCGCCCGCGGCGCGCAAGCCGGCCTCAAAACCGCGACGACGGTCGAAACCGGCCGCGCGGTCCTCTTCGGAAACTCCAATGTAGGCGATCTTGCCGTCCACGCGACCCGCAAGCGCACGGCCCAGCTCAAAGGCAGCCTCGTAATCGTCGTGATAGACACACGCCGCGCCCTCGACATGCTGACCGATCAGCACAATGGGCACGCGGCACGAGTCAATCGCCCGACGGTGCTCGTCGGTGATCATGGTTGCCACCAGCACAATGCCATCAACCGGATGGTTTTGGAATAAATCGAGGTATTCGAGCTCGCGATCGGGCGCATTGTCGGTGTTGGCAAGCAGCATCTGGTAGCCACGGCGACCGAGCACCTGGCCAATGCCAGCGGTAATGCGGCTCACGGATTCCGAGTTGATCTTAGGCACGATGACGCCGATGAGCTTGGTGGAACCGGTGCGCAGCGCGCGAGCCTGGCTGGATCGCACGTATCCGGTCAACTCGATTGCCTGCTTAATGCGCTCGGCCTTGTCCGCCGAGATATATCCACCGTTGAGGTAGCGCGAGACGGCGGCGCTCGAAACGCCCGCAAGCTCGGCCACATCTTTCATCTTTACCACGAGCACCCCTGTCATTGAAATCGCTTTCACCATGATACCCGTGAAGACGGCATACGAACCAAATCGGCCCACCCAGGTCGAGCATACGCCAGCGAGCGGGCAGCTGCCGTGGCGAGGTGCCGCGAAAGAGGAGCGAAGCGTACTTTATGTACGCGAGCGACGGTTTGAGCGGCAGATCGCCCGGCAGATGCCCGCGCAGCGTCGAGCGGTCCGGCGTTTGTTAAAACGCGGGACAAAGTTAGCCGTGGTACTCGCCGTTGTACTGGATGAGCGTCAGGTCCTCCACGCCATCGAGCGCGCGAATGGCGTCCGCATAGGGCATGTCAACGCCGTCCGAGAACACCTCCACGGCCATCTCGACCTTGTCGCCGCGCATGGTCTTGGACTTGACGGTAAACTTGGTGCGCCCAAACGCGCGAACGATATCGTCGCCGGTGGTCTGGCCCGTGTAGTGAATGACCATCATGTACACGCGCGCCTTGTCCTGGTGGCTCGCAAAGCCGGCAATCATCACCACAATCACCACTGCCGTAAGCCCCACGAGCGCGTACATGCCGGCGCCTGCCGTAATGCCTGTGGTAATGGCCCAAAAAAGATACAGCAGGTCGAGCGGGTCCTTAACCGCCGTACGATAGCGGACGATTGACAGAGCACCGACCATACCGAGCGAGATGACCACGTTGGTCGAAATCGCGAGCGTGACCATGCAGGTAAGCACGCACATGCCCACGAGTGTCACGGCAAAGCTGCGCGAATACACCACACCGGTAAAAAAGCGCTTGTACACGTAATAGATCAGGATGCCCATGGCGAGCGCCACGAGCAGCGAAAGGCCAATCTTGGCAGGGTCGACCTGGCCAAACGCCTCCAAGACGGAGTTCTTAAAAAAGTCCCTGGTGCTCATGGTCTAAATATCCCCTCGGTTCTCAAAATCCGATTCCCAATAGTTAAAACCGCGCAGGTAGGCGGTCTTTTCGTAACACAGGCAGTACTTGGAGACCGCCGTAAGCTCGGCCGCTCCCGGCGGCACCATATCGCGCACCAGCTGCGGGCAAAACTCCGTAAACTTGACCTCCATCACCAGCTTGCCGGGCTCCAGGACCGGCAGCGCGGGCAGCGTCGCGTCAAAGATATCGAAGCTTCCCACCGCGGCACGCACGTTCATGTCAAACGTAACGCGCACGGTGCCCTCGTCCATCACCCACGGCTCGCGCTCGTAGTCCACGATGGTCCGCGGGCGCATCATGTTGCAGATGCACTCGATGTAGAACTCGCGGCAGAGCGGATAGGGGCTCCTCAGCAAAAAGCCGTAGTCGCCGGCCAGAATCTGCTCAAACTCGCAGCGCGTGAGCGGCGCGTCCTCCTTGTAGATCCAGCTGCCGTACTTCTTTTTGCGCTCGAGCTTAATCACCTTGTCGCTGCCGTTATAGATGCGCACGCGATACTTTTTGCGCATGAGAATACCGGCGCCTTTTTCCTCGTAGGCCGAGTTGCAGTAGTCGTCAAAGTACAGGCTGCGAATGGTGTAACCGCCTGCCCGCGCATGCTTGTCCAGCTTAAACACCGGCGCCATGCGACAGGCAAGCGCGGCGTGCTCGCCCTCGTTAATGAGATATTTGAGCTCGTGGCGGCAACGCTCCTGCGTGACACGCATAGGCGGGGCCGCCAAGCGCTCAAGCAGCGCGCTAGCCCTCCTCATACGTGTCCTCCACGACCTTACCGCCGCCTTGCACGTAAAAACACTTCATGCCGTAGTGCTTGCCGTCGTCGGTTACATAGTAGTCAAACGCATCTTGCGTATGGCCGTCGGAGTTGGTGGCACGCACGCGAACAAAATACTGGCCGGTATCGGGCGCATCGCAGGTCACCTCGGGAAGCAGCACGTCCTCGGCCTTAAAGACCACGTCGCTTATGGCATAGTCGCGCGCAAGCTCTACGGTGTAGCGAATTTCGCGCGCCTCAAAGTCGTAGGACGCATCCCAATTAATACGCAGCTTACCGTTATCGATCTGCGGCACGCCGATGTAGAACGGCATGGGCTTTTTAAAACTCTCACGAAAGCTCTTGTAGTTCTCCTCGATCTCGGAGGGAATCGCCGCGGCGATCTGCTCGTATTGGTCCTTAGTGACAGGCAGATTGTCGATATCGGGCGAAGCAAAGACCAGGGATTCAGTCACATCGCGGTAGTGCTTGATCATCTTGCTCAAGCGTGCCTCGGTCATATACGAGCGCAAGTCCTTGACGGCACGGTCGAGTTCGCTGCGGAACGACTTGCTGCGCAACGCGCGGTTAAACAGCACGTTGCCCCAGTAGTTACTTGCGCCGCGCTCCCAGCTCGCGTAGTCCGAAAACCCGGTAAGAGAAAGCTCCAGCTTACGCAGCATGCCGTCGTTATCCCAATCTAAAAAGTACCAGGTATTTGAGTTGAGCGGGCTGTACAGATAGCAGTTACGGTTCTGCGTATCGCAGTTGCCCGTCAGGATCTGAAACGCCAGCCAATAGACCAGATTTTCGGTATCAAAGTAGGTGCCGAGCACGTCGTCGATCTTTTGCGATTCGTCGTTGAGCGCATCGAGCATCTCGATGAGCTTGGTGTGGTCCGAATCGCCCTTAATCTCGAGCATGCCCTCAAATTTAGCCTGGTTGTAGTCGGGATCGTCGGCGAGCTTAATGGTGTCCTCGTAGCGATGGAAATCAAAGCTGTTCACCTTGTACAGGTGCCCGCTCTTATCCAGGCCATGTGCCTTAAGCGCCGTCTTGTTGAGCTGCTCCACCTGCGTAAATAGGCCGTAGTCCTCAAAGGTGTCGTTGGTCTTTTCGGTCTGGTCGCACACCCACAGATGCACAAACTGCGTGCGCAGACCCATCATCTGGGGAATCCCACGGATAAGGTCATAGGCCATCTTGTTGCGAAAACGCATACCCTCGCCCATGTGCTTGTTGAGCGCAATCGCGCGCTGTTGGTGCCAAGTACCCTTGCCCTTTTTGAGCTCCACCTTGTAATTCTTTTGCGAGTTCATGCTCGATGTCTGACCGCGCACCTGCACGGTGGCATTGGGCGCTTCCTCGCCATAGCCAACCTCGCCGGCCACCGGGCCGTCTTCGTCGCCCGGCTGCAGCAGGCCCATAACCTGATAGCGCGTCACGCCCATGTCGGCATAGTCATACACCGAGTACGTGTTGATCTCGGCCCAGCTATGATCAGTGTTCTCGGAGCTGTTGCCACGCGAGACCGTCAGGTACATGGTCACAATGCCCGAGTCGTCGTAGACCTCGTACAGCTCATCCTTATCGCGCAGATGCTTGGTACCGTCCGAGGAATCGGCCTTTTTAATCTTGTCCTGCTTTTTGACCTTTTTAGTCGAGGATTCGTCCTGAGACGAACAGCCCGAAAGCAACAGCGCGCCGGCAGCCGCCTCGATCAGGCAGCGGCGAGACATCATCCTATCGGTCATCAGAACCTCCCCAATGCTTGCGATACACGCGAGCTACTGCGCGCTCAAACGCGCCGTGCGGCACGCCCTTATGTCGGCCTTCCTCATAGCGCTGTTCGGCACGGTCGAGCAAGCGGCCCAGCTGTGTAAAGCGACCCGTCTTGTCGGTCGCCACAATGGGCTGCTGGCTCAGGATACGATACGGCAAGTTGGCGGTATAGGTATCGAGCCGCAGCAGCGCCACGATAAAAAACACCGCCGCACCCAACAAAAAACCAAAGCCGAAAAACTGCTGCGGCAAAAGCAACGAAACGGCAGTCGCCAGCCCGGCCACACCGGCAAACAGGCCCGAAGCCAGCACGGCCCCCTTATAGTCGGTAAAGTACAGCAAGATAAGCATCACCGTATTACCCACGGCATACAGGCCATAGCCCACGCACAGCGTGCGAAAATACCCGTGCATAAGGTTGTTAAAGCCCAACGGTAGGGCCGACAGCACCGTGGTCTCGAGCGAAATGACCGCCGCGGTCACAAACAGCTGCTTGAGCGCACAAAAGCGCAGCTCGCTGTTAAGCGTGGAGAGCATCTCCTCCTCGGCCACCACAATGTCGCCTACCACGCCGCCGTCATTGAACAGGCTGTAGTAGTCGCGGTAGCGCGGATAGAAGTTGACCTCGACCGAGACCACAAAGTTGACGGTCGTGACCAGGATCGTCAAAAACGCGATGAGCGCCGGCACATCGTAGTAGGGCGCACCATAAAACAAGCCCTTGACCCGCACGCCAATGGGACCAGCCCAAATAATCACCAGGTGTGCAAAGAGTCCCAGATTGGTTAACAGACCCGTGAGCGCCAGCGGCATAAACTGATCGACCCACTGCAAAAAGGGACAGGGGCTGCGGTCGCTCTGAGGAAAATACCGGTACAGCAGCACCACGTCACAGACGAGCATGACGCCGTAGCCCAGGGCAATTGACGCCAACAGGCCCTCGACCGGCGGCAGCCCCAGTGCCAGCGCGGCCAGGGCGCACAAGCACGCCACGCCAATGGCGGCCGCAAAGCTGCACAGAATGCCACGGTAATCCTTGATGGCCGTGAGGTAGCTCATGCCGTTCCAGTTGACAATCATAATGTTGAACAGCCACAGGCACAGCAGACCCTGCAGCAGTGTGACGCCCGAGAACAGCAGAAAGACACCGTAGAGCACCGTGCCCGCAACGAGCATGATAGCGTTGGAGCCCCAAAACGAAGGCAGAATCTCGTCCTCGCGCTCGGCAAACAGCATATCGGCCAAAAAGCGCGTGACCGGCATAGAGAAAAAACTCGTGAGCAAAAGCGAGGCCAGCAGTGTGTAGGTCACCATACACACCAGCAGATCCTGGTTGGCACGGCCCACACCCCACAGACCGCACAGCACCAAGATACCCACCTGGAGTAGCACGCCCAACAGCATGGGACCCGTGCACACAATGCCGGCGTAGCCGTAAGCGCGCATCGTGGCAAACAGGCCCTTGCGCCTAAACAGGCGCTTGAGCTCAAAACCAATTCCGGCCACCGGCTACTCCCCCTCTCTGGGCAGGTCAAACGCTTGCGCCGTCTCGTCATACAGGGTGCGATAGTTGGCGAGCATCTGCTCGTGCAAGAAGTACGTGGCAACGCGACGCTGGCCGCGCTCCCCCATCTCAATGCGACGGGCGCGGCTCACGCACATGCGCTCCATGGCATCGGCCAAGCCCTTGCGATACATGGGCGGCGTCACAAAACCCGCCACGCCAAAGTCGTCACCCGGGGCGCCTTCGAGCAGCTCACGGCAGCAGCCCACCTCGGTCGTCACGCAGGGACGGCGCGCTGCAAGCGACTCCAGCACGCTAAGCGGCTGGCCCTCGGAGATGCTCGTCAAAATGGTAAAGTCGAGCTTTTCCATGTACTCGACCACGTTGACGCGGCCGGTAAAGATCAGGTCGCGCACGCCCAGGGTTTCGACCAGCGCGTGGCACTCGGCGCCGTACTCCTCGTCGTCCACGCCGCCCATGATGTGCAGGCGCACCTTGGGCAGGCGCTCGTGCAGCTCAAAGAAGGCATAAATCATGGTCTTGACATCCTTGATGGGCGCCAGGCGCACCACCGCGCCAATGTCCACCCAGCCGTCCTCGGTCTTTAAGGGAATATCCTTAAAGCGGTCGAACTGGATGCCGTTGGGGATAACCAGGCATTTGTCCGCATCGCAGCCCATATCGATCTGGGTCTTGCGGGCGTTATGGAACAAACTGGTCACGCGGAAGGCGCGGCGATAGATCTCCTCAGAAAGCAGGTAGAAAAAGCGAATCCAGCGGTCCTTAAACGACGGCACCACCCAATCGGCGCGAATGATCTCTTCCTCGCGCTCGCGGGTATAGATGCCGTGCTCGGTCAGCAGCACTGGCGCATGGGAAACGCTTGAGCCCAGGCAGGCGAGCAGGCCACCGTAGCCGGTCGAGATGGCGTGGTACACATCGGCCACCGGCACCTCGCCGCCCAACAGGTAGAGCACGGGAAGCAACATGGAGCGCATGGTGTGGAATGCATCGGCAAAGGGCGTGTAGGGGTACTCGGCCAGGCACACGTCGCGGAAGATGTCCATAAACGTTCGGCTCTGCAAAAACGAGAGCGGATGCACGCGACGGCGCTGAAAGATATCGAACAGCACGTCCCAGTCCGGATTGGAGAGCGACACCAGGCGGCGTAGCGCCTCGCGCTCGCGGTCGTTAAAACTGGCTTCATGTTGCTCGCCCGAAAGCCGCAGGGCATCGTCCAGGAACACCTCGTGCACCTCGACCACGTTGCCGGGCAGCTCGTAGACAAATTTGCCGCGGTCGGCAGCATGCGCGCCGATCACCCACAGCACAAACTCGTGCTCGGGCATGGCCTGGATATAGCCATGCATCCAGGTAGATACGCCGCCGTGCACATAGGGGTAGCAACCCTCGAGTACCAAGCAGATCCTCATTTGTCGCCACCCTCCTTGCGCTCGATCGTCACGGTCTTATCATTTGCCTTGAGCAGATACAGATTGCCTGTAAGGTGCGTCAGTTCGCCACCCGTCACCGCACCCGGCTCGCCATTATTGGCGCGGAACATGAGCCACGCCTCGTCGTGGAAATTGCCCAGGCTGAGCGTCCAGGCATCCGCACTGGTATCCACGCTCACCGTAACCGACGAAAAGCGCTGGATGGCACCGGAGCACTCCGAGCCGGTCTGGCGGCGCAGGTCGGGCGCAGACTTGGTGAGCCAGTCCAGGTAGTCGGTCAGGCCTCCCTTGTAGACTTCCCAGCCCTCCTTGGCGCCGCGATCGGGATCGAGCAGGTCGTCCGGGTGCATAAAGTGCGTACTCACGTAGTGCATGTTGAGCTCGGACACGGCAGCCAGGCGCATATAGGAATCGTCGACCATGCCGCCCGAGACAATGCGCGGCTGCTCCACAATACCATCGCTCGCCACGCCAAACTCCTGCACGTAGGGCAGGTCGGTACCGTCCTCAAAGTACGTACTGGCAATAGTCTTAATGCGCGGAACGTCGGTGCCGATGAGCTTGCGCGCTCGGGCCGAAAGGATATTCGACGGCGGCACGTAAACCGAGCCATGAGCGTTGGGCAGGACCTCGTCCTGAAACGCGATAAGTTCGTTGAGCGAAGCGACAAGCGTCTCTTTGTTCTTCCAGGTCTTGTAGACGTACAACGTACCATAGTCGGTGTCCCAGAGCGCAAGCGGCTGATGGTTGTAGCCGTGAAAGCCCAGCTCGCCGCCCATCTGCAGCAGCATGCCGCCAAAATAGCGGAACTGCGTGGTATCGGCCTGTCGCGCGGGCTCGGTCTGGTTGACCGCGTCCTCGTAGTTTTCAATCATCACGCCGGTATAGCGAATGCCGTATTTTTGCGCGAGCTTTTGCAGATCGGGCCACCAGACCTTGGTGTAAAAATCGGCAATGGAAAGGCCGTAGTCACGCTTGATATAAGTACCGTCGCCCGAGGGCACGGGACTAGGAAAGTCGTCCAAAAAGAACACGGCGCTGTTGATGACCGGATAGGCCGTGGCATCACCCATTAAGCTTATGGCCGAAGCATAGAACCCACGCATAACCTTGTCGTAGATGCCAATGTTGCACACCACGGTGTGACCACTGCCGCAAGCGTTAGACCAAATGAGCGGCGTGCCTTTGTCACCGGTCTTTGCCCATACGTGCGCCGTCTCGCGCAATGAAACCGAAAGCGATGAATCAAAGGGGTCCGAGAGCTCGTAGCGCTCTCCCCCGCCCAGCATAAAGTCCTCGCTCGGCACAATGCTTTCGGCTTTTACATAGTCATATCCGGCAGATTCAATGCCAAGCTTGGGAGCAATCACTTGCAGATAGCCCGAGTTATCCGGAGGCATGGCGAGCATAAGCGAACCGCCGGCACTCACCCAACTCATAATGTCGCTCAGGTGCGTACCGAGCCCATCGAGCGACGGCATGAGCAAAATCACGCGATCGTAGGAGGTCAGCGAGGGAATGGCATCCGCGCCGTCCAGGGCAAGGTCCACGTCGCGGTGCGCGATCTTCATGTCGAGCAGAATCTGGTCGAACTGCTCCTTTACATCCTCGACGCCAGCTTGATCGGAATCGGTAATGACCAGGCACGTGGGCTTTTGGCCAAATATTGCCGAGGAGGCCGGCACCGCATCGTTGGCGGCAAGCATCCCCAGCTTATGCTGGCCCGCACTGTACTGTACGCCGGCGCGCTCCACCAGCAGCACGGCCGCCATGGCAATAAAGACCGCCCACACCACAAGCAGCCCCATCCAGCGAAAATGGCCCGCACGGTCGCGGATATGCTGTACCACGCTCATCGGGCCTCCTCTCCGTTGCGCCAAAACGCCAGTTCCTCGCGGTTGGCGGCGCTCAAGTATACATGCTGTTTGTCAATCGCATCGATCACGCGGTGGACCTCGTCACCGTCGCGGCGCATCACTGCCAGGCGCAGGCAAAGCATCCAAACCTCCTGCTCCTCGGGCACGTCGAGCACCAGCTGGTCGGTCACGGCCCGCGCCTCGTCGATCTGTCTGGCATCGGCCAGCGCCGTCGCGTATCGAATGCGAAGCTCAAGGGTGTCCTCGCGCTCGCAGCGACGCGCAAGCAAGCGCGCGTACTGTTGGCGCTGAATCTGAGCCACGCGCCCCTCGGCCAAGCCCGAGCCCAAGTATTCACCAAGAAAATCGCAGTATTCATTGAGGTTTTGCGCGCTCGGGTCCGTCTTAAAGGCACGCTCCAGCTGCTGCAGTTTAAGGTCGGACTCCTTGGAGATCTGTGCCACCGCCGTCGCGGCATAGTGAGCCACCTCAACGTCGTCGTTAAGCTTAGCCGCCTGCAGCTGCGCCAGGTACGCGTCGGGCTCCTCGGTGAGCATGGAGAGCATTAGTCGGCGCCGTTCTGCCGGGTCGTTGACGATGAGCGCCTCCTCGAGCGGCACTACGCCTGCATCGGCATCACGTTCGTGCACCAAGATGCTGCGATGCAGGTCGTCGTTGAAGCGCAGCGACTCCAGCGCAGACTCTTTCAGCCCCTCGCCAAACACCGCGCCGCGGACCGATAGCAGAACCACCAGCAACGGGCCCCACAGCGGCACCAGCACTATCACAGCCAGCATGTGCCCGCGCACCGGCAGCAGGCCCAGCTTCATGAGCGTCCACAGCACCAGGCAAACCAGCGAATGAATCAGCAGCAAGACGGCGGCAACGACAAGCGAGATCAAGCGACATCCCCCTCACCGTCACCGGTGTAAGCGATGTGCTGCAGCAGCGCCACGATGTCCTCGCCGTCGACGGGCTCCACCGCAATCTGCTTTGCGCTCAGGCGCTCGCGGATAATGGGCAGATCGCACGCCTTTGCCTGGCGCATAAGCAGGTAGAGCACGTCGCCATCGACCAAGCCCGCCGCATCGCTCTCGCGGATTGCCGACCCAATTGCGCCCACCAGCTCGCCGACAGGCTCCATGCCCGGTACCACGCGCAGGAGCAAAAAGCTGCCCATCTTGCCATCTGCCAGCGCCTGCTCCGCCGCGAGCTCTTGGCCAAAGGCAGCCTGCTTAAGCACGCAAGTGCCATCGACGCAGCGCTTATCCTGCGCAACCGCCTCATAGTCAAAGGCACGGCCCAGCGCGCTTTCGACCAGGCCGCACAAGATGCGGAACAGGTTTTGATAATAGAGGGTCATTTGGTTTTCGGCCGCGAGACGCACAAAGATCAACACGGCGGGTGCCCCGTCGCGCTCGATCGTGTATCCAAACATGGGAAGCCCCGGCATCAGTTCGCGGTTCACCCACAGGCTCGAACGACCCCCGTCGCCCAAAAGAGGTGCAAGCTGCTCAAGCGTGAGCGAGCGTGCGGCATCTTCGGCAATCGCGGGACTTGCTGCCACCAGGCGTGCAAATGCCCCGCCCGAAACATGGTAGATCGCCACCGAATCGTTCTCGAGGATCTCGCCCAGAAGCTCGCAGCACTTGCGATAGATGTCGCGTGGGTTGAGCACGTCAAGCTCCTGCGTCACGGCAAAGATCTTGCCGAAGCTGTCGTGGCGACCCACGATCTGGCGCCTGTACGCGCGCTTGTCCTCGATCGCGTCGTGGTAGAGCTGCGTAAGGAACGTATTGCGGTTGCGCACGAGCTCGTTTTGATCGAGCTCCGCCCTAATGGCTTCGCTGTTGCGCAGCTGCACATAGCCGCACACGGCGCCCACAACAAAGTACGCAATAAACGGCAGCCAGTTGGACGGCTCGTAAAACAGGCCCTGGAAGGTATAGCCGTACAGAGTAAAGTAGCTCGCGGCCAAACCCACCGACGCCAGCAGCGCCGCAACCAGGCCAAAGTCCAAGCCATACAGCGTGCCGATGAGCACCACGTAGAGCAGGCGATAATCGAACACGTTGAGCTGAGCCGATTGGGAGAACAAGCGCTCCAGCACTTCAAAGAGCACCCAGGCGGCTGCCGTCTCCAGGCATTTGACAGGCAGCGTGCGCATTTGAATGCGGTCGATGGCCGCGCGCAAGGGGTTGACCTTCTTTGCACGGCCAGCATCCCAGCGAGCCTGAATGGTCGAGAGGTCGCGCAGCAAGTCGTAGCGCTGAAACCAGCCATAGCGCACGCGAGCGACGTTGCTGGCGGGCAGGGCGTAGCCGGCAGAATCGCCATAGGCAACTGAGAGCCCTGGGAACAGCGCCTGAAGGGCCTCGCCCACCTCACCCACCGTGTGATGGAAGGTATCGGCTACGTCGAGCGTCTCAAAGTTACCATTCCAGCTGTCGAAGATACGGCGTACCAGCACCGAAAGCTCCTCGGCACACAGCAGGGGAAACGCCGCATCCTGCGCGCCCTGCAGAGCGGCCGATCCGGTTGAGCATGCGTCGAACATCGGCACCAAAAACGGGTCCTCCAGCGCGGCAGACGCGGTATACAGGAACGGCACGCGCAGGATCTTGGTCTGAACGCCCTCGCGAGCAGCGTAGTAGCGGCACAGGTCGTTGGCTGCGTGCGCGATAATGCCCTTGCCCGTTCGCCCCGCGGCATCGGCGGCACCCTCGGCACCCGCGGGCCCCGCTACATACAGTAGTTGGACCCGGCGACCCGCGCACGTACGAAAGACCGAGCGCAGCAGCTCGATATCGCCCACGGTATCGGTATGCGGGGTAAGGAAATTAGACAGGTAGACCACGCGGTCGAACTCGTAGGCCTGATCCAGGTGCTGGAGGAGCTCTTTCCACGAGGCATGGGGCGACGACTCGTCGCGGCGCGCTTCCGCGGCAGCGACGACCTTAACGTGGTCCCCGGGGAACGCCTTGGCGCAAAAGTCATCGTCAACATATGCGGTGTTGCCAACAACCAGCACCTCCATAGCGCACCCTTCCTCTAAAATCCACTTCTGTCATAGTCAAACATGCGTATTTTACGCTGTCAACGCGAGTTGGAACGCCTTTAAGGCTGTTTTAAGAACTTTTTTAGAGGATGTGGGGACATCGAGAGTGCTAAATGCGCGCCCAATCGGGGGGTGCGGTGAAAAACCGAGATCTGTCAAACAGACCCCTGTTTTGGGCATCCGCGACCTGCAGTTTTGTTGGCAAAAATCGGTGTGCGCTCGGCGAGTTTCGATTTCCCCGCACTTCTCCTACGCACCGGACTCGCAATAGCGCAGTACAATCCGTAAATCGCCCTGACCGGAAAGCCAATCCACAGACTCGACTAGCCAACCAGATACGGCCCGATTACATCGAAAATTTCGCCCACCTTAGTTGCAGGGTTTTGCGCAGATGGCTTAATGTTACCCAGTTCCCTATGGTACGCGACGAGGCGCCCAGCACGCTGCAATGCTTCGCCTCGCCTATCATCCACTGCCCCAAACAGCCCGTCCAGGTTCTTGCGGTACTCGATGCCCAGGTTTCTCGACATCTCCTGCGCGAGGGCATGCTGGCAGTCGGACGCGGACATATGCGCGGTCGTGTAGCGAAAGTGCAGAAGCGGCCACAGCTCGAAGCAGGGGTTCGACCACAACGCATGGAAGGTCCTCGAACCATCGGAGAGCTCGTCGCATTTGCGCTCCATCGCGTCAAAATCGGACGCAGGAAAGTCATCCTTGTCATACACGAGCCACACATGGTCGAATGTCTCGGGCGCATAGCGGCAGTGTTCGACGGCGAAGTCAAGTAGGTCAAGTGTGTGTTTGCCGGTCCCCTTAACGACAATGGCAACCTTACGCTCGTTCGCCGCACCCAACGCCTCACGCACACCCTCAAAGTAGCGAGGCTCGGTCTCCTTGCCCTCGCTCACTACAAGATGACGCGTCATCTGAACCATGCGCGAGCGGCCCTCTCGTTTGCCGCTACGCCAGCCCTTCGACTTCTTCGCAACCATGCTAATCCCACTCCTCGATGCGGGTGAGATACGGATCGGCGCCGTAGCGACCGGACAGGTATTGCTTGTCGAAAGCCGCGTTCTTGCTTACCAGATTACCGTTTGCCTCGTGGATGTCGGCGAGAGACCACAGTTGGCTCGCCTCCCCCTCGCCGCGCGCAGCGAACCATATCTCGTCACGGCGGAACACATCGTTTCGCATGGTTGACACATCCTGGGACGAGAAGATGAGCTGCGCGCCACTCTTGTTGACCCCAGGATCCTTAAACAGCAGAATCACATAGCGAAGAAGCTTCGGGTGCAGTTTGGCGTCGAGCTCGTCTACCACAACGGTGCCACCACGCTCAAGCGCTGTCATCAGATACGCAGCCAACCCCATGAGCTTCTGGGTTCCGGCAGATTCCTCGGATAAACGCAGCTCGTACGCCTTGCCGCCCACCTCGTGCCTCACGAAGACGCGCTGGCCGCGCCACTCCGGCGCCCTCTCCACTCTGAAGCCATCAATACGTACATCAACGGCGCGCAAAAAACGCGTGACCTCGGGTGAGTCATCCTCGTCGAGCAATTGTTCGAGCATCTGCTCCAGATAGGAGCTGTTATAGTTCAGGAACACCCCGTCAAGAAACCAGCTGGCAGCCTCCTTGACCACCGGCGCGTCAAAGTTGATGCAGAGAAACGACAGGTACGGCAGCCTCGGGTTGAATCTCGCAGCCGTCACGAGCTTACGCAGCGTGGGACCGAGCTCAACCTCTGCGCCCTCACGCTCGAACAGCATCGCCGTGCGTGACGCTCCCAATTTGCGCCGCCATAGGCCTTCGGACACGATCTCGTCCGCATGCACGGACAGGGCATAGCGGTACTCGTGCTCACCCGCGCGATAGTAGAGCTCGAATTCGGTGGGCTCAGCAGCCGACACTTCATCGAACTCAAACGCAGAGCAACGTGGTATCGAAGGGCGATCGCCCTCTGGCGCATCAGCGCTAGCAGACAGCAATCTAATCGGTCTAGCTACCGCTGAACGAACGTAGTCAAGAGCTTCGAGCAGGTTGGATTTACCGCCAGCGTTGGGTCCGTATACCGCAGCCACCGGCAGAAAGCTCTGCCCGTCGGAACACTCGATGAGGGAACGCTCAAACTCCTTCATCGGCGTCGCCTGCATGGAAAGCTCAGTCTCGTCGCGATAGGATCTATAGTTCCTGAAGGAAAACTGACAAAGCATCGTCCTCAACTTTCCTTTCATTGTTTTAAAAAATATTTCAGAGTTTTTCTTTGATTATAGACTTTAAATAGTGTAAATCAAGTGCTTGCTGCAGCCGAGACGGCAGACGTAAAGTGTCAAACCGCCCACACTTGACCATTCCATTGCCGGAATGGCACTTAGCCAGCATGTCACACATTTCATGCATGAAAAAAGGGCAACACTCTCTTGTCGAAAGCGTCGCCCTTAAAGCTCCCGCAGAGCTTTTGTATTACAGGACAATATCCTACACCATCTCAATGAGATGAAAAGACACATCTAGGCCTGTCGGGTAAAAGCGTGGGCAGGCCACGAATGAACGAGACGACAGCAGGACTAACGGTCACCGCAATCAAAAGAGCCCAAATAATGCAGCGCACCCTTCACTCGCGGAGCATTAGGGTCTTCACCCAAGAAATTGACGCTATAAGAAGGAGCTCCAACATAGACATGAGTCTTACCGGTCTCGCAACAGAACAAAATATCGCCAGCGCTGTTCTGTGTCAAAGTGTTGTAATTCGAGTAATAATCAAGCTCGTCTGACGGTGCTTCTCCTACAACAATCAACCGAGGCTCCAACTTATCCAGCCATGTCTTAGGGACGCGACCGGACTTCCGTCCATGATGCGGCGCAAAGAGAATGTCCACAGGCGAAAGCTCGATGTCGTCTTCGATCCCAGTCATATAGTCATTCTCCATGTCACCAAGCCAAAGTGCACGGACACCATCTTCAAGCGAGTAGACAATCGCGGGACTAATATTATTGGGTTTGTCAGAGTTTTCAGCATCTCGCCGAGCATTCTGGAAGGTCTCGTTTGTCACATCGGGCCAGAGGACGCTAATCCCAGCAGAGCCGCGCTCCGCATCAGATACGTTCATCCATTTGCGACTACACCCCTTGCTAATCTTGTAAGCGCGCGACGAGCTCTTCAACTCTTTATACTTTTTAAAACTCTTGGTCTCCGTGGACTTGGAAACATTATTGTCGACACAATAAAAATTCGGGATAAGCCCCAGCTCATCAAGATACTCAATGCCCTGAATATGATCTTGGTCCGGATGCGTACTAATAAAACGAACGATATCCTTTTTCCCTGCGAGGTTTTTGACCTCATCAAGGATTTCCGACTTACGCTCATCGCTAATATTACAGTCAATCATGCTGAAGCTATCAGCATTGTGATTGATATAAAACATGTCGCCGTTGCCAACGGACAGGGACTTAATCTCGCTCATGGTTATCACGTTCCTCAAGATTGAAGTTGATTCGTTTTTCTACATACCGCTCTTGCTTGATCCAGGAAACAACAAACAGAGCGATAAAAGCGCACAGAACCGCTGCAAGCCGATGAGCTTCCGGCAGCAATGATGCAAGCAGAATAATGACGAGCAGGACACCAGCCCCCGCCATGCTGCGGTACATGTTTGAAATCATTAAGAGCTGCTCGACCTTTGGATCACGTTTCTGTGCATACGCAAAGGCAGAATAGTCTCGTTTTCTGGTCGGCTTCAGCTTACGAGCCAACGGCTCAATACAAAGAGAGCCAATCCGCGACGCAATGAGACCGAGAACATAACTCATCACAAATAGTGCCAGCCAGTTGGAGCAGTCAATACAACTGCCCAACGGCATCTGGCTGACGGAATATGTTACAAGTGCGCCCGGAATGAGCACATTGAACAGATCGTAGGCAGAGATTTTCCCAAGAAGATTATCTAGATAGTTATTGGCCAAAAATTACGCACCTCCAAGAATCCAAAAGGCATCCCTCGAATTTTTTACGGACTAACCCGCCCTGCCACACAAGTGTCAGGTTCTTGAAGAAAAGCTATTTGGAAATGATTTGAGCATACGGGGGCGCATACTGCTAATGACCTATAAGCGCACACGCCCCCAAAGAATCTTAGTGGACCATCAACAAGGCCTTAATTTTGACAGCTATTCCATTCAGCTCCTTTCGAACAATTAAGTTGTAGTGGGGAAACAACGTTTCACGTTAGATTAATTGTAGCCGCAAACACAATCTATATCCTGTATTGTTTTTTGAAGCTGAACACAACATGTTGTGTTTTAGCAGGTAGATGCGATTAAAGTCTTGCAGCATAAATCAACAGCAATAAGTGAGCCGTCTAATCCACCCTAGAGGCAGTTTCGTTGACCTGCATAAATTCAAACTAGGTTCCACGTATTTACACACGACGAAAACCCATACATATCGAATGCCTGTTCGAAATTAACAAAAGATTTTGCTTGACCAACATGTTGGGCGATCCCCTATTGCCCCACTGCCCGTCATTATCAAACCGGGCACGAGTTACGCCACCAAACTCATCGTGATTAAACGTCGGCATCCGCCTCTTACGCCTCGCCCAAGCAATCACACCTCCCCGTCCATGACCGTCCAACTCACTGGCTCAATGCCCGGAAGAAACGTTAGGCAAGAGGGGCAGGCAACCTGATAGTTCCCGTACTTTGTCCGGCGCTGCATCGAAGCGTAAACATATACCGCTTTGCGGGCGCGAGCGACACCGACGTACAGCAGGCCCATTTCCTCAATAAGCCCGTCTGGCATTTTCTTCGCATCCACGATTTCCGCAACCGCAAGCCAAAACGGCGTCACCTTCACCGTCTCGTGGAACGACACCCCCCGCGGGCACCGCGACGACCTTCCACGTAACCCAGGCCAGCGGCTCGTCCCAGGCCAAGGCGCGCATGGACGTGCCCACCTATTGGGACGGCGGCAGCCAGGAAAGCGTCTGCGACCCGTCGCGCCAGGCATGGGCCAGCTACTACAGCCTTCGGGCCCGCGCTCGCGATCGGGCCCAAAGAATCAACGTGGGACCACAATTCACTTGCATGGAGCCAGCGAAGGTGCCTATCCCAAATCAGAAATGGTAAAACCAGCAGCAGCGCGATGCAGAGGGGCGCGGCCAGCAGGGTGGCCACGCCCGAGTTGATGCGCTCGCGAATTTCTTGGGGGCTCAAGAGATGAGCTCGTTCACGCGCTTTTGCACAGACGCATAGAGGCTTCCGAGCTTCTTTGAATAGCAGGGGCGGGGGGGGGGGGTGAGGGGGGCCCCCCGGGGTTTTATTTTTTTGTTGTTTTTTTTTGTTTTTGGCGTGGCGGGGCGCGCCCCCCCCCCCCCCCCCCCCCCCGCCCCTGCTTTGGGAAGCGTAAAACTCGCTTTTAGTCGGTTTCTTTCCCCCTCGTCCAGCCCAAACGGGCGCCTCAGCAACGGCGTGTGACACCTAGAAGCGCAGCTCCCAGCAGGAATAGCGCCAGGGAGGCGGCGATCCAGCTGCTGTCGGCAGTCTTGGGGAGCGTGGCGGTGGCAGCGTCAGCGTTCTTGGCATTGGATGGCGTGGACGCCGCGGTCTTGATCGCTGTCGTTTTGGTCGTCGCGGTCGTCTTGGGCGTCGTAGACGCGGGCTTTAGGACGGGATCCGTCGCGGACCCGGCACCGGGCCGCTCAACGGCGGGGCCGGCACCGCCGGCCGGCTCGCCGGCGCCACCGGGCACCTCGCGCCCGTCGGTCTCCCCCGCCGGCGCCGTGGCGCCCTGGGGCTCGACCACCACATGCGGCGCCATGGCCCCGGAGGCATCCACCACGCCGCCGGCACCGAAGGCCCCGCCCGCAGGCGCCACGAACCGCGCGGACACGAGCGACCCGCCCGTGCATGCAACGCCGCCATCGGCACCGGTCGCATCGAGCCGCGAGACATCGACGGAAAGCCCGCGCCCGGCCGAGCCGTCGCCGGCGCCCGCGTCCTGCAGGTACACACCGAAAGCCTGTACGCCGGCGGCGGGCGCGGCACCGGCGGCGACGACGCGCCCGCCGCCGCGCACGGCCATACGTGCGGCGATCACGCCTGCCACGGCCTCGTCCGTGACGGTTGCCCCGTTCGCCCGGGCATCGACGGCGCAGCCGTCCACCGCGAGCGCCCGCGAGACGTGGATCGCGCACTGCGAGCCCGAAGCCGCCAAAGAGCCGGTGCCGCGGAGCGTCAGGCTGCCCCACACCTCCATGCCGCACTGCGTGATGTCCGCATCGGGCGCATGCGACTCGACCACCGAGTTGCGCCCGGCAAGCGTCACGACCAGGTCGCCGTCGGCGCCGATGGCGTCGCCCGTGTAGCCGTTGAGCTCCAGATGGTCGGCATCGGTCCAGGCCCAGCCGGGGCCCGACACGCCGGGCCCGTAGTACGTCGCGCCCGCGATGAACAGGCTCTCCGCGCCCGCGGCATAGGAAGGCCCGCCCAGAGAACGCATAGGCAGGCCATGGCGACGATCGCGATGTGATGACGGCTGGTGTGGAACTCGGCAGCAAACATACCCGCTCCGATCTTCGCAGGAGCCAATAGAACGTGCACCAGAAAATGCCCTGGTAGCAGCAGTTATCAGTTTAGCGAGATCAATGCGGGAGCAAAGGAAAATCGCGTAGGCAATGTCCACAATTAGGCGTAAATCGTTTTGCCAGTCGGTGAAAGGAATGGTCAACTTACACGCCCTGCCGAGACTTCACGCGGTAGCCAACCGAAATGATAATGTCGAGGTCGTAGTGCTCGACCCGACGCCCGACCGTCCTTGTGCCCCCGTTTTGAACTAGTGCAAAAAATGCACTAGTTGGAATGTGATCACGCCGGAAATGTTGGCGTAAACGCGCCGACGGCCAACCATTAAACGCAAGCGGTCTTTGTCGATTCTCAGAACCGCGTTTGTGGTTATTCCAGATTCTAGGACGAGGGCCGCTCTTCGTTGAACGGGCGCTGGGGCGTCACCCTTACACCAATATTTTCGACGCGGTCGCACTCGGGCATGTCGGGCAATTAGAGCCAATGAGCGTAGTAAATGGCAACAGTAATACATCTCGGCTTTGCGTTAACAACCGGGTAGTACCCCTCGCACTCCAGAACTAAACGAGTATCGTTATCGCATTCGAGCCCACGGCTTTCAAGAATAGTAATCTGCTCGGTAATAGATTTAAATAGCTTATCCGTATGGGCCCCTTAAACGCGAAAACCGCCTTTCGGCGGTTCCCACGGACCAAGCCGGACGTACCGTCGCAAGGCCTCATCACAGCAATCACTTTAAAGGAGAACTCAGGGGCCATCAATCCGATAGCACGAATCTCCCAAATCAGCCTTTATTTCAACTTGGCCGTAATTGTCTCCAGAAGCGTCATAAGAACTCTACGAGTTACCGCACCATATCTGCGCCATGTCAAGCAAACCTCAATAGCAAACAACAGCAAGCCGGCGACTAACCCTGCCGATGCTGGGAGAATGGATACCAACACCACCTGTACGATCACGGCTGCTACCAAAGCTGCCTGCAAGGCAACCTCATAATCTAGTCTCATGAATCTTCGGCTATCCACCATGCGGACCACTGCATTAGCGACCTGTCCCGCCAAAGTAGCCAAAGGCACTCCCCAAATCCCAAAACTGCCACCGAGGCAAAACGCAAGGACAACATTCACCGCCGCGCCTGCAACAGATGAAACAAATAGAGCGCCAGTGCGCTCCGCAGCCGTATAGAACGCTTCGAAGAATACCGAGATGCAACCGATAAGCGCTGCAAGCATAAGAATGGGAACTATATGCCAACCCTCATAAAAGTCACCCTTGAGGAGCAAACGCGCAAGCGGCTCGGTAAGGGCAATGACTAGCGAGCTCCCACACACGACAAAGGATAAAAATAGGCCGAACACCTTGGAAAAATAGGAGCCATCATTCTCGCCGTCCATCTCCTTCGCCGCCGATATCTGCCAAGCCTGACGAAAAATGGACGACATGAAGTTAACCAGAGAGGGAAATTTACTTGCCGCAGTGTAGACGCCGGCAGCAACCGAACCCTGAAATGCAAGGATGACGTAACGGCCAAAGATATTTAAAAACCACCAAGCAAGTTGATTCGGCAGCATCGGCAGGCTATACGCAAGCATTCGCATCAGGAGACGCCTATTGGGCAATTTGCCAAGACAACGCCATATTTTGCAAGACACAAACAAGTAACAGGCCGAGCAACAGTTACCGAGCACAAGTGCGAGAACATACCCGCTTACGCCACCATCAAACAAGACAAGGAAAACAACGTCAAAAAGAAGTAAGAAAAGGGCGTTGAGAACGCCAGACGCGGCGAAGCGAGTGACCTCACCTGACCCGCGGGCAAACTGAGCAAGCAGCATTCTCACGGAAACTGCAAGAACGAGGATATAGCAACCCCATGCCTGATCGTACGAGAAGAACGTAAAGGCAACTCCCGACACCAATGCGCCCACAGGAATTGTCACCAGAAGAACGAGAAGCCCTCCCCCGAGCAGCTCTTCCTTCGGAGCGTCCTTCTCCATGAGAAAACGAAAGACAGACTCATAGATTGCCAGGCAAAACAGCGGATACAAGAAATCTGAGAGATTGTTCACAAGCTCGGCAACGCCATAATCGGACGTAGCCATATAAGAAGTGTAAAGCGGCAGCAACAGCAGCTGAATCAGCTTCACAAGGGCATTTCCAATAGTAAATATGAGCGTATTCGAGGCGAGAGATCGGTATTTGCCCGCGTTGCTCCGGGCGTCTTTGATAATTGCACTAGGCTCTTCGTTTGCCATATATGCACCCCTATAATTAGTTGATTAAACCGAAAGTGTTTAAGCTAGACAAAACCACTTCGCTCGGGCAGGCGAAGGCTGATGTCTCAACGTTCCGAGAGCAAACCTTTCATGCTATGTTCTTGATTGCATGAAAGATAATCTGCCAATACGTAAAAAATAATGAGGAATAGCCACAGCGCCACTGTTCGTTCGGCACCAACGATGAGCCAACATACAACGATACCCGGACATAGGGCCAAGGGTGTATAGCCCTTCCCTTGAAGCAAACCTCTGAAAATGCGGATAAGCACTGAAAAGAACAGCAGCAGGCCAATCAAACCGAAATCAACTAAAAAATCAGTAATCGTGCCATGAGTTGTAGTTGACGTCTCCACGACGCCCCAGTCCTCCGCACTGAAATAATTATAATTACCCACACCAAAGCCAAATAGCGGCCTACTCATCCAACGTTGTACAGCTTTCACCCACAGTTCAACGCGAAATTGGTTTGACCCATCATTGTAGCTGTTCTTAAAAAAACGATTAAACATCCAATCGCCCATAAAGCGATTAATTAGAAACAGGGCAACGGCAACGAGCACAAAAACTAATACCGTAGTAGAAAGCTTGCCGGTTCTCTCACTACAGACAAACGCAATGTAGCCGAAAGCAATAACCAAGACAATACAAAGAAGCCCGCTTCTTGATCCAGTTAACATAACTGATGCCAGGCCGAAAGATATGAGAATGAAGTACAGAATCTTCACCCGCACATTGCTACTATAAACTACCAGTAAAAAGGCACAGCTAATCTGAACGACCAACAAAAGCGCAAAAAAGTTTGCATCGATCATGTGCCCCGTAAGACTCACTGGATACACACGTCCTGCATAAAAACCGTTTTCAACCCATGTCTTTAGTTCAAGGAATGCAGACGCAAACGTGGAAAGTGCCACTGATTTCAGCAGGAAGGTTATCTCTCGAGGACTCCACCTCCGGGAGATTGCGTGAGCAAAGAACCAGATAATGGCGAGGAACATTAAGGCACGGATTAACGATCTGCTGGTAATCATCTCAGATGCAATTGCAAGTGTCACTAAGTTGCCTATGCCCATGATTATAAGGTACGAAACAATAAGACCGATCGCATGACGAGAATACGCAGCCCTCTCTTTCGAGAAAAAGGCAGCGAACACCATTAGACCCAAACAGAAATAAGCAGATTGGAATGTAAAGGAATTATCCCCACAAACCAAAATGAAATAGGGAAGCAGGGCAACCGCCCACACTGCAGGCGAATATCCTCGCTTTGAAACAGAGCCCGTTGGATTAAGCAAATGCGCAGCAGAAACTACGGCGCTCATAAGTCACCGCCGTTTCCTCGCGATTTAAATACCAAGATTAACAAGTTAAAGCTAGCCAATAAGATACCTTTCGGGTTCGCCATTAAGCCATTCCTCCAAGTCAATGTACCGAGAGTAATAGTCCGTATCATTGAGGACCCCTCCCCGCTCGTTATAGCCGGGAAAGTGCACGGCACACGCGAGCTCGGGCCTTAGCGAAGCGGTGAAGCAGAGCTTGTTTCTGAAGGGAATGGCATCGAAGGCCCTGAGGTCCCCTTCTGTGCAGCAGTTCATCTGGCTGAATTTGATGAAGACGTTATCCCAGTTGATTCGTTTGCAGCGGCGGGCCCACTTCTCTGCGGCTTCCTCCGGGGAGGGATAGTGCAGGAACACGACCTCAATGTCATCGAGTCGGGCGACGGGCTTGCCGAGCTCGCCCTTCTCGCGCAGCTGGTCGGCATATTGTGATTCCCGGGCGTCGATGAACTCAAGCGGCACGGAAGTGTAGTATCTGAGCCTTGAGGCGAACTTCACGTAGTCGCTCGCGAAGAAGTAGAGGCCGGCGGTTGGACTGCTATAGGGAAGCCCGTAACGCCGATACACCGACCCGGCCCAGCAGTTGTTCGAGAAGATGCTGAAGTCAGTGCGGACGAGCTTCTCCCTTCTGCCCTTGGCGAGCAATGGATTCGTCTTATCACCGATTTTTCTTGAGATCCTGCTTACGTAGCTCATCGGCTCAACAGCCTTTCGTAGTACTCCATAAGCCGCGCGGCGTTTGCCTCGGCAGAGTACCCCGCAGCCTCAAGTCTGATAGGGGCCTCCGGGTGCCTGCCGCCCTCGATCGCCGCCTTGAGTGCCCTCGCCCAGTCAGCCAGCGGCGCGTCGAGAGCCGTGAACGAACCGGTCCCGGCGATGTCGGTCTCGGCCGGCACGCCGGTCGAGTACACGCACGGCAGCCCCGCCGCCTGTGCCTCCACGGCCGAAACGGGAAGGCCCTCGTAGAGCGACGGCATGAAGAACACGTCGAAGAGCGAGTAGAACCGCTGCGCATCCTCGCGGATACCAGGCAAGTGCACCCGGTCGGCGAAGTCCAGCTCGCTCGCCCGCTCGACCAGCGAGTCGCGCACAGTGGTCGCGCCGTTTATCTCTCCCCCGAGGACCACGAGGTGCGCCTCGGGAACCTCGTGCAGCAGCGCCGCGAACGCCTCGACGGCGAACGCGTAGTTCTTCTGCGGCACCATGCGCCCGACGCACCCCACGACTGGCTCGCCCGCAACGATGCCAAGCTCGCCGCGCAGCTCGGCCGCCGCACTCGAGTCGTAGGCGTAGTCCGCGAGCGGGATGCCGTTCCTCATGAGCGTGAACGGGGCTCTGCCGAAGAGAAAACGGCCCGCCTCCTCCGAGCAGGCCATGTTATCGGTGGCATAGCGCTTCCCGACAGCGTTGAGGGGCACATTACGCAGACGATGTAGTGCATTGTCGGAACTGCTGTTGAGATGGCTGTGCAGCACGCGATGCTCAATCCCCACACGTTTTGCCTCGCGCAAGACGCAGAACGCCGAGTTGGGCATATGGCAGTGCACGACGTCGTAGCTCGCGCCGTACTCTGATATGACAGCATGGACCTCGCGGATGAACCGTCTGAAATCATGGCCGGCATAGTCCACGCGGTAGATGCGATGCCCGAGTGCCTCAAGCTCCTCGTCGAAGCGCTTCTCGTGGTGCGGCACGCCATCGTCCTGAGCGTGGTGGAGGATGTCGTAGTGGACGCGCGACTCGTCGCTTGCGACCGTCATGTTGTAGACGAAACGCGACACCCCTGCCGACCTATTTAGGGACGGCAGCACCTGGAGCACCCGTATTTGCTTTCCTTGTTTCAAATCTACTTCCTTAAAGTTCGAATGTCGCGTCAGCATCGTCAAAGGTCACCACGCCGCTGCCGCCGCACATGCGCACCGTGTCGCCCACGGTCGAGCGCGAGGCGTCGGAGAGCAGCGTCACGACCATACTCGCGATCTCCTCAGGGGTGACGTAGCGCCCGATGGGGCTGTTCGGCTTCATGACGTTGCCCGCATCGCCCTCGATGAGCATCCCAGTGGCAGTGGGGCCAGGGGCGATGGCGTTCACCACGATGCCGTTGGGGCTGAGCATCTTGGCCGAGCCCTCCACGAGACCGCGCAGCGCCCACTTTGTGCACGAGTAGGCGTTCGTGGCAGGGCGGTAGGCGGAGGAGGAGGTGACGAAGCAGATGTTGCCTCGGACTCCGCCCGCAACCATGCGCCGGGCGACCTCTTGCGTGAGGAAGTAGGTGCCACGGAGGTTTGCGCCGACCACCTCGTCGAAGTCCTCAACGGATGTCCTGCCAAAGGGCGCGCCCTTGAGCACGCCAGCGTTGTTCACGAGGGCGTCGACGGGCCTGGGCGCAGCCGCGTAGGCCGCGTCAACCTGCACGGCCATCCCCTCGGCATCCGCGAGGTCGAGCAATGCCGGGCGGGCATGCGAACCAAGTCGGGCGCAGGCCTCCTCGGCGCGAGAGAGGCTACGCGAGGTAACCACGACGTCTGCCCCGGCGCGCAGGCACGCTTCGGCGGTCGCGAGCCCTATGCCCGACGTGCCGCCCGTGACGAGCACGCACCTCCCCGCGAGGAGCTCGCTCCCACCTCGCAGCGTCTGCTCAACGCGCACGGGGCGCCCGAGGTTGGAGAGGACGAAGCGCCCGGCGCGCTTGGCCTTTGCCTTGAGTCCCACGTTGCCCCCTATCCCAGCTTGACGCCGAACTTGCCGGCGATCTTCACTGCCGTCTCTTTGCCAATTGTTTTTTTCACGATGTCCTTGGCCGCGCGGGTAGCGTCGGAGACAGCATCGTGCGGTCGAGAGAGGTCGTAGAAGTCGTAGATGTCCTTAGAGTCCTCGCTCATCTCGGAGAAGCACTCGAGGAGCACGGGCCTGTCAGACTCTTCCGCCATGAACTCCGGAAGGGCAGCCTCGAACGATGCCTTGTCGTCCGCTCTGAGGTATTTGAACCCGCACGACCCGGCCCAGGGGCCGGCGACGGCGTTGTGCCTGGCAGCGGTGTGCAGGTCGCTCGACGCGTTCTGCCAGATGCCGTTGTAGTAGAACTCCTCGCCACCGTGGTTGTTGCAGAGCAGGATGCGCACGTTCGGGCCGACATGCCTGATGCGCAGGGAGTTCATGTCGTAGAAGAACGCGAGGTCGCCGGTGACGAGGAAGGCGAGGCCCTCGGTCGCCTGGGACTGCCCCATGAGCGACGACATGCAGCCGTCAATGCCGTGCGTGCCGATGTTTGCAAAGACGCGGATGTCGGGCTGCAGCTCGAAGAAGTTCGTTATGCGGATGGAGTCGTTGATGCTGAGGTGAAGCACGGAACCCGATGGGACTCGCTCGACGACGTTTTTTATCGCATAGATGTTGCCCCACCCGAAGTCGGGGTGCACGACGGAGGCCGCGTACGCCGCAATGGCGTCGTGGTAGGCCAGATCGTTTGACGCCTTCTCGCCCGCCAAATCGCTCATGCGGCGGAAGAAGAACTCCGGCGAGCACTCGAATACCGTGGTTATACATCCGAAAGCGTCGCAGACGACGCCACCCTCATCGATGAGCCAATGCTCGACGCCTGACTTCGAGCCGCGCAGCATCTCCTTGAGCCCCTGCATGATGTTCCCGCCATAGCTGATGACGATCTCGGGGGCGAACTCAGCGAACTTCTTCGGCGTGACATAACGGCTGTCGAAGCAGACGGATGTGTTTACGGCACCCTCGACTAGCGCGTTGGACATGTACTCGACCGCTATGGCGCTGTTGAACCGCCTGAAGAACTCCCCCAGGGCCTCCTTGAGACCGTCTGTGGGCTGACCCTGTCCGCAGGCCACGAGGACGCGCGAGCAAGACCGGAGCCTCGCTGCGCGGGCAAGCCATTCCGCATCGGGGGACTCGTGCTCGACGCGAGCGATCCTCCTGACCTTAGGGAGCTCGGAGGTTGTAAAGGATGTGCTGTACCAGCGCGATGGAACGTTGACCTGGACCGGGCCGCCCCCGTGGTGGTCGAGCTCGAGCAGGGCCTCGTTGACGAGCCGCCAGCAGTGGCGGAAGTCACCGTCGTCGCGGACGATAGGCAGATTCACCGACTTCCGGACGTGTCGGTCGTACATACCAACCTGGTCGATCATCTGATCCTCGAGCTGGCCAAGCTTCGCCGGGTCGCGGTCGCTCGTGAGCACGACGAGCGGGACGTTCTGGTAGAAGGCCTCTGCCACCGGAGGCCAGTAGTTGCAGGTCGCGGTGGACGAGGTGCAGGAGATGACGACCGGCTCGCCCGCCTGCTGAGCGAGGCCGAGGGCGAAATAGCCCGCGCTGCGCTCGTCAACGACCGAGTAGCACTCGAACCAGGGGTCCTCCTCAACGGAATGGACGAAGGGGAGGTTGCGCGACCCTGCCGAGAGCACGCACTTCCGGATGCCGTACTCCTTGAGCAGGGCGATGATTATTTGGTATGACTTGAGTTCGGTGTACACGTCACTCACTCCAATCTGTGTCGGGTGCTGTTTTATCGTAGGGTGACGATTCGGACGGGTCTTCTACCGGGAGAAGGGAGACTACCTGGCGCACGACCTCACGGTCTATCTCCCTAAGGGACCATTTCTCCAGTTGGAAATTTGCTATGGTTACGCTCTCGCCGATGGGCTCGACATCTACGCCCAGCCTCTCGGCATACTGGGCAGTTTTCTCCCGCGCGAGGCGGACAACGTGCTCGCGCTTCTCCTCCACGGTCGGAGGCACGAATTCGCAGATAAGGTCAAAGCGCGTTAGTAGTTCGGGCGCGATCCTCTCTTGCAGCTCCTTCTCGTCTTTCACGTTCGATGTGAACACGACAACATAGCCGTCCATGTCGTGCTCCACGCCCATTCGATCGGTGTAGGCCCCATCCTCAAGCAGCTCCAAGAAGAAAGCCCTCACGTCTTGTTTGGTTTTCTCGAACTCATCGCAGAGGAGCACCTTCGCCTTGGCCTTCTCGACCTTGTCGTTGAGCTCTCCGCCCTCGCAGCCCACATAGCCGGAGGGGCTCCCGATGAGGCTGTTGAGAGAATCCTGCGAGCTGTACGCCTCGAAGTTAATCTTCGCAAGATAACGCTCTCCATCCGAGACCAACTCGCTAAGTACGCGTGCGGTCTCGGTCTTACCGATGCCGCTGCCTCCGAAAAGGAACATCGAGAAAATCCGCTGATCCCCCAGCGCATGCGCTAGTCTAAAATTAGTGAGGCGCTCATGAAGGTAGCACTTAAAGTTGGCGTGTCCCGTGAGCCTCTCATCGAACTCGGCCATAGTCCTAACGAACTCTCCGTCATTGAGGTCGCAAACGGAACGAGGTCCTTCCATTCCCGTCGTCATCTCTTTGGGACATTCGGGAAGCAAATCCGCCACGTCGCGGATCTCGTCGAAAAGCGACGGGAAGTTCTCAAACACCTTTGCGGAGCGGGCCTCGCTCACGAGGAAATGAGGGACGTTTGGCGCCGAAGCGAGAGGCTCTATGGATAGAAGCCTCGCGTCGGCGAGAGCCGCCTCGGAGGTGAGGTCGATGAACACCTCTATCTCGGAGTTCTCGAGCGCCGCAGAGAACTCCGAGGTCCTCTGGGAAAGTCCTTGGAGCGTAAAGACCTGATAACCGGAGCCATCGGATGCGAGCCGCGCGAGGCGGTCATACTCAGCTCTGTTAGAGAACGTGTAGAGCGGACAGCGCCTGGGCGCGAAACGACACCCCCTCTCCTCGGCCACCAAGGGCAACGCCGCCTCGAAGAGCAGCGGAAAGGTGTCAATCGCCGACTGTGCGAGCGAGTCACGGATGAGCAGGAAAGCCTCACCGTCTGCACAGGAGAGAGTCTCCTCGACGTTGAGCATAAGGTGCTGGTTTGCCGGTAGAAGTGCCACGACGTAAGACAGGTCGGAATAGAGGCGTCCCCCCTCAAAGAAAGCAGCCTTTGTGCCTCCCGTGACGTCAAACGGGACATATGAGTAGCCCTTCGACTCCAAACGGAGGGTCTCCTCGCGACATTCCTTGCCCGAGCGATAAGTATGTAGCGTAAGGCTATCCACAGAGCATCGCCTTCAGTCGGGCGAAGAAGCAAGGCTTCGCTTCCCCGGAGTCGGAAAGAACGACACCCGCGTCATCGGGGGAACCTCCGGCCACCGACGTGCCTCTGCCGGCCAGCTCATCCGCAGCCAAATCCTCGCCGACGGAATCCGCCACCTTGACGTCTTGGACAATCGCTATGAGATCGATGTAGTGGACTGGGCCGAGGAATCCCTGCGAGGCCTCTTTGGCTGGCTGCTTCGACTCCGGAGCGGGCAATGCACTCTTGATGACACGGCCTTCCCCTTCAGCGCCCTGGCTCAACCCCTTTCGTTGCAGGTCTCCGAACGTCGTGTTAGTCAGCACATCCACGTCGACGAGACCCTTATAGACACCGATGAGACTGACCTCGCCGAGGAGCAGATCGCGCATCCTGTACTTGCTCTCGAACTCGTTATCGTTCTCCGAGGGTATCTTGATTGCGAGCCATACGGGATCGTCTGTTCCGGGGAGCTTCTCCATTGCCGTGAGGACATATGCGTAGTCCTCCAGCATTGAGGAGACGATGTTGTTGACGTCTACGCCCTCGACCCTCATGCCCTTCAGCGCGTCGTGCCTCAGAACCTGCATCTGGGTAATCTCCTCCCAGTTGCAGGGCCAGAGCCTGACGCCATCCACGCGGACGAGGTCGCCGGGGGCGCAGTTCTGGATATTTGCGCACGAGGGCAGCATTTTAGCCCGCTCGAGGATGAGCTTGAGGTACGTCGACTTAGTGTGCTTCACCTCGTAGGTGTCCGCCACCTTAAAAGACTCGCTGTCGCTCAAGGTCGTCCCGAGACTCGCCCCCACGGTCGCCTTCAGGGCGGCAAGGTTTGTAGAAGCGTCCCCCTTCAACTCGGTTTTTAGAGTGTCGGAAGCCTCGGCGGTCGTCTCGACACTACTGCTCTTGCGGACCACGTTATCCATGGTCATGCAGAGTTCTATCGCCTTGGGATAGTTGAGGTAGTAGATTATGAAGTTGAGATCGTCGTTGCTCAGCGCCATGCCTCACTCCACGAACTCGGTCGGAAGCGCACCGCGCAAGAAGCATAGCGCCCGTTCGCGCTCACGCGCCAGGGCGATACGAGCTTGCGCGAAGTCTATATCCCCAGCCGCGAGAGCAACGTCGCGATAGTCCGAAAGAAGCCGGCCCTCCAGCCCGGTCATGGCAAGGAGGTTTCCGATGCGCCCTGAGAAGCGCTCCGGGGCAATCGCCACAAAGGGCTTCTCCAGGTTGACGGAGAACGCCGTGCCGTGGAAGGAGTCGGTGACCACAATCGAGGCATTAAGGAAGAGCGAGAGAAAGCGCCCGACGCTCGGGCACACGACGGCCTCCTCACCCCGACGACGCTCGTGGACCCCATAGGCGGGGCGCAGAACCCTGAGCCCCGCCGCAGCAGCGACGTCCTGCACGTACGCGTCGAACTCGGGGTTGCGGTTAAGCTGGTACACGAGCAGGTATGGGAAATCGGGCACCCAGCCGTCAGAGAGGGCCCCCCACTCGGGACGGCCGAGCATGAGCGTGGGATCCACGACGGGGACGGCACCGGGCACTCCGATGGAGTCGAGAAGCTCCGCCGCCTCGGGCTCGCGGACCGAGATGGCGTCGTAGCGCAGCAGCGCCTCGCGCATGAGGGGCTTCTCCCAATCGTCGAGCGTCGACTTGCCGATGCTGGCGGCATAGGCGATCTTCTCGGCGCCCTCTGGAGCATAGGAGAGGTAAAATGCTCGCTCGAACCCACAGTTCCACGTGCTGTTCCACACTTGGTCGCTGCCCGTAACGTAGACGTCGGCCCTGGGAGGATCGGCCTCGAGCTCCTCCGCCGAGTAGTACTTGCGCGGCGTGAGGTTCAGCATCTCGCGCCTGAACGCGTCGAGCGGGGCGCGACGGCGCGCGACCATGCGTGAAACGGGAACGCGAGCGAGCGACTTGACACCCGGCAACCCCAAGATGGGAAGCTTCTTGGCAAGCTGTCCGTTAAGTGCGCGCTCGGTCTCGTTCTCCGGGATCGCATCGTGTCGGTAGTAGTCGACCACTGTGGGTGCGACTCCCAGCGACTCGAAGACGCGCTGCGTCGCATAGGTCTGCAGGCAAGAGCCATAGTTCGGCGAGTTGTGGAGAGTGATAATTGCTGCAGTCGCGGTCACTCCGCATCTCCCCCTTTCCGGAGAATCCTTGTGTATACGAGCCCGCGAAGGGCGTTGGGCATGAGGCAGACAACTGCCTGGGGAACAAACGAGATGAAGTAGTCGGCAGCGCTGAAATACCCACATGCCAGCTGCGCCCGCTTGAAGCGCCGCGCGTGCGACAGATAGCCTCGACCTCCTCTGCGAGCGTAGAAGTCTGGGCTCACGCGCATTGCCACAAGGGCCTCGTGCACGTTGGCCGCACGGCAGCCCGAGGCAAGCATCCGGTTGAAGAGATCCCAGTCTTCGAAGTAGGGGAAGTCGGCGTTGTAACTCCCAGCGGCGAGCACCTTCGAGCGCCGGAAGGTCATGGGCGGGTGCCGGAAGGGGTTGCGGCGCTTGGAATAGGCGACGATCTCGTCGTGGGTTATGGGCAGGTCCGTCGTTGCCACGGGCTTGTCCCAGGCCTCGATAAACTCCGTCACATTGCTGCCCACCATGTCGAGTCCCTGCTCGGACATGAGAGCAAGCTGGCGCTCCATGCGCCCCGAAAGGGCGTGGTCATCGGTGTCCATGCGGGCTATGACCTCATTTGAGCACGCCTCAATGCCCCGGGCAAGCGCGTAGCCGAGGCCTCTGTTCTCGGGGTAGGAAACGAAACTGAACAGGCCGTGGTTGGCCGCGTCGTACTCGGAGAGGACGTCCTCGAGCTCGTCAGTCAGCGGGCCGTCCTTCACGACGACGACCTCCGCCGGGGGCACCGTCTGGTCGAGCATCGAGTCCAGCGCCTCGCGCAGGTACTCTGCGCGCTCCTTGGCATAGAGACTCATGAGCACGCTGTAGGGAGGGAAAGTCTGGGAATCCATACCTACCTCCCCGTCTTGTTCTTGCCGAACATCACAGAGAAGGTCTTGAAGAAGACCCGCCAGTCGGCCTTGAGGTTCGCGCCGCGCGCGTAGGCGAGCTCGAACTCCTGGCGCAGGCCGTTCTCGAAGGTCGCGAGGTTGCGCGGGCCCGACTGCCAGGCACCGGTGATGCCCTGGGGGACGGCAAGAACCTGCACTTGCTGCTCGTGTGTGAAATTCCCGAGCTCCTCGTAGGTGATGGCCCGGGGCCCGATTACGGATAGCTGCCCCACAAGCACGTTGAAGAACTGGGGCAGCTCGTCCAGGGACGTCTTGCGCAGGACGCGGCCTAGCTTGGTGATTCGGGGATCGTTTGTGACCTTGCGCTCGCGGTGCCACTCCTCAATCTGTGCCGGCGTGAGGTACTTCTCCACGTCGTCGGCATCGGCGACCATGGAGCGGAACTTGAGCACGTGGATGGGGCGGCCGAAGCGCCCCGCACGCTCGTGCGCGTAGAGGGGAGCGCCCTTAGTGTCCGCCGCGATGAATGCGCAGAGCACCGCACCGGGGATGAGCCCCACGGCACAGACGCAGAAACTGAGGCCTATGTCGAAGGTGCGCTTCACGAAGCGATAACCGAACGACCTCGTGTCGAGCGCACGGGACTCTGCGGCGAACTCGCGCGAGCCCGGGAGGCTCACCGTCCCCGTGTCTACCTCAGCGCCGACCCCAGCACCCGCCGCGTCCTCGCGCCGGTCCATGGTCTGAGCAATGAACGCCGCGCCTTCGGGCGCATTGCTCTCTGTTATTTCTTTAGCAGCCACAGTCATACTTACGTCCCTGTCCCCCAGGGATCCCCCAATCGATAAATTCAAAATGCGAACGAATTGCCGGCGCAACGTCTCCCTTACGTTTTGCTGGGCACGTCTAACGGAAGCAGCTCCCTAAAAGCGGAGTCGCCTTCGCCCACGTCCACCAGGCACCAGCGCTTATGACGGTCGATCTTCTTCACACGGGCCTCTTGACCCACCAGCGGGCCTTGCTCTATGTGCAGCACGCCGTCTTCTATGCGCGCTACGCTGTTGCGTACCACGCCGTCGTCGTCGAGCACGCTGCGGTACCAGTCCTGCGCATCGTCCGGCATGGGCGCATAGGCCCGCTCCCTGCTGCCGGCAATCCTGCAACCAAAGCTCAACTGGGCCAAAGCCTTGTCGAGTAGGGCGGCATCGCGCGTGGCGACGAAGAAGTATTCCTTGTACATAGGTTTGGTTTGGAGCGACCAGGCGCCGTCCCGCTTAAACCAGAACTCCTTTTGCATCACAAAAGCGTCCTGCATCAGCTCGTGCGGGATAATGCGGCGGACCTTTTCGCAGGTCTCGCGCTCTTTACCGTTGGGGGTGTGGACCAGATACCAGCGGACGCGGCCGCGCTGGATGTTGGTGATGGCGCCGCTAAAGGCGCCGGGCAGCTGCTCTTGGCGCCGCATTGTCTGTTCCATCTCTCGCCCCCTTAACTTGCATCCGCGACGTACGCAGATGCAGGGGCGTTAAGAACAGGCTTCTCGCTCGCAGCTAGGCGCAGTCGCAAAAGTACAGGTTTTTGTATCTTTCGATGTTGCTCATTATACGAGCAAACTGCTCGCGTTTTCCCAGATTGCACAAAATGCGCCGCGAATGGGTGCATCTCCATACGCCTCTACAAAAACCTGTACCTTTTTGCACAACAAAAAAGCCGCTCTTACCAGCGGCTTTTCTTCTATAGACAACAAAAAAGGCGACCGCCCTATAGGACGATCGCCTTTGTTAATTCTTGTATTGTTTGTGCTAGGCGCGAGTCTTGATCTCCTCGAGCACCTTGGCCACAAACTCGTCAACGCTCATCTGAACGGTCTCGTTGGAGCGATCGCGGACGGAGATGTTGCCGGCCTCGACCTCCTTCTCGCCCAGGATGAGCATGTAGGGCACGCGGTCGATGCTGCGAGCCTCGCGGATCTTGTAGCCGATCTTCTCGTCGCGGTCGTCGCAGACCACGCGAATGCCGGCCTCCTCCAGCTTGGCACATACCTCGTGGGCATAGTCGCGGCTCTTCTCGGAAACCGGAAGCGCCTTGACCTGCACGGGGGCCAGCCAGGTGGGGAACTTGCCCGCAAAGTGCTCAATCAGAATACCGATAAAGCGCTCGATGGAGCCAAAGCACACGCGATGCAGCATGATGGGGCGCTTCTTGGTGCCGTCGGCGTCCACGTACTCCAGGTCAAAGTTGAGCGGCATCTGGAAGTCGAGCTGGACGGTGCCGCACTGCCAGGTGCGGCCGAGCGAGTCCTCCAAGTGGAAGTCGATCTTGGGGCCATAGAAGGCGCCGTCGCCCTCGTTGACCTCGTAGTCCATGCCTAGCTTCTCCAGAGCGGTGCGCAGGCCCTCCTCGGCGCGCGCCCAGTCCTCGTCCGAACCCATGGAGTCCTCGGGGCGGGTGGAAAGCTCAACGTGATACTTAAAGCCAAACTTCTGGTACACGGAGTCGATGAGGTTGACCACGCCCACGATCTCGTCGGTCAGCTGGTCGGGGCGCACAAACAGGTGGGCGTCGTCCTGGTTAAAGCAGCGCACGCGGAACAGGCCGTGCAGGGCGCCGCGCAGCTCGTGGCGGTGCACCAGGCCAATCTCGCCGGCGCGAATGGGCAGCTCGCGATAGGAGTGCGGCTTGGAAGCGTACACCAGCACGCCGCCCGGGCAGTTCATGGGCTTAATGCAGTACTCTTCGTCGTCGATGACGGTAGAGTACATGTTGTCCTTGTAGTGGTCCCAGTGGCCCGAGGTCTTCCACAGCTGCTTGTTCATGATGAGCGGCGTGGAGATCTCCACGTAGCCGGCCTTGTGGTGGATCTCGCGCCAGTAGTCCAGCAGCGTGTTCTTAAGGATCATGCCGTTGGGCAGGAAGAACGGGAAGCCGGGGGCCTCGTCGCGCATCATAAAGAGGTCCATCTCGCGGCCGATCTTGCGGTGGTCGCGCTTCTTGGCCTCCTCAAGCATGTGCATGTGCTCGTCGAGCTCTTCCTTGGTGGCAAAGGCGACGCCGTTGATGCGGGTGAGCATCTTGTTGTCCTTGTCGCCCTTCCAGTAGGCGCCCGAGACGCCGGTGAGCTTAAAGGCCTTCAGCGCCTTGGTGTAGCAGATGTGGGGGCCGACGCACATGTCGATGTAGTCGCCCTGCTGGTAGAAGGTGATGCGGGCGTCGTCGTCCAGGTCGCCGATGTGCTCGACCTTGTACTTCTCGCCGCGCTCCTCCATAAGGGCGATGGCCTCGGCGCGAGGCTTCTCGTACACGGTGAACTTGAGGTTCTCCTTGACGATCTTCTTCATCTCGGCCTCGATCGCGGGGAAATCATCCTCGCTGATCTTGACGCCCTCGGGCAGGTCAACGTCGTAGTAAAAACCGTTGTCGGTCGCGGGGCCGTAGGCAAAGTCGGCCTGGGGATACAGGCGCTTGATGGCCTGCGCCATGATGTGCGCGGCAGAGTGGCGGATGACGTGCGTGACCTCGTCCTGCGGGAGCTCGGCCACCGAACCGTCATTGTAGAGTGCCTTCATGGGTATGTTTTCTCCTCTCGGATGCCTGATGCAAGTGCGTGCGATGCGCTCGGCGTTTTAACTTGCATCATTATAGGCAGGTTGCCTTGGTATACAAGCGCCCGCCGCACCTTAATGGCACGGCGGGCGATTTTCTACGCATGCTTCATCGTGTGGGGCGGGGCTGCGGGGCGCGCGGCTTGCGGAGTGCCCGTGGCTTGCGGCCGGCCCGGCGATGGATGCGTTACTGGATGCGAGTTCGGCAGTAGGGGCAGACCTTCCAGTGCGCATCGAGCGGGCGATGGCAGCTGGGACACACGTTGCGAACCTGGGTATCGCACACCGGGCAGACGACGAAGTCCTTCTCGATGGGCGCGCCGCACTGCGGGCAGGTGCCGTACTGGGCAAGCTGGCGCTCGCGCAGGGCCATGTCCAGCTCCTGCTCCTCGCGGTCGGACGCATAAGAATGCGGGCGCAGAACCAGGTAGGCGATGAGGCCCACAAACGGGATGAGGGCGATGATGCCCCATGCCACGTAGGCGCTGGCGCCGCGGCGGCGAGCGTCGATGAACACATAGACGACCGACAGCACATACAGGGCGATGATAAAGCCAACGAAGGCATAGACGACGCCCATAAGCTGCGGCGACATGAGCTCGGAGATGTACTTGGACATTGGGGTGTACCTTTCGGAATATTAACAGTCCGATCAAGTTTACCACGGGGTTTGTTTATATGGGACCACGGCTAGGGGCGGGACTGGCGCGGACACAAACATCTCAATCTGTAACAGGTGGGAGCGGAATCTGGGTCTAGATGTTACAGATCGAGACACAGGGGTCCCTCCCCGACTTCAATCTCGATCTGTAACATCTTGGGCCGCAAAATCAGTCCTTACTGTTACAGATCAAGACATTCAAAATCCACCGGAAGGTTTGTCTTGATCTGTAACATCTAGAACCCAAATCGTCAGCTAGCTGTTACAGATCGAGACGAACGGTTGCCGTAGCTGTCGGCAGACGCGGCCAACATCCGTGCCGGGTCTCCCCTCGCCTGCCGTTGGCGGGTGTTGCGGGGCTGTTCGCCGCATTGCCGCCGTACTGGAGGTGTGCAGACCGTAGGATAGTCTTATTGACAGCCTGTCAACTCGTCTGGGAGGCACTGTGACAGAAACGTTTGATATCGCGATTGTCGGCGCGGGCATCACCGGATGCGCCATCGCGCGGCAGCTCGCGCGCTATGACCTGTCCATTTGCGTGGTCGAGGCGGCTAACGATATTGCGCTGGGCGCGTCGAAGGCCAACGGCGGCCTGGTGCACGCTGGCTACGATCCGGCGCCGGGCACCGTAAAGGCGCAGGTCAACGCCCGTGGCTGCGAGTTGTACGGTACGTGGGCGCAGGAGCTGGGCTTTCTGTTCCGCCGCACCGGGTCGATGGTGTTGGGCTTTAACGACGAGGACCGCACACACCTGGAGAAGCTGCTCCAGAATGGCCTGGCGAACGGCGTTCCCGAGCTGGCGATCATCGGCCCCGACCGCATCCACGAATTAGAGCCGCGCGCCAGTGCCGATGCAACGTGTGCGTTGTGGTGCCCCTCGACTGGATTTGTCGACCCGTTTGAGGTTGCCATCGCCGCGCTGGAGAACGCCGTGGCCAACGGGGTGACGTTTATGCGGTCCGCGTCGGTGGAAGCGATTGAAGTCGCGGGCTCGGGCGACGACGCGCGCTTTACGCTGGTGACCCCCGCTGGCAACGTACGCTGCCGCTACCTGATCAACGCCGCGGGCAACGGCGCCGCCGACATCTCGCATATGGCAGGCGCCGAGGAGTTCCAGATGGTCTGGCGTCAGGGCAACATCGTGGTGCTGGACAAGGAACCGCGCGCACTAATGCCGCTCTACCCCGTGCCGACGCCGATATCGAAGGGCGTTATCGTCACAGGTACCGTACACGGCAACACCGTGATTACCGCCACGGCTGCCGTGCGCGAACCGGGCGACACGCAGACCTATGCGAGCGATGTGAACGCGCTGTTGACCGGCGCGCGCAAGCTGGTGCCCGATCTGGATACGCGCCGCGTGGTGCGCGCATTTGCCGGTGGGCGCCCGGTCATTCAGGGTACGAACGACTTCTTTATTGGGCAGTCGGCCGTGGTGCCGGGGCTTTTCCAGGCGGCGGGCATTCAGTCGCCGGGTGTGGCAAGCGCACCGGCCATTGCCGAGCGCGTGGAACTCGTGATGCGTGAGGCGGGCGTGGAACTGCACGAGAGGGCGGACTGGAACCCAATTCGCCGCGCACCGGACGACTTTGACCGAGCGCCGCTGGCGCGCAAGGAGGAGCTGATCGAGTCCGATCCCGCGTGGGGACAGATTGTCTGCCGCTGCGAGACGGTGCCCGAGGCCGAGATTGTGGCCGCGATCCGACGCCGTCCGGGCGCAGTTTCGGTCGAGGGTGTCAAGCGCCGCTGCCGTGCCGGCATGGGTCGGTGCCAGAGCGGGTTTTGCCAGAGCCGTGTGGTGACGATTCTTGCCCGCGAGCTGGGCTGCGACCCCAGCGAGGTATTACTGGAGGACGCCGGCTCCTGGCTGGTCGAGGGACCTTTGAAGGGGGTGCGCTAGGATGGCGGAATTCGGATCGAGCGCGATTGATTACGGCGCCGTAGAAGTCGTACAAACGCAAGCCTTCGACGTGGTCGTTATCGGCGGCGGACCTGCCGGCATGGCGGCCGCGCTGGCCGCGCATGAGGCAGGCGCACGCGTGGCCATCATGGAGCGCGAGCAGCACCTGGGCGGCATCCTCCGCCAGTGCATCCACCCCGGCTTTGGCCTGTCGCACTTTAAACAGGAGCTCACCGGTCCCGAGTACGCGCAGCGCTTTATCGACCAGGTGTACGCAACCAACATTGCACTGTTCCTGAACAGCATGGTGCTTGGGATCGATTCGGGCGAGTCTACGGAAGACACCGCGGTCCATACCGTCACGCTCATGAGCCCCGCCGGCATGCTGCAGCTCACCGGACGGGCGGTCGTCCTTGCCATGGGGTGCCGCGAGCGCACCCGCAGCGAGATCAAGATCCCCGGCAGTCGTCCCGCCGGCGTGTTTACGGCCGGCCTGGCGCAGCGATACATCAATATCGAAAATCTCAAACCCGGCTCGCGCGCCGTCATTTTGGGTTCGGGCGATATCGGGCTCATCATGGCACGTCGCTGCACGCTCGAGGGGATTTCGGTCGAGGGCGTGTACGAGCTCATGCCGTACGCCAACGGCCTGCGCCGCAATGTGAAGAACTGCCTGGACGATTTTGGTATTCCGCTGCATCTGTCGACCACGGTCACGCGCGTGATTGGGCACGACCGTGTGGAGGCCGTCGAGGTGAGTCAGGTCGACGAGCACTTGGCGCCCATTCCGGGTACCGAGCGCATTGTTCCGTGCGACACGTTGCTGCTTTCGGTGGGCCTGATTCCCGAGAACGAGCTTTCGGTTGCCGCGGGTGTAGAGCTTGACCCGCGCACGCGCGGCGCCGTGGTGAACCAGAACCTGCAGACGGGCGTACCAGGCATCTTTGCCTGCGGCAACGTGCTGCACGTGCACGACCTGGCCGACAACGTGACGGCCGAGTCCGAGCGCGCCGGTGAGGCTGCGGCGGCGTACGCGCTGGGCGACGAGGCTGACGCTGCGAGCGCGAGCTGCGAGCTCACGGTCTCCCCCGCCGGCATTGCCGGCTACGCACTTCCGAGGCGTATCACAACCGTCGAGCTCACCAAGCTCAACTTCCGCGTGCGCCGACCGGTCGACGCCGCCCGCGTGCGCATTCTAGCAGGCGACGAGGAACTGTTCGCCGGCAAGGTCCGTGCATTTAAGCCGAGCGTCATGGAAAGCTTCCCGCTGCCGGCAAAGGTGATTCAGCGCGCACTCGACCTAGGTGCTAGCGAAATTGTCCTGTCCGTCGATCCCGTCGAGGAGGCGTAGGGTCATGAGCACGAACGAAATCGAAAAGCTCAAGTTCAACTGCACCACCTGCCCATCCGAATGCCTTCTGACCGTAGAGGTGGAGCGCGACGCCAATGGCGCCGTGGTGGAAGTGCGCTCCGTAACCGGCAACAACTGCCCGCGCGGCGATAAGTTCGCACATCAGGAGCTCACCTGCCCCATGCGCGTGCTCACGACGACCGTGGCCGTCTCCGGCGGCAACGAAGCCCTGCTCCCGGTGCGCACCGCCGAAGCCATCCCGCTAGAACTCCACGCCCAGGCCATGGCCCTCATCCGAGGTCTAGTCGTCAACGCCCCCATCCGCATGGGCGACGTCGTGCTGGAGAATCTCCTAGACACCAACATCAACCTAATCGCCAGCATGGACATCGACCCCGCCTAAGTAGCTCATTTGGAACGGGGCTCTATAAGCTACCCTACCATCCACCCCGCCCTCCTCAGTTACGGTGAAATAGTTCCTGATTTCCGCCAAACCCCGGCATCCAGGAACTATTCCCCCGCAACTATCCTTGGAATCGGTATTTAGCTTGTGCCTACTTAAGCGCCATTTCAAAACTATGCCGGATTACGGGGCTGATTCGGAGACCCCCATCCATACCGACAATTTTCGATTTTTGATAAGCCGTCTACCTGCACTGATAATTGTTCTCGGGGGAAGCGGGCACTGCGGGGCG
>CATYSO010000004.1 GCA_958412345.1 uncultured Collinsella sp. | reverse complement strand
TCGACACGCATAAAAGCCTCCCATTTCTCGTGTCCAAGAAATGGGAGGCAGTTCAGTTCATTCTGCGCCCCCGTTTTTGGGTATTGCGGTTGTTTGCCGCCGGTTTTACGCCGCTTCGTCGAACTGCGAGTTGTACAGGTCCGCGTAGAAGCCGCCTTGGGCGAGCAACTCGTCGTGCGTGCCCTTCTCGACGATGTCGCCGTCGCGAATTACCAAGATCACGTCGGCGTTGCGGATCGTGGACAGGCGGTGCGCGATGACAAAGCTCGTGCGGCCCTGCATCAGCGCATCCATGGCGCGCTGGATGAGCTCCTCGGTGCGGGTATCGACGTTGGAGGTCGCCTCGTCCAGAATCAGCGCCGGACGGTCGGCCAAAATGGCGCGGGCGATGGTCACGAGCTGGCGCTGACCCTGCGACAGGTTAGTGCCCTCCTCGTTGATCATAAAGTCGTAGCCACCGGCGAGCGTATGGATAAAGTGGTCGCAGCGTGCGGCGCGTGCGGCGGCCTCGACCTCGGCGTCGGTCGCATCGGGGCGTCCGTAGCGGATGTTCTCGCGGATGGTGCCGTTAAACAGCCAGGTATCCTGCAGCACCATGGCAAACTCGCCGCGCAGTGCCGCGCGGTCCCAGTCGCGCACGTCGACGCCCTCGACGCGCAGCGAACCGCCGTCCACGTCGTAGAAGCGCTGCAGCAGCTTAATGAGCGTGGTCTTGCCGGCGCCGGTGGGGCCGACGATGGCGATGGTCTGACCGGGCTGTGCCTCGCAGCTAAAGTCGCGGATGATGGTCTTGTCGGGCGTGTAGCCAAACTTGACGTGGTCGAACTCAACGTGGCCGGGGCGCTTCTCGGGAATCTGGGCGTCGGCCTTCTGCTCCTCCTCGGGCGCGGCCAGGAACTCAAAGACGCGTTCGGTGGCAGCGGCCATCGACTGCATCGTGTTGCTCACGTTGCCCAGCTGCTGCACGGGTTGCGTAAAGTTGCGAACGTACTGGATAAAGCTCTGGATGTCGCCGGGCGTGGCATTACCAGTCAGCGCGAGCTGCGCGCCCACCACGACGACGCCCACGTAGCCCATGTTGCCCACCAAGCTCATAAGCGGCATCATCAGGCCCGATAGGAACTGCGAGCGCCAGCCACTAATAAAGAGACGGTCGTTTTGACGGTCGAACTCCTCGATTGAGGCTTCGGCGCGGTCGAACACCTGAATAACGTTCTGGCCGGCAAAGTCCTCCTCGATAATGCCGTTGACGGCGCCCAGGACTTGCTGTTGCTCGCGGAAGTACGGCTGCGAGAAGTGAATCATCACGGTCAGGATAATCGCGGCAGCCGGCAGCGTGAGCACGGTGACGCCGGTGAGCGGCAGACTGATCGAAAGCATCATGACGAGCACGCCGATAATCTGCGTGACAGACGTGATGAGCTGCGTCACGCTCTGGTTGAGCGACTGGCCGAGCGTATCGACGTCGTTGGTGATGCGACTGAGTACGTCGCCCTTGCTGTGGCCGTTGAAGTAACTCATCGGAACGACGGCGATCTTGGCGGCGATCTCCTTGCGCATGCGATAACAAATCTTTTGCGTGACGCCGGTCATGAGCCAGCCTTGGATCAGGCTGCAGGCAGAGCTCGCCAGATACAGACAGAGCAAAAAGCCGAGCGTCTTGGCGATCCAGGCAAAGTCGACATCGCCGGTGCCGTTGACCTTGGCAACCAAGCCCTCGAACAGCTTAGTCGTAACCTGGCCGAGCACCTTGGGCCCCACAATGTTAAAGATGACCGAGCACACGGCAAAGGCGACGGCGGCAAACACGGCAATCTTGTGCTGGCCGATATAGCCGAGCAGTTGCCTCATGGTGCCCTTAAAGTCCTTGGCCTTTTCGCCACGGCGCATGCCACCCATGCGGCCCATGGGACCACGCTGGCGGGTGGGCTTGGGAATCTGAGTCTTGGTCTCGTCTGCCATTAGCGCTCGCCTCCTTCCATGACGGCTGCAATTTCTTCTTGGGTAAGCCCCAGCTCCTCGGCGGAAAGCTGCGACTGTGCAATCTCCAGGTACGCCGGACAGCTGCGCAGCAGCTCCTCGTGCGTGCCGGTGCCCACTACGTGGCCGTCGTCGAGCACGATGATCTGGTCGGCGTGCATGATGGTCGCGATGCGCTGGGCCACGACCACGAGTGCGGCGTCGGTAACGTTTTTGGCCAGCTCCTCGCGCAGGCGCGCGTCGGTCTTGTAGTCGAGGGCGCTAAACGAGTCATCGAACACCACGACCTCGGGCTTTTTGGCCAACGCGCGGGCGATGGCCAGGCGCTGGCGCTGACCGCCCGAGACATTGGAGCCTCCCTGGCTGATGGGGGAGTCGTAGCCGCCCTCACGCTCCGCGATAAAGTCCTCGGCCTGTGCGATGCGTGCCGCCCGGTGCATGTCCTCGTCGCTTACCATGTCGCCGGCAAACTTGAGGTTGCTCTCGACGGTGCCCGAGAACAGGCGTCCCTGCTGCGGGATGTAGCCAATGCGGCGGCGCAGCTCGGAAAGGGTCATATCGCGCACGTCGATGCCGTCGAGCGAAATGCTGCCGCCCGTGACGTCGTACAGGCGCGGAATCAACTGCACAAGCGTGGACTTGCCCGAGCCCGTGGAGCCAATGATGCCGAGCATCTGGCCGGCATGCGTGGTGAAGTTCACGCCGCTGATGACATCGGCGCGGGCATCGGGGTACTGGAAGCTCACGTCGCGGAAGGTGAGCTCACCGCGCGGCGCGCTGGCTGCGGGCAGTTTGGGCGAGGCAGGGTCGTTGATGCTCGTGGGGCAGGTGATGACCTCTTCCACGCGCTCTGCTGCGACCTCGGCGCGGGGCAGGATAACCGAAACCATGGTGAGGATCATAAACGCCATGACGATCTGCATGGTGTAGGAGATGAACGCCATCATGTTGCCGACCTGCATCACGCCGTCGGACACGCCCTGCGCGCCAAACCAGACGATAAGCACGGTGATGCAGTTCATGACGAGCATCATGAGCGGCATCATAAAGCTCATGGCGCGGTTGGTGTAGAGCTGCGTGGTCATCAGGTCGAGGGACGCCTGGTCAAAGCGCTCGAGCTCATGCTCCTCGCGGTTAAACGAGCGGATGGGCATAAGGCCGTCGAGCAGCTCGCGGGCGGTAAGGTTCACGCGGTCCACAAAGCTCTGCATCTTTTTGAACTTGGGCATGGTGAGGCCCATAAGCACGCCGACGACGGCCGAGACCGCGATGATGGCCACGGCGATGGTCCACTCCAGGCCGGTGTGGTTGGCCAGGACGCGCATGACGGCGACGATGCCCATGACGGGCGCCATGAGGCACATGCGGATAAACAGGGTTGCGGCCATCTGAATCTGCTGAATGTCGTTGGTGCAGCGAGTGATGAGCGAGGCCTGGCTAAACTTGCCCACCTCGGCTGGCGAGAAGTGCATGACCTTGTTGAAGGTCTCGCGGCGCAGGTCGCGTGCGATGGAACAGGCGGTGCGCGAGGCCACGGCGCCGGTTAGGATGGTGGCGACCAGTGAGATCAGGCACAGACCAAACATCGTGGTCGCCATGCGGCCCAGGTAGGCGTTCTGCACGTCGGCGGGGTCGATACCCTGCGCCTTGTACTCGTCTTGCACATAGCTCACGGCGCGTTGGGTCACGATGGAGCCCGACATGGAGCCCATTTTGTCCGCCATTTCATTGGCGCCCTCGACGAGCTTGCTTTGGTCTACCAGACCGCCCTCGACACCTAGGCGCAGACTCTTCATGGTGATCTTGCCGCCGTCGGCATCAATCTGCTTTTGCATGTTTTGCGCCGCTGTGGCCTTCTGCTGCATCTCGGCGAGCTGCTCGGGCGTCATTGCCGCCATCTGCTCGGGGGTGGGCATGGCCTGGGCGCCGCCGCCATTGCTTGCCTCGGTGGATGCGCCGGTCATGTCGCCCATGGAGCTGGCGTCGATGCCCTGGTTGAGAGAAAGGACGACGGTCTCGGGCAGGCTCATAATGTCGGCAATCTTGCCGCCATCGGCACGCTCTTCCTCGGTGCCCTTGTACGTTCGAATGCCTTTTTTGTCAGCCTTGCTAAACACGGCCTCCACAGCTTTGGCGTCCTTGGTGCTCATAAAGAGCTCAAGGTCATCGAGTGATTCGGCACGAATGGTGTCGGGCACGGGCGAGGCGATGCCGCCTTGCTGTACGCCCACGTCGACGATGTTGCTCATGTAGGTAGGCAGTGCCAGATCGGCGTTGCAGCTGATTACGATAAGTACGATAGCTGTGAACAGTGCCAGGACATGCTTTTTAAAGAGCTTGAGAATCCTCACTCGGCATCTCTCCTTTCTTGATTGCGGTCGATAATTTCGTTGAAACGCCTTAGAAGGCGCACCATCTCTTGGGTATCTGTTTCGCCGAGCTGCTCGAGGAAGGCCGCGGTGCGCTCCTCGAATTCCCGACGTTTGATTTCGAGATTCTGGAATCCCTTATCGGTCATCGTGACGTGTACACGACGACGGTCGGTCTTTGAGTGCTCGCGCTCGACCCAGCCCTTGGCTTCGAGAGTGCGTAAGATATTGGCGATGCGGGCACTCGAGACCCAGGCGCGATTTGCGAGTTCGCTCGGCGTGAGCGAACCGCCAGCGAGCATGAGGGCGCGCATGACAGCCATCTCGCCGCCGAGAGCTTTGTCCGCAGAGCGTGAAATGCGATGATGCATGCTGCCAAACTCAGTTAAGAGCTGACGCCCAAGCTCATGGAAATCGGTATCTTCCACCGAAAACCCCTAACACTAGAAACTATTTTCGGTGAAAGATGATACCCGCATATTCGGGCCTCATGCAGTGGGCAATATAAAGAGCGCATAAAGAGTTAAAAAATTCAATTGCTGAAGCGTTTCAAAGAACTATTATGCCCGCGGTTAGGCGAGGGGTTGTCACCACCATGACGACTGGGACTCATTTATCGCCACGTGCGATGCTCCAACTTCCCGCAAGGAGACACCTTATATAAAGGGGGATGGAGTCATGGCATTTGACTTCACGGGCAAGACCGCGATTGTCACGGGTGGCACTCAGGGCATTGGCCTCGAGATCGCCAAGGGCATCGTCGCGGGCGGCGGACACGTCGCGCTCATCGCAAGGAACGCTGCTAAGGGCGAGGCCGCTGTGGCCGAGCTTGGCGAGGGCAACAAGTTCTATCAGCTCGATGTTGCCGATGCGCCCAAGGCGCGTGAGACCGTCGAGCAGATTTTTACGGACCTGCCGCAAACCAACATCCTGATCAACTGCGCTGGCGTCATCAGCACCAAGAAGTTCGACGAGATCGATGACACCGAGTGGCGTCGCACCATCGACATCAACCTCAACGGCACCTTTACCATGATGAACGCCGTGTACCCGCACTTTAAGGCGGCCCATGCCGGCACTATCGTCAACGTGAGCTCTGTTGCTGGCAAGATCGGCGGCGGCCTGCTCGGCACCGCTGCCTACGCCAGCTCCAAAGCCGGTGTTAACGGTCTAACCAAGGCAGTCGCCAAGGAAGGCGGCAAGTTTGGCGTCCGCTGCAACGCCGTGTGCCCGTCGCTCACCCTTACCGATATGACCTCGATTCTCTCTGACGAGAACTCTCAGCGCATCATCAACGGTATTCCTCTGGGCCGCGCCGCCCAGGCCAGCGAGCCTGCGCAGATGGTGCTCTTCTTCGCTTCCGACCTCGCTAGCTTCGTGAACGGCGAGATCGGTGACTGCGATGGTGGCATCGTTCTGGACGGGTAATACCCCGCGACGATTATTCGGCGACGGCTCCTGCGACTCGGGACCGTCGCCTTCTTTCTGACAAAGGCGCGTGCGGCTACGATTCGCATGCATCCAAAGGAGATATATATGAGTGAATCGACTGCGGTGGAGGCGCCGGCGGCAAAGGAGCCGTTCTTTAAGATGTCCTCCATCCCGGGTGCCAATATTTTGGTGCCGCTTTTGTTGGGCTGCCTGCTCAACACGCTGTTCCCCGACCTGTTCAAAACGCTCGGCAGCTTTACGCTCGGCATGACCCAGCAGGGCGCAGGCCCGCTTGTTGGCGCTTTTTTGCTCATCGTCGGTACGACGATTTCGTTTAAGAGCGCTCCTGCCGCCGCTGCCCGCGGCGCCATCATCATCGCCGTCAAGCAGATCGTGGTCGTTGCCGTGTCGCTGCTCATCCTTTATGTGTTCAACGACAACCTGTTTGGTATCTCGGCCATGGTGATGCTGGCCGCTTGCACGGGTGCGAACAACGCTATGTACGCTGGACTGATGGGCACCATGGGCAATGAGGCCGAACGTGGTGCCGTCGCAATCACCACGCTGGTTGTCGGCCCTCCGGTCACGATGATCGTGCTCGGCGCTGCCGGCCAGGCCCCGATCGGCTGGTCGCTCGTGGGTGCCATCCTGCCGATCGTCGTCGGCATTATTCTGGGCAACCTCTTCCCCAGCTTTAAGAAGATGATGGCACCGGCACTTTCCGCCGTCATCGTGCTCGTCTTCTTTGCCATGGGCTCGACCATGACTTTTGGCCAGCTCATTAATGGCGGTCTTCCCGGTATTCTGCTCGGCGTGATCTGCTCGGTGGTCTTTGCAATTCCCGTCATCGCGGTCGATAAGCTCACGGGCGGTACAGGTGTCGCAGGTGCGGCCATTTCGAGCTGCGCCGGAGCCAATGTGGCCACGCCTGCTGCCATGGCAAGCGTCAACGGGGCCATGTACGGCGGTGCGGTGCTCGCAACGGCCACGGCACAGGTCGCTGCCTGCGCAATCGTTACGGCTATTTTGACCCCGCTGGTCACCAGCTGGTGCTACAAGCATTTTGAGGGTCAGGGCCACAGCAAGGCAACGACCGACAAGGCCGCCGCAGCCGCCTAATGCCAAGCGGCAATCAAAGCTAAATAACTAACCATGCCACAGGGCGGTCCCGGGGGAAATCCCGTGGCCGCCCTGCAGTTTCTGCGGGGTCTCTGGGACACTTTACCCTGCTAAAACTGGCATAACAGCTAGAGTGAACGTCGTGCAAAGGCAAGGAAAAATACCAAACAAATCGGTGAACGGTAGTTGTTCGCGCTCGCATTTCCTGCGGATTTGTTAAAAACGCACTAATGGTATAAAAAAAGAAACATATAACAGCCCAGATGGAGAGGGTCGCTATGTTATCCTTCTCAAACGGGTGAAATCTTGGGTTTTTGGGTTGCAGTTCCAAGGTGGACATACGTTTTCCCTGTACCAACGTGTGGTGAAGAACGGAAGAAGCCGGTAGTGCAAGCCGATAATTCAAGAATTCAATAAGCAGCGGTGTGAGAGAGCGCCGCATTACACGTAACTAGGAGCGTGGTTACACAATGCAGGAGGCATGGGAAGGCTTCAAGGAAGGCATCTGGACGGGAGAAGTTGACGTCCGAGACTTCATCCAGAAGAACTACACCCCCTACGAGGGCGACGAGTCGTTCCTCGCCGGCCCGACCGAGCGTACCAAGGAGCTGTGGGGCGAGGTTCTCGACCTGCTGCTTAAGGAGCGCGAGCAGGGCGGTGTCCTCGATATGGACACCAAGACCGTTACGGGTATCGTGAGCCACCCCGCTGGCTACATCGATAACGCCCACCGCGAGAAGGAGACCATCGTCGGTCTCCAGACTGACAAGCCGCTCAAGCGCGCGCTGCACGTCAACGGTGGCATCCGCATCGCTTGCCAGGCTGCCAGCCAGCACGGCTATAAGGTCGACGAGAACGTTGTCGAGCGCTACACCTTCGAGCGCAAGACCCACAACGCTGGCGTCTTCGATGTTTACACCCCCGAGATGCGCGCCTGCCGCTCGGCCCACATCATCACCGGTCTGCCCGATGGCTATGGCCGCGGCCGCATCATCGGCGACTACCGTCGTGTCGCCCTGTACGGTGTCGACTACCTGATCAAGGACAAGGAGGCCCAGAAGGCTTCCACCCCGACGGTCATGACCGCCGACAACATCCGCGACCGTGAGGAGCTGCAGGAGCAGATCCGCGCCCTCGGCGAGCTCAAGATGATGGCCGAGACCTATGGTTTCGATATTTCCAACCCTGCTACCAACACGCAGGAGGCCATCCAGTGGATGTACTTCGCCTACCTCGCTTCCGTCAAGGAGCAGAACGGCGCCGCTATGTCCATCGGCCGTACCTCCACGTTCATCGACATCTACGCTGAGCGCGACCTTGCCAACGGTACCTTCACCGAGGAGCAGATCCAGGAGTTCGTGGATCACTTCATCATGAAGCTCCGCATGGTCAAGTTTGCCCGTACCCCCGAGTACCAGGCCCTGTTTACCGGCGATCCGCAGTGGGTCACCGAGTCCATCGGCGGCATGGGTGTCGACGGCCGTACGCTCGTTACCAAGATGAGCTACCGCTATCTGCACACGCTCGAGAACATGGGCACCAGCCCCGAGCCCAACATGACCGTTCTGTGGTCGACCCGTCTGCCCGAGAACTTCAAGAAGTTCTGCGCCAAGACTTCTGTCGCCAGCTCCTCGATTCAGTACGAGAACGACGACCTCATGCGCGTCTACCACGGCGACGACTACGGCATTGCCTGCTGCGTGTCCTCCATGCGCATCGGCAAGGAGATGCAGTTCTTCGGCGCCCGCGCCAACCTGGCCAAGTGCCTGCTGTACGCACTCAACGGCGGTGTTGACGAGGTCTCCAAGAAGCAGGTCGGCCCCAAGTATCGCGCCGTCGAGGGCGATACGCTCGATTACGACGACGTTGTGGCCAAGTACAACGACATGATGAAGTGGCTCGCTGGCGTGTACGTCAACTCGCTGAACATCATCCACTACATGCACGACAAGTATTGCTACGAGCGCATCCAGATGGCTCTGCACGACAAGCACGTGCACCGCTGGTTCGCTACGGGCATTGCTGGCCTTTCCGTCGTGGCTGACTCCCTGTCCGCCATCAAGTACGCCAAGGTCCACCCCGTCCGCGACGAGAACGGCATCATTGTCGACTTCGAGACCGAGGGCGAGTTCCCCAAGTACGGTAACGACGACGACCGCGTCGACCAGATCGCTCACGACGTTGTGCACCAGTTCATGGAGTACATCCGCATGAACGACACCTACCGCAACTCCGTGCCCACGACCTCGGTTCTGACCATCACCTCCAACGTCGTGTACGGCAAGAAGACCGGTTCTACGCCTGATGGCCGCAAGGCTGGCCAGCCCTTCGCCCCGGGTGCTAACCCCATGCACAAGCGCGATAGCCACGGCGCCATCGCTTCGCTGTCTTCGGTTTCCAAGCTCCCGTTCCGCGATGCTCAGGACGGCATCTCCAACACCTTCTCCATCATCCCGGGTGCGCTCGGCAAGGAGGACCAGGTGTTCTTTGGCGATATCGACCTTGATCAGCTGGGCGAGTAACTATTGTTAGTGCTATACTAACAATAACGATTACTGATTAGCGCGCCGGTTTCGGCCGGCGCCTATCGATCGAAGGAGACACATTATGAAGGTTTCTGAAGTTTCCGAGACTCAGGCCGATAACCTGGTCCACATGCTCGACGCTTACGCCGAGAAGGGTGGCCACCACCTGAACATCAACGTCTTCAACCGTGAGACGCTGCTCGACGCTCAGGCTCACCCCGAGAAGTACCCGCAGCTGACCATTCGCGTTTCCGGCTACGCCGTGAACTTCCACACGCTCACCAAGGAGCAGCAGGACGAGGTCATTTCGCGTACCTTCCACAACAAGTTCTAAAGGGGTTTAACTCCCGCAGGATCGCCGGGGCTGTTTGGGCTACCTCCCAAAACGTCCTCGGACATGCAAGAAGCCCTCGCTGCGCACTTCGTGCGGCGAGGGCTTCTTGCGTCTTGCGGAATATTTTGGGAGGTAGCCCAAACAGCCCCGGCGGGGTCCTGTGTAGTCACCCTTTAGGCGGAACTCTCCTAATGGGTTGAGCGTTCTGGATTCTTGCTTGCTACCGTTTATCGCGTATAGCTACCGTTTGCGGAATAAGTAACACTCCTTAATAAACCGTGTAGAATCTCAGATAAGCACGGAGTTTTCCAGGGAGACGCTGTCCTTTGTTGTGTGCAAGGGGCGGCGTCTCTTTGGCGCTTGGAGGCCGTTCTGCAGCAGGACGGCGGACGTGCGTCACATATTCAAAAGCCAACGTCGAGATGGGTTGTGATGATAATGGGCAAGTACGTAATCGTGGTTGAGTCTGGTTCGGATGTGACGCCGGAGCTCTGCGAACGCTATGGCATCGTGCGCGTGCCCATGCATGTCACGATTGGTGACGAGACCGTCGAAGACGGATCGATCGACCCGCTTGAGATTTACTCGCGCTGCAACGAGTTTGGCGTGATGCCCAAGACCAGCGGTTGCTCGCCGGCGGATTTTGCGCATGTGTACGACCGCATTCACGCCGAGCAGCCCGACGCGACCATTTTGCATCTTGCGTATTCCGAGGTTACGACCTGCTCGCATCAGTCGTCGAAGATTGCGGCAAAGGGCCGCGATTACGTCTTCTCCATGGATACGCGCTTTGTGTCGGTGGGCCAGTCGCTTGTCGCCGTTGAGACCGCCAAGTATATCGAAGCCCATCCGGATGCTACCGTCGACGAGATTTTCGCCTTTACCAATTCGGTGATGGACCGCGTGCTGCTGGGCTTTGTTCCTACGGACCTTGCCTTCCTTAAGGCGGGTGGTCGCTTGTCCAACGTCGCGTTTCTTGGCGCCCATCTGCTCAAGATTAAGCCCTGCATTGAGGTAACGGGTGGCAAATTCGTGGCGACCAAGAAGCTCCGCGGCTCTATGCTCAAATGTGCCCGTGCCTTTATTGACCACATGGTTGCGAAGGGCGATATTGATTACTCGCACATTGGTTTGGCGTATTCAGTGGGCCTTTCCGAGGAGCTGCGCGACGATATGGAAGTCTATGCGCACGACCTGGGCTTTAAGGACGTTACCTGGACTCAGGTCGGCGGCGTCATCTCGAGCCACTGCGGCCCGACCGCCTTTGGCGCGGTGCTTACGCTTAAGGCGTAGGGCCTGGCGTCTATCGATTTCTATTGCTTCGGCGGCGAGCGGGTTGTGACAACCTTCCCGCCGCTTTTGCGTGGAGTCAAATAGGACGATCAAATTGACCGCTAAACCGTTTCGCCATCAGGCGTATGGGCTAGAATGGCTCTGGCATTTTAATTGACAAAAACCAAAGAGAGGCAAGGTTGCGGGAATGGCTGAGATGACGCTTGAGGGTGTGGATGCTCATCCCGAGGACTCTGCGTATGCCCTGGGTCGCGTGCATTCGATCGAGACGATGGGAACGGTCGACGGTCCCGGCATCCGCTTTGTAGTGTTTGTTCAGGGTTGCCCCATGCGTTGTGCGTATTGTCACAATCCCGATACCTGGTCTGTTAACGGCGGCACGATGGTGGCCGTCGAGCATCTCATGGACGAGTTCCAGAGCAACCATGAGTTCTACCGTAGCGGCGGCATTACCGTTTCGGGCGGCGAACCGCTCCTGCAGCCCGAGTTTTTGGCCGACCTGTTCCGTGCAATGCACAACAACCCCGATGGCCGCGTACACACCTGCCTAGACAGCTGTGGCTATGCATTTGATCCCAAGCATCCGGAGAAGTTCGATGCTGTTCTCAACGAGACCGATATGGTGCTGCTCGACATCAAGCATGCCGATCCGGTTGAGCATAAAAAGCTGACCGGTTGCGATCCTGCGCGCATCCTGGCGTTTGGCGATGAGCTTGCCCGTCGCAAGATTAAGGTTGTTATTCGCCACGTGGTGGTGCCGGGTATCACCGATACGGCGGAGGAATGCGAGAAGCTCGGTCGCCTGATCGCTCCATGGCACAACGTGGTGGGCCTGGAAATGCTGCCGTATCACACGATGGGTGTCGTCAAGTACGAGCAGCTGGGTATTCCCTATAAGCTCGAGGGCGTGCCCCAGATGGATACCGCGCGCATGCCCGAGCTGCGCAACGCCGTCATGGCCGGCATGAAAAAGCGCCGTGCGGAGCTCAGGTCGGCCATTGGCTAACAAGCCCGTCCCAAATTGACTACCCTTTAAGATGTGCAACAAGGTGGGTTGGGTCAGCGAGGATGGTTACTATTCGACATGCGATGCGGGCCTTATCGACATCGATGGCCGTACCTATGTCATGAGCGTCATGACATCGATGCCGTGGAGCGACCGCTCGAGCGAGGTTACGGCCGCGATTGCAAAGGCTCTGTTTGATACGCGAGCTGCACTGGCTTAGCGTGTTCGTTTGGCGAGGTCAAACAAAATGCTGGTACCATACCGTGGTTGAGAATTTCGTATAGGTTTGGGGAATGGTATGGCTACCATCGCGATTATCGGTGCGCTCGAAAAAGAGATCATGCAGATTAAGGAAGAGCTGAGCGACGTTTGCGAGGCGCGGGAGGCAGGCTTGACCGTTGTGAGCGGTGAGCTCGACGGTCTGACAGTTGTCGCCACAACGGCGGGCATGGGCACGGTGAACGCCGCCGCTGCAACACAGCACCTCATTAGCAAGTATGCTCCGCAGGCTGTTGTGTTTTCGGGCATTGCGGGCGGTTTGAACCCCAAGCTCCATATCGACGACGTGGTCATTGGCAAACGCCTACGCTATCTGGATACCGATACCGCGCTTATCGCCGAGTCCGCACCGGGGCTCGAGGAGTTTGGCTCGACACCCGCGCTGGTCGATATTGCCGCCGACGTGCTTGCTGAGCGTGGGTTTGTCGACGCTTCGACAAATGCAGTCGCTTCGAACGAGGGCACCAAGCAGTTCCTGGTCGGCACGATTGCCACGGGTAACCGCTTTGTGACGGGCGCCGCCATGCGCAACGACGCTATCGAGGCGACGCATGCCGATTGTGTCGGCATGGAGGGCGCGGCAATTGCCCATGTCGCAACCAAAAATGGTGTCGATTGCCTGGTGCTGCGCGCTATCAGCGATAATTGTGACGAGGCGTACGATGCAATTTGCGACCGAGAGTTCGATCTGTTCGAGTACGCGCGTGTCGCAAGTAACATCACGCTCGATATCGTCCGCCGCATTGCCGCTGCGCAATAGCGCGCTCTTTTGTAAGAACCTACGACCAAGGAGTGTCCATGGCCGATTCCATTAACTACCAGCTTGCCAAGTTCGTCGCCAGCTACGGCAAGGTTTCGCAGATTCCCGAGTCCACCTGCCCCGAAGTGAGCTTTGTCGGTCGCTCCAATGTGGGCAAGTCGTCGATTATGAACAAGCTCTTTGGCCGCAAGAACCTGGTCAAGGTTTCGAGTACACCGGGCAAGACAAGCAACATCAATTTCTTCGAGGCCGACGACGTGCACTTCGTCGACCTGCCGGGCTATGGTTTCGCCCGTCGTTCTAAGGCCGAGCGCGACCGCTGGGCCGAGCTTATCGGCGACTTCTTTGACTCCGAGCGCAGCTTTAACTTGGTCGTCTCGCTGGTGGACATTCGTCACGACCCCAGCAAGCTCGATCATGACATGATCGACTACCTGCAGGGCAACGAGTTCAACTTTATCGTCTGCCTCACCAAAGCCGACAAGCTCAGCCGCACCCAGCAGGCCCGCCAGGCAGCAGCCATCAAAAAGCAGCTCAACGTCCCTGCCGAAAACGTGATCATCACAAGTTCCCAAACCGGCACGGGTATCGATGAGCTGAAGAAGCGGATTGCTGAGGCTTGTCTCTAGTTGGTGCTCCTGACAGCCAATAGTTTGCATCTATCTATATCACCCCAGTGATAGTTCTTGGTAAACTATCACTGGGGTGATATTTTTGTTTGGAGGTCGATATGGAGCTCTGGCACGGGTCGGAGGTTGTTGTCGAGCATCCGTCGTTGGATAAATGCAGACAATTCAATGACTATGGGCGCGGGTTTTATTGCACGCCACATGAAGAAATGGCGATGGAATGGGCATGCCGGACCGAGTCTGATGGCGTTGCCAATAGATATGAAATTGATTTAGATGGCCTTTCGGTCTTGGATTTGGAGTCTGGAGAGTTTTCAATTCTCAATTGGCTTGCAATTCTGGCGAACAACAGAGAGTTCAATGTTTCGACGCCATTGGCGCGTGAAGGGCTTCGATTTCTACTTGATAACTGTCTGATTGATATTTCTTCATATGACGTTATCCGGGGCTATCGTGCTGATGACTCCTATTTTTCGTTTGCAAGACAGTTTGTCAGCGGCATGATATCGCTCAGACAGCTGCAACGTATCATGCGCTTGGGTGATTTGGGTATCCAATATGCTCTTATGAGCGAGCGCGCATTTTCGGTGATTAGATTCTGCGATTGGAAGCAGGCTTCGGGGCCTGAGTTTTATCCCAAGCGTTTTGAGCGAGAGCAGAATGCTCGACGCAAATACTTGGACACGGTCAACGGGTTCGATTCTGAAGGTATCGACATTAGGGATTTAATGGCAGGGAGGGTTGATTTAGATGATCCAAGAGTTAACAGATTGTGGGCCGAGTAGGACATATCCCGTCTACTATCTCGAGGACGCAATGAACAACCTCGGCGATTGCTTTGACTATGCCGTTAACGACTATGGAGCGGAGGGGTCCGAGGTCGCTGAGCTCTTTTGCCTGAGCGGCGTAGCTCGCGAGTTTGAGCGCGGCAACGCATGGGTCGTATCGGGAAAATCGGGCGTTGAGCTGTTCGCGCTTATCGCCGAAAGGTCAGGCTATCAAAACGGGTCGATGCCAAATCGCACCTATCGATTTGAGAAGACACCGGAATACTGGACGGGCTGGATATTGGCATATCTGCAGTGGCGCTTGGGGGAGTCTTTCGAAGATCTGCTGCATGTCGTTCCGTTTGACGTACTGCGCAATCTGTACTATCCCTGGCACGAGGCATCGGAAGAGCGTGTGGCTCGCCTTGTCTGTGATATGGCAAAGAAGGCACCTCGTCAAACCAAACTTTCGCAAGCAAGAAAGAGACTCAAGAAAACCCAACAAGACCTGGCATACGAATCGGGCGTATCACTCCGCTCAATCCAAATGTACGAGCAACGCCAGCGAAACATCAACGAAGCCTCGGTAACAACCGTAAGGGATATGGCAAAAGCCCTCCACTGCAACATCGAAGACCTCCTAGAACCAGCCTTCGAATACAAAGAACCCAGCGCCGCCTAAAGGGGACTCTAGCTACTGATTGCTCAACTTGTGGTTCATCAAGGGCAATTTGGGCAGCGAAGCCGGCTGTCTCGTTGGGGCGTGCAGGCCTTGTTGATATTTAAATCCGCTTTCTTATTGAAATGCCCCGCCAAGCTAAAGTGCTCGGCGGGGCAATTTTCGATTGACGATGCTGCCAGGGGTTGAGTTTTAATATGTCGCGAGTAAGAGGCGTCTGAATTTAGCAATTGAAGGAAATTATTCAATTCGGGCGCTTAGCCAGTACTCTCCATTCGAAGCTGCGATTGCGTACGTAATTCCATTTTTGACAGTTGGCGTATCTACGCAGGCAGCACCAACTTCCTTGGCGTCTGAAAACGAAAGTGTTGGATCGATTGCTTGTATAGTTGCCAATGCTGTCGCCGCGGCATAGTCGGAGTTTTCGAAGTACATGACTATGTTTTTGAAGCAGTTTTCGGATCCAAGATAGCTGAATAGCAGCTGGTTACTCGAGTCCGAAAAGAAGCCTCCAATACCGGCAATCTTTGAGCCGTTTTTGATCTGAAGTTCGAGCCCTATGCCGCTATCGTCGAGCTCGTAACTCGCCTTCATGCTGCTGCAATTGGGGAGATCAGAGAATTCCTCGTTAAGTCGTTCAATAAAGCCTTCAGGTGAAATTGAAAACATCCCGTCGCCAACAAAAGATGTGATTTCCTTTTCATTGCGGGTGTTAACGACCTCACCGCATCTGTCGCACTCTTGTATCTCCTTCGAGGTGGCATCTACGTAGTCGACTTCTTTAGTCCATGAGCCTGGTTGGTGTCCGAGTGGCTTCCCTTTCGTTTCGCCGCAACGTTGACAGGTCTTCGGAGTCGTGCAGGTTGCTTCTTCCCATTCGTGCCCGAGAGGTTCTCCCTCGGTTTTGCCGCAACTTTTGCATACACGAGGGCTAGTGCAGGTTGCATTGGCCCATAGCTTGTGGCTACAAAACAATTGAGGAAACAGCAAAGGCAAACTGAAGATGATGACAACTGCCACAGCGGCAGCGATGGCCGCGCGTTTTTTACTGCCGAATTTATGAATGGTTCGCGTTAGAAGTGAGACGTCTTCTTCTTTTTTGCGTGCGTCGTCATCTTCACTTGATGGCCGATTTTCAGGGGAGGTGGTGTCGTCAGCACCATCGCAAAGCTGTTCCCCTTCGACATTCGGTTTCCGTTCATCGGATGCGCTGGGCGCTTGCTCCTCGGCGGGCTCCTTCATCTCGTCATTCATGTTTATCGAGGCTCCTTTCTCGTTCTAAATTTGCGATGCGAACAACTGAGGCAAGTGATTTGGCTGGTGACATAAATATATCCCAGTTTGGGATATATCAAAATGGAATATAGCGTAAACGGCATGAACGTTGATGCTAACAGGACATGCGGAAAATGCCTCTCCCAGATTCGTCGGGAGCAAAGGGTTACCCAGGTTGAGCTTGCAAAGAAGCTGGGGGTACCTCAGTCGTTTATCTCAAAAGTCGAGACTGGGGAACGCAGCCTTAGGGTTTATGAACAGTTTGCCTATGCGGATGCACTTGGAATTACTGTTGAGACGCTTGTGCATGAACTTGGGGCCGTTTTGAGTAGTGAAGATAAATAGATAACGAGACGTATCGATTATCGATTAGAAATTAGAACAGAGCTATAGGGCGAATAAGAAGCTGGAAAGTGCGCTCTCATCAACAAGAAGCAAAAATTACAGCCCGGCGACTTTCCAGAGCGTAGGTCCCTGTAGCCGCCGCCAGCGAAGTTAACGTAGGGGAGGCCCGGGGCTTTGCCCCCAAATCTTTCCGCAGCGCGAAGGCCCCCTGTCCGTTGCTCCGTAGGGGCACAAGATTAATCAGCGAATGCGATTATCCTGTCGAGGCTGCGCAGGTCCCCCTGGGGCTTCCCCTGAAAACAATCCGCAGATCGAATTGCCCCGTCGCGCGAAGCGCACGACGGGGCAATTCATGATCGAGGACGTTTTCAGGGGAAGCCCCAGGGGAACCGGTGGGAGCAATGAGGCAGGGCGCTACAGGTATTCGATCTGGGCGCCCTCTGTGTCGCACGTCAGAATATGCGTCTCGCACTTAGGGAACTGCTCGCGCAGCTTGACCTGCAGGAACTTAGCGACGATGGTGTCGTCGGTCACGGCCATGAGGGTCGAACCCGAGCCGCTGATCCAGATGGTCTTAGCACCGCCGTTAAGGCAGGTGTCGCGCACAGCGTTGTAGTCGGGGATGAGGCGGCGACGATAGGGCTCCTGGATGCGGTCGTCGTTGGCGGCGGCAATCAGGTCCAGGTCGCCGGTCTCCAGGCCGCGCGTCATGCCGGCGATGCGACCCATCTGCCACACGGCGGTGGAGAGCGGAATTTCCTGCGGCACGACCTTGCGCGCCTCGCTCGTGTGCACCTCGTAGGGCGGGATCACAGTAATAAAACGCAGTTTGTCGCTCACCTCGTAGCGCAGGCACTGGGGAAGCGAATCCGTCGGCGTAAAGGAGCAGACGGCACCGCCCAGGATGGCGGGGGCGACGTTATCGGGATGGCCCTCGACCTCGGTGGCAATGCGGACGAGCTCGGCGCGGTCGACGGTGTGGCCCGTCAGCGCGGCGGCGGCCATAATGCCGGCGACAACGCAGGTGGAGCTGGAGCCCAGGCCGCGAGCGACGGGAACGTCAGTCTGAATGTCGATGGCGACGGGAAAAGCCGGCTCGCCCCATGCGGCAAGCGCATCGACAAAGCTCACGTAGACTAGGTTGTTCTCGTTTTGGAATTCCTCGGGGCAGCCCGTGATGGTGAGCTTGTCGGCGCGCTCGAAGGTGAAGTGCGAGTAGAGGCTGACGGCCATGCCGAGGGTGTCGTAGCCGATGCCCAAGTTGGCGCTTGTTGCTGGGACGGTGATCTTGATCATGTGAGTCCTCCTGGCGTGCCTGGCTGTTTAGTTCGCTGCTCGGGCAGTCCTGCGCAAGACGGAAAGCACATTAAGTGCTTTCCTTTGCGTGCGGAACTCGCGACGAACTAAACAGCCAGGCACGCTGTGCGCGTTCGTCATCATCCCGGGGGTTATCTGATGAAAGAAGGTGCGCCGGCTTTCGCCGGCGCTTAATGAGGGGTTTAGTTGGTAGCCATCTTTTTTGCTGCGGACTCGACGTAGCTTGCCATCTCATCGACGTCGCAGACGTCTTCGAAGCGGACGGGTTTGGATTCGAGTTCGGCGAGCTGGGTCGGGGCGACCGTGTTGGTGGCCTGCTCGAGCACGCGCATGGCCTCAAAATCATCCTCGGGAACGTTGAGCCCCAGGGCGTCGCAGCAGGCGCGTGGGAACTTGTAAGGGCTGGCGGTCGAAAGCAGCACGCGGGCCTTGGCGCCCTCGGCGGGAGCGACCTGCTCAAAGACGTGATAGCCGCAGGCGGTATGCGGATCGATCACGTAGCCGTTCGCATCCCAGCAGGTCTTGATGGCAGCGCGGACCTCGTCCTCGCTGGCCCAGCCGCAGCCAAAGACGCTCTGAATCTTTGCCAGCAGCTCGGCGGGCACCTCGTAACGACCGGTCTGAGCGAGCTGCTCCATAAGGCCGGCAACGAGCTCGCAGTCGCCATCGGACAGGAAGTAGAGCATGCGCTCCAGGTTGGAGCTGATGAGGATGTCCATCGACGGCGAGATGGTCGTGAAGAACGGGCGGTTACGGTCGTAAACGCCGGTGGTCAGGAAGTCGGCCAGCACGTTGTTCTTGTCGCTCGCCACGACGAGCTTGGCGACGGGCAGACCCATGCGCTTGGCGTAGTAGCCGGCCAAGATATCGCCAAAGTTGCCGGTGGGCACGCAGAACTCTACGGCGTCGCCAGCCTCGATACCGCCGGCGCGCAGCAGCTGCGCATAGGCGGCAAAGTAGTAGACGACCTGCGGCACCAGGCGACCGACATTGATGGAGTTGGCGCTCGAAAGCACCGTGCCAGCGGCCTCCAGGCGCTCGGCAAGCTCCTTATCGGCAAAGATGCGCTTGACGGCGCTCTGGGCGTCGTCAAAGTTGCCGCGGATGCCGCAGACAGCGACGTTGTCGCCCTCCTGAGTGGACATCTGCAGGTTCTGGACGCGGCTGACCTTGCCCTCGGGATAAAAGACAGTGATGCCCGTGCCCGGAGCGTCGGCAAAGCCGGCGAGTGCTGCCTTGCCGGTGTCGCCCGACGTGGCGGTGACGATCATGATGCGCTCGGCGCCGCCGTCCTTGGCAGAGGTGCGGGCCATCAGGCGGGGGAGCATCTGCAGGGCGACGTCCTTAAAGGCGCTCGTGGGGCCGCCAAAGAGCTCCATCACATAGGTTTGCGGGGCGTCGGCGCCCGGTGCGGCGTCGAGTTTGACGAGCGGCGTGACCTCTTCGCTCGCGAACGTGCCGCGGTATGCCTCATTGACACACGCCAAAATTTCTTCGGCCGTGTAATCATTCAGTAACATTCCCAACACATCTTGAGCGATTTCAAAGTACGATTTATCTGCAAGCGAGCTGATATCGACCTGCTGGGTGCCGAGCTCGTCCGAGACAAACAAACCCCCGTCGGGAGCGATGCCGGTGCGGATTGCCACCTTACTTGAGCACGATAAAGTGCGTCCTCGTGTACTATGATAAGTTCCCATATAACACTGCTCCTCGGATGCCTTGGTCCCAATCGGTGAAACCATGGTATCAGAGCGCGCAAAGTAGGTTCGCAGAGGCTTTTTAGAAAGGTAACCTCAAGCCCATGATTAAGATTGCCAAGTTTGGCGGCTCGTCGGTCGCCGACGCCGAACACTTCAAGAAGATTAAGGCCATTGTCGACGCCGACCCGGCCCGCCGTTTTGTGGTGGTTTCTGCCTGCGGTCGCCGCTTTAAGGGCGACACCAAGGTGACCGACCTGCTCTACTTGGTCAACGCACACGTTAAGTACCACGTGTCGTGCGAGGAACTGCTCGAGGACATCGGCCAGCGCTACTTTGATATTGCTGACGAGCTGGGGCTCACCTATCCCATCCGCGAAGAGTTTGCGGCCTTTGCCGAGCGTGCTCGCTCCGGTGGCTACTCCACCGAGGAGCTCGTAAGCCGTGGCGAGTACTTTACCGCTCGTCTGATGGCCGAGTACCTGGGCCTGCCGTTCCTGGATGCCGCGACGGTCGTGGCGTTCCATCACGACGGTACGCTCAGCATGAACCGCACCTCCGCGCTGGTGCAGGAGTACGGTCAGCAGGGCGGCTTTGTTATGCCCGGTTTCTACGGCGCGACGCGTGAGGGGCAGATCAAGCTGCTCGACCGTGGTGGCGGCGATATTTCCGGCTCGATCCTGGCCAAGTGCCTTGGTGCCGACTTGTACGAGAACTGGACCGACGTCTCGGGCTTCTACTCTGCTGACCCGCGCATTGTCCCCGAGGCTCAGCCCATTGCGCGCGTTACCTACGAGGAGCTGCGCGAGCTTTCGTACATGGGCGCAAGCGTCCTGCACGAGGAGGCCGTGTTCCCCGTACGCGAGGCGGGCATTCCGCTGGTCATCAAAAACACCAATGCGCCGCAGGACCCCGGCACCATCATTAGCGAGACGGCTGACGAGGGTGAGGCAGAGCCCATCATTACCGGTGTGACCGGCAAGCGCGGCTTTGTCGCCATCAACGTTGCCCGCGACCGTACCAAGCCCCGCGTTGGCTTTATGCGCCGTGCGCTTTCGGTGTTCGAGCGTTATGACGTCTCCGTCGAACACATGCCCACCGGTGTGGACCGCTTTGGCGCCGTGGTGCAGGAAGAGGACGTGCACGATTCGCTGTACTCACTCGTGGGCGACATTCAGCAGGAGGTCGAGCCGCTCGAGATCGAGGTTGTCGAGGGTCTGGCACTTATCGCGACCGTCGGCCGTAACCTGCGCGGCCGCGCAGGTATCTCGGGCCACCTGTTTGGCATGCTTGGCCAGGCTGGCGTGAGCGTGCGTATGATTTCGCAGAGCTGCGACGAGATCAACATCATTATTGGTGTCGAGGAGAAAGACTTCGACCTGGCGATTCAGACCATTTACCGTGCCTTCTCCGACGAGAACGGCATTGTGAAGGTCTCTGACCTGGAGGCTCCTGCGCCGGTCGATCCCGCCCTGGCCGCGCTCCGCAAGTAGCTGCCGTCCCGGTGCATTTTTGGGACAAGTGCCAAAAATCTACTGCCGGGCGTTTCGTTTCGGTTTCGTTTCGACGGGGCGGGTTTTGTATCCGCCCCGTTCTTGTATAAACTGGGCAAGAATATCCGGCCTGCTTGGCGTGCGGGCGATAGCCACAACCTTTAAAGGGGGAAGCATGAAACAGTACACGGTTGCTATTTTGGGCGCGACGGGAGCCGTGGGCACCCAGATGCTCGAGTGCCTCAACGAGCAGGAGTTTCCGGTCGGTAAGCTCAAGCTGCTGGCGAGCGCGCGCTCTGCGGGCAAGACCGTTGAGTTCCGCGGCGAGCAGATCGTGATTGAGGAGGCTTGCCCCGAGGCCTTTGAGGGCTGCGACATCGTACTCGGCGCTGCCGGCGACGATATCGCCAAGGAGCTGCTGCCCGAAGCCGTCAAGCGCGGCGCCGTCGTGGTCGACAACAGCCACGCCTTCCGTATGGATCCCGAGGTACCGCTGGTCGTGCCCGAGATTAACGCCGACGACATCAAGTGGCATCACGGCCTTATCGCCAACCCCAACTGCGCGACCATCATCGGCCTGGTTCCCACGTGGCCGCTGCATCAGCTCGCCGGCGTAAAGCGCATGATCGTCTCGACGTATCAGGCGGCTTCGGGTGCCGGCGCTCCCGGTATGGCCGAGCTCGAGGCTCAGTTGGCCGCCCTGGGCCGCGGCGAGGAGATTCCCGAGCCGCGTGCATTTGCCGCCCAGCTGGCGAGCAACCTGATTCCGCAGATCGGCGGCGTCAAGGAGGAAGGCTTTACTTCCGAGGAAATGAAGCTGCAAAACGAGGGCCGCAAGATTATGCACCTGCCCGAGCTGCGCGTGAACTGCACCTGCGTGCGCGTGCCGGTGCTGCGTTCGCATTCCGAGAGCATTACGCTCGAGTTTGAGCGCGACATTACGGTCGAGGAGGCTCGTGCCGCGCTGGCTGCCGCTCCGGGCGTGAAGCTGGTTGACGATATGAGCGCCGAGGATGCGCACGATCGCTTCCCCATGCCGATGGATACGTCCGACCAGGACCTGATCTGGGTCGGTCGCGTGCGCCGCGACATCTCGAACCCCGAGGCTGCGCGCGGCATCACCTTCTGGTGCTGCGGCGACCAAATCCGTAAGGGCGCGGCAACTAACGCCGTCCAGATCGCTAAGCTGCTCAGCGAGTAGTGTGGCCTGTCCGGCGGGGGCCGGGCTTAGTTTTCAGAACGTCCTCGACCATGTGTGGCGCCTTGTCCTGCTCCTTCGGAGCCGCGGACAAGGCGCCACACTGGTCTGCGGAGTGTTCTGAAAACTAAGCCCGGCCCCTGCCTGCGGTGACTCGGCTGCGAGCGGCCTGCGATGGGGCCGTTGCTGGTTGGGGCCGCTGGGCTGATGTGGGGACACGCGGCCGTTGCAGGTCCTGGTCCCGGCGGCGGCCCCGGCGCTTCGCGCCTGCCGCCTTGGGGGACTGCGGAGTGCGGCCGGCAGCTGCGGCGCGTTGCGCCTGCTACCTGCGGGGACTTTGGGGTCGTGCGGCAGCTGCGGCGCTGTCGCGCCTGCTGCCTTGGGTGACTTTGGGGTCGATTGGGGTTGTCTGCACAATTCGCGGTATTATGTTGCGGAGTTTTGAAAGGAGCCGCTGGTGGTCACGACGACGTTTGCTTCGCCTTTGGGCGAAATCCTGCTTGCCGCTGATGGCCGCGGTTTGACGGGGCTTTGGTTTGAGAGGCAGGAGCACTTTGGTTCCACGCTTCTCCGAGAAGACCCCGAACATGTTGAAGGCGCCGACGCGGTTTCCGGTATTGGTGGCATATCGTCGGTGAGTCCGGCAAATGGTGCGGCTTCTTCGGTGCTTGAGCGTTCTTGGGCTTGGTTGAATGCCTATTTTGCGGGGCAGGAGCCTCGATTTACGCCGCCGTTGCATTTGATTGGTACGGCGTTTCAGCGCGAGGTTTGGTTTGAGCTGCTTTCTATCCCGCGTGGCGAGGTCGCTACGTATGGCGAGATCGCCCAGCGTGTTGCGGCTCGACATCATGTGCCGGGAAACGAGGCACCCGTTGTATCTCCTCGCGCGGTGGGGGCTGCGGTTGCGCGTAATCCCATTTCGATAATCGTGCCGTGCCATCGCGTGGTCGCGGCCGACGGATCGCTCAACGGATATGCCGGCGGCCTCGACCGCAAGGAGTGGCTGCTTCGGCTTGAGGGCGCGTACGAGGAGTAACGCTCGAGCACTTTGCATAACTAGGACGCCGTGAAAGGACGAGTCACTGTCCCTTCGCGCCCGGCATGCGTCAAAGCGCTCGGCACGTGCGCCTTAAGTTTGGCTAAGCCACATCCTGCGTATTTAAAAACGCGCAGGTTGAGCAGCTAAGGCTGCGCTAAGGCGGTTGACGGTACGCTATCATCGGCAGTATCGAAACCTGTAGAGCCATGCGCCAAAGGAGCAACTATGAAGCTGATGCTTGCCGAGGACGAACCTGGTCTCTCCCGCGCCCTCACCGCGATTCTTCAACATAACGACTACGAGGTCGACACCGCCCTCGACGGCTTGACGGCGCTCGAGAATCTACTCACCAACGATTACGACGCCGCAATCCTGGACATCATGATGCCCGGCATGGACGGCATCGAGGTGCTCAAGCGTACACGCGCCGCCGGAAAGCGACTGCCCATCATCATGCTCACGGCAAAAAGCGAGGTGTCCGATAAGGTCGAGGGCCTGGATGCCGGTGCCAACGATTACCTGACCAAGCCGTTTGCCGCCAAGGAACTGCTTGCGCGTATTCGTGCCATGACGCGTGCCGCGATGGCAATTGACGCCACGACGCTCAGCGTGGGTAACGTGCGCCTCGACACGGCGGCTTGCACGCTTGTGGGACCCTTGGGCGAGGAGCACCTGGCCAATCGCGAGTTTCAGCTTATGGAACTCTTTATGCGCAACGCCGGCACGCGCATGCCCACTGAACGTCTGATGCTCGAGGTTTGGGGTGAGGACGCGCCCGAAGGCGCCAACGTGGTGTGGGTCTATATCTCGTACCTGCGCAAAAAGCTGACGGCGCTTGGTGCCAACGTTGCCATTCGCGCGTCGCGCAACCAGGGCTATTCGCTCGAGGTTGTCGAGGAAGGCGAATAAGCGTGAGCGCGAGCGCGTGGTGCAAGCGCATGACGGAGTGGTTTCACGCCGCCTCGAGTAGTAAGGGGCGGGCTAATTCTGTTGACGCATTGGGCCGCCGCCTGCGTCGAAAGTTTATCCTCGTTGCCATGGGCGCCGTGACCGTGGTGCTCACGCTCATCATCGCCGGCATCAACATCGTCAATTATTCGCATGTCTGCAAGATGGCCGACGCTCGCCTGGACTATATTCTGGCGGGCAAGGACGGTATCGATTGGGGGGACGAGCCTAAAGCCGAGCCCGCTAATGGCAAGGATGCCGGCGATAGCCAAGCGGGCGTTCGCATCAGACACTTCGAAGGCATGACGGCGGAGTCTCCCTTCGACACGCGCTACTTTACGGTGACGATTGACGCCGGACAGGTTGCCGATGTCAATACGGCCCGCATTGCCGCGGTGAGTGCCAAGCGCGCCGCCAGTATCGCCGCCAAGTTGCATTCCAAGGGTTGGGTCTCGGGTTTTTCTGGCAATTATCGCTATACGACCGACGTTCAAGACGATGAGACCACCTATGTGTTCGTGGACTGTTCGCGCGAGCTTGCAAGTTTCCATTCGTTTTTGAGCGCGAGTGTGGCAATCAGTTGCATTGGCTGGCTGGCGGTGTTGGCAATTGTGGCGGGTGCCTCGGGCGCGGTGATTCGACCGATAGTCGAGAGCTACAGCAAGCAAAAGCGCTTTATTACCGATGCAAGCCACGAGATCAAGACGCCGCTCGCTGTGATCGATGCCGCGAACGAGGTGCAGGAGATTGAGAGCGGCGAGAGCGAGTGGACGCAGAGCATTCACGAGCAGGTCGCGCGGCTGACGGCGCTCACGGAGCGTTTGGTATTTTTGGCGCGCATGGACGAGGGCTCGGCGGGCTTTACCATGACATCGATCGATCTTTCGGAGGCCGTGGACAAGGCTGCGGCGCCGTTTGAATCGGTGGCGGTTTCGCACGGCAAACGGCTGTCGACGTTGATCGCGAGCAGTGTGCGGGCCCATGTCGATGCCGCGGCGGTGGCACAGGTTGTTGAGCTGCTGCTGGACAATGCCACACGCTACGCAAGCGAGGACAGCGTGATCGAGCTGAGCCTGCGTGCCGTTTCGCGCGGTGCGGGCAAAGGCTCGGCCGAGCTTGTCGTATCGAATGCTGTTGATGAGCTGCCCGAGGGCGACCTGGACCGGCTGTTCGACCGCTTCTACCGTGCAGATGTCTCACGCAACTCCAAGACGGGCGGCTCGGGCGTGGGCCTATCCGTCGTGCGCGCCATCGCCGAAGCCCATGGCGGATCCGCCACCGTATCCGGCCACGATCATCAGATCACCTTCACCGTCCGCCTCTAAAACCTGCCAAAAAGGGACAGGTTTATTTTGGCAGGTTTTATCTGGGGAAACGTCGACAGAGGAGGCTGTGGGCTGAGGGTACGTCCCGGCGTGACGCTGCGGAGCGGGACGCACTTTCCTCTTGGGGCGCCTAGCGGAAACTGCATCCCAGTTTGAGGCTTCAGAACGGGACGCCGTTTCCGGTTGAGACAACCTGTTTGGACATCTTTCTACGCTCGCTTTTGCAGAGCGTAGATCGATTTGTCCATGTTGAACAGATATGCCACAACGCAGACGATGAAGAACGCCGGCAGATTACCGAAACCGAAGACCTCGCAGCCAATGAGGATCGGCGCGAGTAGCGTGTTGGTGGCGCTGCCAAAGACGGCGGCGTATCCCAGCGCGGCGCAGAGCTCGACGGGCATGCCGAGAATCCCGGCGAGTGCGAAACCCAGGCTGGCTCCGATGGAGAACAGCGGTGTTACCTCGCCACCCTGATATCCTGCGGCAAGCGTGGCGATGGTGAGTGTGAATTTGAGCGCCCAGTCCCAAGGCATGATGGCGACCTTGCCGTCACCGTTGAGCGCCGCCGATATCAGGTTGGTGCCAAGGCCGCAGTATCGCCCCTGCCACAGCACGAACAGAATCGCCGACAGCGCAAGGCCCATAACGGCAACGCGTATGTAAGGGTTGGGGAGCAGCCGCGCTGCAAGGGTCTTGGCATGGGCAAGGCACCAGGCAAAAGCTCCACCGACCATGCCGAACGCGATGCCCGACAGCGCCAGCCGTCCAAGACCGGGGAGGTCGAGCGCATACGAGGCGGTAATGGCGACCTCGAACTTCTCGAGTCCCAGAGCGCCGGAGGTCATGCTTGCAGCAAGTGAAGCCGTAAGCGCGGGAAACAGCGCGCGGTATTCCATGCGTCCGGCGACCAGCACCTCGACGGCAAAGACCGTGGCGGCGAGGGGCGTTCGGAAGAGTCCGGCAAAGCCGGCGGCCATGCCGATAAGCAAAAACGTGTTGCCGGGGTCGCGGAAAGGCAGGCGTCGGCCAATCCAATGCGAGACGGTTGCACCGATCTGCACGGCCACGCCCTCGCGTCCCGCACTGCCGCCAAAGAGATGCGTGGCCCACGTGCTCAGCATAATGAGCGGCACCAAACGTGGGGAGATGGCGTCCTCGCGTCCGTGGCCTACGTCGAACACCAGACTCATGCCGCGGTCGGTGCCCTTGCCCCAGGTGCGGTAGGCAAACACGATGGCAAGGCCCGCAAGAGCGAGGAAGGGGAGCAGCAACGCGACGTGCGAGTCCCGGAAGGCGCCAATTGCCAGGAGCACACGACCAAAAAGGGCACAGATGACGCCAACGATGATGCCGATAGGGATTCCGACGGCACCCATAAGCACGAGGCCGCTATAGGTGTTGACCAGGCGTTTAATCCTGCTCGATGCGCTGCTTTCTGACATTTTGCTTTCTGACACTTGCTCTCTTGATAGAAAAAGAGCTGGAGTTGCGCATCGTTGAGAGGCTTTCCAGCTTTAGCAAAACAAACTTATAAGATGCGACGGGCCGCGTCAAGATAATTACCGGACGGCCTAGGAGGCGGCTGGTTGGCTGGCTTAAAATCTAGGCGTGAAATGACGCCCCACGCTATTCAGCGCGCTTGATAGGATGACGAACCACGGTCTTAAGTTTCTCCGGTGCGCATTTGCGTGGATCGGAGAGATAGATTTCGTGATGTAAACGGGTGTCTGAGAAGTCGGGAACATAGCCCAGCTCGGTCGTGTATTCATGCATAGCGTCTACGGTCGCCGGTTCGTTGTCGTAGGGCCCGGTGTGCATGCATTGAACGCAGAGACCCTCGTCAACTTTAAGCAGTTCGACGGCGGAAAAGTCCAGTTTCTTTTTGGTCGTGGCTTCCGCGACTGCCCAGTCAAAGTCATCTCGGGTGACGAAATCAGGCAGGCGGATGCACGAGATAAAGTTGAAATTGTCCTTGTGTACATAATCGATGTCGCCGCTTGGGGACTCTTGCCACCAGAAACCCTCGAGCGGCGGTACCACAAAGTCGAAATAGCCCTCGATACTCCTTGAGCCTTTCTTCGACATCTTGACGGTATAGGCGATGCCGTAAAGAAGCGGCAGGGCGTTTTGATACTCGCCACCTTCGGTATTTGGGTCGCCCTTTCCGCGAACGGCAACGTAGCTCATGGGCGGGACAGTTACGATACTCGGCTTGCTTGCAGGTTTGTAGAGCTCCTTGCATTCCTTCTTAAAGTCGAACGCCATGTTGGCCGCCTTTCTGCGTATTGGCCTGCTTAGATAGTCGAATCATATCATAGAAACGAACAGCTGTTCGAATGATTTGGCTGACAGATTGAGATGCGTGCGTTGTGCTTGGCGGTCGGCCTGACCCCGTCGATGATTTCTCGGCCTCCCCGGCGCCTCATCTATAGCTGCCGTTTCCCCATATAAAACCTGCCAAAATAAACCTGTCCCTTTTTGGTAGGTGGGAAATGGGTAATACTAAAGAGTTATCCGACCAGATGGGAATTAATCGATGGCCTATATCGAATTCAAAGACGTCATCAAAGCATACGGCGAAGGCGACGCCCGCATCCACGCGCTCGACGGCGCGAGCTTTACGGTCGAGCGCGGTGAGCTCGCCATCATTCTGGGTGCTTCGGGCGCCGGTAAAACCACGGCGCTCAACATCTTGGGCGGCATGGACACGGCGACCTCCGGCACCGTGACGGTGGACGGGCGCGACGTGAGCTCCGCCAACGAGGCGCAGCTCGTGGAGTACCGCCGCGCCGACGTCGGCTTTGTCTTCCAGTTCTACAATCTGGTTCCTAACCTGACGGCGCTTGAGAACGTCGAACTCGCGGCACAGATCTGCCCTGATTCGCTCGATGCCGAACAGACGCTTCGTCAGGTTGGCCTGGGCGAGCGCCTGGGCAACTTTCCGGCGCAGCTTTCGGGCGGCGAGCAGCAGCGCGTATCCATCGCCCGCGCGCTGGCCAAGAACCCCAAGCTGCTTTTGTGCGACGAGCCTACGGGTGCACTCGACTACAAAACTGGCAAGCAGATCTTGCAGCTGCTACAGGACACTTGCCGCAAGCAAGGCATTACGGTCATTATCATCACCCACAACTCTGCGCTGGCGCCCATGGCCGATCGCCTGATCCGCTTTAAGAGCGGCCGCGTGGAGAGCGAGACAGTCCAGCAAAATCCCGTGCCGATCGAGACGATCGAGTGGTAGCGCCCATGGACCAGGACCGCCAAAACAGCCAGCGCCGCGATGCGCAGAACACGGAGCGCGAGCAGGATTTTACGACCTACCGCACCGCCCAAAGCTCAAACGATATGGTGCCGACGGTGTTTCGCCGTGGCATCTACCGCACAATCCGAGGCAGTCTTAAGCGCTTCTTATCCATCGTGGTCATCACCGCGCTTGGCGTGAGCGTGATGTGCGGCCTTAAGGCGGGCTGCGAGGACCTGTGCGATTCGGTTGACGCTTACTTTGACCAGCAGAATGTCTATGACATCAACGTGCAGTCGACCTATGGTCTGACCGATGACGATCTTGCTGCGATCCAAGAGGTCGATGGCGTCGAGACGGCCGAGGGCATCTATACCGAGACCGCCTATACCGCCGTGAGTACGACGCGCGAGCGTGTCGTCGTACAGAGCCTCTCCAAAGAGAATATTGACCAACCGGTGCTAGTACGCGGCGAGCTGCCCGAGACTTCGGGCGAAGTGGCAGTGACCTCACGTTTTTTGAAGGCTTCGGGCAAGAAAATCGGCGATACGGTGAGCTTTGCCGCCAATGACGCGAGCTCGTCCAACCAAAGTGCCAAGGATCAATTTGCCGCGGGCGATTACACCATTACGGCTGAGGTCCTCGATCCCACTGATGTGAGCTCCGACTCGACGGTCAACGCCTTTCGCGCTGCTTCGACTGCGGACTACAAGTTCTACGTGAGCGAGGATGCCGCGACATCTTCTTCCTACTCCGCTGTCCACGTGGTCGTCGAGGGAGCCAAGAGCCTCAACTCCTATTCGGATGCCTACTCGGCAAAGATCAATGAGGTCAAGGGCAATATCGAGAAGATCCGCGAGGAACGTGAGAAGGCGCGCGCTCAGGAGCTGACGGTCGACACACCGGCGAGCTTGGATGCGGCCGAGCGCCAGGCGAATATGGTCTTTGGGATCGAGCAGGACAACATCAATCGCATGGCCGAGGGCAGCGACGAGCGTGCGCAGGCGCAAGCCGACCTGGACCAGCGCCGCGCCGCCGCCGACCAGCAGTTTGCCGATGCCCGCGCCGAGCTCTCTGACCTGGGCGAATGCACCTGGTACATCCAGGACCGCGGCAATATCGCAAGTTACTCGAGCGTCGAGAGCGATAGTTCTTCGATCGAGGCCATCGCCACGGTGTTCCCGTTCATCTTCTTTATCGTCGCCGTGCTTATCAGCCTCACCACCGCCGCCCGCATGGTCGAGGAGGAGCGCATGCTTATTGGCCTGTACAAGGCGCTCGGTTATTCACGCGGGCGTATCCTGTCCAAATATGTGGACTACTCGCTGTGGGCGTGTCTGATCGGTGGCGTGCTCGGCAATATCATTGGATTTGTGGGTCTGCCGCTGTTCCTGTTTACGGTGTTCGACGACATGTACTCGCTGCCCCAGATGCTACTTTCGTACGACATCGTGTCATCACTCGTGTCGGTAGCGCTGTTTGCCGTGGGCGTAGTGGGCGCCACGATTATCGCCTGCCGCCACGAGATGGCCGAGACCCCAGCCTCGCTCATGCGCCCCAAGGCCCCGCGCGTCGGCTCGCGCATTCTGCTCGAGCGCATCGGCTTTATCTGGCACCGCATGGGCTTTTTGAACAAGGTCGCTGCACGCAACCTGTTCCGCTACAAAAAGCGCGCCTTTATGACCATCTTTGGCATTGCGGGCTGCACGGCGCTTGTGATTTGCGGTATGGGTATCCGCGATACGTCGGTCGCGCTGTCGCCCAAGCAGTACGGGCACATCACGCGCTACGACTTGCTTGCGGTCGCCAACCCCGACGATTTTTCGCAGACGTGCGCGGCATTAGATGAACGCAGCGCGGCCAATGATTCCAACGTGACCGTGACCTCGACCCTGCCGATTATGACCGACAACGTCACCTTTACGTTTGGCGGTAAGAGCGAGACTGTGCAGCTGATCGTGGTGCCCGATGACCGCACGGGTGACTTGGGCGATTACGTGCGCCTGGAGGATGAGTCCAAAGAACCGCTCGCCCTGCGTGACGGGGATGTGTATTTGAGCAAGAGCTCTCAGCTGGTGCTGGGGATCAAGCCGGGCGACACGGCTCACGTCCAGGATTCGTCGCTCAATGTTGCCAAGGTCAAAGTCAGCGACATTTCGCTTAACTATCTGGGCAACACGCTTTACATGACGCAGGGCACCTATGAGCGCGCGTTCGGTCGAAGCGTGCGCCTTAACGGCGTCTTTGTGCTGCTTAAGGGCTCATCTTCTGACCAGATTGCGTTTAGCAAGAAGATTAAGAGCGACGGTTGGCTCACCATCTCGAGCACGGCCGAACATTGGCAGAACTACGAGGCGAACTTTACGATTATCAATTCTGTCGTGGTGCTCGTGACCTTTATGGCGGCGTGCCTGTCGTTTGTGGTGGTGTTTACGCTGTCCAACACCAACATTTCGGAGCGCGAGCGCGAGCTGGCGACTATCAAGGTGCTCGGTTTCCGCCGCGGCGAGGTGCACCATTACGTCAACAAGGAGACGTTGATTCTTACGGCGATCGGAGCCGCGCTGGGCGTACCGCTGGGCGGTGCGCTGGCCGAGAGCTTTACGTACATCTTGCAGATGCCGTCATTGTACTTTGACGTCGAAGTCGAGCCGCTGAGCTACGTGCTTGCCGTGGTGCTTTCCTTCGGCTTTACGATCATCGTCAACCTCGCTACCAATCGCACCCTCAATAAGATCGACATGGTCGGCGCCCTCAAGAGCGCCGAGTAACCTGTTCCGGGATTCAGGTTCTAGCGAGCTGCTAGCGCACCTACAGTCGCTGTTTTGCATAAACCGCCCCGCCGAATGAATACTTTGGCGGGGCGGTCGCCTTTTGCCTGCAGGTACCCCAGTCGGCACCGTGCAAATTCCGGAATATTCAGCATCCCGGAGTCCACGGGAGCGGGTACGGGCGCGCAAAACCGCGCCGAAGACTCCGATCTTGGGCCCCAGCGCCTCGAGGACCGCTCGTTTTCTACAGAATGCGGCCCGCGGCGCCCGCCTTTCGCCCAAAATCCAGTATGCAAGCGCCCCCGAATGCTGAATATTCCCAAAAATGCACGCCGCACCCCACCCCAGGCACCCGCAGCGAGAAACGACTGGCTCCGGTCGGAGCCGCTTCCATCGAAGGTCCCAGGGCTTACCCCTCAAATCGTCCTCGGATATGTCAGGGCCCCGCTGCGCGCTTCGCGCGGCGGGGCCCTTCCGTCCTGCGGAAAGATTTGGGAGGTAAGCCCTGGGGCCTCCTGCGGTAACTGGGGAGGCCGAGGCTATCCGTCTTCTTGTTATGGACGCGTTACCTGATAGTAAGTTACGGTGGAATAGTTCCTATTCTGTGGCCCTGCCGTGCCAAGCAGGAACTATTTCACCGCAACTTATCGAGGGGGCTCTTTGTCGTTACGTGCACTGACATTTGTCATGAAATTGCTGGTCGTGAGGGCTGCTACCGGTAGTTGCGGTAGGGTTGGGGCAGATTCAAGCTAGAAATGGTGGTCGCTACCGGCTGTTCTCGACATACTCGGGTCATTCTTCAACGGTCACCACACGAAAGGAACCACCATGGATCTTGCGATGGCACAGCGCCTCGTCGATCGCCGCAAAGCTGCTGGGCTTTCTCAGGAGGCACTTGCCGCCCGGCTGGGCGTAAGCCGCCAGGCTGTCAGTAAATGGGAGTGCAGCGAATCTTCGCCCGATACCGACAACCTTATTGCACTCGCCGCGCTGTATGGCGTGTCGCTGGATGAGCTGCTATATGGGGAGGCGGCTCACGATGCCGACGACTCGGTGGACAGCCGCCCCGACGCGGATAATTCGGACGAGGCCGTAGAAACCGAGGCTTCTGCTGATTACGCTGATTGCGGCGATAAGCCATTTGTCGATATTTCTCTCGCGCGCGGCATCCACGTTATTGATCCCGATAAGGGTGAAGAGATCCATGTTGGCTGGAATGGTATCCATGTGGCTAACGAGCGCAAGGGCGAAGAGGTCCATGTTGGGCCGGGTGGCATACATGTCGATACGCTTGAGGACGATGGGCACAGCGTGCATACCAATGCCGACGGCACCGTCACCATCGACGGCGAGACGTTTGCGAGCTGGAAGGAGGCGCACGACAAACTCGACCATCATGGCAAGCATTTCCACACCAAGTTCGGTCGCGCGTGGAACAAGTTCCCCTTTCCTGCACTTGTCGCCCTTGCATATCTGGCGCTCGGCATTATCTACGGCACGTGGGCTATGGGGCTCTTCCTCGTCTTTTTGATTCCCGTCTACTACGCGCTTGGTGACTTTATCGACCGACGTCATCTATCCAAGCTTATCGACGCCATCTACCCGGCAGCCGCCATTGCTTGGTTCCTCTATATGTGGTTCTGCTTGGGACAGCCTCATCCTGCATGGGTCATTCTCATCACCATCCCAGTTGTAAAAGCACTCATGCGCTGGTGCCGAAAGCAATGGAAACACCGCAAGCAAGCTTAAGCCGTTCTGGCCGTCAGCATCACCCAGCCAACGCCGCTCACCCCTTCAAAGTTGCGGTGAAATACGGACCGTTTGAGAACCTCGGAGCGTCCAGCAGCCCCATTTCACCACAGCTTACGAATGGACCGGGCAATTCCGGCACAGGAATTGGCATTTAACTCACCGCGCGCACGAAAAGGGCCCATCTACTACGATGAACTCGACGGGGTCGACCATACCCGCTTATTTTGAAAATCAGCAAGCCTTCTACCTGCTGTTTTTATTTTGCGATCTTCGCCACGGTCGAGTGTGTGGCAGTAAACGTAGTAGATAGACCCATTTTGTGGCACACGGCTCATCCAAGCTCAAGCTCGAATACCGAGGACCCCCTCATTCACGGCTGCGAGCGAAAAACCGAATAGAATAAATATCAAATTGCTAAGCCTGTTTGGCGAACGGAGGAAATATGGGCGAGGTAGCCGAAAAAGACTGGAGGCTGTTCAAGGAGCTGCTCCCAAAATGGCAAGAAAACTATATGGAAATGCTCATTGACCAGTACATCGAGATATTAAACGGCGGCGGCGAAGCATCCAGTAGATTTTGGGCGTTAGAGGAGCGCATCAATAGGGACAAGCTGTCCTCAGGAGTGCTGGTAAACGATATTCGCCGCAGCACCATGCGTTATGAGATAGCCAACTTGCTTTCCGATAACGTGATTACGCTCGATGACCTTGAGGGTTTTACCGAAGATATTAAGAGCTACGCGCGGCGCTGCATCTGCCGGTAAGAACGCTGAGCGACATGCGCAACCACAACCGCCTTTTTGCATAAATCGCCCCGCCGATTGCATATTTCGGCGGGTCGGTTGCTTTTTGCCCACAGGTACCCCAGGGGGCGGCGTGCAAATTCCGGAGTTTTCAGCGTCCCGGAGTCCGCGGGTGCGGGAGCGGGCGCATAATACAGCGCTTAAAGTCCTGATTCTGAACTCCAACGCCTCAAGAGCCGCTCGTTTTTCTACAGGATGCGGCCCATTGCGCCTGCCTTTCGCCCAAAATCCAGTATGCAAGCGCCCCCGAATGCTGAATATTCCCAAAAATGCACGCCGCACTCTACCCCAGGCACCCGCAGCAAGAAGACGAATAGCTTCGGCCTCCCCAGTTACCGCAGGAGACCCCAGGGCTTACCTCCCAAATCTTTCCGCAGGACGGAAGGGCCCCGCCGCGCGAAGCGCACGGCGGGGTCCTGACATGTCCGAGGACGATTTGGGAGGTAAGCCCTAGGGTCTCCGATGGGGGCGGTTCCAGCCGAGGCTATTCGTCGCCGAAGCTGATGCCCAACGCTTTGGCCTCGCGCACCAGATCGCTCTGGGGGTCGACATATTTGAGCTTGCCGGCGACCTCCTCGAGCGGCATGTGGCACATCTTGCCGTCGCGTAGGGCAATCATGTAGCCAAACTCGCCACGCAGGCAGCCGAGTGCCGCCTCGACGCCGCACTGGGTCGCAAAGATGCGGTCCTGGGCGTCGGGCTGACCGCCGCGCTGCGTGTGACCGGGGATGGCGACGCGGGTCTCGCGACCGGTCTTGGCCTCGATCTCCTTGGCGATGTCGTAGACGATCGACGGGCTCGTACGTCCGGCGAGCTTTTTCTTGTACTCCTTCTTGGGCAGCGCCGCGTCCTCCTTAGAGATGGCGCCCTCGGCGACGGCCACGATGGTAAAGCGGCTGCCGGTCTCCATGCGATGCTCGATGGTCTTGATGACCTGGTCCATGTCGTAGGGGATCTCGGGGATCAGGATGACGTCCGCGCCGCCCGCGACGCCGGCGTACAGCGGAATCCATCCGACCTTGTGTCCCATGATTTCGATGACGAACACGCGCCCGTGGCTCGAAGCGGTGGTGTGGATGTCGTCGATGCACTTGGTGGCGACGTCGATGGCGCTCGTAAAGCCAAAGGTCATCTCGGTGCCCCAGGTGTCGTTATCGATGGTCTTGGGCAGGGCGATAACGTTGAGGCCCTCTTCGCGCAGGCGGTTGGCGGTCTTGGTGGAGCCGTTGCCTCCCAGCATAAACAGGCAGTCGAGCTGCAGCTTGTGATAGGTGTGGACCATCGCCGGCACCTTCTCGACGCCATCGGCCTCGGGAATGTCCAGACGCTTGAACGGTGTGCGGCTCGTGCCCAGGATGGTGCCGCCGCGGGTGAGGATGCCGCTAAAATCGGCGGGCGACATGACGCGGAACCTGCTGTAGATAAGGCCCTGGTAGCCGTCCTCAAAACCATAGATCTCGATAGGCTCTTCGCTATTGGTCATGAGCGTTTTGACGATGCCGCGCATGGTGGCGTTGAGCGCCTGGCAGTCGCCGCCACTGGTAAGAAGACCGATCCTGAGCATGATGAATCCTTCCGGGCAAGTTATAACATGCGCATAAGTTTACCCCCGCACACTGTTGATACGGGGGCAAAACGTGTTAGCTCAAGCGTATAGAAATGTAAGCAACGTCAGGCGAGCGTAAGGTCGATGGGCCTGGCTCCTTACAGTGCGAAGGCGTCGACGTCGCCCCAGTGGCGGCGCAGCGTGATGGCGGCTGCGGGTTCGGTATTGTCAAAGACGACCGACCACTGCGTGTTGCTGGTGATGTCTTCCGGATTGGGCTCTTGCGCTGCGGCGCGCAGGGCCTTCCAAGCGACTGCCTCGTCTTGGGCGCCGGTATGGGCGTCGAGGACATCGGCGATTGCGGCGGCGCGCTCTTTACCATGGCCTAGCTCGCCATTCTTTTGGTTAGGCAGCACTTCGTCGCCATAGCAGGCGTAGAAGTTTGTAACCTGGGTTACAGGAGTCGTTTTGAAAGCGCGGTCCGGATCGCGCGGATCCCACTCTACTACGCGCGCGTCACCGGCGGCGTCGTTTATAAAGAAGTGGTAATCGCGTCCTGCCATGGCGTGCATGTCGTAGGCGGAAAGCAGGTCGACAGCTTCTTGCGTGGTGGCGGCACGGTCGAGCACCAGACGGATGGCGAGCGAGGTATTGATGACGGGGCGCTGCGTGTCCTGGTCACAGGGCTTGGAATCCAGGGTGAGTACGGCAATGGACACACCGCATTCGTTAACACCGTCTAGCTGGGCAAACGGGCCCATGAGTGCGGCGGCGCGTCCGGCGACGGAGTCAAGCGGAGTGTTATCGCCCAGGTTGTTAAGGGCGGCAAACCCGATGGAGGCATAGCCGCCGCGTGGGTGATTGCGCACCAGCAGCGCCGAGGTGTCGTCCTTAAAGTCGTAATTGCGACCGGTACGCACGCGGCCTTCGGCATCTACGGCGACAAAAGCGCTGCAGGCAAACTGGGGCGCCTGGACATGTGCCGGCACACCGGGCAGCACCTGCGCCACCACGGCATCGATGTAGGCCTGGTCGTCGCGCACGCCAGCGGCGATGATGCGATCAAGATTGTAGTCGTAGGCGATGTCGATTGCGTACAGGTCATAGCCATCCGCGTAGCCGGTCAAGCGTTTGAGCGACGCGGCGGACTTGATTTGCTTGCGGTAAACGATGCCGGCGGCAGCGGCAAGGCCGACGGCGACACCCGCTGCTGCAGCGAGCAAATAGGCGCGGTGACGAGGTTTCATGGGGGACTCCTCTCATAGCATTCATATAGGCATTATCGCAAACGACATGCAAGTCATATGCCGCATTCCGGCGAGTGGCATGGCATGCCGAGCCCTAGAGTAGCGCAATCGCAACGATGCAGCATCCGAGCGTCAGAACAGCAAGGTCTGCCCGATTAAAGCGATAGTCGCGCAGACAGGTTCTGCTGACAGGTGGGCGCGTTCCATATTCGCGGTTGACCATAGCGAGCGCGAGCGTGTCGGAGCGGCGCAGCGCACTGCTAAATAAAGGTGTTATGACAGGGACAAGGGCGCGTGCACGCTGCAGGGGCGAGGGACTGTCAAAGCGCGCCAAGCGCGCTTCCTGAGCGGCCTTGATACGATTGAACTCTTCGATAAGCACGGGGACAAAACGAAGCGTGAGCTGTATGGCGACGGTGGCATCGTCGGTGCGCAGGCCAAAACGGGCGAGGGGCCTCAGAAGCGCCGCGGCGCCATCGGCGAGTGCGGTGGGGGAGGTGGTCGCCATGAGTGTCGATGTCCCCAGCATAATGAGGGCAAAACGCAGCACGCAGAGCGCGCCAAAGAGCAGACCACCCGAGGTGATCTGCACGGGTCCCGCCTGCAACAGCAGAGTCCCCGATGCCGTAAAGAGCGCGTTGAAGACCAGGACAAACCCCATAAGCCAGCGAAATGGCTTGAGGGCACGAAGCGCCTGGCGCATCGAACTGCCGCTTGCGGCGAGCGAGGCGAATGCGGTGAGCGCGACGGCGGCAAGGGCGCCGGGCTGCTGGGCGATAAAGCCGGCAATCATAAAGAGCATGCAGAATACAAGCTTGGTGGCGGGGTGCAGCAGGTGAACGAGGCTTGACCCCGGACGAAAGATGCCAAACGAGACCGCCTTGGACGCTGGCGGAGTATGTCCGGTTTCCACGGGACGTACGGCCGTCACGCCAACGGATGTCACCTGGATGCCCTCGGAACTTTGCGGCAGCAGCATGCCGTCCTGCAGCCGAAAGGCCTTGTCGCAGATGCTCAGCACACGCGAATCGTGCGTGGCGATTACAATGCCGCGGCCGTGGCGTGCGAGTTGAGCCAAGCGCTCGAGTAGCAGCCGGTGGGCGCGGGGATCGAGTCCAGCGCTGGGCTCGTCGAGCAGCAAATACGGTGTCTCGAGTGCAAGCATATCGGCAACGGCGATACGGCGCTGCTCTCCGCCAGAATGGGCAAAGGGGCTTGTGTCGCCGATGGCGGCGAGATCAAACCCGACGCTGGCGAGCGATGTGCCAACGCGTCGCTTGACCTCGGCTTCGTCCAGTCCAAGATTGCGGGGGCCAAACGCCACCTCGTCAAAGACCGTGGCGGCAAAAAACTGCTGCTCGGGGCGTTGCTGCACGAGTGCCACGGTTTTGCGGTACGTACGAAGTTCATCCGCCGTGGGGTGTGTGCCAAGCGCGGTGCCGTCCGCCACGACAGACCCCGCCTGCACGGCAAGCGCTCCGGCAAGGACACGCAGCAGCGTTGACTTGCCGGAGCCAGAGGTGCCTGCGATACCGATCACGCTGCCGGGCCTAATTTCCAACGAAACACGAGATAGGGTACAGGCGTCTGCTTCGGGATAGCGGACGGTTATGTTTGAGCAAGTTAACGACACAGTTCCTCCAGGCCGCATCGAATGAGCAGATCGCGCTGGTCGGCAAGATCTTGCACGGTACCCAGGTATGCGATGGCGCCCGCCTCGAAGACGGCGACTCGGTCGGCGCGCGCGACCTCGTCGAGCAACTGCGTGATCTGGATCACGGCAACATCGCGCTGGCAAAGATGATCGATGAGATCATTGACGGCCTCGCGGGCGGTCTCGTCGAGCATGGCGGTCGTCTCGTCAAAAATCATGAGCGAAGGGGTGAGCGCAACCAATCCCGACGCCGCCACGCGTTGTTTTTGGCCGCCCGAGAGCGTGGCGACATCGCGTTGCTCAAGCTCGACAATGCCAAGCTCGTTGAGTGCCTGCAAGACTTCTGAACGCATTTCGTCGCGGGGGACACCGCGGTTTTCGAGTCCAAAGGCGATGTCATCTCGCACGATTGGAGCGACGATCTGGTTATCGGGATCCTGAAAAGCAAGGCCTACGGTGCCCTGCACGCACATAGCGTGCCCGTTCACGTCTTTGAGCAGCCCCGCAAGCTCGAGAGCACAGGTGCTTTTGCCACTGCCGTTGGTGCCGACAAAGGCGATGCGCTCTCCTGCCACGATATTGGCGGCAAGTGCAGCGCAATCGACGGAGGGACGTGTGTCATCGGCTTGCTCAATACCGGCGAGCGCACCTTCTGCCACCGCGCCCGTAATGCCGCCGGTGACGCAGGCGGCGACGCCCAGAACGCCCAGATTGATAAAGACTGCCGGGGTCTGCAGCGCCATGGCGGCAACGCCCAGCTGGCCTACATTGTGCAGCACGGCGGCAAGCATGCTCACGGGCACCAAGCCAACACCCGGCACGGCAGCAAGGGCGACCATGCCGATAAAGGCGAGGACCGTGCCGCCCAGGCTATAGACGAGCATCATGGGCGAACCAAACAAAAAGCCCGATGCAAAGACCTTGACGAGCGCAACGGCGGCGGCGCTTTTGACATCGAGTGTATAGAGCGCGACGACTACGGCCACGTTGGCAAGGCCCAGTTTAATGCCGGGCACCGCGACGGGCAGCGGAATCATGGTCTCCAGATAGGACAGTACCAATGCGCAGGCGCACAACAGCGAAACGCGCGCCAGGCGGCGAGCGTGCTCGATATCGACCATCTCCACGGATTAGCGCCCCACTACGTCGTAGGTGGTCTTGGCGCTCTCGTCGACGATATCGACGGTGAGTTTGTGCGGAAGGCAGACAATTTGCTGCCCGGCAGCGTCAATCCAGCCCTGGTGCACGCAATCCTGGTTGGGACAGTCTGCCTTCTCGACGTGCACGCGTCCATCTTTGATTTCGATGAGGTTGGTTCCCAAGTCGGTCGTAACGCTCTTGGTCGTGTTCTGGCTCAGAGGAAGCTCGTAGACGTTTTGCTCTCCATCGCGGATAACGACTGTGGCCGTGTCGGCGTTCGTGTTTGCTCCCATCAGACGCGTGGCGACCAAGCCGACGCATGCGATGGCCGCTATCGCCAAAACCAGGATGAGGTTGAGTCTTTTGTTGTCGCGCCCATCGCGCGCACCTTTGCGCTTGACCATCATGGCTCCTAGTCCTGCAAGATCTTGAACGTCGAGCCGTCGCTCTTGGTGGCGCGATCGTCCATATCGACTAAAACGCCGCCTTCAAAGCGGTCGTCGCTCTCGATGAGCTCCATGGCGCGGTCGTGCCCGAGCAAAAACAGGATGGTAGAGTAGGCGTCCCCAAGCACGGATTTCTTGGTCATAATCGAGGCGCTCTTGAGGTCGGTGGCGGCGGGGTAGCCCGTTTTGGGGTCGAGGATGTGGTAGTAGAACGTGCCGTCCTGCTCAAAGCCGCGCTCATAGAGGCCGCTCGTCACAAGGGAGCGGTTGCGCGTCTTGACGGTGGCGAGCACGTCGTCCTGCGCGCCGTTGGGGTCTTGCACGCCCACGTTCCAGGCGTCGCCGTCAAAGCTCTTGCCCATCACGTAGACGTTGCCGCCCAGGCTGATGGAGGCATTTCCGACGCCGTGCTTCTTAAAGAGCGCCACGAGGTCGTCGGTGATGTAGCCCTTGGCGATACCACCCAAGTCGAGCTTGGCCTCGGGGTCGGAGAGGGTGACGGTGGTACCGTCGACCGTGATGGTGCGATAGTCGACATGGGGCAGTGCCGCCTGGATGTCCTCATCTGCGGGCTTGACCTCGTTGTCAAAATCCCAGAGGCTCGAGACGGCGCCGATGGTGATGTCAAAGAGCCCGTCGGACTCCTCGGCATAGCGGATGGCTGCCTCGATGACCTCGGCGGTCTCGTGCGCGACTTCCACGGGCTTGCCGCCTGCATTGTTGATGTTCCAGATATCCGAGCCCTCCACGGTGCGCGAGAACTTGTTCTCAAAGTAGGTGCAGCGGTCGGCGACCTCGTCCATGACCTTTTTGCTGCACTGGGCGCTGATATTCACGACAGTGTCGAAGACAAAGAGCGTCGTGCTCTGCACCTTGGGCGAGCTGTCGGAGCCCGCGGAGCCCGCTTTGGACGCGGCTGCAGAGCCCGAGCCGCCCTGCGTGCCCGAGCAGCCGGTAAGTGCACCGGCGCAAGAGACGAGGGCCCCGCCTGCGAGGGCGATAAACGTGCGGCGGTCGATGGTGTGGGGGGTCTGGATCATGGCGAGCTTTCTGGTCGGTGGCGTTACGGATGAGCCTGCGCCTGCACGACTCGGTGCTGACGGGGCGTCGGGCCGCGGGTGCGCGTCCCTTACATGAGCAGGTGGCAGAGCGCGGCGAGGATGGCAGCCTTGACGAGCGTGAGCGCAACCTCGGTCCCGAGAATGGCGGGCCCTGCGGGCGGGCGCTTGCGGGTGTTGCCCTGCGCGAGCTCGCTGGCATCGTCGGTTGCCTGATCGCGCTTAAAGCCGTCGAGCCGGGCGAGCGTCACGTTGGCCATGGGGCAGCCATCGGCGCAGCGCCCGCAGGCGATGCACTCGCCCGATTGCAGGTCGGCGCGCTCGGGGTGGATGCGTACCGGGCAGCTGTCCTGGCAGCGGTTGCAACCGCGCGCACAGCTTTCGCGGCGGCGGTTGAAAAGCGAGATCGGCAACACCGGCAGCAGCGAGAATATGGCGCCGAAGGGGCAGAGGAACTGGCAGAAGAAACGCTCGACAAGGGCCATCCCAACCATGACCGCGCCAAGTGCGGCAAAGGCCGTGGGCGCGATGTCCTCGAGCGAGCGCGCGGTGATGCCGGCGAAGGCGACCCAGGGGCTCGCGCCCGAGACCTGGGGCCAGATGCCCATCATGCAGAGGGCGCAGATGCCCGCGAGGACGGCGTACTTGACGAGCTGGAGCGCGTGCTGCACGCCCGCAGGGAGCCGATGCGCGCCCTTGCCCTCAAGGCGGAGCGCCCGGCGCAGCGGGGTTGCAAGCGCGTAGACGATATCGCCGAGCGTACCGAAGGCGCAGGCAAAGCCGCAGAAGAAACGGCCGAACACGCAGATGAAGGCCAAGAGGGCCAAAAGCAGGGATAAAAAGCCGGTGAGCTCGATGGGTGCATGGCTCCCGAGCTGCGTGAAGATGTACTTGACGCCGTTGAAGGCGGCGTTCCAGGCGGCCGGGAAGCAGATGAGAAAGCCGAGCTGTACGCACCAGCGCACGCCGCGATGGAGGTACTGTCGGCGCAGGCGCTCCTGCATCTTGTTTTTGGGGTGCGCGATGACGTTTGCGCCGTTGCGCAGGCTCTCAAGGGTTCCCGCGGGGCGCTTTGCGCCGCGGGTCTTGGTGGATGCAGTCCTGGCCATTACTGCGTACCTCCGGCGTTGCTCTGCTCAAGCGCCGCGTTGACGGCGTTTAGGATGCCGGCACTCGAGAACGTGGCACCCGAGACGGTGTCGACGTTGGTTCCCTGGGCATCGCAGATGGTCTGCGTGAGGCCCTCGGCCTGCGCAAAGTAGGCGGGGGTCTCGCCGGCGTGGTCCGTGACCTCGACGCTTTCGATGTATCCGTTCTCGATGGTCACGCGGCAGGTGACAGTGCCGCCGTAGCCCTGGGCGCTGCCCTCGAAGGTGCCGTCGGTGTCGTAGGCGCCGCGCGTCTGCGAGCGCTCGGCCTGGACAGCCTCCGCCTGGGTGCGGGCGTCGGCCTCTGCCGCCTGGGCGGCCCAGCTGCTGTAGCCCGCCACGATGGCGACGACGGCCGCGGCGTTGACGGCTTTGAGATAGAAATTGCGGTTGCGCCAGAGGTGGCGCCCAAGGAGGGCAAACGGGTTACGCATGGGCGCCAGCCTCCTCGGTGGCCCCGTTTGCGGCGGTCGGGTTGGCCGTAGGCTCATCGGGGGCGTTTGTCTTGTCAGAAGCGTCTGCCTTGTCGCCTTTGCTGTCGTTCGCGTCCTTATAAGCCGCGGCCGAGCGCGCGAGGGCGTCGGTGTAGGCGTTGGCGATGGCGCGGCTGGAGTAGGTGGCGCGCGCCACCACGTCGATCTTGCCAGCCTCGGTGCCCGCGAGCAGCTGCTCGGGGATGCCGGTGTAGACGGTACCGCGGAAGGTGCGGCCGTCGATGGCGTTATCGAGGTAGGGCTCGTTATCCTCGTCAAAGGGATCAAGCGCGTCGGAGAGGCTCTCGTCAGGCTTGCCGCCTACACCCTCGATATCGTGGATACCGGTAACCTTGCCGTCCTTAACGGTGACGGTGAGCTTGACGTAGTAGGGGCTGAAGGCTTCGTCGTCCTCCTCGTTTTTGCAGAGGGCGTAGCCTGTAAAGTCGCCGTCGGCGTAGTGGACCTCGTCTGGCGTGTCGGGCGAGGGGTCCGGGTTGGGCGCGGGGCCGGGCGCGGGCTCGGGGTCCTTTGTGCCGGCTGCGGCCTGCTTAAGGCAGCCCTGGATGGCGCCCAGGATGCCCTCGCTCGAATACGTGGCTCCTGTCACAGTGTCGACATTGACGCTTTGCTTTTGCATGACGAGCCCGGGGAGTGCGTTCCAGGCGCGGCTCCAATACTCGGGCGTGTCGCCCGTGTTCACGAGTTCTATGTTGGCGATCTTGCCGTTCGCGATGGTCACGCGCACGCTGACGGGCATGTCCTCGCTGTATCCCCAGGCGGAGTCGGTGTAGACGCCGTCTGCGTAGCCGCCGGCGGGCGTGAAGGGGTCGATGGTGTGGTGGGGCTTATTGGAGGAGCCGCCGGCCGCAGGGGCGGGGGCAACAGCCTCGGCAAGCCCGCCCGATGCCTTGACCAGTGCGTTTTTGATGGCCATGAGCAGGCCTTTTGATGAATACGTGGCACCCGAGATAGTGTCGACCGACGTCGACTGAGCGCTAATCACCGACTGGGTGATCGCCCGGGCACGCCCAAAGTAGGCTGGGTCGTCTGCAGACGACACTATGTCGATTGCCACGATCTTGCCGCCCGCGATGGTCACGCGCACGGTGATACTGCCCCTAAAGCCGGTACCTGTGCCTTCATAGGTGCCGTCCTTGAGGTTTGCGGCGTCCATACCATAGGCCGAGGGGTCGAGCGATTCGGTTGCCGGCGTTGCCGTCTCCTTCTGGACGTTGGAGGTGTCGACGGTCTTGAGGTCGGCGCCTGCGGCCTCTTGCGCGGGCGTGGCGGCGACCGTCTTGGCCACGAGCGGGGTGTACTGGGACACCACGAGGGCCACGGTTGCGCCCACGGCGATCGAGGGCACGATGAAGCCTGCCGTGGCGAGGCCGTGGCCGAGCGCCTTGGCTTTTGAGTGCTTGGGTTGGTAGTTGTCCATTTGTGGGTGGTCTCCCGTGGTCGAGTATGAGAAAAGGCCCGCAGCCCTGGTTGGGGCTGCGGGCGCTTGCGTTGCGAGCGCGTGGCGCGCGTTTTAGGCGCTAGTGCTGCATGCGGCGGCGGATGGCGACGCCGGCGGCCGCGATGGCGGCGCCGATACCGGCGAAGATGCCGACCGTGGCGATCTGGGTATCACCGGTGCCGGGGAGGCCGCTTGCGTCCTTCTTGGATGCATTGGCCTTCTTGGTATCGGTGGTCGTCGTCGTGGTGCTCATGGAGTTGCCCTTGGAGCTCTGGCTGGGCTTGGCGAGCGCCTCGCGGGCGGCCTTGAGTGCAGTCGTTGCCGCCTCGACGTCGGCGGCAGAGGCGTCGTCCTTCGAAAGCACGGATTGGGCTGCAGCCAGCGCGGACTGGTATGCCTTCCAGGAGTCGGCGGTGTAGTCGGACTCGTTCAGCGCATCGGCACGGCCAATCTCGACCTTAAGGTCGGTCTTCTGGTCGGTCGTTGCGGCCTTGGCGAGCGCGGCCTGAGCGTTCTGGAGCGTCGAGAGGGCGTTGGCAACCTCGTCGTCGGAAGCCGCGGGGCTTTCGTTAACGCCCCGGGCAGCGCTCAGCGCGTCCTGGAACGCAGCCCAAGATGCGGCGGTGTAGGTGCCCTGGTCGTTGCTCAACTTGGCAGCGGCCTTAATTGCGGCGTTGAGTGCCGTCTTGTCGGCCGACTTGGTGTAGGTGAAGCGCAGGTTGGTGGTGTAGCCGGTGGCCTCGACCTCAATCTGGTAGTCGCCGTTGGCATTGAACACCAGCGATTTATCCTGATTGGCGGCCGCCAGGTTAAGCGAGCCGTCGGCGTTGAAGATCTTTACCGCACCGCGGCCCTGCGCGCTGTACTCGGTACCGTTGACAGTGACCTTGGAGATGTTCGCGAGGTAGTTGGCAAGATCCTCGTCCGTGGCATCGTTGGCGGCGATGAGCTTAAGGTTTGCCGCGTCAAAGCTTGCGACGAGCTTGGAGCTGGTTGCTGTAAAGCCCGTGCTGATATCGGCGAACTTGCCACTCTTGTCGATGGCGGTCAGCGTGTGGCTGCCGGGCTTAAGAGCCGAGGCGTCAAACGTGACGGACACGGAGCTGCGCGCGTTGCTGGCGAGCGGCTCGACATCCTGACCGTCAATCTGGTAGGCGGCGTCAAAGCCTTCAGGCAAGGTGACATCGGCATTGACGGTGGCGTTGGCACCGTCAAGCGAGGCGTCCTTGGCCTTGATGGCGGCGTCGGCATCCTTGACGGGGACGTACTGGTTCATGGCAACGGTGTAGGTGCCCGTAGAGGTGTAGAACGTCACACTCTTGATGGTCTTGCCCATCATGGACTTGTAGTGCCGCGAGCTCAACGGGCTGCCGTGAGACTCGTTGACCAGGCCGCAGCTCCAGGCAATCTCCTTGCCCTTCCAGATGTTCTCGACGGTGCGCATGCCATAGCCCTCGGTGGTGCCGTCCGCATCGGCGGCATTGACCACGGCACCGTATACGGTCGCCTGGTTGCCGTCGGCGTCGACCATCTGCTCGCGCAGGTTCTTAAAGTCAATCTCGTAGTCGCCGTACTTGCTGGAGGTCTTAAAGTCGGCGGTGACGTTTGCAAGTTCGGTGGTTTCCTTGCCCTCGACAGCGCCAAAGCTCAGGTTGCCCTCGGAATCGGAGGTGAGCTCCTTGTAATTGGTCGGAACCTCGCCGGCGGGCAGCACGTAGTAAGAGTAGCTCGCAGACTCAAACAGGGCGTTCTTGCCCGTGTAGGTTGTCGTGGACTCCTTGCCCTTGATCGAGGTGGTGATCGTAACGGAGCTGTTGTCGGTCACGCGGGTGAACTTGGACCAATCGATGTCGCCTTCGCCCACCTTGACGGCAAACGTGGCGCCCGAGATATCCGTACCGTCGGAATTGACGTGGTAGGAGCCGCTCGCCAAGCTGGAGCGCGTCTTCTGCAGCGTAGCCGAGGTCACGATGTCGGTACCGGCGTTGTTGCTCTCGGCGGCATAGAAATCGGCGTAGGGGATGTTCATGAGCACGTAGTCGCCGGCCTGGGGATACAGGCTCACGAGCGCGTCGAGCGCGCCCTGCAGGTGAGTGATCTGCTCGGCGGCCTCGGCTTCGCCTAGGTTTTTCTTGGCGAGCAGGTCCTTGGTCTCGGCAGTTTCGGTCTCGATGGACGAGGCGGTCCAGGAGTCCTCGGTGTACTTGGACTTATCGAGGGACGTCGCCTTGTCGTAGAGCTCCTGCAGCTGGGCCTTGGTGGCGTCGGTCACTGGCTCCTTGGCGCCCACGATGTTGTCATCGGTCGCCTGGAAGGTGTAGGTGTAATCGTTGTAGCCCAAGGCGTGGACGGTGAGCTTCCAGTTGCCGGTGCCGTTGGTGCCCTCGGGCAGCTGGCAGCGCTCGGATTTAGTGAGGCCCAGCTGAATGCCCATGGACTTGTGCATCCAGTTGTCGGCCGCGAACTTGGTGCCGTAGCTGGCAAGGGCGTTGGTGTAGGTCGCGTCGTCGCCGTAATAGGTCCAGGTGACGCTTTGCATATTGGCGCCCAGGTCGCCATAGTTGCCGTTGAGGTCTACGCGCAGGAACTCGCCGTAGGAGCCGCTCGCTTCCTTGACCGTGGGCTTGATATCCGTGGCGGTCTTGAGCTCCTGGCCCTCGATGCCCGAGTCGGTGCCGGTGGCGGCGGCCGAGAAGTTGAAGGTTCCGTTGTTGTTGGTCACGGTCTTAATGCCGTTGGTGTTGGCATCGACGTCCGCAACCAGGCCGGAGTAAGCCTGGAGGTTATTTTCGCCGTAGCCGCCGGCGAGCGTCTCGCCATTGGCGACAAAGCTGTGACTCGCCTTAAAAGCCTCGAGGTCGCTGGTCTTGATTTTGACGGGAACGTACTTGAGTCCCGTGACCTCGTGACCCGTCATGGTGTACACCGTGCCGTCGGCCGCCGTCACGGTCTTAGCCTTGCTGTCAATAGAAAAGACGTTGCCATCGACATCAACAAAGGACTTGCTGTCGGGATAATACGAAGGGTAAATTTTTACGCCCTCGGCAGTTTTGATCACGTCGGTGCACTGATAGCTGCCGCGATGCAGGCCGTGGTTAAAGGTTGCACGGGTCACCACGTCAAAAGCGCCCTTGTCGGCCTCGTTGCGGGAATCGAGCTCGCTCGACGAAGCGGAGGACCCTGCCGCCTGCACGTTTTCACCAGCCCAATACTCGGCCCACGTCAGGCCAGCGTAACCGTAGGTGTACTCGTCGGTCGCAGGGGTCGACGGATTCTGCTCGTCATAGGCAGCTTGCAGGGCATTATCGACGGCAGCCTTGATGGCGTTGGACGAGATCGTGGCGGTCGAAACAGCATCGATTGAGGTAGTGTTGCCGGCAGTCTCGATTTGCTCGACGATGCCCTTATAGGACGTGCCTTTTTTGCTAAAACCGTTAACGGCCTTGTCCATGCGGTCCCAGTCATCGTCGCCCAAACTACTGTAGTCGGCGACTTCGACCTTGGCAATTTTGCCAGACTTGACGGTTACGCTGACGTTGACGTCATACTTTCCATCAGCTGCGTTCCATTCGTCGCCAGCTTTATTGAGCGGGTCCTTCGAGTCGGCCGTGGCCGTGCCCTCATACGTACCATCTGCGATTTTAGTCAAATCGTAGCTGGTCGAGGAGGATGCGGCGTCGTCAGAGACGGCACTCAGGCTATACTCGGAGCTGAGGGACTTCGTTTCCTCACTGGTGGCGGAGATCGGCGCGTTGTTGGTAGCTTCGGAGCCGGTCTCCGTTGTTGCTGCTGCGGCAAAAGCGCTGGTAGGCATCATCGAGACGGTCATCGCGGCGATGAGTGCGCCTCGGCAGGCATTGCTGCCCACAGTGTTGAGCTTGCGCAGCACAGCGTTATCGTTGTGCATAGAACCTCTTTTCTATCGATCGGTCGTTGGGTGCTGCTCTCCTTTCCTGTTGCACCCGGATGGACAGTGGTCATGTGCGTCGCACATGATAGGTAACTGCCATAGAACTCATGTTGCTTACCGCAAAAAGTTAAAGGCAGTAAACAAAAATACCAGAAATTACCACTGGTTAACTTGTCAATTCAATTGTCGTTTGCCTGTAACGCAAGAGCATCGACTTTTCTGTTTGGAGCGTCTGGCTTTGTTTGGCATTCGATTTGTCGGACAGGCCGGTCAGTTGGGGGTATGCTGGAGGGGACCATCAGCCCAGCGAAAGGGGAGAGCATGACGGATCAGGAAGCGCCCGAGCGCGCGCATGTGACGGCCGACGATATCGAGGCCGCCAACGACCTTATCGACTTTATCGAGGCGTGCCCCAGCATGTTCCATACGGCAGCGACCATTATGGCCGAACTCGACGAGGCGGGCTTTACCTACCTGCCCGAGAATGCGGCGTGGGACATCGAACCGGGCGGTCGCTATTACACGCAGCGTAACACCTCGAGCGTTGTTGCCTTTAAGGTGGGCGAGGACCTGGCCGCGACGTGGGGCGAGGACGGCGTTGCCGGCGACTATCATTTTCAGCTCACGGCGTCGCACAGCGATTCGCCGACGTTTAAGGTCAAGGCCGTGCCCGAGCTTGACGGCGCGGGCGAGACGCTGCGCCTGAACACCGAGGCCTACGGCGGTATGATCGACTACACTTGGTTCGATCGCCCGCTGGCGCTCGCGGGCCGCGTGCTGGTACGCGAGGGCGACCGTATTGAGAGTCGCTTGCTCGCTACCGAGCGCGAAGTCGCCATCATCCCGAGCCTTGCCATCCATATGAACCGTGGCGTCAACGAGGGCTTTGCTCCCAACCGAGCTGTCGACCTATGCCCGCTCATCAGCGCCGGCGAGCTTAAGCAGGGCGACTTTGATGCCCTAATCGCCGAAGAGCTGGACGTTGAGCCCGAGCAGATCTTGGGCCGCGACCTGTTCCTGGTCAATCGTCAGGATGCGCGCATTTGGGGCTGGGCCGACGAGTTTATCTCGACGCCCAAGCTCGACGACCTGGCCTGCGCCTACACCTCGCTTCAGGCATTTTTGGGTGCCGAGAACGCGCACGACGTTTCGGTCTTCTGCTGCTTTGATAATGAGGAGGTTGGCTCCGAGACCAAGCAGGGCGCCATGTCGACGTTCTTGGCCGACGCGCTGCGCCGCATCAACGGGTCGCTGGGCTTTGACGACGAGTCGTACCATCGTGCACTTGCGGCATCGATGCTCGTGAGCTGCGACAACGCGCATGCCGTGCACCCCAACCATGCCGAGAAGTGTGATGCCCGCAACCAGGTGGTGCTCAACGGCGGCATCGTCATCAAGGAAGCCGCTAACCAGCACTACTGCACCGATGCCTTTAGCCGCGCGGTGTTCCAAGCCATCTGCGATGACGCCGACGTACCCACGCAGGCCTTCGCCAACAAGAGCGATGCGGCCGGTGGCTCCACGCTCGGTAACCTGTCCAATATGCAGGCGAGCATGCATGCCGTGGACGTGGGCCTGCCGCAGCTTGCCATGCACTCGAGCTACGAGACCGGCGGCGTGTGCGACGTGATGTACGCCATCCGCGCCCTCACTGCCTTCTACGAGCGCGACCTGACCATCAACGGCGCCGAAAGCGTGGAGCTCTAAAACCTGCCAAAAAGGGACAGGTTCATTTTGGCAGGTTTTATCTGGGCGAATGCAAGGGGTGAAACCGAACTAGATCGGTGATGCGTAGCCGCCGAGGTGCAGTGTGCCTCGGCGGCTTTTTGTGTACAGAGTACGGCTAATGCTTGTAAATGCTATACATGCTTTACGTATCTACCATAGAGTTTTATGATAGTTTTGAAGTATTAAGGAGGGGCCATGACCACAACAGCCGCTCAGATCAACGTACGTCTCGATGCCGATCTTAAAAGGAGCGGGGACGCCGCTCTCTCCAGGGCCGGTATGACGCCGAGCCAAGCGGTGCGAGCGCTCTGGCAGCTTGCGGCGTCGCTGGCCGATCGCCCCGGTGCGCTCGAGGATATCCTGCTGCCCAGTCGTGCCCGGGCGGAACAGCGCGAGCACGAAAAGGCCGCCAAACGTAAGCTCGAGCTCATAGATCAGGGGTCGAAGCTGTTCGCTACCGCTTGCCGTGAGTCGGGAATCGATATGGTCAAGGCCCGGCCATCGGACGACGAAGAGCTCAAACGGAATGCCTATGCGGATCGCTATGGCGAGGAAATGAGCTGGCTCTATGAGTGAGACTCCAAAGCGCATCTTGGTTGACACCAACGTGTGGCTCGATTACTTCATTCCCTCACGACGTGGTCGTTCGGTGGCGATTGAGTTTTTACGCGATGCATGCACGGCGCAGGTGGATTTGCTGTATGCGGCGACATCGTCCAAAGACCTGTTCTATTTGATTTCAAGCGAACATAAGGCATGGTATCGGCGAGAGCACGGTTCGCTTTCCCAGGATGCCGCTATGGCAGCGACTTCGCTTGCATGGGATTGTCTTAGCGTGTTGTCGCAGCTTGCCACGCCAGTGCCCTGTGACCTGAGCGACATATGGATGGCGAGCAGGCAGCGTGAGCTCCATAGCGATTACGAAGACGATTTAATCATTGCGGCAGCGATACGCGCTCAGGCGGATCTACTGGTCACCAACGATGTCAAGCTCTGTTCGCATGCGCCCGTCGCAGCAATGAACGTCGAAAACGCAAGAAACTATCTAACAACGCTTAAATAGCGCTAGACCCCTCTGGTCGAACAAAAGTCAGCGAGAGCCCACAGGTAAGGCCGCGCTAGCAAAGCGCCGCAGGTTGAACAAAAGTCAGCGAGAGCCCGCCGTTTGCGCCAAGGTGCCGTGAAATGAAAAGGCGCTGACCTTCTGGTCGCGCCTTTGAAATTGAACGGCAGATTGGCCAAACGGCGTGCTCGCAGCGTCGGCTCATTACGCCGTTCGTTAGAACGGCGGAACCCTAATGTTCGATCCAGCAGCGCAGGGTCTCGCCGGCCTGTAAGTGACGCAGGTTCTCCGCGGCAATGTCGACCACATTGTTGAGCGTAGCCTCCAAGTGGAACCAGCCGGAGACGTGCGGCGTGATGAGCATGTTGGGCGCATCCCACAACGGGCTTGTCGCGGGCAGCGGCTCGGGGTCGGTGACGTCGACCGCGGCGGCGGCGAGATGTCCCGATTCCAGAGCGGCAACCAAGTCGTCGGCGACCACAAGATCGCCGCGGCCGCCGTTGGCAAAGAAGGCGCCCGGTTTCATCGCGGCGAAGAACTCGGCGTTCGCCAGGCCGCGGGTCTCGGGTGTGCTGGGCATAAAGGATGCGACGATGTCAGCCTCGGCCAGGCGCTCGGGCAGGGCGTCCATGCCGTCCATGTCCTCAAACACAATGGGGTAGACGAGCGGATGGCGCTTGATGCCGCGGACGTGTGCGCCCATGCTGCGGCAGAGCGTGGCAAAGTGGCCACCGATATCGCCCGCGCCCAGCACCAGCACGTTGGCATTTTTGAGCGAGGTGACCGGGCCCAAGTCCTCCCAGCGATGCTCGCGCTGCAAGTCGTGATAACCGGGCAGGCGCTTCATCATGGAAAGGACCATGGCAAACATGTGCTCGCTTACGGCCTGACCGTAGGCGCCGATCGAGCAAGACAGCTTGGCGTCAGCAGGCACGGTGCCGGCGGCCAAGTAATCGTCATAGCCCGCGGTCTGCAGTTGCAACAGCTGGAGGTGCTCGCACGCGGTAAGCAGAGCAGGGTCTATGTTGCCCAAGATCACGTCGGCGTTGGCGACCTGCTCACGCGTGATGGCGTCGGCGCTTGTGTAGATAAAGTCCTCGCCCGGAGCGCTCGACTCAAGAATTGCGCGATGACGGTCGTTGACGGGCAACAAAACCAGGATGTTCACAAGCAGTCCTCTCCGCTCAACCTACAAAAAAGGGACAGGTTTATTCTGGCAGGTTATATCAGGCAAAACGTTCAAACAAAAACGCCGGATGCAAGACGAGCGTGCCCGTCAGCATCCGGCGCATCCACGGCTACCAGCTCAGCAGCTCGTAACCATCTTCGGTCACCACGAGCTGCACCTCGCACTGGGCCGAATCACTGCCGTCCTTGGTGCGCACGCACCAGCCGTCGCCCTTGCTAATCTTGATGTCGGGCGCTCCGGCGTTGACCATGGGCTCGATGGTAAAGACCATACCCGGGGCCATGATGGTGTCCACATCGGGCGCCTCGGTGGTAAAGCCCACAAACGGGTCCTCGTGGAACTCCTTACCGATGCCGTGTCCACCGTACTCGCGCACCACGCTAAAGCCGGCGTCCTCGACCGTCTTTTGCACGGCCTCGGCCATAACGGACAGCGGTAGCCATGGTTTGACGGCCGCCAGACCCGCCTCCACGCTGGCGCGGGTGACGTCGACCAGGCGCTGGCGCTCGGCCGAGACCTCGCCGATGCAGAACATACGGCTCGAGTCGCTAAAGTAGCCGTCTAGGATCGTGGAGCAGTCCACGTTGATGATGTCGCCCTCGTGCAGCACATCCGCATCGCAGGGGATGCCGTGGCAGACGACGTCGTTGATCGAGGTGCACACGCTCTTGGGGTAGCCCTCGTAGTTGAGGTCGGCTGGCGTGCCGCCGTGCTCGACGGTGTAGTCGTAGATCATCTGGTCGATCTGGTTGGTGGTCATGCCTGCGGCGATATGCTCGCCCACATAATCGAGCACGCCCACGTTGATGGCGGCCGAGCGCTTGATGCCCTCGATATCGGCGGGCGTCTTGTAGAGCGTGCGGGGCAGAACCTCCCAGCCCTCTTCCCACAAGCGTTCGAGACGCTCATCAAAGGCGCTATGGCATTTCTTGTATTTCTTGCCGCTGCCGCACCAGCAAGCGTCGTTGCGGCCGGGCACGGGTCCTTTGTCATACATGGCTAACTTCCTTTCATCCGCAGCTAGTATAGCCCACCCACGCGTCCATAAAAGTTGCGGTGATATAGTTCCGATTTAAGCGGTTTAACAGCATAAACAGGAACTATATCACCGCAACCGATGGAGTGGGATGACGGGCACTAGCTGCTGCGTGGTTTTGCTAGTAGCTCACCTGGCAGGGGATGCCGAGGGCGCGCACGCGTGCGGCGATCTTGTCGAGCACCTCGGGCGCCGCTTTAGCAAGGCCGGCGACCGGTGTCTCGCGCGCCACCGTGTAGATGGTCGCCTCCTGCGGGCGAATGCGCTCAAGCGCCGCGAGCCAGGGGGCAACGTACTCCTCGCCGGTGTTGTCGATGAGCTTACCCTGATACTCGCCGGTCAAAAAGATCGTCTGGATAATAACGTGACCGTCAAAGCTTGCGAACGTCTCGATCTGGTGCTCGACGTCGTAGGGGCCAACAGGCTGGTCGAGCAGCTGGATAAACGCCGGGTCGACGGTATCGAGCTTAAGAATGTTGTCGTCGACCATCATGAGCGCATCGTGTACCTGGGGACGGTCGGCGCGCGTGCCGTTGGAGAGCACGGCGATCTTGGAGTTTGGGGCAAGCCCGTCGCGCAGCGCGACGGCGCCGGCGATGGCCTGCGGAAACTCCGGTGCGGCGGTGGGCTCGCCGTTGCCTGCGAAGGTGATCACATCGGGGAGCTCGCCCTCGGCTGCCATCTCGCGCAGCTTTGCCTCGAGCGCGTCGAGTACCACGGCAGCTGTGTTGTACGGCTCATGGCAGGGGCGCTCGGCGTTGAGGCCGTTTTCGCAGTAGATGCAGTCGAACGTGCAGATTTTGCCGCTGGCCGGCATCATGTTGACGCCGAGCGAGAGACCAAGGCGACGGCTGCGAACGGGCCCAAAGATGGGGCTGACATTCAAAAACGTAGACATAGGCATATGCTCCTCAAGACTATTGCGCCTAAGCATAGCATCGGCTCCAAAGCAAGGTGCGGGCTCTTGCTTTACAAGTCTCGTTTTTTCACGTCGCTCATGATGCCGTGCCATGAAAAGCCTCGGGTCGGGTAAAGTTAATCTGTTAACAAGGCGTAAGGCAATACGGGCCCATCCAGCCGTACTGACGTGCAGCCGGATGGGCATTGATGATGGGGGCACAACATGGATTTTACGGTCGAGAATGCGGGCACCACGATTGCCTGTCGCGAATATGCCGGCCCGGTTGTGTCGCCTGATGCTCCTGCCTTGGTGTGCGTGCACGGCGCTTGTGTCGACGGCACATTTTTCGACGGCATCGCTTGTGAGCTCAGTCGCAACTACCGCGTAATTGCCTACGACCGCCGCGGTTGCGGCGAGAGCGGCGACGCTGCGGACGGACGCTACGACCTCGCCGCCCAGGCCGCCGACCTGCAGGCCGTTATCGAGCATATTGGCGCTCCGGCAAACGTACTCGCGCACAGTGCCGGTACGTTGGTGGCCCTGAAGCTTCTCCGTGCAAACCCCGCCATAATCTCGCGTGCGATTCTGCATGAACCCGCCGTGACGGATGAGGGTGCCGGTCTGGGCGCTGCCCCGGTTTTGCTCGAGATGATCGCCGCGGGAAAGGTCTCCAGGGCATTACGGGCCTTCCTTGGAGCCCTCGGCGACTTGGACCCCGAGGCTCCTGGAACGACCGAAGCAGAAGCCAAGCATGCCCTGCGCAACGGCCGCAGTTTCATGGCAAACGAATACGGGATTACTATGACCTGCGTTCCCGATTGGGATAGCGTTCGCGCGTCAAAAACGGTGGCCGCCGTGCTCCTGGGCGAGCTCTCGATTGGCACGCCCCGTGAGGCTGGTACGCGAGCGGCTGCCGAATATCTCGATTGTCTTCTCGTGACGATCCCGGGCGCGCATAACGGTCTGCGCGATCGCCCGGCAGCGGCTGCCCGGGCTGTCCGTGGCATCCTGGGGCTCTAACACCCGCAATGGCTAAAGCAGGCTTCACCCGCAAACGTTTCGGCCGTGTTAACAAATGTGCTCAAAACCTCACGTCTGCGACTTCAATCGCGCCGCCTGCCAACTCATAAAAATGTAACAGCATTCACGTACTTACCTGCATCGACAAGGTGTTACCCTTGTAGCATTTGGAACCCACCGCTACCATGCGAAACTATCGAAAGGGCCCCATATGCTCAATAATCACGAGGTCAATCTAACCGACGAGGAGGCTGCCGCTGAGGTCGCCCGCGTCGCGAAGACCTACCCCGTGGTGCGTTTGCTGTCGGCCGATCAGATTAAGAGCGAGCCTAACTGCCTGCTCGCCGGCGATCGGTGTCCTTGTTTGCGCCAGTCGAGTCTTGAGGCTTTGGCAGACTCCGATGAGGTGTCGGAGCAACTGCTCAATGATGGCACTGAGTACCGCGCTCGCCTGCGCCCTCTGAAGGTCGAGGGCGAGCCTCACGTCCTGCTGATGGTGCGTCCGATTGATGAGCAAGAGGCTGCAGAAGAGGACCTTGTCTACACCGACGTGCTGACGAATGTGCGCAATCGCCGATATTACGAGGAAAAGCTCCGAAGCGCCCGCATGAATGCCGGCGTTGCGATGATCGACCTTGATGATTTTAGGGTCTTCAACGATACATGTGGCCGTCATGCCGGCGACCTTGCGCTCGGTGCTGTGGCGACAGCCATACGCAGCGGAATCCGTTCGACTGACGAGCTTGTGCGCTATGGCTGCGACAAGTTTGTGGTTGTCATGCCCAATATTCCCTCCGATGACTTCACCCGTCGCCTGCATCAGGTGTCCGATGCCGTTCGTTCCACGATTATTCCGGGCCATGAGTACGTGAGCTTGACGGCATGTGTTGGTGGCGTTCGCATTCATGGCGAGACGGTCGATGAGGGCGTTGGCCGCGCTGCCCAGTTATTGAGCCGCGCTAAGGCAAAAGCCGGTACGGTCGTGACCGATGCCGATTCCATCGAGGCCTTCCAAAGCGAAAAGCCCTTGGTGCTTATTATCGATGACTCCGAGATGAACCGAGCCATTCTCAGCGAGATGCTCAAGGACGAGTATTGCATCCTCGAGGCCGATAACGGTCGTATAGCGCTCGACATGGTCGACCGCTATGGCGATGAGTTGTCGCTCGTGATGCTGGACATTGTCATGCCGGGCATAAGCGGCTTTGAGGTGCTGGCCGATCTGTCGCGCCGAACGGGTATCGATAATCTGCCTGTCATCATGATTTCGAGCGAAGATTCCGATGATATGGTTCTGCGCGCGTACGAGCTGGGCGCCTCGGACTATATCAACCGCCCGTTTGACTCCCGTGTCGTGCGCCGCCGTGTAAGCAACACCATCCGCCTATACGCCAAACAGCGCCGCCTGACGAACCTGCTGTCCCAGCAGTACAACGAGCGCGTCAAGAACAGCCGCATGCTCATCGACATCATGGCCGGCGTCATGGAGCTTCGCAACGGCGAGAGCGGCAGGCACGTTACGAACATCGAAAAGCTGACCGAGCTGCTGCTTGGCTGTCTGGTCCAGCGTAGCGGCACGATCTCCCTCGACAATGAGGAACGCTCCACGATCGCCCTGGCTTCGGCGCTGCACGATATCGGCAAGATGTCGATTGACGATGCGATCCTCAACAAGCCCGGACGCCTTACGCCCGAGGAGTTCGAGATTATGAAGACGCATACCACGATCGGCGCCGACATGCTGCTTGAACTGGGTAGCCATCACGCCGGCAATGCGCTTATGGAATATGCGTACCAGATTGCGCGTTGGCATCACGAGCGCTGGGACGGCAAGGGTTATCCCGATGGCCTTAAGGGCGACGAAATTCCCATCGCCGCACAGGTGGTTTCGGTGGCTGACGTGTACGATGCCCTGACGAGCGTGCGCGTGTACAAGGACGCTATCCCGCACGAGAAGGCGATCCAGATGATCCTGGACGGTAAGTGCGGCACCTTTAACCCGCTGCTGCTCGATTGCCTGCTCGAGGTGCAAGACCAAATTGCCGAGACGTTGGCACGCCCCGCCGACGTCGTTGCGTTTCCCACGATTTAGTTTGACCAAAGGAGTTTTTAACCCATGATTTCCATGCGTGAGGCGTATGAGAAGATCGGCGCTAATTATGATGACGCGTGCGCTCGGCTGATGGGCGAGGAAATGCTTGCCCGCTTTGCCCTCAAGTTTTTGGATGACGAGAGCATGGACAAGCTGGAAGCTGCCATGGCGGCAGGAGATGCCAAGGAAGCGTTTATGGCGGTGCATACGCTCAAGGGCGTGAGCCAGAACCTGGGATTCGATAATCTGTACGAGCCGGCGGTCGTGGTGACCGAAGCGCTGCGCGGCGCCGATGCCGTTGACGGCGCTCGCGAGGGAATGCATGCGCTGCAACAGCAATATGCGGCTACGATGTCGGCCCTGCGCGAGGCGGCTGAATAAGAGCTTGCAGGCCTTGTGTCGCCCAGAGTCCGTTGATGTAGACATAAAAGGGCGTCCCCAATGACTATGAGAGTGGATAATCTCCCGTTTTAGGCCCGGTGGCGGCCTCAAAGTGGGAGATTATCCACTCTCGTTCGATACGTGTCCAAAAATCCACTCTCACCCATTCTGATTAGTGAGTGGGCTATGCGCACTGGCGGGGCTTTCCGCATGCAATCCATATCGTTGTTCGATAAACTATTCCGATAACGATAGGTTCAATGAGGGTGAGTGTATGTCCAACAGCGTTCAGCGCATGACCAAGGCGCGCGAAAATATCAGGAAGCTCGGTTTTTGCATGACGGTCGTTTTTGCGGGAATGCTCGTCGCTTTTGCCGCGTTGGTTGTTTACGTGATCTGGTATGCGATTGCAAACGTTGCTTCCGTCGATTCTTTCGGTGTCGTGACGCTTCTCGATGGCGGGCGCATCGTTATCCCAAGCGGACTGTGCATGGCGCTTGTCGCGGGTGTTTCGCTTGTCGTTTTGTGCGGAATCAGCCGTAACATCTCGCGGGGCGTATCGCCCTTTACCAAGGCGCATGTGCGGCTTATCCGTGTTCTTGCACTTGCCTTTGCTGTTAACGCCGCGGTTTCGCTTGTTGATGCCTATGAATCGGTCGATCTCACCATTGGCGGACTGGAGCTTTACATCGTGCCTCATTCCTTCGTTGTTGCGATTTGCCAAGGTGTTACCTTGGATGCGGGGTCGTTTATCGGCGCGGTCGTCTGTTTATTTATCTCGGCGATCTGGAGTTATGCCTCGCTGCTCCAAGAGCAGTCTGATGAGCTTGTGTAGGGAGGAAACATGAGCTATCTCATCATCGAGCTCGAGACACAGCTGCTTAAGACCGGAAAGACCAGCGCCGATCTGATTCGGGCGACGGGGCATACTCCGGCTAATATTTCAAAGCTAAGAAACGGAAAAATTAAAGCCATTCGCCTCAAGACGCTTCTCGATATCTGTGATGAACTTGATTGTCAGCCGGGAGATATTATTCAGCGTGTGAGCGAGGAGGAGCTCGAGGAGCTTATTGTCGAGCGCGCAAAAAATGTCGTGAGGCAGATGCGGGACGGCGGAGGCAACGAGGCGTCGCTTCCGACATCAGTCTTCGCCGTCGATTTGAGCGACGAGTAGCGTAAAGCGAACAGCTAAAAACGAAATATCAGTGCGATGGGACCCGTGTTTAACGTAGGTCCTTTCTTTTGAAATTATCTTGACAAATTCAAGCTATCGGCAAACAATAACTAGAAGTAAATTCGATAAGAGAAAGGAGGAACGATATGAGCTGGATAGTAAAGCCGAGCTATGTGGACCCCGGTGGTGGGTGCAACGGTTACTGCAAAAAATTCTGTGGAGCACGCGTCTGCACCAAGAACTGCAGTAAAAACTACTGCGGTGTTTATTCCTAGCAGTTGTGGCTGTTGCCAGACGACAGTCTGGCAACAGCGGTTTTGTTATCTAGCAGAATGGGTGGACTATGAGCGCACCAGCGGTAAAGCTATCAAAGGTGTCGAAGCGCTATGGGAAGCGGCGCGTTTTGCATGACGTTTCCTTCGAGGTGCATCAGTCTGAGCTCTGTGCCCTTGTTGGTGCAAACGGTGCGGGCAAAAGCACGCTTATTAAAATCGTCTTGGGCCTCTGCGAGCCATCGTCGGGGAGCGTGGAGCTCTTTGGAGGCAAGTCGAAAAAAGAGCTGAGCCTGATGCGGACGCGTGTCGGCTATGTGCCAGATTCCTGCGGAGCATACCAATCCCTCAGTGCGGCTGAGAATCTTCAGATCCGATGTGCGGAATGGGGGCTCGATGAGAAACATGAGGTTCCTCGCGTTTTGAGTCTGGTTGGACTGGACGTCGAAGAGAAAAAGAGCATGAGCAGTTTTTCTCTGGGAATGAAACGGCGGCTGGATATAGCTACGGCTTTGTTGGGTGACACTGACTTGCTTATTTTTGATGAGCCGGCAAATGGGTTGGACCCGCTGGGCATCGAGAATATATGGGCACTTATCGGACGATTGAATCGGGAGCAGGGCAAGACCATGCTCATCTCTAGCCATGATTTGGATGAGTTGGCATCGGTTGCAACAAGTTGCGTGTTTATCCATGACGGTGAACTGCTGAAAAAAGAATCGATGGATGTCATAAGGGATGAGGCGTCGTCCCTAAAAGAGTATTACAGGCGCTTGATGAAGGCGGTCTCGCTATGAAGCAGGCGATTCGTCCCATAAGGGCAGATTTGATGCGTTTGCACAGAATGTTCCCGGCGCAGTTTGGTCTTGCGCTTATGTTGACGTTCGGTCTTCTCTTTGGCGTCATCCTAAATAACGGAGCAACGTTGCTAGCCTTTGGCAATGGCGTTTGTGGGGAGGATATTGGTTTCATCTGGAATGTAATCGACCCTTCTGCGCCTGACGAGTCCCTTGCGCGCAGTGCTTTTGCCGGTACATCCCTGTTCGTCCCACTCATCATTTGTCTGGTGCTTTTACAGGAGCATGGCTATAAAGAGGGATACCGAATTTCTTCGGCAAGAGGCCTCGCCCGCTTTAATGGGGCTCTGGCACACGTGCTTTCGTCTGCTTTAATGATTGTCGCAGCATATAGCGTGCTTTGCCTTCTTCTGCTTGCAATAGCCATAATACGTGGGGGACAAAACTGCACGCACGGAATGCTGGCTGCATTTTTGCCTGCGATGTTAATCAACGCCGTATTGGTGATATCGGTTGCGTTGGAGACGGTGACCATCTATCGGATCACAAGCAGCGCTGTATTTAGCGGGGCTGCGGTGATAATTGGATTTGTCATGAGCTTGACGCTCTACGGAGCCTTCCTTCAGGCGCCTATACCATCTTTGCGATGGATCTTCCTCCTTCCGGGGCCGTACCTTGGAGTCGGATGTGCCCTTGGGTATAGCGATATGGGCCAGCTCACGCTTCTGGGGTATGGCGCGGCAGCCGGCTGTCTATCGGTATTGATTTACACTCTCGTGACCTGTCATGTCGGAGGTGTGCTCAATGGCTCGTCAGATTAAAAGGTTCCTCCATTCAGAATTGAAGCATGTGAGCAAATGGGCATACGCCTTAATCCTGGCAATTTATGCGTACATGGTGGTATTGCAGCTTAATTCTTTCCCGATGTGGTTCTGTAGCCTCCGTGAGAACAGTTTCTTGGGCTTTTTCCCAGACCCGACGCTTCGGCTATCGGCAGAGGATGTCCTTCTATTTGGTAATGCAGAGGTTTTTCGCGGTCTGCTGTTCAACGTGGCCCCGTTGGCTCACGCATTGTTCTTTCCGTTCATCGCGGCTTGCATTGTTCCGTGCTTTGTCAGTTCGGGCTTTGTTGAGGAACCGTGGGGGTTGTCGGAGGCTCGGGGAGGGAAGCGTGTATGCGCTATCGTTGCGCGAGCGATGCTGTCTTCTTTCGCCCTTTTGGGCGCCTTTGTCCTGTCGAGCGTCGTTTTGTACCGTCTTAACTGCGCGATCGTTTCGGATGCACAACAGTATTTCAACCTAGATATATTTTGCTATCGACTTCTTCTGACCAGTGTCGTCTGCCTGGCATACACGGTTTCTAGTGTGATCGTTGTTTCTTATTTTGGGTCTGGCTTCGGTCCCATTGGCATGTTGTTGCTTGTCAACGTCGTAGCGATCTACATACAGCTCGGAGCCGATTCCATGCTTCCGCTTCCGTCCTCGATGCTCATGTGGACTTGCGGTGTGACCCCGTTGGGGAATGGTCAATGCATCTCGATTTTAATTGACTGCCTCATAAACGTAGCAAGCGTTTTTATCATTTGCTTTACTGTCGACCGATTGCGGTCGAGATTTCTCTGATTGTTTGTGAGGGATAATCATACCGAGCATATCAAATACAGGGGGGGGCGGGCACCGTAGCTGGTGTCCGCCCCCCCCTGGCTTAGGAGGCTTTAACTTGTGTAGCTTGCGAGCTAGCGGGCCTGCTTTACCTTTGCCGCCGCCTCGACAAACGACTTCCACAGGTTAAAGTCGGTTTCGAGCGTCTTCCACGTGTACTCGGGATGCCATTGCACGCCTAGACAGAATGGTTGGCCTTCGACCTCGATGCACTCGGGAACACCGTCGGTTGCCTTGGCGACCAAGCGCGTGCTTTTACCCAGACGATCGACGCAGCAGTGATGTGCTGAGTTGGTCTGGATCAGTCTGTGGCCGCCAAGCGCGCGCTCCAGCAGCGAGCCCGGCATGACCTCGACAGGGTGCACGGGATCGTTGAGCACGTGGGTATGGCGCCACTGTGTGCGGCCCTCGCGAGCGCCCAGGCTCGGCACGTCCATGCACAGGGTGCCGCCAGTGGCGACATTGAGCAACTGCGTGCCGCGGCAGGTGGTAAAGAGCGGCTTTTTGGCGCGGAGCACCTCGCCGACCAGCTTAAACTCAAAGCTATCGCGGATCTCGCAGCAGAGGGTGGGGTCGTAGGGTCGATCATCGCCCCAGCGTTTGGGGTTGACATCCGGGCCGCCGGGAATAGCGATACCGTCGGCGATATCGACGTAATGGCGGATGACCTCAATGTCCTCGGTGATGGACATCTGCAGCGGCAGGCCGCCGGCGGCAAGGATGGCATCGACAAAGACACTTGCGATTTCCTCGTTGGGGGAGAGCGTCTCGCTTAAAAACGGCTTCGCCTCTTCCCAACGCGGCGCGACGAGGATGAGCGGGCGGTCGGCGGGATCGACGTCGACGTGCGGGGTGTATGACGATGAAGTGCGAGTTCCGATCATAGGTGTAACTTTCGAGTTTGGATGGTCTTGGCGAGCGAACATGGCAATTGGGTTAGTGGCCCTTGATGGAGTTGAGGAAGTCCTGGGCGCGCTTGGTCTGGGGGTGGTCGAAGAACTCGTCGGGCGTGCCGGTCTCCACGATCTGGCCGTCGGCCATAAACACGACGCGGTCGGCCACGCGGCGGGCGAAGTTCATCTCGTGCGTGATGACGATCATCGTCATGCCCTGCTGGGCCAGACGGACCATGACCTCGAGCACCTCGTTGATCATTTCGGGGTCAAGGGCGCTCGTGGGCTCGTCAAAAAGCATGGCCTTGGGCTGCATGGCGAGTGAACGGGCGATGGCCACGCGCTGCTGCTGGCCGCCCGAGAGCTGTGCGGGCACCTTATCGGCCTGTTCGGCCACGCCCACGCGGCTCAGCAGGTCCATGGCGCGCTCGCGGGCCTCGTCCTTGGAGACACCCAGCACATCGACCGGTCCCAGCATGACGTTCTGCAGTACGGTCATATGTGCGAACAGGTTGAACTGCTGAAACACCATGCCTAGCTCGGCGCGCATGCGGGCAAGATCCTTGCCTTCTTGCGGCAGGGGCTCGCCCTCGATGAGGATCTCGCCCGAATCGATGGTTTCCAGGCGGTTGATGGTGCGGCACATGGTCGACTTGCCCGAGCCCGAGGGGCCAATCACAACGACGACCTCGCCGCGGTCGACCGAGAGATTGATGTCGTTGAGGACGTGTAGATCGCCATAGTGCTTATCGACGTGTCTGAGCTCGATCAGCGGCTGATTGCCGGTGGAAGAGGTGCTCTGTGCCATGGTGCTCGGCTCCTTATGACTCGAAATGGTAAAGCGTTAGCGGATGATGGTCGCGCCGGTCTTGTGCGAAACATAGACAGCGGCCTTGTTGATCGCGACGTTGATGAGGATGTAGATGACCGCGATAACCAGGTAGACCGACACGAGGGCGTCGTAGTTGGTAATGAGCACGCGGGCGTTTTGCATGAGGTCGGGGTAGCTCACCACGTAGGCAACGGTGGTGTCCTTGACTACCACCACGAGCTGCGAGATCAGCGACGGGATGATAAAGCGAATCGCCTGGGGCAGCACGATTTTAAAGGTGATTTTGGCCTTGGAGAGGCCGAGCGCCTGGGCTGCCTCGACCTGGCCACGCGGTACGGCGTTGACGCCGGCGCGGAGGATCTCGGCAAGTACGCCGGCTGCAGCGAGCGCGACGGGAAGCGTGAGCATCCAAAACGACGGCAGTGAAATCTTGTACTGAGGCAGCACCAAAAAGAAGAAGTAGATGAACAGCAGGCTCGGCACGCCACGGAAGAAATCGGTGAGCACGCGGCAGACCAGCTGCAGCGGCTTGATGTCGCTGGTACGGCCGAGCATGAGGGCTAAGCCCAGTACCAGCGCGATGGCGCCGGCGGTGAGCGCGACCTTTACCGTGCCCTCAAAACCGGCAAGCAGGAACTTCCAGGTGGTGAGGTGCGTAAAGAAGTACCAGTAATGGACCGAAAGCTGGCCGGTCACATAAAAGCGCTGCAGTACCAGAGCGATGAGCGCGGCCACGGCAACAAGTGAGATGGCGGTGCCGACGCGAATCTTGGCGCGCATCTTGGGGCCGGGAGCCTCGTAGAGCGCATCGCGCATGGTGAGCGCGGAGGTAGAGTGCTTGCTCATCGGAGGATCCTCACCTTCTTATCGATATAGTTGCCAATGTGGCTCACCACAAAGGCCGTGCCCAGGTAGCCGAGCGCCGAGATAAAGAACGCGGCGACGCCGCCGAGCGAGCGCGTGTTGATGTAGCTCACCACGCCGGTGAGCTCCTGCGGTTTAAGCGGCACCTGACTGCCGAGCGCGGTGGTGAGCATGACGGCGATAAAGAGGTTGGTCATGGGCAGCACGCTCGAGCGCAGCGCCTGCGGAATCACGATCTTGGCGAGGATACGGCTGAAGCTCATGCCCAGCGAGCGGGCAGCTTCCACCTGGCCGACACCGACGGTGTTGATGCCGCTCATAAAGTTCTCGGAGCCAAAGGCAGAACCCAAGAGCACTGTGGCGACGATGACGCAGGTGCGGTAGGGCAGGACGACCTTGAGCGGCGGCAGCGCGTAGACGACGATAATGAGCAGCGCGATGCCGGGGATGTTACGGAAGACCTGGACATACAGGTCGCCAAAGACGCGCAGCGGCTTGAGCGGCGACACGCGCATCACGGTGACGGCGACGGCCAGCACCATGGCGATGGCAAACGACTCAAGCGTCATGCCCCAGGTTGCTAGCAGCGCGTCGATATAGTTCTGGCCATAGAGCGACCAGAGCTCGGAGAGACTCATGCGGACCTCCCGCCGGTAAGGAAAGGGGCTCCCGTGTGTACGGAAGCCCCGACAACTCAGTGAGGAAACAGTTTAGCGCAATAAAGCGCATCGTGCGTTTCCGTATGGTTTCGTAGCGGCTCTTGCCCAGCTTTTGAGCTTAGGCGCCGATCTCGGGCAGATCGGGAACATTGGTGTCGCCCGTGCGGTCGCCGATGCAGATCTGCCACAGCTCGGTCCAGGTGCCGTCATCCTCGATCTTCTTAAGGAAGTCGTTGACAAAGGCGACACCGTCGGAATCGAGCGGCAGGCCGATGCCGTAGGGCTCCTTGCTGCCGAAGGGCTTGCCGGCAATCTTGTACTTGCCGGGCTCGCGGACCAGGGCGCTCTGCTGCATGTTGTTGTCGATGACGTAGGCATCGACGCGGCCCTGCTGGAGTGCCTGACGTGCCTCCTCGTCGGTCTTGAACTCCTGCTGGCTGGCCTTGGGGGCAAACTCCTCCAGGATAGCGGGGCCGTTGGAGCCGGACTGGACGGCAACGTTCTTGTCGGCCAGGTCGTCGACGCTCTTGATGTCGTCGTTATCGGCGAGTACCAGGATGGCCTGCTGGGTGTAGTAATAGGGGCCGGCGAAGGAGACGAGCTTCTTGCGCTCATCGGTGATGGTGTAGGTGGCAAAGACGGCGTCGACCTGGCCGTTCTGCAGGACGGACTCGCGCGTGTCCGAGGTCACCTGCGTGATCTCGACCTTGTTCTCGCCCAGAATGTAGTTGGACAGGAGCCGCGCGATGCCGGCGTCGAAGCCGCGGGTCTGACCGTCCTTCTCGTTAAGGAGGGAGAAGAGCGTGGAGGTCTGAACGCCACCGATCTTAAAGACACCGGCGTCCTTGACGGCGGTAGCCCAAGCGCTGGCGGCGATGGCGTCGTCATCGGCCTTGGGGCCGTTGTCGACGAGCTTGTCGAATGCCTTGGCGTCGAGCGTGGTGGAAGCCTCGGTATCTTCGGAGCTCTTGGAGGAGCCGGCGGCGGAACCCTTGTCGGCCTCGGCGCTGGTGTCGGAGCAGCCGGCAAGACCAAGGCCGGCGACGGTTGCGAAGGTGGCGGCGACAAAGCCGCGGCGGTCGAGAACGACCTGCTGGGAGAGGTTCTTGCTCATGGTAGAACACCTTTCTCAATAAAATCCCTAGCGGTTGAGTAGAGTTATACCCTATTGCGCTCAGACGGGTCAACACGAAATAACTCAGAAACATACTTACCTTATGGGTTATTCTACCTACCAAAAAGGGACAGGTTTATTTTGGCAGGTTTTATCTGGGCAAACGCCGATTATTACAGCTGAGATAGCGCTTTGTCGACGGCATGATCGCTCGCAGCGGTCGCTATAATGGCGGCAGCGCGACACATATATAAGTAAGGAGATCGCGTATGAACGGTTATTCGTTTTTCGCACCGACCAAGGTACTGTTTGGCGCGGGCAAGGTGGGCGAACTGGGCGCGCAGAAGCTACCCGGCACCAAAGCGCTCATCGTTACTACCGGCGGCAACTCGGTCAAGCGCTTTGGATATCTGGGACGTTTGGAGGCCGAGCTCGATCGCGCCGGCGTGGCGCATGAGCTGTTCGATCGCATTGAGCCCAACCCTCTGCGCGAGACCGTTAACGCGGGTGGCTGGATGGCGCGTACCCATGGCTGTGATTTTGTGCTGGCACTCGGTGGCGGTTCGGTCATGGACGGCAGCAAGGGCATCTGCGCGGTGGCGGCCAACCCACATGCCGATGCCGAGGGCAACGAATGCCCCGGTGACATCTGGGACTTTGTGAATGGCGGCACTGCGCTCGGCCTGCCGATCCCCAACGATCCGCTGCCGCTTGTTTGCGTGACCACCACGGCGGGTACCGGCTCCGAGGTCGATGCGGGCGGTGTCCTGTCCTGCGAGGACAATGACGAGAAGCTTCGCCTGGGCGATCCGCGCCTGTTTCCGGTGCTTTCGGTCGTCGATCCCGAGCTCATGGTGAGCGTCCCGGCGCGTCTGACCTCCTATCAGGGATTCGACGCCCTGTTCCATTGCGTTGAGTGCTACATCTCAAATTCCAACACGCCCATGGGTGACATGGTTTGCCGCGAGGGCATCCGCCGTGCTGCAGCCGCGTTGCCTACGTGCGTCAATAATGGCGATGACCTGGAGGCGCGCTCGAGTCTTGCGTTTGCCAACACGCTCGGCGGCTATGCCATGGATGCCTCGGGCACCACGGGCTCGCACGGCCTTGAACATGGCATGAGCGCGCATCATCACGACCTGCCGCACGGCGCCGGACTCATCATGATTGCCCGTGCCTACCACACGTGGATGATCGATCACGGCGCCGCGCCCGAGCGCTATATCGACATGGCGCGCCTGATGGGTAATGCCGCCGCGAATGATCCGCACGATTTTGTGGTTGAGCTTACGCGCCTGATGGAGGCTTGCCATGTGGCAGACCTCGCCATGAGCGAGTGGGGGATTACGGTCGAAGAGCTGCCGGCCATCGCACACAACGCTCTGACGACCAACGGCGTCCTGTTTAGCCACGACCCCGTGACGCTGACCGTCCCCGACGTCGTCAAAATCCTCAAGCAGAGCTATTGCTAACCGCCCCAAACCATGCAAACGAAAAACCACCACAAAGGTGCCTGTCCCCTTTGTGGTGGTTTTTGTTACTGGTTGAGCAGGCGTACCGCTTCGGCGGCCATGTTCTCGACCGTCATGCCGTTCTGCTCGAGCAAAACGTTGGGGTCGTAACGGTCGGGGAAGCCCTTGGCGATGCCAAAGGTGCGGGTGCGCAGCGGCGTGCAAGCCAGATAACATGCCACGCGCTCGCCCCAGCCGCCGTCCAAGATGCCGTCCTCGAGGGTCACGACAACACGATGCTCGACAGCAAGGTTATCGAGGAACTCGCGGTCGAGCTCGGTTGCAAAGCGCGGGTTGACGAGCGTGGCCTCGATGCCGTACTCGGCAGCCAAGCGATTTGCCACGCGCTCGCCCAGCTCAAAGAAGTCGCCAAGCGCGAGCACGGCCACGTCGCGACCCTGGCGCACCACGTTGTAACGAACGGCGCCGTAATCGGCGTCCTCGGCAGGCGCCAAGTCGGGGCGGCTTACCAAGCCGATGCCCGGCACGCGAATCGCCACGGGATGCTCGCGGTGATCGAGCGACCAGCTCAGCATGGACAGGTATTCCTCCATGCAGGCCGGCGCCAAGTAGTGCATGTTGGGAAGACCGCCCAGCATGGAAATATCAAAGAATGAAAGGTGCGTCTCGGACGTGGTGCCAAAGATCGACGCGCCAAACACCAAGATGGTTGCGGGGGCGTCGTTGAGGCATAGGTCGTGCCACAGCTCGTCGTAGGCGCGCTGCAAAAACGTGCCGTACACACCAAAGACTGGCTTGGCGCCCGAGCGCGCAAGCGCGGTGGCAAAGGTCACGGCGTGCTCCTCGGCAATGCCCACGTCAACAAACTGCTTGCCTGCCGCGGCGCGAAGCTCGGGCGTAAAGCCCATGATGTAGGGCGTTGCGGCCGTGATGCCCACAACCTGCGGATCGCGCTCTATGGCAGCGCTCAGGGCCTCGCCCGTAATGTCGGCATAGGTGCGCGGTGCGGGCTCGCTCGGATGACCCGGGCAGAGCTTGCGCCCAGTCGCCATGTCAAACGGACCCACGTGGTGCCAGCGCTCGGGGTCGCTCTGGGCCGGCTCAAAGCCCTTGCCCTTGGCGGTGGAGACGTGCAGCACGATGGGATGATCGATATTGCGCAGTTCCTGCAGCGCGTCGACCAGGGCCAACACATCGTTACCGGCGTCCAGATAGCGGTAGTCGAGCCCCATCGCGCGGAAAACGTTGCGCTCACAGGTGCCGTTGCTGGCGCGCAGCTCGGCCAGATTGCGATACAGGCCGCCATGGTTCTCGGCAATGGACTGGTCGTTATCGTTGACGATGATGATCAGGTTGCTGTCGAGCTCGGCGGCATTGTTAAAGCCCTCAAACGCCAGACCGCCCGAAAGCGAACCGTCGCCAATGATGGTGATGACGTTGTACGCATCGCCCGCCAGGTCACGAGCGTGCGCCAAGCCGCAGCCCAGGCTCACCGATGTGGAGGTGTGGCCCATGGCGAACAGGTCGTGTTCGGACTCGTCGGGATTGGCAAAGCCAGAGGCCTCGCCGTAGCGTGCCGGGTCGATATAAGTGTACGCGCGCCCAGTCAGCGCCTTGTGGGCATAGGTCTGGTGTGACACGTCAAAGACAATTTTGTCGGTGGGGGAGTTAAACACGCGATGGAGCGCGACCGTAAGCTCAACGACGCCCAGGTTGGGGGCAACGTGCCCGCCGACGGCGGCGGAGCTTTCGAGGATTGCCTGGCGGATCTCGCCGCAGAGCAGCGGAAGCTCGGCGCGATCGAGAGCCTTGACGTCCTCGGGCGTTGTCGTTTGCGTAAGCAGCATCGTTGTGGGTTACTCCATGCGAATCGTGCGCCGGCACTCCCTCGGCCGGCACAATTGCACAAGACAGTCTCGCACATTTTGGCGTTTGATATGTGACGGCGGCGCGGTAATTCGCCAACTGGTGGGGCAAAACGTTTTGTCCGATGCCATACTGATGTGTTCCATGATGTTTTTATCGATTGTGCACAGGCCGTGGCTTGCCGCCGTGAGCCGCTGGAAGGAGGCAGCATGTCCGATGCCGTTCGTGCCGAGAAAATCGCGCGCGATGTAGACCATGCTGCCCGTCAACTGGCACAGGCGGGCCGTCTGGACATGACGCGCGAGTTTATCCAACATGGCGATGTGACGGTCTATGCGCATGTGACTTCGGTAGCGCGGGCGAGCCTGTCCTTTGCCGAGCGCCTGGGCCGCGTCGGTATCTCCGTCGACCGCTTATCGCTGCTGCGCGGGGCCCTGCTGCACGATTACTTTCTCTATGACTGGCACGATCCCGACCCAAGCCATCGGCTGCATGGCTTTCGCCACCCGTTTTTTGCCTTGGCGCGTGCGGAGGAAGATTTTGAGCTGACGCCGCGCGAGCGGAATATTATCGTACGGCATATGTTTCCGCTGGTACCGGTGCCGCCGACGTGTCGTGAGGCATGGATTGTGTGCCTGGCGGATAAATGGTGCGCGCTGCGCGAGACGATTGCCGGCCGTCTGCCGCGCAAAGGCGGCGCGAACGATTTGAACGAGGGCTCGAGTGACGGCTCGAACAAAGAATCGAACGAAAAGAGGAGTGGGTAGACGGTGGGAACCGCGATCGACATGGCATTTGACGGCGCGACGCTTGCCGCCTGTCCGCTCTCGGCGCTGGTACTCTCGTTTGCCTTCTACGGTTTTTGCGGCTGGGTATGGGAGTCGACAGTCTGTGCCATGCTCAACCACGGACGCTTTGCCAACAGCGGCTTTTTGCTAGGGCCGTGTTGCCCCATCTACGGTGCAGGCGGCATCGCGTGCTGGTTGCTGCTGCGTGGAATCCCAGACGCCTCGAGCCAGTTTGTCGCTGCCGCGCTCGTATGCAGCGTGATCGAATATAGCGTGGGCGTGCTGTTGGAAAAAACGACGGGTGCCCGGTTTTGGGATTACTCGCATCTGCCGTTTAACCTGCACGGACGCATCTGCCTGTACTGGGCCTGCGCGTTTGGCTTGGGTGCGTTGTGTATCTGCCGTTTAGTGGAGCCGGCATTGCTGGGGCTGCTTGGCCATCTGCCGGTGCTGATTGTGCGGCTGTCCGCCTTTATCGTCGCGGTCGCGATGATGGTCGATGCGGTGTGCTCGTTGGCGAGCTGGCGGCGTCTGTCCGATCAGCTTGAGCGTGTGCGTGCCGACCTTGCCGACCGCATCAATGAGTCGCTCGCCGACGCCTCCGACTCTATGCTCGAACGTATTCCCGATTCGGCGATCGACTCGGTGGCGCTGACGCATATCCGCGGTCGCGCCGTTAACGCTTGGCTGGCCGAGCTGGGCGACGCGGCGCTCGATGCCCTGCGCGAGAAGGCTTCGATGCCGACGTTTATCTCGGATGGTGCTCGCGGCCTGGCGCTCGCTGCCCGCCGCGTGGCCGATGCCGCGCCGAGCGTGCCCCGTCCGTCGCTCACCCGTCTCCGTACCGGCAAGCGCATGAGCCGTCCGGTGCCGAGTGTGTCGCTCAGCCGTCGTGACCTGCGCTTCTTTAACGCCTTCCCGCGTCTGCGCATCAATCGCTACGAGGGCGTCATCCGAGCTACCGACCTCCGCGACCGAGCTCGTGAGCTGTTCCGGCGCTAGCCGGGACGGGCGTGTTTGCGGCTTCCTTGCTCGCGTATTTCCCGTTCGTTTCGCGCCCGTTGCCGTGCCGTTTCCAAGATTGCGGCACCGTTTCCATTCGACAACGCAGCGTTTAACAACGCCGTATCTGGTCTACACCAGTTGGCCCTCGGCCGCATCATGAGCGCCGACAACGTTCATGCGACCAAGGGGGAGCGAATGTACGATACGGGATCGACAACGTTTATGCTCATCTGCACCATGCTCGTGTTTTTAATGACACCGGGTCTGGCGTTTTTCTATGGCGGCCTGTCCAGGCGCAAAAATGTCATCAACACCATGCTTATGTGCTTTGGCGCCATTGGCCTGGTTGGTGTGCTGTGGATTGTTGCCGGCTGGTCGCTGGCCTACGGTGGCGACGGTTCTAACCCGTTTATTGGCGGCTTTGACCAGCTGCTGTGCCTGCCGGTGCTCAACCAGGTGCTGCAGGCGGCCGAGGGCAATGCTGCGGATGGTGCCGTCTACCCTCAGATCATCAACATCGCCTTCCAGATGGCGTTTGCCATGATCACCGCCGCTATCGTTACGGGTAGTCTGGCAGGCCGCGTTAAGTTTGGTGCCATGACGGCCTTCCTGGGCATTTGGCTGCTCGTGGTCTATGCGCCGCTCGCCCACATGGTTTGGGGCGGCGATGGTTCCTTTATCGGCGACATCATCGGCGCGCTCGACTTTGCCGGCGGCGACGTGGTACACATTTCGTCCGGTCTCACGGGCCTGATTCTCTGCTTAATGCTCGGCCGTCGTCGCGGCTTTGGCATGGTGAGCTATCGTCCGCATAACGTGCCGTTTGTAGCACTGGGCGCCGGCCTGCTTTGGTTTGGCTGGTTTGGATTTAACGGCGGCAGCGAGTTTAAGGCCGACGCCGTGGCGGCGCTCGCCATCCTCAACACCGTGACGGCCAGCGCGGCGGGCATGGTCTCATGGCTTGCCGTCGAGCGCGTGCACACCGGTCGCCCCACGCTGGTGGGTGCCAGCACCGGTCTGGTCGCGGGCCTTGTGGTGGTCACGCCGGGCGCGGGCTTTGTCGAGCCATGGGCGGCGCTGGTTATGGGCCTGATCGTATCGCCCGTCTGCTACCTGGCCATCAGCCATCTTAAGACCAAGTTCGGCTACGACGATGCGCTCGACGCGTTTGGCTGCCATGGTATCGGCGGCATCTTGGGCGGCGTGCTCACGGGCCTGTTCTGCGTGCCGGAGCTTTCGTGGACCGGTAAGGGCGGCCTGTTCTACACGGGTGACATGTCGCTGCTCATCTCGCAGATCCTGGGTATTGTGGTGACGGTCGTTATCGTATTGGTGCTCGATTTGGTGATTGCCGCGGTGGTCAAGGCGCTGTTCCACGGCAGCCTGCGCGTGGACGAGGCCGACGAGGCGCTGGGCCTGGATGCGAGTCAGCACGGCGAGAGCGCGTATCCCTCGTTCTCGGGACTTGACTAGCGGCTTCCCCAGGCACCGCACCTTGGGTTTCAAACCGTCGCTTGCGTACATAAGTACGCGGCGCTCCTCTTTCAACCCAATCTGCGGCACCTGGGAAACCCGCGTCTCATGTAAAGGGATACGTTGATTATTGAGAGGAATTCATTATGAAAAAGATCACGGCTATTGTGCGCCAGGAGAAGCTTGAGGTTCTCAAAGATGCGCTGTTTGCTGCTGATGTTCGCGGCATGACGATTAACCAGGTGCAGGGCTGCGGCGCGCAGCATGGCTGGAAGGAATACGTGCGCGGCAACGAGCTGCTCGTCAACACGATCCCCAAGGTGCAGTTCACCCTCATCTGCGCCGACGAGCATGTCGACGGTATCGTTGACATCATCTGCAACGCCGCTCGCACCGGTGCCGTCGGCGACGGCAAGATTTGGGTCGAGCCGGTCGAAGAAGTCATCCGCATTCGCACCGGCGAACATGGCCCCGCCGCGGTGTAGGACAATCTTTCGCCTGACGGGCGTGCCTCTCTTGGGACACGCCCGTTCTCGTCTACAATATCGTGCAGACGAAGGAGAGGCATGCCCCATGATCAAGATGTTTGCGAGTGACTTAGACGGAACGCTGCTTAACGCCCTGCACGAGGCGGATGGGACCATCCGCCGTGCCATTCGCGAGCTGACTGAGGCTGGTCTGCATGTGGTTCCCGCGACCGGACGCTCGACGCTGCCGGTCGGCGAGCATGGCTTTACGGGGCTGGCGCTCGATGCCTGCTGCTCTAACGGTTCCATTGTGCGCGACAGTCATGGCGAGGTGCTCAAGACCTGGACCATCGACCCGCAGGTTACCGAGGAGCTGCTCAAGGCGTTCCCGGACATTTGCTTTGATTGCTCCACGCCCGATGGCATGTTTTCGAGCGGATCGTTCGAGATGCACCAGGCGGGTTTTAAAAAGGACAGCCCCATCAAGCGTATTGTGATGCGCGGTATGCGTGCACGTGGCGGGTACCACGAGGAACAGTATTTTGACCAGTCGATCGGCGATATCTTGCGTCATGACGTGTGCAAGATCAATTGTCGCGTGACCTCGCCCGAGCTGGAGCGTGACCTTAAGACATATTTGGCCGAGCGTTCGGACCGTGTGGTCAACGCGCCGTTCGACCCGGTGATGTTCGAGATCACGGACGTGGCGTGCAACAAGGGCGAGAGCGTGGCCTGGCTGGCGGGCTACTACGGCATTGCCGAGGACGAGGTCGCGGTCTACGGCGACGGCGGCAACGACATCGCCATGCTCAAGCGTTTCCGCCACAGCTACGCGACCAAAAACGCAAGCGATGCAGCCAAGGCTGCCGCGAGCGCGACTATCGGCAGTTGCATGGTCCACGCCGTCCCCAAACACATGCTCGCCACGATGCGCAAGCAGAATTCCCGCACCGTTATCGAATAATGTGACAAAGGGGCAGTCCCTTTGTCACGAAGCCCCTGCACTCTTGGCATGCGAACATATATTCGTATATATAACTGAGCTCTGATAGAATCGGTATCGTTGACGGCAGTTCCATGTGCCGGGCAGCGCCCTCCATCTGATGGGAGGTGATGCCCATGACCGATTTGATTGATTTCGTGAGACTTCTGACCGCTTTGGTCTCGTTCTTCACGGCGCTTGTCGGCCTTTCCGAGGCACTCAAGCAGCGTTCGAAGCGCAACAGAAGGGGTCGCCGCCGCTAAGGCGTTGACCCCTTAATCCAAGCAACGGCGCTGCCCAGCTTAGCAGAACTTGGGTTGCCGTCGACACCATTCTACCCATGAATGCTATTTTGGACAATCGGTAATGCCGCTTCAAAAGCTAGGCACGATCGGCCACAGCCGGCACAACCTAGGCGGCTGCTGAATGTGACAAAGGGACTGTCCCTTTGTCACATCCCAAATATTGCCTTTACGTGTTGATGCACACGGTGTGCAATAATACTCGCACTGTGCAATAGCGCACAGGCTGAGTAACAAGGAGGACGCTTGTCCCAGCTCGAGAAATGCGACCGCCGGTCCCTTCGTTCGCAGCGTGCCCTTCGCCAGGCGCTTGCCAGCGAGCTTGCGGAGAGCGGCGACCTTTCGCGCATTAACGTCGCGTCGCTCACCGAGCGTGCCGGCCTCACACGCCGCACGTTCTATTCGCACTATCGCGATATCCCTGACTTTATCAATCAAATCGAGGACGATCTACTGGTCGAGATCCGCGAGCGCGTTGAGTTCATCACCGCAGCTCAACTGCCCGATCTTTACCAAAATATCGATGAGCTCGAGCCGGCGCCCGGCTCGGTTGAGTTGCTGCGCTATCTCGCTGCCAACCGTGACCTCATCGGTTCGCTGCTGGGCCCTGGCGGCGATCAAGCCTTCATTAAAAAGATCATCGACACCGCGCGCGAAGCCGTAACTCCGCGTGCACAAACAGGCATTTTGGGTCTGGCCCTGGGTACATTCTTTGACTACTACGTCACCTACGTCGTAAGCGCCGAGGTCGGCCTGCTCCAACGCTGGTTTGAGCGCGGCCTTGCCGAATCACCCGAGACCATGGCACGCATCATGACGGTCATCGCCTTTGTGCGCCCTGGCGACCTGTATGGCCAACCCATCGATATCAACGTGCCGGAATACGGCATGAAGCTATTGAACCTGCAGCTCGAGGACGCGGTCGACACCGCCGCAACCGTCGAGTCCAACAACTAAGAGGAGAAACAGATGAGCAAACTCGTCGAAGGCATTAAGGACCGCATGGTCGCTGCCGCGCGCGAGGCCGTGCCCGCCATGGCAGACGCCGCACAGAAGGCCGCGACCGCCGCTGCCGAGAAAGTCGCCGAGGCAGTTGCCGAAGCCAAGAATACGGCAGGGGAGACGCTCGCCGCCGATGCAGCCACGTCCGGCGTTGCCGAGCCCGTGGCCGCCACCGCCGCAGCCGCCCCCGAAGGCGCGATCTTCAACCCCGAGGCCGCCTGTGGCAACCTGCACCTGGGCATCGACGTGGGCTCCACCACCGTCAAGCTCGCCGTGCTCAACGACGATAACCAGATCGTCTACGCCAAGTACCAGCGCCACCACACCGACGTCCGCGCCTGCGCCCGCGACCTGTTCGAGGGCGCCGCGACTGTGCTGCCGACGGCTCAGATGACCTGCGCTATCACTGGCTCGGGCGGTCTGCTGTTGTCCCAGTGGCTCGACCTGGAGTTTGTCCAGGAGGTCATCGCCAGTAAGCGCGCCGTCGAGACCCTCATCCCGGCAACCGACGTCGCCATCGAGCTCGGCGGCGAGGACGCCAAGATCATTTACTTCGACAACGGCATCGAGCAGCGCATGAACGGTACCTGCGCCGGCGGCACGGGCGCGTTCATCGACCAGATGGCGACCCTGCTGCACACCGACGCGAGCGGCCTTAACGAGCTCGCGGCCAACGCCACCACCATCTATCCCATCGCCAGCCGCTGCGGCGTCTTTGCCAAGACCGACGTGCAGCCGCTGCTCAACGAGGGCGCCCGCCCCGAGGACGTCGCTGCGTCTATTTTCCAGGCCGTCGTGACCCAGACCATCTCGGGCCTGGCGTGCGGCCGTCCCATCCGCGGCAACGTCGCCTTCCTGGGCGGCCCGCTGCAGTACCTCTCAGAGCTGCGTCACCGATTCTACCTCACGCTCAACCTGGACGAGGAGCACCGCATCGTGCCCCAAAACGCCCACCTGTTTGTGGCGAGCGGCGCCGCCATGGCGCACGAGTCCAACAAGCTCAGCTCGTTCCCGCAGCTCATCGATGCCATCGATAGCCTGGGTGACACGCAGGGTGCCGAGGTCGAGCGCCTGGACCCGCTCTTTGCCACCGACGATGACTTCGCCGAGTTCAAGAGCCGCCACGACACCGAGGTCGTCCCCAAGGGCAAGCTCGACGGCTACACCGGCCGCGTGTTCATCGGCATCGACGCCGGCTCTACCACCATGAAGGCCGCGCTCGTGGGCGAGGACGGCCAGCTGCTGCACACCTGGTATGGCAACAACAACGGTGACATCCTGGGTACGGCCAAGGTCATCATGGCCGATTTCTACAACCACATCCCCGCCGGTTGCACCATCGGCCACGTGACCACCACGGGCTATGGCGAGGCGCTGCTCATCGAGGCCCTCAAGGCCGACTCCGGCGAGATCGAGACCGTCGCGCACCTGCGCGGCGCCAAGGCGTTCCTGCCCGGTGTCGAGTTTATTCTGGACATTGGCGGCCAGGATATGAAGTGCCTGCGCGTCAAGGACGGTGTGATCGAGCACATCATGCTCAACGAGGCTTGCTCGTCGGGCTGTGGAAGCTTTATCGAGAGCTTCGCCGTCTCCATGAACATGGACGTGCGCGCGTTTGCCGACGCCGCCATCCACGCCAAGGCCCCCGTCGACCTGGGCAGCCGCTGCACGGTCTTTATGAACTCGCGCGTCAAGCAGGCGCAAAAGGAAGGCGCCACGGTGGGCGACATCGCGGCCGGCCTGTCCTACTCCGTCATCAAGAACGCCCTGTTTAAGGTTATTAAGCTGCGCGACCCCAAGGAGATTGGCAGCCAGGTGATCGTCCAGGGTGGCACCTTTATGTCCGATGCCACGCTGCGCGCGTTTGAGCAGCTCACCGGCGTTCATGCCGTGCGGCCCGATATCGCTGGCTGCATGGGTGCCTACGGTGCCGCCCTGCTCGCCCGCGATCGCGCCGGCGCTGACGGCGTCTCGACCATCCTTTCTGCCGAAGACATCGCGCACCTCACCGTGACGCAAAAGCATGTCCGCTGCGGCCGTTGCTCCAACAACTGCCAGCTCACCGTCAACGACTTTGGCGGCGGCAGGCGCTTTATCACCGGCAACCGCTGCGAGAAGGGTGCCGGCCACAAAAAGCAGAAGACCGAGGCCCCCAACCTCTTCAAAAAGAAAAACGAGCTGCTCTTTAACCGCGAGGTGCTGAGCCCCGACGAGGCCCCGCGCGGCACCGTGGGCATCCCGCGCGCACTCAACATGTACGAGAACTACCCCTTCTGGCACGCGTTCTTTACGCGCCTAGGCTTTAGCGTGCAGCTGTCCGACCAGTCGAGCAAAAAGACCTACCAGGCGGGCATCGAGTCCATGCCGTCCGAGAGCGTGTGCTACCCGGCCAAGATGAGCCACGGCCACGTGATGAACCTCATCGACCGTGACGTCGACTTCATCTGGATGCCGTGCGTGCGCTGGGAGCGCAAAGAGGACCCGACGGCTGGCAACTGCTATAACTGCCCCATCGTCATGAGCTACCCCACGGCGCTGGCGCTCAACGTCGACGAGATCCGCGAGCAGAACATCGAGTTCCTGTATCCGTTTGTGCCCTATCATGACAAGACCGAGCTCAAGCGCCGCCTGTACCAGGTGCTCGCCGTCGACCGCGTGGCCGATGCTGAGGCCGGTCGCGGTCGCGTGCGCGGTCCTAAAATCACGCGCTCCGAGGTTGATGCCGCCGTCAACGCCGCCTACGAGGCAGACGCGCGCTTCCACGAGGATATCCAGACCATGGGCGAGGAGGCTCTTAAGTGGGTCGAGGACCACGGTGGCCACGGCATCGTGCTCGCCGGCCGCCCCTACCATAACGACCCCGAGATCAACCATGCCCTGCCCGAGCTTATCTCGAGCTTTGGCTTTGCGGTCTTTACCGAGGATTCGCTCGCGCATCTCGTGAAGCCCGAGCGCCCCATCCGCGTCGTCGACCAGTGGATGTACCACAGCCGCCTGTACGCCGTCGCCCGTTTTGTGACGATGCGCAACGATTTGGACCTGATTCAGCTCAACTCCTTCGGCTGCGGCTTGGACGCCCTGACCACCGACCAGGTGCAGGAAATCCTTGAGGCCAGCGGCAAGATCTACACCGTGCTCAAGATCGACGAGGTGTCCAACCTGGGTGCCGCGCGCATCCGCATCCGCTCGCTCATGGCCGCGCTCAAGGACCAGGAGGCCGAGCGCTTGGCCGAGGCCACGGCCGCGGGCGAGGCCTACGAGCAGGGCGATGCCGCGCCGGTGACGCCCTCCACGGATGCCCCCGCGTTCGCGAGCCGCAAGTACACGTTTGAGGCGCAGCGCGAGAGTGCTTCGACCGCGTGGCCCAAGGTGCCCTTTACCGAGCAGATGCGCGAGGAGGGCTACACCATTCTGTGCCCGCAGATGGCACCGATTCACTTTGACCTGGTCAAAGAGGTGTTCCGCGGTGCCGGCTACAACTTGGAGCTGCTGCCCTCGACCGACCACGATGCCGTCGAGGCCGGTCTACGCTACGTGAACAACGACATCTGCTATCCGTCGATCCTGGTGACGGGTCAGATCATGGAGGCCATCGAGAGCGGTCGGTACGACCTGTCCAAGACGGCCGTGGTCATCAGCCAGACCGGCGGCGGCTGCCGTGCCACCAACTACATCGCGCTCATCCGTAAGGCCCTGCGCGAGAGCGGCCACCCCGAGATCCCGGTAATCTCGCTTTCGGCCGTGGCGCTCGGCGAGGACAACCCCGGCTTTAAGATTACGCCGGCGCTGCTTAAACAGGCAGTCTACGCGGTGCTCTTTGGCGACGTGATGATGCAGATGCTCTATCGTTGCCGCCCGTACGAGGCAACGCCCGGTGCCGCCAACGCGCTCTACGAGGAGTACATGGCGCGCGCCCGCAAGCTGGCGCCCAAGTTCAACCGCCACAACTACACCAAGCTGTGCCGCGAGGCCATCCGCGCGTTCGACACCATGCCGCTCGTGGGCGAGGGCACCAAGCCGCGCGTGGGCGTGGTCGGCGAGATCCTGGTCAAGTTCCACCCTACGGCCAACAACCACGTGGTCGACGTTATCGAGCGCGAGGGCTGCGAGGCCGTGGTGCCAGGCCTGCTCGACTTCTTCCTGTACTCCATGAGCAACGCCGAGCTGCAGAAGGACGAGTTGGGCAGCTCTGCTACGACGCGTGCGGGCATGCAGGCGCTCATCAAGCTCGTGGACTGGATGCGCACGCCGGTGGAGGAGCTGCTCGAGAAGTCCGAGCGCTTTGAGGCGCCCGAGCGCATCGGCACCATGGCCGATAAGGCTCGTACGGTGCTTTCGGTGTGCAACAACATGGGCGAGGGCTGGCTGCTCACGGCGGAGATGCTCGACCTGATTGACCACGGCGCGCCCAACATCATCTGCACGCAGCCCTTCGCGTGCCTGCCCAACCACGTGGTAGGCAAGGCCGTGATCAAGGAGCTGCGCCGTCAGCACCCCGAGAGCAACATCGTCGCGGTGGACTACGATCCCGGTGCGTCCGAGGTCAACCAGCTCAACCGCATTAAGCTCATGATCAGCGTGGCCAAGGAGAACATGCGCGCCGGTAAGGGCTTTAAGCTCGAGAAGGTGGCGCCGCTCGCGATGGATGAGGTCACCGGCCAGATGCGTGCCCATGACGGCTGCGTGAGCTGCGGGCCGGCCAGCGAGGAGGCCGTGGCGTCGGTCGCCAAGCGCCTGGGACGCGGCATCAAGAAGTAGTTGGCCTACTTCGAGCCGGATATGAGACAAACGGGTGGTAGCCGTGCTGGCTACCACCCGTTTTTGTTGAACATATGTTGCGTAAATGCCATGGCTGCAGCCTCCTGCGAGCTTGGATTTCGGAAGTATGCGGCAAAATCTGAATAGGCCGATCACACCGGGTATATCCAGGCTCTGTACCTGCGGTTTTATATTCGAAAAACGGGGGTGTGCTCGGGGGTTCCAGAATTTGCCGCATACTTCCGAAAACGACGGTCCAACGGCACGCAAAATGCCCTTTAGAACTCTGAGATAATGAACAGATGTATCCGTTCGCCGCAAAATATCGTCCGTTTAGAGAACCCGCCCCCGGCGTGCGACCTCCATACGGTTGAATAAATGCACATCTATGGAATTACGCAAGAGAGGACTGTTCCTATGAGCTACAAGAGCGTTTGCGTTGCCGGCGGCGGCGTGCTGGGAAGCCAGATTGCCTTCCAGGCTGCCTACTGCGGCTTTGACGTAACGATTTGGCTACGCAGCGAGGGCAGCATCGGCCGCACCCAGCCCAAGATTGACCATGTGCGCGAGGAATACATCGCGGCCATCGAGGGCATGGCGGACGGTACGGGCGAGTGGTGCGCCGGTATCGCCGATAGTGATCAGCCCTTCGATAAGGACGCAGCGCTTGCCGCCGTCGAGCGCGCTTACTCCACGCTCAAGCTGGAGCTCGACCTTGCCAAAGCCGTGGCCGACGCCGACCTGGTCATCGAGTCCATGGCCGAGGACACCCAGGCAAAGATCGACTTCTACAAGAAACTCGCCCCGGTCCTGCCGCAAAAGACCGTCATCGTGACCAACTCCTCCACACTGCTGCCGAGCACCTTTGCCAAGTACACTGGGCGTCCCGAGAAATACCTGTCACTGCACTTTGCCAACTCCATCTGGAAGAACAACATGACCGAGGTCATGGCGCAGGACCAAACCGACAAGCGCTACTTTGACGAGCTCGTCGACTTTGCCAACGACATCCGCATGCTGGCGCTTCCCGTCAACAAGGAAAAGAACGGCTACCTGCTTAACTCCATGTTGGTGCCGTGGCTGCTCTCGGGCCTCGACCTGTATGTCTCGGGCGTCAGCGATCCCAAGAGCATCGACCTCGCATGGACGCGCGGCACCGGCGCTCCCAAGGGCCCGTTCCGTGTGTTCGATACCGTGGGCATCCAGACGGCCTACAACATCGTCATGCAGTATCAAAAGGTCCCGGGCCTGGTGAGTCCGCTGCTTAAAAAGATGATGATGCCCTACAACTTTAAGGCTATGGCGTCCGTCCTCAAGAAGATGCTCGACGAAGGTAAGTTGGGCGAAAGCTCGGGCGAGGGCTTCTTCAAGTACTAAAAAATGATCCCTCGGGGACGGAGGAAAACGGATCATTTTCGGCCGCCAACAGTGGGAAGATGGACCCAGAAATAGAAAGGAACGGCAATGGACCGACAAATCGTACTCAAGCAGGATGTCCTCGATGCGCTTTCTGCCGTTGGAATGTGCTCGGGGCAGACGGTAATGGTCCATTGCTCGCTCAGCTCGCTTGGATATGTGTGCGGCGGCGCGCAACCGGTGATCGAGGCGCTGCTCCAGACGGTGGGCGAGACCGGCACCATCATGATGCCGACGCAGTCATGGAAAAACTTGGATCCGGCGAGCGGCGTCCATTGGCAGGAGCCGCAAGAGTGGTGGCAGCTGATCCGCGATAACTGGCCAGCTTATGACAAACGCATCACGCCTGCCAATACGATGGGGGCCGTTGCCGAGATGTTCCGCACGTGGCCGGGCACGCTCCGCAGCGACCACCCGGCGCGTTCGGTGGCGGCAAACGGCCCGCGAGTGCAGCTCTTGACGGAAAACCACGACCTGAGCAACATCTTTGGCGACGGATCGCCCATCGCGCGCCTGTACGATTTGGACGGCTATGTGCTGCTCGTGGGCGTGGGCTACGACAAGAACACATCCCTGCATTTGGCGGATGCCCGCGCGCAATACCCGGGAAAGCACGACTGCGTGGAGCACAGCGCGATCATGGAAAACGGCCAGCGCGTGTGGAAGGAATACCGCACGCTCTATGTCGACGGCGAGGATTTCGACGAGATCGGCGCTGCTTTTGAGCGTGAATGCACAGTTCGCACGGCGCCGCTCGGCAACGGGACAATCCGCTTTATGCGCCAGCGCGAGCTCGTCGACTTTGCTGTGGACTGGATTGAGCGCCATCGCGCCCGCCCTGAGTAATTCGGGGGGGGTGGAAGCGTTGGGGATCTACGGTAGTATGCGACAAAATCTGAATTGATCGGGCAAGAGCTGTAGCGCGCGTTGACGTTTGACCAATGGAGCGCAATTGACCAATGGAGCGCAAAAATGCACCGTTCGCCGATACTCCTCTCGCGAGTGGTTGCCATATGGTTTGATGTTGGAAACATATGACTGCCGCCGGGCTGCGGGTGACGTTTGCTCTGATATCGGAGGTGCCAAGTATGTTTCGCGCTCCGTTAAACAAGTATCGGGCTGGTTAATATGGGTCGCCGTACTATCTCGATAACCCTTGCAGTGGTTTGCCTAGCTGTGCTCCTGGGCGCTATGGGGCAGTTCGCTATAAGTCGAGAAACATCCTATATGCAGGAATGTGCTTCCGAAGGCTTCGCCATTGATGGTTACTATCGGGATGACAAAACGAGTCGGGAAACCCTGGCTTTTCTTGAGGAGGACAACTGTCGATGGCAGCTGGTCGACAAGGGCGGCAGCTGCGTTGATGGACAGTTCGAGCGTATGGACGACCCCAACATTCTGGTATTAAAGAATGAAAACGGCGAAGAATTCGGTACGGTCCACGTGGCGTATATGTCACGCCGACGCGATCAGGGCTTGCTCTACCTATTTAGAGATACCAAGGTGACCCGTTTTTATCTGGTGAGCACCGATCCGGCGTTTATGGTGGAGTCTGGCGATGTCGATGTGGACAGTTGATTCACGGCAATTAAACAGCGAGCGGGGCGCAGTCGTGAACTGCGCCCTACATCACGTTACTTCACATCGAACTCCACGCGATCGAGTTCGGGTACGTTGAGGTTGATGAGTTTACGAGCGACGTGGCGGTCGTGTGCCCCAAGCGCCTCGCTTGTCGTCACATGGGCGACAGTCTCGCGCTCGACGATACCCTCCTCCCTGCCTTCGGTGGCCGAGGTCTCGACGGCGACGGTGTAATCCTTAAAGCCTGGCAGCACCGCCGCAAGCTCGCGCGTGGTTTCGGTGACGCCGTAGCCGTCCTGCACGCCGGCCTGCGCCGAGCCGATAGACCCCGCCGTCATAACAATGCAGGGGATGGCAAAAATCACCGTGCCCACGATGATGCGGCGGCGCACCTTGCGCGACAGCTCGTCGACCTCGGCGTCTTCCTCAGCGGTCACAATGCCGTCGCCGTTCAGGTCGCGCTTGAGCGGCACGCGCAAAAGAAGCAGCACGGCTTCGGCAGCCAGTGCGATAAAGACCACGTTGATGCCAAACTCGTAGAGCGCCGAGAGAAACAGCGATCCGCTTGCGATGGCGATGCCGTAGCCTGCTGCGCACAGGGGCGGCATCAGCGCGGTTGCCACGGCCACACCGGCGATGAGCGTTGCGGGCTCCTGGTCGCGTGAGTTGCCTAGGCCGCCCGCAAAGCCGCCGGCGAGCGCGACAGCGAGGTCCCACACGGTGGGCGTCGAGTTGTCGATAATGGCGGCTGTGGTGGCGCCAAGGGGCGAGAGCTTAAAGTACAACGTGGAGGTGACCAGGCAAAAGGCCATTTGCAGCGCAAGGCTGGCGACGGCTTCGACGGTAATCTCGCGGTCGAGCGTGGCGATGCCGTATGCCATGGCAAGGACCGAACCCATGAGCGGGCAGATGAGCATGGCGCCCACGATGGCGATGTCCGAGTCGATATCGAGGCCGATGCTTGCGATGAGCATGGCGATGATGAGGATGCACAGGTGAGAGCCGGTCAGGCGTGCCCCGTTTACAAAACGCTTGCGGATCACGTGATAGGGCGCGCGTCCCTCGCGAATGTTGAACGCGCGCTTTAAAAAGCGACCAGCCTGTTCGGCAGCCTCACTATGGGCAGGGCGGATGCCATGGCGCCGGTGATGGCGTTCACGCAGTCGCTTGAGCTGTTGTCTATCGAGTTCCATGTTCACCTCGTTCTGGCACGGGCCGCATATCTCGCCCGTCGCCCATACTCTACACCGTGGCGGGCGGGGTGTCTGTTGGATGCGGAATCCGATAGGGCGGATGACGCGGGAGCAAATACAAATCACAGGCTCAATTCGATCCCGCAAGAATATGATGCACCAGCTCCTACATATGTGATGAAATTGTGAAGCACGAGAGCGCGAATTTCAAAAAATCCGCTGGTGACCAATGTTGCGCAACAGAATTCAAAAATCAGCTCCTACATTTTGAAGCGTATGGATACATCCGTGTCAAAGGGAGAAAGCCATGGCAAACTACAGTCCACAACACTTTGAGCCTCGGGCTAAGGCCGTCAACGTCAAGGGCGTTGCTAACCGCGCCGTCGCAACCGTTTTGACGGCGGGCCTCATCGCTCAGCCGCTCATGTCGCCGCTGGCGGCAATCGCCGCACCGTCAACCGATAACGGCGATTCTGTTCAGGGGGGGGGGTAGTTCTGTAGAGAACACCGTTGCCGCCGGTAACCAAGCGGTCGTAAAGACGGCTGCCCAGCTGGCCGAAGAGTCGGCAAAGCAGCTCAAGGACGTTCAGGCCGCCTACGATGCCGCCCAGAAGAAGGCCGACGCTGCGGGCCAGTCTCAAAAGCAGGCGCAGCAGCAAAAGGATCAGGCCTCGCAGGCTGTGAGCGACAACGAAATCGAGCAGAACGCAGCAGAAGTCGCCGCGCTCCAGGAGAAGATTGACGAGCTCAAAGCCGCCGTCGAAAAGACCGAGCAGCAGCAGAAGAAGCTGGGCGACCTGAACGATCAGCTCGATCAAGCCAACAAGAGTGTCGAGGATAAGACCCAGGCGCTCAAGGACGCCAAGGCAAAGCAGGATGAGGCCAAGAAGGCCCTCGATGATGCCCAGGCTAAGCTCGAGGCCATGGGTATGGACGAGTACGAGGCCGCCAAGAAGGCCGTCGAGGACGCGCAGGCAAAGCTCGATGACGCCAATAAGGCCGTTACTACTGCACAGGACAATCTGGACCAGGCCAAGGCTGCCGAGGCCAGCGCCCAGCAGGAAAAGCAGAATACCGAGGCAGCTTTGACGACTGCCCAGGCCAAGAAGCAGGAGACTGCCGCTGCTCTCGCAGCCGCAACCACCGCGCGCGATAACGCCCAGCAGAAGTTCGACCAGGCGCAGGCCGCACTCGATGCCGCCGTCTCGGGCACGGGCGTCGATCTGAGCGCGCTCGAGGCCGCCATGAAAACTGCCGCCAGCGAGCTCGCGACCGCGCAGGCCGCGCTCGAAGCCGCGACGACTGCAGACGCCACTGCACAGGCGAACCTGCAGGCTGCGCAGACTACCGTCACCGCCGCGCAGGAGAAGGCCAACGCCGCCAACGCTGCTGTGGCATCTGCCAAGTCTGCATATGATGCGGTAAGCAAGGAGTACAACGCCGCCGTCAGCAAGCGCGACGCCGCCAAGGCCGCATACGAGAAGGCACAGCAGGCCGAAGCAGACAAGAAGACCGCGTACGATAAGCTTGTCGAAGTTCGCAAGCAGAAGAGCAACGAGTTCGATCAGGCTCGTGCTGAAGTAACCGACGCGCACAATGCATACGACGCCGCAAACGCCGAGGTCGAGAAGCTTAACCAGCAGATTGCCGACCTCAAGTCGAACATGACCGTAGACCAGAATGTCATCAGTCAGGGTATGTTCGGCTTCATGAACTACATCATCGGCGGCAGCCAGTTCACAGCCACGCAGAAGTCGAATGCAAGTACTGCCGCGTCGATGCTCATGGGGACGATAGAGAAACAGGACTGGTATGATACTTACGTCGATCAGGACATGTCTCGCGACACCAATCCGCTCTCCTTGGAGCAGATGCGTAACGCCCTGACCTATCTCGATACCCAGAACAACCTCCGCAAGGCGAACGGTCAGTCGGAGCTTAGCGTCAGCCTCCGCATGACTGCGGCAGCCGCCCTTAATACATCATATTCATCGAACATCTGGGGACACTCGGACTGCTATTTCGATGAAAGCGAGAATCTTGCAGGCGGCGGTGGAGCATACACCGGAGGCGAGACCGAGGATACGCTTGGCTGGCCATATACCGGTCTCTACACCCAGGAGAAAGAGGCGTTCGATAAGTACGTCAAACAGTATGGTGACGCACTTGGAAGCCATCGATATGATTCCTACTATATCTACCAGCACTACAACAGCATCTACCATGAGTGTGGACACTACCTCAACATCATCGATGCCGGTGCTACCGCTATCGGTATCGCAACCGGTAGTGGCAAGAACACCGATTCCGAGGTAACCGTTTTCGACTATAGCGGAAGCGCGAGCCAGGCCGATTTCACGGTCTCCGAGTTCAAGAAGCTCGTGAACGACTACATCGACTCTGCCTACAACGCCGGCGGCACTCAGGAGCAGAAGGAGCAGCTGAAGCAGCTTCAGAATAAGTTGGCAGAGGCACAGAAGAACTTCGGGACTGCCGGAACGGCTTATTCCAACGCATTGGATAAGCAAGAAAGTGCTCGCGACGCCTATACCGCGGCCGACACGAACGTGAACACCGCCAAGGGCGAGTACGAGAAGGCCAAGTCCGGCACCGCCGCCGCGAAGACGGCATACGACGCCGCCGAAGCCAAACTCAAGGGTATCGACGTCAAGACGCCCAAGACCAAGCTCGACGCCGCCAAGAGCGAGGCCGCTACTGCCCAGGCAGCTCTCGATAAGGCAAACGCCACGCTTGCTGACAGCAAGACGAAGGCAGCCGATGCCGCTGCTCACAAGGCGAAGGCTCGCAGCGCCCGCGATGCCGCCAAGGCAAAGTCCGATCAGGCCAATGAGGCGTATGGCAACGCCACTGCTTCGGTCAAGGACCTTGCCGCCAAGCGCGATGCCGCCCAGGCGGACCTTGCGAACAAGCAGGGCACGCTTGACGATGCCAAGAAGGCCGACGACACTGCCCAGGCTGGCGTTGACAAGGCTCAGGCCGCAGATACGCACGCTGCGACTGCTCTTTCGGACGCCAAGCAGGCAGTTGCCGCCAAGACGCAGGCCCTGTCCGACGCGCAGGCCAAGGCCAAGGCCGCCGAGGGCGAGCTTGCCACCGCACACAAGGCCTTCGAGCGCTTCGCCGGCGCTCAGAAGGCGGTCGACGACGCCAAGGCCGCCTATGACGCTGCCGTCGCCGGTGTCGCCGATGCCCAGAAGCAGCTCGAGGCCGCCAACGAAGCCGTCGTCGATGCGAACCTCGAGATCGTCAAGGCCAAGGCCGAGCTTGCCAGCGATGAGGCACTCAAGGCCGATCTTGAGGCTGTCGACCACAAGGCCTCTCTTGCCGCGGGCACGACGGGTAACGAGAAGCTGGTCAAGCTGAACGCTGCCTACGCTCGCTATAAGGCCGCCGTCGATGCCGCCGCTGGCCTCAAGGCTGCTCTGAGCGATGCCGATGCCAAACTGTCCGATGCCAACGACGCCTATGCCGCCGCGCTTGCCGAGCTTAACGATGCGAAGGATGCCCTGGCTGCCGCTCAGGCCGAGTACGACAAGTATCATCCCAAGGCTGAGCCGCAGGCCAAGCCTCAGGTTGCGCAGGCTGCTGCAAAGGTCCCCGTTGCCAAGAAACAGGCCGCGCCTGCCGCGCTCGCCCAGACCGGTGATGACTCCGCTCTTGCGGGCGAGGTGTTCGTCATCGGCGGCATTACGCTCGTTGCCGCGGGTGTGACGCTCGGCGATCGTCGTCGCAAGCACATGTAGTGATTCGAGCGTCGGCTCTGCAACGAACTTCAATTCATAGCGGGACCGTCTCGATAGCCAAACGATAAGGCCGGCGCGCTGTCATACGCAGCGCGCCGGCCTTTCTTTGCGTTGGTATCAAAAAGCTCAGTCGGTAGCCGCGAAAGCTACCGACCGAGCAAATCGTAGACAATATGGTTGCTGTCGAGCAGCTGCTCAGCTTATCCCAGCAGGCTCAGGCCCACGGAGACAAACGCCAGGATAACGCCGACGATGGACTCGCCGCCGAGCAGGCCGCTGGCGACAACCAGGCCCTGTTCCTGGAAGGCGGCGTCCTTGGCAGCCCTTTCCTCGTCAGAAAGACCAGCGGTGGCGTCGCGGTGGGCGGACCACTTGTCGTAGGCGAGTTTGACGCAGGAGCCCAGGAATGCCGTGAGTGACATGTAGAACGGCAGATACACGCCCAGGCCGATCATCATGGCCGGAATGCCGAGCCAGTACATGACGATGCCGGCGATAAAGCCACCTGCGAACCACGGCACGCTCGGGATGCCCGAGACCATGGTGGCGACCACACTTGCCTGCGCGGCAACAAAGCTCTTGTCGGGGCCAAAGGCGTCCGGACCATAGGCGGTGACGAGCGCGACCATGACGGCGGCGGCGATCAGGGCGCCCACGATGCCGCCGATGGCCTGGCCGATCCACTGTGCACGCGGGTTGGTGCCCAGCACGGCGCCGGCCTTAAAGTCGTTCATGACGTCGCCCGCAAGGCCGCACGCCACAGCCACGATGCCGGCGATAAAGAACAGCTTGACCTGCGCGAGCTGTGCGAAGGCGGCTACGATGAGCATGACGATGAGGCCGAAGATCTCCATGGGGTCGATGCCCGTCTGGCCGCAGCTCTGCGCGCTCATGATGGTGGTGACAAAGGTGAACAGCGTGACGATGACGGCCGGGACGGGACCAAGGTCGAGCGCGATGGCAACGATTACAGCGATAGCGGCGGTGCCCAGGCCGATGATGCCGGCGTCGAGCTTAAGGGAGCCCGAGATGAGCGACTGCTCGTCGGTATCGGTGGAGCTGTCGGCGGCGAGGCCACGGACGATACCGGCGACCTGCGGCAGGATGTCCTTGAGGACGACGGCGACGCCAAAGCCCATCATAAGGCCCATGCCCAGGGACTTGACGATGCCCTGCGCGGTTACGACGTCGAACAGACCGGCAGCGGTGCCGCCGACGATGATGCCAAAGTTGCCCAGCAGCGCGCCGGCAAACCAGAAGGCGACGGGGGCGAAACCCACCAAAAAGCCAATGGACAGCAACATGGGCGAGTTGTAGATGGCAAAGGTCACGCCGGGGATATTGAGCGTGCACAGCATACTGGGCACCACGCCCAGAGCGTCGCGAAGCACACTATAGATGCCTGCGATGGCCATGGAGCCAAAGAGCTGCTTGCCGGTCTTGCCACCGGCCTCGGTGGCGCGCAGGGTCTGAGCTGCGGCGTTGCCGGTGGGGAACTCCAGCGCGGCGTCCACGATAAAGTGACGGTGGATGAGCGCTGTCGCCAGAAGGCCCAAGATGGTGCCGGCGAGTGCCACGATAAACATGTCGAGCCAGCTGATCTGGTCGGCATAGCCCAGCATCCAGGCGCCCGGGATGGTAAACGCCAAGCCGCCGGCGACCATGGCACCCGCGGACATGATGGTGTGGGTAACGTTGGCCTCGTTGAGGCTGGCGTTACCCATGAGCTTCAGGAAGAACAGCGAAATGACGGCAGCGAAGACGATCGGCCAGGGGAGAGCGCCCATCTTGAGGGCGGTGTAGGCCGAGCTTGCCGTGATAATCACGCAGCCAAGGACGCCGATGACGACGCCGCGCAGCGTGAGTTGCCCGCGCATCGAGGCACGGTTCGAGGGATTGCTCATATAGAACTCCTTTGCGTATATCCGCTTCCCCCGGGAGCGCCGCTACGGATACGGCGCGGGAAGTCGGGTTACCAAGGGCCGCCGCGTGAGCTCGCAAACGACCGCGCACCAGTATAACCGCAAGCTAGTCATTTCGGGATGACTGGTTTAGGTAGGCGATATACTGCTGGGCAGACGAAAGGAGCGCCGACGATGCTTAATGGGTGCACATATATATTGACGGTCGACGTGGGCAACACGTTCATTCGCTTTGGCCTGTTTGCCGAGGATTCGGCCGCGGCGCAGGAGTGCCCGCTTGCGACGTGCGAGATCACGACGCCGTCGAGCATTACGGCCGACGAAGCGCGTATGCGTCTCGCTCAAGTCATGGCCGCGCTGGCGGCCGATGCGGGCATGCCCGGCGCGCTCGTGCCCACGGCGGCCGTGCTGAGCTGCGTGGTGCCGGCGCTCGAGCGCCCGTGGAAGGCGGCTCTTTCCCGTACCTGCACGGGGCGCGTGCTCACCGTGGGGCCGGGCCTCAAGACCGGCATGCCCGTCCACTACGACGACCCGGCCGAGATCGGCCCCGACCGCATCGCCGACGCCGTGGCGGCCCGTGCCGTCTACGGCTCTCCGTGCATCGTGATCGACCTGGGCACAACGACCAATATCGAGGTCATCGACGCGTGCGGTACCTTTGTGGGCGGCGTTATCGCGCCGGGTCTGGCGCTTGGCGCCCGCTCGCTCTCGGCCGCTGCGGCGCGCCTGCCGCAGGTTGAGCCTTCGGCGCCAACGCACGTCATCGGTCGCAATACGCGCGAGGCCATGCGTTCGGGCGTGGTTCTGGGCGAGGTGGCACGCATCGACGGCATGCTCGACATGGTGCTCGCCGAGATGCGCGCGACCAAGGCCGCGGGGGAGGGCGACGTGCCCATCGTCATTACCGGCGACGACGCCGAGGCGCTCGCGTCGCTGGTCGGCCACAGCCTGACGGTAGACGACGCGCTGACGTTGCGAGGACTCGCCGAGCTCTACCGCATCAACCAAAAGCCCCGCCGCGTGTAAAAGTGAGGGCGCCGGTGGGACAAACGCCCCCACCTTTCACCTGCTACAATGGGTCAAACTATTGCGATTACGGAGGTGTCTGCCATGTCGGACGATCTTCATCAAACTTCGTCAGGCAAGCGCCTGGACGTCATTAGCTGGGACGAGTTCTTTATGAGCGTGGCCATCGCCGCACAGCGCCGCAGCAAGGACCCCAACACGCAGGTGGGTGCGTGCATCGCCAGCACCAACCACCGCATCCTTTCGGTGGGCTACAACGGTACGCCCTCGGCGCTCAACGACGACTTTTTCCCGTGGGGTACGAGCGACGACCCGCTGCAGGACAAGCACAACTACGTGGTCCATGCCGAGGCCAACGCCGTGCTCAACTACCGTGGCTCGCTCAAGGACCTCGAGGGTTCCACGGTCTACGTCACGTTGTTCCCGTGCCACGATTGTGCCAAGATCCTGGCGCAGGTAGGTGTGGGCGAGGTCGTCTACCTGGACAACAAGTACGCCGACACCGATGATGGACGCATCAGCCGCCGCATCCTCGACTCCTGTGGCATCAGCTACCGCCAGGTTATCGTCGATGTTCATATCGGCACCGAGGGGCAGGCTCAGCAGTAGCGCGTGTCAACGCCAGCTGGCAACAAAAGGCAGCTAAAAGAGCCCCGTCCCAAATTGACTACTCGTGAAAGTCGCGTCTGCGCGCATGGACGGCTCGTGAGCGGGTACATGGCTGTAGTAACATAGCTTCTGTCCGCGGGCGCGCCCGCGTAATTGTGAGAAAGGAGCCCCTGTGGCTGTTAACGAAGAGCTGCTTAAGAAGGTTCTTGAAGAGATTCGCCCCAACCTGCAGGCCGACGGCGGCGATATGGAGTATGTGGGCGTTGACGACGAGGGCGTCGTCAAACTGGAGCTGCAGGGCGCTTGCGCCGGCTGCCCCATGAGCTCGCTGACCCTGTCCATGGGTATTGAGCGCATCCTGAAGGAGCATGTGCCCGGCGTTACCCGAGTTGAGCAGGTCAATGCCTCCGGCGAGGCCGAGGACCTGTACGACGAGTACGCGCCGTTCTAAGATGCGAAAGCTGCGGACGGCATACTCCGCATAGACGTTACGCCCAAATATGCGGCTGCGAGCGCAAGGCCCGCGGCCGCATTTGTATGTAGGGAGTAGGAGGGTCGACATGCTCAACGACTTCTACCATATGCTTGATCCCGTCGCGATTTCGGCGGGGCCCATCACGATTTACTGGTATGGTCTGGCCTATGTGGTCGGTGCCCTGCTCACGGCGGTCGTCATGTACCGCACGCAGCGTCGCTGGGGCTTTAGCATCACGATTGACGACCTGACGAGTGTCGTGGTCGGCGTGGTCTTTGGCCTTATCATTGGCGCCCGTCTGTTCTACGTCATCTTTTACGGCGACGGCTACTACTGGGCGCACCCGCTCGAGATCTTTGCCACCAACGAGGGCGGCATGAGCTTCCATGGCGGTTTGGTGGGCGGCATTATCGGCGGCATTATCGTGTGCCGCATGTATAAGCTCGACGCATGGACGTTGGCCGATCTTGCCGTCATTGGCGCTCCGCTGGCCCTGTGCCTGGGCCGTTGTGCCAACTTTGTCAACGGTGAGCTGTGGGGCAAGCCGACCGATCTGCCCTGGGGCGTGGTCTTCGGTGGCACCGCGGGCGATATGCCGCGTCACCCCTCCCAACTCTACGAGGCATTTCTTGAGGGCATTGTGCTCTTCTGCATCCTGCAGGTGCTCAGCCGCAAAAAGCCGCTACTGCCCCAGGGCACGTTTATGGGCGTGTTTGTGATGGGTTACGGCATCGTCCGCTTCCTCGTCGAGTTCGTGCGCGTGCCCGACGCCCAGCTTGGCTATCTGCTGGGCGGCGTCATCACGATGGGTCAGCTGCTGAGCCTTCCGCTCGTGATCGCCGGCCTGGCGCTCATCATCTTCGCCCGACACCGCAATCGCCCCCAGCGCATCTACCTCGACGCCTAACCACCACATACCACCACAAAGGGGACAGGCACCTTTGTGGTGGTTTGCTGGGCAACGATGACAGAACCGTAACGTTTCCCCAGATAAAACCTGCCAAAATAAACCTGTCCCTTTTTGGCAGGTTTCTAGAAAGGCTCTTTGGACTGTGAAGGATTCCGATCTCTCCACAACGGCTGCGCGCGACGCTGCCCGCATCGTCTGGTTTAAGCGCTACCCAGCCAAGCAGACGCTCATCGCATTTTTGCTCGCGCTGTTGGCGACCACGGCGTTTTCCATCGATCCCGCCCCGGTGTCGAGCAATGCGGTCCTGGCAATCGACCCCAAGGCGACGGGTGCGCTGTACGTGTGCTATGAGGTGCTTCTCTCGTTTGCCGGCCATACCGACGCGGTCATGCTGCTTGCACTTGCCTGCCTGCTCACCTTGCCGTTTCGCTACGTGTTCTTTGGCCGTGGCGACACCTGGCGTCCATCGATCATTCTGCCGTCGCTGTTCTTCGCCATCTGCATGGTGTTCGGCCGCAGCTACGATCTCACCGACTCGGCCGAGATTGTTCTTGGCGACAAGGCCCGCATCATCTGCGCCTGGATTGGCGGCGCGGGCTGGATGCTCCTTGCGATCGTGGCCTTCTATCTGGCTTTTGAGTGTCTGGATTGGCTGAGCTCCCGACGCATCCCGTTTTCCGAGGCGCACTTTGGCCGCATATGGCGTGTGGCTCACGCCGTGCTCTCGGTCCATCCCTTTGCCGGGCCCTTCCTGGTGCTTATGATCGCCTGGGCGCCCACGCTCATCGCTTCGCTGCCCGGCCTTTTTATGGGAGATACGGGTGCGCAGATTCGCCAGTGGTTTAACTATCCCAACGGTACGAGCGACTACCTGCGCCTGCTCAACCCCAATGTCCTGCTCAACGGGCATCACCCGGTCGTGCACACGGCTATCATCGGCTCGTGCGTGCAGCTGGGGCTTTCGGTCTTTAACAGCGCCAATGCGGGGCTTGCCATCTACACCTGCGCTCAGTTCGTCATTACGGCCGCCTGCATGGCCTATTCCATCTCGTTGCTGCGCAAACTGGGCGTGAGCCTGCCGGTCCGCGGTGCGATCCTGCTGTTCTTTGCGTTTATGCCGATGTTCTCTAACTACGCGGCGTTGCTCACCAAAGACGTGCTCTTTGCCGACGCGTTCTTGGTGCTGCTGGTACAGACCGTCAAGCTCGTGGCATGTGGCTTGCCCCGTCGTGATGCCAATGTCGAGCGAGCGGGCGAGAAAGCCCCCGTGCTCTTTGCGTGCCATGACTGGCTGTTGCTTGCGCTGGCTGCCATGGGTTCCACGTTTCTGCGCAACGGCGGCCTGGTGTTTCCCCTGGCGGCATGCGTAATCGCGTCGGCGTTTTGCGCATGGGACGCGCATGTGGCTCGTCGTGCAGCCAAGCAGACGGGCGCCGCGGTCTCATACGTCACGCCGCGATTCCGCTGGGTTGGCGTCCTCGCGGTGCTCGCGCTCTGCCTTGCCTCTAATATGTACTTCACCAAGGTCTTTATGCCGGCGCACGACATTACGCCTGGTTCCAAGCGCGAAATCCTCTCGATTCCGTTCCAGCAGACGGCTCGTTTCGTCCAAAAGCACGACGGCCTCAACTCGGGCGTCAACCCTACGGTTAAGGAGGACGGCACTATCGTGGAGGCACCCTGCGACGGTTTGGTGACCGATGAGGAGCGCGCCGTGATCGATCGCGTGCTCAAGTACGAGAACCTGGGCCGCCGCTACAACCCCGACAAGTCCGATGCCGTCAAGAACTGCTTTAACGAGTACGCCTCGCAGGAGGACATCGATGCCTATTTTGAGGTATGGGCCCAGATGTTTAAGAAGGATCCCGAGTGCTATATTTCGGCGCTTATCAATAACTACTATGGTTATTTTTATCCGAGCGCGCGCGATGCCTGGGTCTACAGCACGGCGCGTAGTGCCGAGATCATGGCGCGCCCCGACAACCTCAAGTATTTCGACTTCCATCCGGTTGACAGCAACGTGGTGCGCTGGTGCGATCACCTGATCAATCTGTACCGTGTGGCGGTGCAGCGCATCCCGTTTATTTCACTCACCATGAGCTCGGCCACCTATGTGTGGATCATGATCACCGTGGTGGTCTACCTGCTGCGTCGTCATTCATGGCGTGCGCTGGCGATCTGGGTGCCGCTGTTGGGCGTGCTCGCCGTGTGCCTGATTGGTCCGTGCAACGGCTCGACCTACATGCGCTACTTGTATCCGGTCATCGCCTGCATGCCCTTCGCCATCGGCGCCACCGTCACCCGCAGCGACTTCCTCTGGTCCTAACTTGGTGCATTGGGGTCAGGTTTCTTTGCACCAAAGGGGCCATCATCACGACGCCTTCATTTTGGGGTTTATCTCGCAGGCCAGTAGGTATATCATAACGACGTTTGTTTATATTGCCCGAGCATCTGCGCTGGGCTTTAGGTCGAAACCGATAGGAGACACGTATGTCCGGACACTCTAAGTGGGCCACAACCAAGCATCGTAAGGGCGCGCAGGACGCCAAGCGTTCCGCCCTCTTCTCCAAGCTCAGCCGCAACATCACCGTTGCTGCCCGTCTCGGCGGTGACCCGCTGCCCGAGAACAACGCCAGCCTCGCCGCTGCCGTTGCCAAGGCCAAGGCTCAGTCCATGCCTAAGGACAAGATCAAGTCCGCTATCGACAAGGCTTTTGGTTCGGGTGCTGACGCCGCCGTCTACGAGAACATCGTGTACGAGGGCTACGGTCCCGCCGGTGTCGCCGTCTACGTCGACTGCCTGACCGACAACCGCAACCGTACCGCTGCTGATGTCCGTTCCGCCTTCTCCCACGCTGGTGGCAACCTGGGCACCTCCGGCTCCGTCGCCTTCCAGTTTGAGCGCAAGGGCCAGATTGTCGTCGCCAAGGAGATCCTGGACGAGAACGCCAAGAAGGAGACCATGATCGCCAACGGTGCTGCCGGTGACGAGGATGAGTTCATGATGGCCATCGCCGAGGCCGGTGGCGAGGACTACGAGGATGCCGGCGAGGAGTGGATCGTCTGGACTACTGCCAACGAGGTTATGGCTGTCTCCAAGGCGCTCGAGGAGCAGGGCGTCCAGGTCAAGGGTTCCGAGACCACCATGGTCCCGACCACCCCGACCGAGGTCTCCGGCGCCGACGCCAAGAAGGTTCAGCGCCTCATCGACCGTCTTGAGGAGCTCGACGACGTCCAGGATGTTTACAGCACCATGGACATGACCGACGAGGTCATCGCTGCCCTCGAGGAGGAGTAGCACCCGCACGGGTTAAGCCGTGCATATCTGGGCATAATGAAGCGAGCATGCAAGCCTCGTGGAATAGATGAGCCGGATCCGCGTGCGTAGAGCACCGGACCCGGCTCTTTTATAATGATGCGAACCGTTTTGCATTTCGAGAGCCGAGATTTGAAGGGAGCGCCGCGTGCGCGTACTCAAACGAGCCCTAGCGATCGTGTATCTTGCCGCCACCATCGTGGCGCTGGGTACGCTTGTCTGCCAGTTTTGGGGGCCGTATACGTATCGCTTTATGCTGCTGATGCGCGACCCCATGCCGCGCATCGTCGTGACGGCGTGCGCCGGCGTCGTGGCGATCGGCGTACTGCTGAGCTTTTTCCGCCTGATGTTCGCCCGTCGCGAACCGTCCTGCGTGCATCCGGCGGGGGAGCGCAATATCGAGGTTACCCTTGCGGCGCTTTCTTCGTGCGCCAGGGTTGCTGCCGAGCGCGACGACCGCGTGATGGTCGAGCATGTCGAGGCTCGCGTCCAAGGCCCCGACGATTCGCACGTCCGTTTTAAGGTCGAGGCTATCGCGCTTGACGATAAGGACGTGGCATCTCTGGCTACCGCGATGCAGCAGCGCATCGAAGAAGCCTGCGATACCATGCTCGGCGCGCCGGGTACGACCGCGCGCGTCCGTTTTTTGCCGTCCAAGACTACCGTCCAGACCGTGGAGGTTTCCGGTGAGTGATACCAATCAAGATAAGACCGCTCGTACGCCGCGCCTGACGATTGACCAGAGCGCCACGTCGGCGAGCGAACCTGTTGATTCCAAAGTAGAGGCAATCGAGTTACAAGACGCGGCAGCCGCGGATTTTGACGAGGCTATGGGTCTCATCAAGGGTACGGGCGCTGCCATCTGGAGCTATGCTGTGCGTCATCCCAACACCACGCTCGGTGCCGTCGCTGGCTTTATCCTCGCCGTTTTGGTGCTCACGCTCGGCCTGTGGGATACGCTCGTCATTGCATTCTTCGTGCTGATCGGCGCTGTGATCGGCCAAATTCGCGACGGCGAGAACGGGATCGTCAACTTCTTCGGCCGTCTGTTTAGTGGCCGCTAATATGTATTCGACTGTCGCATCCGCGGCAGGCATAAGGAGGAACCATGGCTTTTAATACGAAGGTCGATGTAGCCGATGCCGAGCTCGAGGCCGGCGAGACCGTCGCCGCCGAGGCCGAGGACGTAACGCTCGAGGACGAGGCGCTCGTCGAGGCCGAACCCGCCGACGATGCGGACGAGGACGACGAGGAAGCGGATGAGTCCGAGGACTCGCTGACCTATTCCAACGGCGTGATCGAGAAGATCGTTGCCATGGCCACTCGCGAGGTCCCGCACGTTCTGGGCATGAAGGGCAACCTTATGCACTTTGTGCAGGAGCAGTTTGGTGCCGAGAATCTGACCAAGGGCGTGACGGTCGAGGTCACCGATGACAATCGCGTGGTCGTCAACATCTCCGTCATCATCGAGTACGGCGCCTATGCGCCCGCGATCTTCGACGATGTCAAGGCACGTGTCACCGAGCGCCTTGCCGCGATGACCGGCCTTGAGGTGGCGGGCGTCAACCTACGCATCGAGGACGTCATTACCCCCGAGGAGTACGAGCACCGCACCAGCCAGCACGAATAACCTTCCAAAAAGGGACAGGTTTGTTTTGGCAGATTTTATCTGCGAAAACGCCAAACGGCCGACCGCGCAAGCAAAAGCGTGGCCGGCCGTTTCTGTACGCTCCCGATGTAGCCATACCGCTCGTCTAACTAAGGGTTGCAATCCCCACGTTCCGCGTTACCCTAATGAGCGCATTGTTTCCAAATTGTTAACGAGGGGTTGCCGTAATGGCCGACGAGCACGAAACAGAAAGCAAGGCATGGGCAATTGAGGCCGCTGCGGCAGAGGCGGCGTCGCGTGCTGCCGAGGAGGTGCATCGTCCTCCCGTGGTGCCGATGGAGCGCGTGGTCGATCGCGATGTTATCGAGCGGGGCGAGCGCGCTGGTCGCAAGCGCAGTCAGGAGCCGGGCTTTCCGCGCTTTTTTGCCGAGCTCAATTTGGGCCTGATCCTCACGGCCTTTGCCATCGTCGCGTTTAAAACCCCTAATCACTTTGCTTTTGGCGGCACCTCGGGCGTGTCGGTCATTCTGTCCACGCTGTTCCCGACCCTGCCCGTCGGCGTTTTTATGTGGATTATCAATGCGGTCCTGGTCGTTCTGGGCTTTATCTTTTTGGAGCGCAAGGCAATCCTGTGGAGTGTCTTTGCCTCGTTTGCGCTTTCGGCCTACGTCTCGCTGTTTGAGCTCTTTATCCCGACCGATGTCTCGATGACGGGCGATATGTGGCTCGACCTGTGCTTTGCCGTGATTCTGCCGGCGCTCGGCAGCGCTATCGTCTTTGATATTGGTGCCTCGACGGGCGGCACGGACATTCTCGCCATGATCCTCAAACGTCGCACGACGCTCGAGATTGGCCGCGCCCTGCTGCTGGTCGATATCGGCATCGTGACCATCGCGGCCTTTTTGTATGGCCCGCGCGTCGGTCTGTACTGCGTGCTCGGCCTGTTTGCCAAGACGCTTGTGGTCGACAAAGCCATTGAGAGCATTCACCTTCGTAAGGTCTGCACGGTCATTTGTTCCGAGCCCCTTAAGGTCGAGGAGTTTATCGTCAAGCATCTCAACCGTACGGCGACCATCAGTCGCGGCTACGGCGCCTTCTCGGGCAAGTGCGTGACGGTGATCATGAGCGTGCTGAGTCGCCGCGAGGCCGTGCAGCTGCGTCGCTACGCTCGCGAGATCGATCCGGGTGCCTTTATCACGATCGTCGACAGCTCCGAGATCGTCGGCAAGGGTTTCCGCGGAACGAACTAACGCAGACGTATTCAACGAACCGCCTGCTGGCGCCGTGTACCTTGCAAATCGGTCATCTTTGAGTATTTGACCCCACATTGGGCAATAATGATGCTAAAGACATCGTTTGCGATCCAAGTGATTCGCTCAAGATACGAAGGGATGATTCTATGTTCTGCTCGCAGTGTGGCGCCCCCATGGGCGATAACGACAAGTTCTGCGGCGCGTGTGGTGCTCCTAATGCCGGTGCCGCTGGACCCGCTCCCCAGGGACAGCCTCAGCCCCAGCAGTTTGTTCCGCAACCGCCCGTGGCGAATGCGCCAAAGGGCTGTGTGGCTCAGGCGTTCCAAGATATGACCAAGACTCCGGGTGTGCTTCAGCGTGTATGCCAAATCGCGTTTTTGCCGGCGCTGATTTGCGTTGTGTCGGTGCTCGTGTTGTTTATTCCCGTTATTGGCGGCATTGCGGCTGCCATCGGCTTTTTGGCGGCTTGCATTGCGAGCGTGTGCGGTTCCGGCTTTGGTATCGAGTGGGGTCGCGATCTGTCGCTCAAGGTTGATGACGGTATGGATCGTCCGCTCATGCGTTCCACGTCGTTTGGTCTCGGAGTCTTTTCGAGCGTTATTTCGGTCGTGCTCGAGGTCATCGCTGCCATTCCCGTTATCGGTGTAGTGCTTTCGCTGGTGGAGAGCGTGGTAATTGGCGCCGCAGGCTCGTATTCGTATTACGGCTCTTATGCGCTCGAGGCTGCGCTGTTTGGCTCGCTTGGCCTGCTTGTCCTGGCTATGATTGCCACGGCGGTCTTGGGGGTCTTCTTTAAGATGTTTGCCGATATCGCCGTGATGCACTTTGCGGTGACCGGTCGTGTGGAGAGCGCTTTTTCGCTTGATAAGGTCTGGGCGGCCTTTAAGAACAATAAGACCAAGCTGTTCTGTGCTTCGTTCCTCCCCGAGTTTTTGACGGGCCTGGTCGCCAACGTTGTCACCTGGATTCTGACGTTCGTCTTTGGCACCATTGCCTCTGTCGGTATGTATAGCTACTACTACCGTCCTACGGCTATTGAGGCGCTTGTTACCGGCGGTGGCATTACGCTCGTATTGTTCTTGGTGCTGACGGCGTTTGTCACGGTATTTCTCACGGTCTTTGGCAAGATGCTCAAGCACCGTGCCGTTGGCTATTGGGTTGCACGCTATGCAAGCGAATGGGCCGATGAGGATAAGGACGACGTTCTGACTTTTGTATTGCCCTTCGAGAAGAAGGCTGACCCTTCGGGTCACGGTGCTCCGGATGCTTCGCCGGCACCTGCACCTGCACCTGTTCCCGCGCCCGAGCCTGAGCCGGCGCCCGAGCCTGAGCCGGCGCCCGAGTCTGAGACGGCATCTGAGCCTGAGCCTGAGCCTGAGCCGGCACCTGCACCTGCACCTGCACCTGAGTCGGCGTCCGAGCCAAGCTCCGACGAGGAGCCTCAGGACGAGTAGCCACGCCGTCTGCCATTTTGGGACGGGGTAGAAATGGTAGAAATAGCGCTTGAAGAATGAGCGGGGGCGGACGTTTCGATACGTCCGCCCCCGCTTTGACATCGCGATGTGGCTATGACTGCGAGATGCCAGCGAATCGACTACTCGTCGTGCTTCTCCTCGCGGCGTGCAGCAGCGCGTGCGTCGTGGATGCCCTTGATCGCGGCATGGCGAGCCGTTCGGGCATCATGGATGGCGTCGCGAGCCTCGGCGGTCGTCGCCTTGGCAGAGCGCAACTTGGCGGCCAGATCGGGGTTGGTTTCGGCGACCGCGGTAATCGCGGGGCCGTCGAGCTCCTCTTGCGTGGGCTCGGCCAAAAAGTCGATAGCATACTGGGCGGCCACCATGGAGCCCTTGGCCAGTACCGACTCGTCAATCTTGTAGAAGCAAGAATGTTGGGCGTACGTGGCGCCAATCTGGGGGTTGCGCGTGCCAACAAAGGCGAGCACGCCCGGTACGCGGCGCAGGTACTCCGAAAAATCCTCACCCGAGAGTGTGCCGCGGTAATGGCCTTGACCGGTGGGGCCCAGGCATTTGATTACTGCCTGGCGGCAGCGCTCGCTCGAGGCGGCATCGTTTTCGACCTTGTAATTGGCGATGGTGTAGTCGGTGAGCTCTGCCTCGGCGCCCAAGGCGGCCGCGGTATGCTCCACGATGCGGCGCATGAGCTCCGGCATTTCCTCGTGGGTCGAATCTCCGTAGGTGCGCACCGTGCCGGCGAGGTAGGCCGTGCCGGCGATAACGTTGCGCGCGGTGCCGCCGTGCAGCTCGCCGACGGTAATGACGGCCGGCTCGTAGGGGCTGATCTCGCGCGAAACGATGGTCTGCAGGGCATTGACGATCTCGGCGGCCACCATAACGGCGTCGTGGCCGCGCTGGGGCATGGCACCGTGGCATGAGGTGCCGCGGACGTCGATGCGGAACCAGTCAGTATTGGCCATGCGCGGTCCGGGCTCGCAGCTTACGGTGCCGGCGTCGACCTCACTCCAGATGTGCGCGGCGTAGGCGCCATCGACGCCGTCGAGCACGCCCGTGCCGATCATGAGTTTGGCGCCCTGGCCGTTTTCCTCGCTGGGCTGGAAGACGATGCGGACCTCGCCGTGGATGTCGTCGGTCATATGGCGCAGAATCTGCAGCGTGCCGAGCATCATGGCGATGTGGCAGTCGTGGCCGCAGGCGTGCATGCAGCCCTCGTTGACGCTGGCGAAATCCTCGCCGGTCTGCTCGGTGACGGGCAGGGCGTCGATGTCGGCGCGCAGCAGGATGCGGCGGCGCGGCGTGCCGTCCTCGCGATAGGCGTCGGGCGCGGTGCCGCGAAGGGTCGCCACAAGGCCCGTCTTAAGGGGACGCTCGTAGGGGATATTCATGGCATCGAGCTGGTTGGCGATGTCAGAAGTCGTGCGCTCCTCGGCGAGGCTCAGCTCCGGGTGCTTATGGAAGTGGCGGCGCTGCTTGATGATATAGGGTTCAAACTCGGTAGCGATATCTTTGATGGCTACGGTGACGTCGTCAGCCGCGCGAGCCTCGGTCGCCGCCATAATCTGCTGTGCCTTGGTCTTCGTCATGGTCGATTTGCTCCTTGCTGGGTTGATCGCAAAATCGTACAGGCTCTCTCCAGTATGCCACCTGCCGCTAGGGCTGGTAAAGTTGCCGTTTGCCGCTTGGGGTTTTGTTGCAAGGGCGGGGGAGTACACTCGGGGGTGTTGAATTTCCTGCCAGAGATGGGGATGCCCATGCAACATATCGATCGGATTATCCGCTCCAAGAACGTCTTTACCGCGCAAGACGGCATCGATACCGCCCGCGAGCTGGCGATTGCCATCGCAGGCGACCGTATCGTCGCAGTCGGTGCGCCCGATGACGTGATCGCCGCCGTTCCCGCCGCCACGTCGGTTATCGACTACGGCGAGCAGTTTGTCTGCCCAGGTTTCCATGACGCTCATCTGCACTTCTTCCATACCTCGGTCGGCTCCTCGCCGTACATGCTCATGGATATGGGCACGTCCGAGGCTGCGCTGGTGCAGCACGCGCTCGAGTTTTCCAAGGACCTGCCCGATGACGCTTGGGTTGTGACGCAGGGCTGGCGCGGCTACCGTTGGGACCCGCCCGAGCATCCTACCAAGGCGTCGCTCGATGCGGCATTCCCCGATCGTCCCTGCGTTATGTATTCGGGCGACGGGCATACGCTTTGGCTCAACAGCCGTGCACTCGAGGCGCTCGGCGTCACGCGCGACAGCGAGCCGCCAGCGGGCGGCAGTTACGACAAGGATGCAAACGGCGAGCTCACGGGCATTGCTCACGAGGCGGCCGCTATGCAGCTGCTTCCGCGCTGTCTTGAATGGCTGGGCGAGGACCGCATTGCAAGCGCTTACGCCGATCAAATGAGGCGTATGGCCGAGCAGGGTATCACCTCGATCTGCGATATGTCGCTCATGCCTATGCCGGGCTGCGATTTTATCCGCGACGATGCCTACGACAAGCTACAGGCAGCCGGCAAGCTGGGCATTCGAGCTCATCTGTTCCCCACGTTGCTGGATGACCAATCGCGCTTAGAAGAACTGCAGACCCGCTACGCGAACAATGCGCTGCTCTCGGCGCCTGGTTTTAAGCAGTTCTTCGACGGCGTCTCGAGCGAACACACGGCCTATCTCACCGAGCCCTATACCAACCCGCGCTTCCCGGGCGACCAGGGCCGTCTGACGGTTCCTGCCGAGCGTATGCGTAAGCTGGTTCTGGCGGCTGCGGAGCGCGGACACACCGTGCGCATTCACGTCATCGGCGACGGTGCCATCCATGCCGCACTCGATATCTTTGAGGAAGCGGCAGGGCTCTACGGCCTGCCCCAGCACGGCCATAACACACTCGAGCATCTGGAGAACCTCCTGCCCGAGGACATCGACCGCCTGCGCAAGCTCAACGTGGTCGCCTCGAGTCAGCCCTGCCATATCACGCTCGACCCGGGTGGTCCGGAGCGCGACCTGGGCTTGGAGCGCAGCCGCATCATGTGGCCGTTTGCGACCTATAAACAGCGCGGCATTCGCCAAGCCTTCGGTACTGACAGCCCTATCACGACCGTTACCAGCATGAACGTGCTCTACACGGCTATCACGCGCCAGGACCCCAAAAGCCACTGGCCCGAGGGCGGCTGGCTGCCGAGCGAGCGTATCGATGCGGCAACGGCTCTGCGCAACTACACCCTGGGCAGCGCCTATGCAGCGGGCGACGAGCAAAACCTCGGCAGCCTGGAACCCGGCAAATACGCCGACCTGGTAGTCCTAGACCAAAATCCACTCACCATCGACCCCCAAGAGCTCCAGGACACCAAAGTTCAGGCCACCTACCTGGCAGGTAACCTAATCTACGAGCGCTAAGTATTCATGTCTTACCGTTAAACGCGGCTCGGTAGCTTATTTTGGGATGGCGCTCGAGCCGCGTTTGTTTGCCAATGGGGGTTCGTTAGGAGCGTCCCCGCCCTGCTTGATCTGGGCGCGGGGCGGAGGCGCCGCTTCCCCGCGCGCTCAATTTGGACAGCAGCAATGCTATCTCTAGGTGTTTTGCATACTTTCCATTACGAATTGCATAAATAGGCTGGGATGTTCTTTCTGATCCTGATGTACCCCCGCCTGGGCCGTGCAAAAAACGGAGTATTCAGCACCGCGAGCTCTGCCGGTGCCGCTGCGGCTGAGTAACGTTACGGAGATTGACGTCATTTTGGGCTCCGGTACGGCGCGAAGTACGCCCATTTGTCCCAACGGGGTCTGCCCACCGACCAAAACCGCCCGCTGAAGGCGTTCTTGGGACCAATAAGGTATGTCCGGCGCGTATGCAGCCACCCTGGCCTGCTGAATACTCCCAAAAATGCACGGTGCTCCCCAGGGGACCCGTGCACGCGGCGAAAACCATTCCCGCATTCCTATTCGCATCGCCATTTTGCTGCGCTGACTTTTCTGAATGCCGGGCTCGAATCAGTTAACCCAGCTCCCGGGGCGGACCGGAGGGCATGAAGTTTGTCGCGAGTTCCGCACGCAAAGGAAAGCACTTAATGTGCTTTCCGTCTTGCGCAGGACTGTAGAGCAGCAAACTTCATGCCCTCCGGTCCGCCCCGGGAGCCACCGCTAAGTTATCCCCCGGCATTCAGAAAATCTAAGTGCCAAAAAATAAGATTTTTTGACTCCGTGTTGTATAACCCGCCATTCGTGGGTACCATTCAACGCGTACGCAAACGAAGTAGGGAAACCCGCACGGTTCAATCGTGCGGCCCAAAAAGGAGGAAACAAGCATGTCGTCTTTGAAGCCGCTTGCAGATCGCGTCCTGGTCAAGCCCGACGAGGCCGAGCAGAAGACCGCTTCTGGTCTGTACATCGCCAGCAACGCTCAGGAGAAGCCGCAGCGCGGCACCATCGTTGCCGTTGGCGCCGGCAAGGTCAACGACAAGGGTGAGCGTATCCCCATGGATGTTCAGGTCGGCGATGTTGTCATCTACGGTAAGTTCGGTGGCAACGAGGTCAAGGTCGACGGCGAGAAGTATCTGCTGATGCGCACCGACGACATCTACGCCGTCGTCGAGGCCTAGTCTCGTCAGAATCTCTGATTCGTCTTTGAACGCGGCCGCCGCATAGGACTCGGAAGCGGCGACGCGAGTCACATTTCTTTTGGAGGATTACCCACTATGGCAAAGAACATTACGTTCAACACCGATGCCCGCGCTAAGCTCGCCAAGGGCGTCAACACTCTGGCCGACGCCGTTACCGTCACCATGGGCCCCAAGGGCCGTTACGTTGCGCTGCAGCGCACGTTCGGTGCCCCGACCATCACCAACGACGGTGTTTCCGTCGCCAAGGAGATTGAGCTCGAGGACAACATCGAGAACATGGGCGCTCAGCTGGTGAAGGAGGTCGCCACCAAGACCAACGACACCGTGGGTGACGGCACTACCACCGCAACCCTGCTCGCTCAGGCTATCGTCAACGACGGTCTGCGCAACGTCGCTGCTGGCGCCAACCCGCTGGCCATCCGTCGCGGCATCGACAAGGCCGTCAACGCCGCCGTCGCCGAGATGAAGGCCCAGGCCAAGCCGGTCGAGACCAAGGAGCAGATTGCTTCCGTCGGTACCATCTCTGCCGGTGACCCCGAGGTCGGCGAAAAGATCGCCGAGGCCATGGAGGTCGTGGGCAAGGACGGTGTCATCACCGTCGAGGATTCCCAGACGTTCGACATCACCATCGACACCGTCGAGGGCATGCAGTTCGACAAGGGCTACGTCTCCGCTTACTTCGTCACGGACAACGATCGCATGGAGGCCGTGATGAAGGATCCGTACATCCTCATCACCGACCAGAAGATCTCTAGCGTCCAGGACATCATGCCTGTTCTCGAGGCTGTCCAGCGCGCTGGCCGTGGCCTGCTCATCATCGCTGAGGACATCGATGGCGAGGCTCTGCCTACCCTGGTCCTCAACAAGATCCGTGGCGCCCTCAACGTCTGCGCCGTCAAGGCCCCGGGCTACGGCGATCGCCGCAAGCGCATCCTGGAGGACATCGCCGTCCTCACCGGTGGCCAGGCTGCCCTGGACGAGCTGGGCGTGAAGGTCGCTGACATCACCGCAGATATGCTCGGTACCGCTAAGTCCGTCACCATCTCCAAGGACAACACCGTCGTCGTCGGCGGCGCTGGCTCCAAGGAGGCCATCGACGCTCGTATCGCTCAGATCAAGGGCGAGATGGAGAACACCACCTCTGACTTCGACCGTGAGAAGCTCCAGGAGCGCCTGGCCAAGCTCTCCGGTGGCGTTGCCGTCATCAAGGTCGGCGCTGCTACCGAGTCCGAGCTCAAGGAGATCAAGCACCGCGTCGAGGACGCCCTGCAGGCAACCCGCGCTGCTGTCGAGGAGGGAATTGTCGCCGGTGGCGGCGTCGCCTTCATGGACGCTGCTCCTGCGCTCGACGCCGTTGAGCTTGACGACCCCGAGGAGAAGATCGGTGTCGACATCGTCAAGAAGGCTCTGACTGCTCCGGTTGCTACCATCGCCAAGAACGCTGGCTTTGAGGGTGCCGTCGTGGTCGACAAGGTTGCCGAGCTGCCCGCCGGCCAGGGTCTCAACTCTGCCAACGGCGAGTGGGGCGACATGATCGAGATGGGCGTCCTCGACCCCGTCAAGGTCAGCCGCGTCACCCTGCAGAACGCTGCTTCTGTCGCCAGCCTGATTCTCATCACCGAGGCCACCGTCTCCGATGTGCCCAAGAACACTCAGCTTGAGGACGCTATCGCTGCTGCTACCGCTGGTCAGCAGGGCGGCGGTATGTACTAAGGCCGACAAGGTCTAGAACTCCCACCGGGAATCCGGGGGCGTGACGGGGGCTTCTCTCCGGAACGTCCTCGGACATGCAAAGAGGCTCCGCATCGCGCTTCGCGCTGCGGAGCCTCTTTGCGTCCTGCGGAATGTTCCGGAGAGAAGCCCCCGTCACGCCCCCGGATTCCCTGCGTTTACGGCCTTGAGGTCGGCGTGGGCGGAGGACTTGGTTGTTGGGAATACGTGTCCCGGTCGCTGTTTCGCGGCTTTGCCGCGAAAGGCGCGCCATTTTGGGGCGAGTGGAGGATGTGGTTGGTGCAGTGGCTTGTCCCCTTCGCTGTTTCGCGCTTTGCGCGAAAGGCGCGTTACTTTGGGATGGGTGGGGAACGTGGTTGTTGCGGCAACTGATCCCCGCCACAAATTACCCTTGGCATACTTGCGCGAACGATTGCTCGTGCTACACTTGCAATTGCTGTTTCAGGGCGGGGTGAAATTCCCCACTGGCGGTAAATCGGGCGGTGTCAAAGGGACGCCGTGGCGCAGGCGAGATTCCTGTGACCGAGCCGATGAGTCCGCGACCCGTGTGTGCGTTGGTTCGCATGCCGGCTGAACTGGTGAGATCCCAGTACCAACGGTTAGAGTCCGGATGAAAGAGGCAGGTGATCTTATGTCTGAACAGTCGCAGCATATCCATTTTGAGAACACGAATAGGTGGAGCACCAAACAGCTCGTAACCATGGCGTTGATGTGCGCCTTGGGCGCCCTGTTTATGTATGTGCAGCTACCCATTCTTCCCTCGGCGCCGTTTTTGACGTATGACCCGTCGCTGGTGCCGGCGATGGTGTGCGGTTTTGCGTATGGCCCTGGCGCCGGCACTGCTGTTGCCGCCATGGCGATCGTTATCCATGCGCTCACCACGGGTGACTGGGTCGGCGCGCTTATGAACCTGGTGGCTACGCTGGGTTATATTCTGCCCGCGGCTATCGTCTACCAGAAGATGCATACCTATAAGGGTGCCGTGATTGGCCTAGCGCTCGGCGTCATTGCCGCTACGGCGTTGTCTATGGTCGCAAACCTTACCATTGGCGTATGGTTCTGGTATGGCTCGGTCGATGTGATCGCCCCGCTCATGATTCCTGCCGTGCTGCCGTTCAACCTTATCAAGACCGTCCTTAACTCGGTGTTGACGCTTGCGGTGTACAAGGCGGTCTCCAACCTCATCACGCCTAAAAAGGACCAGGTCAAAGGCCGCGCATGATTAAGTGTCGGGGCGTTTCCTTTAGCTATGACGGTGCCGTACCGGCACTCGACGGCGTCGATCTGAGCATCGAGGACGGGGAGTTTTTCTGCATCCTCGGTGGCAATGGGTCGGGCAAGTCGACGTTTGCCAAGCATCTGAATGCACTGTTGCAGCCCGATGCGGGCACGGTACGCATCAACGGCATGGATGCGTCCGACCCCGAGCTAGTCTACGACATTCGTTCGACCGCGGGCATGGTATTCCAAAATCCCGATGACCAGCTGGTGGCAACGCTTGTCGAAGATGACGTTGCGTTTGGTCCCGAAAACCTTGGCGTGCCATCGGCACAAATTGCGCAGCGTGTACGCGAGGCGCTGAAGGGCGTGGGCCTGGTGGGCTTTGAGCGCCACGAGACCCATGCGCTTTCGGGCGGTCAAAAGCAGCGTGTGGCGCTTGCCGGTGTGCTCGCCATGGAACCGCGCGTGCTCATTTTGGACGAGGCGTCCTCGATGCTCGATCCGCGTGGACGCAAGGGCCTCATGAAGGCTTGCCGCGCGTTGCACGCTCGCGGCATGACCATCGTGATGATTACGCACTTTATGGAGGAGGCCGCCGAGGCCGATCGTGTCGTGGTGTTTCGGGCGGGGCGCGTTGCCATGCTCGGTACGCCCGAGGAGATTCTGACGCGGGCAGATGAGCTTGCGCAGCTCAACCTGGATATGCCGGAGTCGTGTCGTCTGGGCAGGTCGCTTCGTGCGAAGCGCGTGCCCGTTTGCGCGCAGGTACGTGAGGCGGATATGGTCGCCGAGATTGCGCAGGCTTATGCCGAGCGAAGTGGGGCAGGCACCGCGGGGCAGTCTTCCGCATCCCAGTTGGAAATCGCTGACGGCACTGTTCCGGTAGACAACGAGGGCAAAGCGTCGGAGCCCGTCATCGAGATTTCGCACCTCTCGCATAGTTACTCGCTGAGTGCCCGCGAGCGCCGTCGATGGCGCAAGCGCTTGGCCACTGCGGGCAAATCGAATAAACAGGCTCTCTGGGGAAACGACCCCAGCAGCCCGTGGGCGCTGCGCGATGTATCGCTGACGGTGCGTCGCGGCGAGTTCCTGGGCTTGGCAGGTCATACCGGTTCGGGTAAGTCGACGCTGGTCCAGCATCTCAACGGTTTGATTCGCCCCCAGGAGGGATCCGTTCGCGCACTGGGGCTCGATCTGTCAAACAAGAAAGACGCCGCCGCGGTTAAGGCCAAGGTCGGCGTGGTGTTTCAATATCCCGAGCGTCAGCTGTTTGCCGAAACCGTGACGCAGGACGTGGCGTTTGGCCCGCACAACCTTGGCTTGCCGCAAGATGAAGTCGACCGTCGTGTCGAGTCATCGCTCTCGCGCGTGGGCCTCGACCTTTCCACGGTCGGCGACAAGAGTCCCTTCGAGCTTTCGGGCGGTCAGCAACGGCGTGTGGCATTCGCCGGTGTGCTCGCCATGGAGCCCGAAGTCCTGGTGCTCGATGAACCCATGGCGGGGCTCGATCCGGCTGCGCGCAGGGATTTCCTTGAGCTTATCGATCGACTTCACCGCGATGGCCTGACCGTTGTCATGGTTTCGCATAGTATGGATGACCTGGCCAATTGCTGCGACCGCATCGTCGTGATGAACGAAGGTGCGGTGTTTGCCGAGGGAACCCCCGCGCAGGTATTTGCACATGCCGATGAGCTCAAGTCGATCGGCTTGGGCGTTCCCGCCGCCCAGCGCATGGCGTTGGCGCTCGCGGAGGCGGGCGTGCCGCTGCGTCGGGGCGGGCTCTATACGGTTGAGTCGCTGGCAGACGAGTTGGTGGACCTGCTGATCGGTCGCTCAGACGGTCTTTCTAACGTCGCGGACATTGCTAAATCCAAGACGGTCGCGCGAGAGGAGGGCTGCTAATGGAGGCGTTTTCGTTTGGCAGCTACTATCCCGGCGATAGTGCAATCCACCGCCTGGACCCGCGAACTAAGTTGCTCTTGGGCTTTGTGTTTCTGATCACGACGCTCACGGTCGGCAGCTTCCGCGGACTGGCCCCGGTCGCAATCTTCGTTGTCCTGATCTATACCGTGTCCCGGGTGCCGGCTCGTCGCGTCCTGTCATCGATGGCGCCGCTGCTGGCGATCGTCGCGGTGGTCGCGGTGCTCAACTTGTTTACCGATCAGAGTGGGCGCATCCTGTGGCAGCTCGGCTTTCTGCAGATAAGCGAGGGCTCACTGCGTTCTGCGGCGTTTATGGCGTGCCGTCTGACCCTGATGATGGCCGGCATGAGCGCCATTACGCTCACCACGCCTACGCTCGACCTCACCGCGGGCTTTGAGCGTCTGCTCGCACCGTTTGCGCGCGTGGGGCTCCCTGCGCATGAGCTCGGCATGATCATGGGCATCGCGTTGCGCTTTATGCCGCAGTTCGCCACCGAGATGAAGCAGACGGCGGACGCGCAGGCAAGCCGCGGTGCGCGCGTAACGGGTGGCCCGCTCGGCGGCGTGCGCATGCTCGGTAGCGTGGCGATTCCGCTGTTTGCGGGTGTGTTCCGCCATGCCGAGACGCTGTCTGCTGCCATGGATGCACGCTGCTATCACGGCGAGCAGGGCCGCACGCGCCTGCATGCGCTTGCATTTCGCCGCGGGGATGCGCTGGCTACGGTGGTGACGACGCTGCTGCTTGCGTGTGTCATCGTCGTCAACCTTCAACTTGTTTAGGCGCGATTCAAGCGCAAGAAAGGGGTCCCTATGACCGACAACGACCGCACGGCTCAGCTTGAGCGCGCCTGTTCGTATCTCAGGCGCATTCCGGCGTGGTATCTGGCCACGATCGATGTGGCCGATGGACATCAGCCCCGCGTGAGGCCGTTTTCGTTTGCCATGGTCGATGACGGTAAGCTGTGGTTTTGCACGTCGCGCGACAAGGATGTGTGGGCGGAGCTGAGCGCGAATCCCAAGTTTGAGCTCTCGGGCTGGAAGCCGGGGGAATGTTGGATCGTGTTGACCGGCGAGGCCGCGCTCGAGGATGATGCAGTCGTGAGCGACAAGGTGCGCCAGGCAGGCTTTAAGCACATGGTGGGCATTGGCGAGCAACACGATAGCGCCAACGACGGTCGCCTTGCATTCTTCTCGGTCCGCAACATCGCCGCGCGATTCTGCGATATCGACGGCAGCGAAGAGCTCCTTGAGCTCTAATTTCCCAAATTGACTACCCATTCCAAAAAGACTGATCGAGCGACAGGAGGAAACGTGGACGGATTGAATACGGTGCTGGAGTATCTGACGTCGGTGCCGGCGTGGTATCTGGCGACGAGCGTGGACGGGCAGCCACATGTGCGTCCGTTCTCGTTTGCACAGATTCAGGACGGCAAGCTGTGGTTTGTGACAGCGCGCACTAAAGATGTGTGGCAGGAGCTGCTGCAAAACCAGCGCTTTGAGGCCACGAGTTGGTGGCCGGGCCATGGCTGGCTCATCTTGCGCGGGCGCGCTGGCTTGGATGACCGGGCTTTAGACGAAATGCGCGAAGCCGGGTGGAAGCATCTAGAGCGCCTGGGCGAGCACTATGAGGGGCCTAACGACTCCACGCTCGTCTTCTTTAGCGTCGAGGATCCCGAGGCTTTTATCTGCAATCACGACGAATGGGTGCCGGTCGAGCTCTAGCCAGCTGGCTCATCCTAACAACTTGGTTTTCGCATGGGCGGGCCCCGTATTGCCCGGCGCCGTTAGGAGCGTCGGTCAATACGGGGCCCGCTCTATTTGTCAATTCCTTCAAGCGAATGTGTCGGGAATGTTTCAATGCATGAATATGCAAGCCATTTACGTGTTAATGCATCTTTTGGTGCTAAAGTTTCAACCCACTTCATAACGACCGCTGCGAAATGCGCATCGGTGCATAAATCGCAGACAAGGAGTCTGATATGTCTTTGAAGGTTGGAATCGTCGGCGCGGCTGGATATGCCGGAGCCGAGCTCATTCGCCTCGTGCTCGGCCATCCCGAGCTTGAACTTGTCGCCATCACGTCCAACGCCGATGCCGGCCAGCCGCTGTCCACGGTGTATCCGAGTTTCGCCGGCGTGAGCGATCTTGTCTTCACGACGCACGATGCTCCCGAGCTTAAATCCTGCGACGCTGTCTTTTTGGCCGTGCCGCACACCGCCGCCATGGCACAGGTGCCTGCACTGCTTGCCGCAGGCGTTTCCTGCTTCGACTTGTCTGCCGACTACCGCCTGAACGACGCGTCCGTCTTTGAGACGTGGTATGCCGCCGAGCATACGAGCCCCGAGTTGCTCAAGACGCGTGCCTTCGGTCTGCCCGAGCTGTTCTGCCAGGACTTGGAGACCGCCGCATCCGACCATGCCGACGGCAAACCCGTACTGGTCGCCTGCGCCGGTTGCTATCCCACCGCAACGAGCCTTGCCGCCGCGCCTGCCGTGCGCGCCGGCTGGGTGGCCGAGAACGGCCCTGTGATCGTCGACGCCATCAGCGGTGTGACGGGCGCCGGTAAGTCCTGCAACGCCCGCACCCATTTTTGCAGCGCCGACGAGAACTTGGAGGCCTACGGCGTGGGCAAGCATCGCCACACGCCCGAAATCGAGCAAATCCTTGGCCTGACCGATCGCGTCGTCTTTACCCCGCACCTGGCACCGCTCAAGCGTGGTCTGCTCTCCACGGTGACGATGCCGCTCGCGCTGCAGGCCATCGACTCCTTGGCTCTTGAGGATGTAGTCGACCATTACAAGCAGTTCTACGCCGGTCGCACCTTTGTGCGCGTGCTCGATGCCGGCCAGCAGCCCAAGACGGCTTCGGTCGTCGGCACCAACGCTGCCCAGATCGGCCTCGCGCTCAACAAGCGCGCGGGTGTGCTTGTGGCGACGGGCGCCATCGACAATCTGTGCAAGGGCGCTGCGGGCCAAGCGGTCCAGTGCGCCAACATCGTCTTTGGTTTTGATGAGCGACGAGGCTTGCCCACAGTGGCGTGCCCGGTGTAGCACATTCGATTGTTAACGATTTGGTAGTCGGGCATCGAGTGGGGCGCCACTCTTAAGCTGGTCTCATGATCACGACTGGCATGGCGCACCAACCGATGTCCGTTTTTTTGTTTGACATAAGGAGTCATAAAGACGATGAATACCGAGCTGTTTGATATCAAGATTCGCGCCGTCGAGGGTGGCGTTACGGCTGCGGCTGGTTTTAAAGCCGCAGGCATCCACGCTGGGTTCCGCAAGAACCCCGAGCGTCTAGATTACGCGCTCGTCGTGCCCGATAAACCCTGTCCCGGTGCCGGCGTGTTTACCACCAATCGCTTTTGCGCGGCGCCCGTGCAGGTGAGCCGTGCCAACCTGGGCGGTGCCGACAAGGGCTACGGTATCATCGCCGGTGTTTCGGTCAACTCTGGCAATGCCAACGCCGCCACGGGTGAGACCGGCCTTGCATGCGCGCGCGAGACGTGCAGCATCGCATCGCAGGTCATCGGCTGCGAGCCCCAGCAGATTCTGGTTGCCTCCACGGGTGTGATTGGCCAGATTCTGCCGATCGACACGTTTGAGACCGCCATTCCCGCTGCCTACGAGGCGCTCTCCGCCCACGGTGGCGCCGATGCCGCTCGCGCCATCATGACGACCGACACGCACTCCAAGGAGTACGCCGTATCCTACGTCAGTGAGGCTGCGGGTCATGCGGGCAATGTCTATACGGTAGGCGGAATGTGCAAGGGCTCGGGCATGATCATGCCCAACATGGCCACCATGATCGCAGTTATCACCACCGATGCCCCCGTCGAGCCTGCGGCACTTCATGCCCTGCTGCTCTCGACCGTCAAGCAGACCTTTAACAAGGTAACGGTCGATTCCGACACCTCGACCAACGACACCTGCATCATGCTTGCCTCCGGCGCCGCTGCCGCAGATGCCGAGCCTATCGTCGAGGGCTCCGACGCCTTCGACGAGTTGGCATTTGCCGTGCACGAGGTGTGCGAGAGCCTGGCGCGCAATATCGCCGCCGATGGTGAGGGGGCATCCAAGCTTGTTACGGTCAACGTTACCGGCGCCGTGAACGACGAGGAGGCCGATATCGCCGCCCGTGCCGTTGCCAACTCGCCGCTCGTTAAGACCTGCATCGCCGGCCACGACTGCAACTGGGGCCGCGTTGCTATGGCGCTTGGCAAGTGCGGCGTGAAGTTTAATCAGGAAGACGTTTCCATCGACATGATGGGCATGCCTGTCTGTCGCGACGGTCTGACTGTTCCCTTTGACGAGGACGAGGCTCTGCGACGTTTTGAGGCGTCCGAGATTGTGATCTCGGCAGACCTGGGTGCAGGCGACGCGGCAACGACCGTGTGGACTTGCGACCTCACGCATGAGTACATCTCCATCAACGGCGACTACCGTTCCTAGATTCCGGACACGCTGCGCATCTTGCCGCGATTGCGGACAGCGGAGCACGGCGCGATAACGATACGAAAGACGAGGCAGATTATGAAATTCGCACGCGATTGTCGTTCGAGCGAATCCAACGAAGCAACCGCACAGCTGCTGTTCGAAGCGCTGCCGTGGATTAAGAACCTGACCGGCAAGACGGTTGTTATCAAATATGGCGGAGCCGCCATGGTTGATGAGCAGCTGCGCCGCGACGTGATGAGCGACATCGTTTTGCTCAAGATCATCGGCATGCGCCCCGTTATCGTGCACGGCGGCGGCAAGGCTATCAACGAGGCGCTTAGCCATTACGATATTCCCGTCGAGTTTAAGAACGGCCAGCGCGTGACCACGCCGGCGACTATGGATATCGTGCGCGAGGTGCTGGGCGGCAAGGTCAACCAGGAGCTGGTTGCTGCCATCAACCACCACGGCAACCTGGCCGTGGGCGTGTCGGGCAGCGATGCCGGCACGCTCATCGCCGAGCCGCTCGACCCCGAGCTCGGTCGCGTGGGCAAAGTGACGCACGTCAACACCGACTATATCGAGCGCCTGCTCGATAGCGAGTACATCCCCGTCATCGCTACCGTCGCGGCGGGGGAGGACGGCGGTTTCTTCAACATCAACGCCGACACCGCCGCCGGTGCCGTTGCGGCGGCGCTCCACGCGCATAAGGTGATCTTCCTTACCGATGTCGATGGCCTGTATAAGGACTTTAGCGACAAGGACTCGCTCATCTCCAACCTGACGCTCGACGAGGTTAATGAGATGCTCTATGGAGGCGAGGTCGACAAAGGCATGATTCCCAAGCTACGCGCCGCTGTCGATGCGCTTGCCGGTGGCGTATTCCGCGCCCACATCATTAACGGCACCACGCCGCATTCGCTGCTGCTTGAGCTGCTGACCGATGCCGGCGTCGGCACCGTGATCCATTCGACCGAGACGGCCTACGAGTTCGATACGCACCCGCACCCGCTTTCGACCTTTGCGGCGCGCCTGACCGAGAACCTCGACGAGGTCGAGAAGCTTCAAACGGTCTAGCCGGCTCAAAATTGCTACGCCATTACGCCCACAGTCCGCGCTACCTGGCGCTTAACGAAAGGTATCCCATGTCACTTGCAGCACAACAATCGCTCGAATCCCACTACGTCATGCACACCTTCGGTCGCTCGCCGGTCGAGTTTGTCGAAGGCCACGGCATGAAGCTTACCGGCGACGATGGTCGCGAATACCTCGATTTTCTTGCCGGTATTGGCGTGTGCAGCCTGGGCCACGGCAACCCGGCAGTGCTGTCGGCGCTCGAGGTTCAGACCAAGAAGCTTCTGCATGTCTCCAACTATTTCTACATCGAGCAGCGTGGCCAGGTCGCGGCGCTGCTGTCCAAACTCGCTAACGATGATACAGACGGCGCGCGCGTGCTTGCCGACGCGGTTGCCGCCGGCGACGAGACCACGGCGGCGGCGCTTGGCGCTCCGGCTGCGGGCGAGCAGGTGTGGGAGACGTTCTTTGCCAATTCCGGTGCCGAGGCCAACGAGGGTTCGATGAAGCTCGCGCGTCTGTACGCCAAGCGTGCCGGCAACGGTGGCAACACCATCGTGTGCATGCGCGGCGGCTTTCACGGTCGTACGCTCGAGACCATTGCCGCTACCATGCAGGATTGGCTGCAGGACAGCTTCCGTCCGCTGCCGGGTGGTTTTGTGGCCTGCACGCCCAACGATGTGGATGAACTGCGTGCAATCTTTAAGCAGTTGGGCAGTGAAATCTGTGCCGTGATGCTCGAACCAATCCAGGGCGAGAGCGGTGTGCATCCCATGACCGAGGAGTTTATGGCGGCAGCGCGCGACCTGGCACACGAAGTGGGCGCCGTGCTTATCGCCGACGAGGTCCAGTGCGGCATCTTCCGCTCCGGCAAGCCGTTTGCATTCCAAACCTATGGCGTGGAGCCCGACATCATGAGCCTTGCCAAGGGCATTGCTGATGGCGTGCCCATGGGCGCCGTGGTGGCAAAGAAGGAGATTGCCGACGTGTTTAAGCCGGGCGACCACGGCTCGACCTTTGGCGGTAGCTGCTTGGCCATCGCGGCGTGCGCCGCGACGCTCTCCGCGCTCGTGCGCGGCGATTATGCCGACCACGCTGCCAAGGTGGGCGCCTATATGGAGGCAAAACTCGCCAAGTTACCGCATGTTACCGATGTGCGCGGTCGCGGCTTGATGCTCGGCTGCGACCTGGATGAGGCAGCGGGCGACGCGCATGATATTGTTGCCCGCGCGCTGGCCGCCGGTGCCGTGATTAACGCTACGGGTGCCCATACGCTGCGTTTCCTGCCGCCGCTCGTCTGCGAGGAATCCGACGTGGACAGTCTGATCGAGATCCTGTCGGGTGTCTTGGACTAACGCGGCGCAATAACTCAATTTTGACCGGGTTCCGGACTGCGGACGTGCCATATGCGGCACGATTCGGCGGTCTGGAGCCCGTTTTGCCATAAATCTGCAATGGCCAGGAGAGCCTTTGGACAAAAAATGCCAAATATGAGTACTGTCACCAGTTGAATCTCATATGAAACCGACTACCTAGGATTAGTTAGACCACACATGTTCAGTTATGTTAATGGGAAAACAGCTAGTAAAGGCTTCAAATCGCTGATTCAGAGCTAGATTTATCCAGCGAAACCCAAAAATCGCTGCTACAAAATTGGTAACAGTACTCATTTTTGCCATTTTTTGGCCACGGCCTTTGTGACGGACGTGCTGGCGGGTTCGAATCCCTCTGCGATGGGCCAAAAAGAAAGGCCCCCATTGCTGGGAGCCTATCAATTCTGTGGTGGGCGATGAGGGATGTCGCGTGCGGTTGACGCCGCCCGCTCTCGCTTAGGGCCTACGGCCCTCGCGTGCTGCGCTGGAAAACGCTTCGCGTTTCCTCAGCTCCGCACCCTTGCGGGTTCGAATCCCTCTGCGATGGGCCCAAAAAAGAAAGGCCTCCATCACTGGAGGCCTAACAATTCAGAGGTGGGCGATGAGGGATGTCCGCGCGCGGCTGGCGCCGCCCGCGCCCCGCTTCATCGCTCCGCTCCTCGCGTGCTGCGCTGGAAAACGCTTCGCGTTTCCTCAGCTCCGCACCCTTGCGGGTTCGAATCCCATGAAATGGGCCCAAACAAAAAACGGTCCCCTTTCGAGGACCGTTTCCAAATCAGTGGTGGGCGATGAGGGATTCGAACCCCCAGCCTTGTGCGTGTAAAGCACCTGCGCTAACCGTTGCGCCAATCGCCCGTGCGGAGAGAGTATAGCAAAACAATCGCCTCATTCATCTCATATCCATTAAAGGTAACCGGCGCGTGTCACAGCGGAGCTGATTCAGTTGAGATTGCCTGAACATTCCGCCCCTCTTTACGCCCTCGGGTATACTCAAAAGCTACTGATTCGATTTGATGCCCAGCAACAGCAGAGGGGATAGTATATGTGCGGTTTTGTCGGTTTTGTCGGTGGGACGGATAACCAATCCGAGGTGCTCACCAAGATGATGGACCGCATCGTCCATCGCGGTCCCGACATGGGCGGTCAGTTTATCGACGGCCGCGTTGCCCTCGGCTTCCGCCGCCTGTCGATCCTCGACCTGACCGAGGCTGGCGCTCAGCCCATGGCCAATGAGGACGGCAGCGTCGTTATCGTCTTCAACGGCGAGATCTACAACTTCCAAGAACTCCGTTCCGAGCTCGAGGCCAAGGGCTACCAGTTCCACTGCGGCGCCGACACCGAGAGCCTCCTGCACGGCTACGAGGAGTGGGGCGAGGCAGTACTCGATCGCTTGCGCGGTATGTACGCCTTCGTCATCTGGGACAAGAAGAAGAACAAGCTTTTTGGCGCCCGCGATATCTTTGGCATCAAGCCGCTCTACTACTATCCCATGGCCGATGCGGGCGACGGCGCTCCGGGCGTGCTTTTTGGTTCCGAGATCAAGAGCTTCCTGGACTACCCGCACTTCCACAAGGCGGTCAACAAAAAGGCCCTGCGTCCGTACATGACGCTGCAGTATTCGGCAACCGAGGAGACCTTCTTCGAGGGTGTCTACAAGCTGCCGCCGGCGCATTACTTTACCGTAGACATCCCGACCGGCAAGATGAACATCGAGCGCTACTGGGATTGCGATTACTCTGCCGTCGAGAAGCCGTTCGAAGAGTATGTCGATGAGCTGGACGAGGTCGTGCACGAGAGCGTCGAGGCCCATCGCATCGCCGACGTCAAGGTCGCGTCGTTCCTCTCCGGCGGCGTAGACTCCAGCTACATCGCCGCTTGCCTCATGCCCGACAAGACCTTCTCGGTGGGCTTCGATTACAAGAATTTCAACGAGACTAACTACGCCAAGGAACTTTCCGATAAGCTCGGCGTCGAGAATGTCCGCAAGATGATTACCGCCGACGAGTTCTTCGGTGCGCTCGAGGACATCCAGTATCACATGGACGAGCCGCAGTCCAACCTGTCTTCCGTGCCGCTGTGGTTCTTGGCCGAGATGGCCCGCAAGGACGTCACCGTCGTGCTTTCGGGCGAAGGCGCCGACGAGCTCTTTGGCGGCTACGCCTACTACGAGGACACGGTTCCGGTCCGCAAGTACAAAAAGATGGTGCCGCTGCCCATCCGTCGCGCGCTCGGTAACCTGGCGCTGCATATGCCGTACTTCAAGGGACATAACTTCCTGGTCAAGGGTGCCGAGATCCCTGAGAAGTCGTTCCTGGGACAGGCTCTGGTATGGCCGGAGCGCGAGGTCGACGGCGTGCTCAAGCCCGAGTACAACACCGGCGATGGCGCCTTCGAGCTTGCCGCCCCCATCTATGCGCGCGTGAAGGGTCAGCCCGAGCTGGTCAAGAAGCAGTACCTGGACATGAACATGTGGCTCCCGGGCGACATTCTGCTCAAGGCCGACAAGATGTGCATGGCGCACTCGCTGGAGCTGCGCGTGCCCTTCCTGGACCGCAAAGTCATGGAGTTCGCCGAGCACATTCCCGACCGCTACCGCATCAACGAGAACGGCAACAAACAGGTACTCCGCCACGCTGCCAACAAGTCGCTGCCCGATGAGTGGGCCACCCGTCCCAAGGTGGGCTTCCCGGTGCCGATTGTCTACTGGCTGCGCGAGCAAAAGTGGTACGACTATGTCAAGGAGTACTTCACCGCGCCGTGGGCAAGCGAGTTCTTCGATACCGACGAGCTCATGCACCTGCTCGATCTGCACTTTGCGGGCAAGGGCGATTTCCAACGCAAGATCTATACGCCGCTCGTGTTCCTGGTGTGGTACAAGCGCTTCTTTATCGACGAGGACCAGCCCGCTGTTCAGGCTGCCTAGCCTCGGCTTACGAACGCCTGCGCGTAACGGCTCCTCCGGGAGCCGTTTTTGCGTGGGTGCGTTTCAGTTACTATAAAAACCGTCCCTGCCAAGTGGCTGAGAAAGGTGAAAGATGCACCATTCGGATTCCGCGACCGTGACCACGGTCGATACGCTTGCCAAGCTTCTCGACGTGTGCGGCGAGCTGCGCGCATCAGAGCAGGTTGACGAGCGTGCCGTGACCGGCTGCTCGTTTGATTCGCGCGCGGTCTCGGCAGGTGACGTGTTCTTTTGCAAAGGCGCTGCCTTTAAGCCCGCGTTTTTGAGCATGGCGCTCGATGCGGGCGCCGTCGCATTTGTGTGCGAAGAGTCGCTGGTCGAGTCTCTGGAGCCGCTGGCGAAGGAGAGCGGTGCTGCGATGCTGGTTGTTGATAGCGTTCGCACGGCCATGGCCCTGTTGCCGCCGGAGGTCTACGACCGTCCCGACCACGATGTCAAGATCGTGGGCATCACCGGTACCAAGGGAAAGACCACGGCCGCTTTTATGCTTCAGTCCATCATCAAGGCGGCGGGCGAGTCCTGCGGCATGATCGGCTCGGTGAGTACCGACGATGGCATCGAGTGCTACGAGAGCACCAATACTACGCCCGAGGCCCCCGAGGTCTGGCGCCATATCGCCAACTGCCGTGAGTCCGGTCGCCAGTCCATGGTCATGGAGGTCTCGAGCCAGGCGCTCAAGTACCAACGCGTCGAGAATCTGCCGTTTGACGTGGCGTGCTTCCTCAACATCGGCCGTGACCACATCTCGCCGATCGAACACCCCACGTTTGAGGATTATTTTGAGAGCAAACTCAGGATCTTTGACCAGGCAAAGACCGCCGTGGTGAATCTGGGCACCGAAGAGGTTGACCGTGTGCTGGAGGCAGCGTCGACGGCCGAGCGCTTGGTGACCGTTGGCGTCGAGCATCCCGAGGCAAGCCTGTGGGCGAGCGATGTGCGCATGGTCGGCTTTAGCATCGAGTTCAACTTGCATGGCTTGTGTGCCGACGAGTCCGAGGCGGGGGAGAAGGTCCTGCTGGGCATCGCGGGCGACTTTAACGTGGAAAACGCGCTGGTCGCTATCGCCGCTGCGCACGAGATCGGCATCGGTATCGAGGCTATCAAGAAGGGCCTCTCCAAACTGCGTGTGCCGGGCCGTATGGAGGTCGTGGAGTCGAAGGACGGCCGCGTGATCTGCGTCGTTGACTATGCGCACAACCAGCTTTCGTTCCGTTCGCTTTTCTCGTCGGTCAAGCGCGCGTTTCCCACTAGTCCAGTCATTGCAGTGTTTGGCGCTGCCGGCGGCAAGGCGCAGGAGCGCCGCGAGCAGCTTCCGCGCGAGGCCGCACCATATTCCGACCTGATGATCTTTGCCAACGAGGACCCGGCTCACGAGGACCCGATGAAGGTCTGTCGCGAGCTTGCCGAGCATGTTCCCGACGATACGCCGAACGAGATCATCCTCGACCGCGAAGCCGCTGTGCATGCGGCGTTCAAGGCGGCGCGCGAGGAGTACGTCAACCCCGATGCTCCCACCATTGTCTTGCTGCTGGCAAAGGGTGACGAGGAGCTCATGCACGTGGGCGACGAGTTCGTGCCCATCGAGAGCGACCTTTCGTTGGCCAATCGCCTGATCGATGTTACCCAGTTTGACTAATGAGCCATGATGGCGAAGGCGCCCTGAGTGCGCTGTCGCCATAAACGTGTTCCCTCAATCAAAACATGCCGTCCAAGCCCAAACCCTTCTACGTAAACGGAGTAACCATGTCCCACAACACCCTGCCGACTGTTGCCGAGCTTTCGGGCGAGATGCGCGAGCGCTTGGCCAAGGTCAAGTACGTCTTTACCGACCTGGATGCCACGATGCTCGCACCCGGCTCGTGCGTGCTGCGCGACAACGACGGCAACCCCTCGACCAAACTCGTCGACGCCGTCGTGGCGCTCGCTCGCGCTGGTATTCAGGTGGTTCCCACCTCGGGCCGCAACCGCACCATGATCCACGAGGACGCGCGTGTGCTCGGCCTCAACTCCTACATTGGTGAGATGGGCGGCCTGGTCATGTACGACCTCAAAGCCAACGATTGGGAGTATCTGACCGGCGACATGCCCTACGACCCCTCTTGCGGTCTCACGCCGCACCAGGTGATCGAGCAGACCGGCGTGTGCGAGAAGATCCTCGCCCGCTGGCCGCACAAGATCGAGTATCACAACGACATGTCGACCGGCTACAAGTACCGCGAGGTCACCGTCGGCATGCGCGGCGACATCCCCGATGACGAGGCGCAGGCCATCCTCGACGAGGCCGGCTGCGGTCTGGTCTGGGCTTGCAACGGCCATCTGACGCATCTGTCCAAGCCGACGACGCTCGAGCTCGATCGCGTCGAGGACGGTCGCGCCTTCAACATCAACCCCGCGGGCCTCAACAAAGGCGTCGCCATTGCGCGCTTCTGCGAGCACCTGGGGATCGAGCGCGAGGAGACGTTGGCGCTCGGCGATTCCGAGTCCGACTTCTACATGGCCGATCACGTGGGCACGTTCTGCCTGGTCGAGAATGGCCTGACGAGCGCCGGTGCGCCCGAGTTCTTGGCTGCTTGCGAGAACGCTTTCGTTACGCGCGGCAAAATTGTCGACGGTTGGGCGGCGACGGCAGAGCTGCTGGTCGCGGCGCGTTCGTAGCGCGGCGTCGCCGCACTTGGACATGTCTTTTCGAGAGAGACTGGTGAGGTAATGTCCGATATCGAGAATCTGGCAGGCGACACGCGCCCGATTGGCGTGTTCGATTCTGGTTTGGGCGGTCTGACGGTTGCGCGCGCCATCGCGACGGCGCTGCCGCATGAGTCCGTCTACTACTTCGGCGACACCAAACGCTGCCCCTACGGCACGCGCACCGAGGATGAGGTGCGCTCATTTGCGTTGCAGGCGGGTCGTTGGCTTTCGAAGCACGACGTCAAGATAATGGTCATCGCCTGCAACACGGCGACCGCCGCGGCCTTGCGTCTGGCCCAGCAGGTGCTCGACGTCCCCGTCATCGGTGTGATCGCGCCGGGCGCACGCGCGGCAATCAACAGCACCCGCACTCGCCGGGTGGGCGTGCTCGCCACCAACCTCACCATTCGCTCGGGCGCCTACACGCGCGCCATTCAGGACCTGGATGCCGGCGTCGATGTATACGGCTGTCCTGCCTCGAGCTTTGTCGAGGTTGTCGAACACGAGCTCGCCTCGGGTGCACATCTGCAAGAGCAGTGGCTTGAGAACGAGGACATCTTCGATACGCCTGCCGTGCGTGCGCTGGTGGGTGCCACGGTTGAGCCGCTGCGCGACCACGGTATCGATACCGTGGTGCTCGGCTGTACGCATTTTCCGCTGTTGGTGGGACCTATCCGCCATGCGCTGGGGCCTGGGGTGCGCGTCGTGAGTTCCGCCGAGGAGACCACGCGCGAACTGACCGATATCCTCACGCGCCGCGAGCAGCTGGCGGGCGACGCCGCCGAGCCGCAGCATCGTTTTGCCACGACGGCCGATAACATTGCCGAGTTTGCGGTGGCGGGCAGCTTTATCTTTGGTCAGCCGCTCAAGAGCATCGAACATATCGATATCGATGAGCTGAAATAGATGTAAGGCCGCCGCCAAAGTCTTCGCCACACCTTTTGCCGAAAGGATTTTTCTATGGAGTACATGCAGGTCAACCGCGCCAACGGCCGCGCCGCCAACGAGTCGCGCCCCGTTAAGCTCACCCGTGGCGTCATGAAGTACGCCCACGGCTCGTGTTTGGCCGAGTTCGGCGACACGCGCGTGCTGTGCGCCGCCACTATCGAGGAGGGCGTGCCGGGCTGGCGAAAGGGAGCTAAGGCCGGCTGGGTGACCGCGGAATACGCCATGCTGCCGGCGTCGACCGGCAAGCGCTGCAAGCGCGAGCACGCCAACCGCAAGGGCCGCTCCATGGAGATCGAGCGCCTCATTGGCCGCAGCCTGCGTACCGTCGTCAACATGAAGGCGCTCGGCGAGTACACCGTCACCGTCGACTGCGATGTGATTCAGGCCGATGGCGGCACGCGTACAGCGAGCATCACCGGCGCCTGGGTGGCGCTGCACGGCGCCCTCGCCATGTGGGTCGAGGCGGGCAAGATCGAGCGCATCCCGCTTACCGGCCAGGTGGCTGCAATCTCCATGGGCGTTGTCGACGGCAATACGCTGCTTGACCTCGATTATTCCGAGGACAGCCATGCCGAAGTCGACATGAACCTCGTCGCCACCGACACCGGTGAGATGATCGAGCTCCAGGGCACCGGCGAGCAGGCGCCCTTTGACCGTAAGCGCCTCAACGCCCTGCTCGACCTGGGCGACAAAGGCATCGCCGAGCTCATCGAGCTCCAGCGCCAGGCCCTCGCCTAACCTACCAAAAAGTGACAGGTTTATTTTGGCAGGTTTTATCTGGGAAAACGTCGAAGTATAAGACTGCCGTTGATTGAGAGGGGAGAGGCGGAGGCCCTCGTCGCCCTCGGCGCGGCATTGCTATAGAGACAAGGAGACCACTCATGGCACTTGAGAAGATCGACATCGACACCCTCGACCCGGCGGCGACCATTGTCGTGGCAACGGGCAACGCCCATAAGCTCACCGAGATCGAGGCCATTTTGGGCAAGGTCATGCCCGAGGTTCGCTTTGTGGCGCTCGGCCAGCTGGGCGATTTTGAGGACCCCGAGGAAAACGGCACGACGTTTTTGGAGAACGCCATCATCAAGGCGCAGGCTGCCGTCGAAGAGACGGGGCTCATGGCCATTGCCGACGATTCGGGCCTGGTCGTCGACGCGCTGGACGGTGAGCCCGGTGTGTATAGCGCACGCTACGCGGGCGTTCACGGCGACGATGCCGCCAACAACGCCAAGCTGCTCGTGAATCTGGAGGGCGTGGCCGACGAGGACCGTACCGCGCGCTTTATGAGCGTTGTCGCGCTTATCGATACAGACGGCCTGGTCACCTATGGCGAGGGCGCTTGCGAAGGCGTTATCGCGCACGAGGGCCGCGGTGATTACGGCTTTGGCTATGATCCGCTGTTCCTGCCGGTTGACACGCCGGGCAAGACTATGGCCGAGCTCACGGCGGACGAGAAGAACGCCATCAGCCATCGATTCCATGCGCTCGAGCACCTATCCGCCAAACTGACGGGCGAGGAGTAGGCCGTGCGCGCGGTGGTGCAGCGCGTACTCAATGCCGGCGTGACAGTCGACGGCGAGTGCGTGGGCAAAATTGGGCGCGGCTATCTGGTGCTGTTGGGCGTGGGCCACGGCGACACGCGCGCCGAGGCTGATAAGCTGTGGGGCAAGCTCCGCGGCTTGCGCATTAACGAGGACGAGAACGGCAAGACCAACCTGGCACTTGCCGATGTCGACGGCGAGGTTCTCGTGGTGTCACAGTTCACGCTGTTCGCCGACTGCCGCCACGGCCGCCGTCCGTCGTTTACCGATGCAGGCGCCCCCGATGTTGCCAACGAGCTCTACGAGTACTTCCTGACGCTTGTGCGCGAGGACGTCGAGCACGTAGCGCACGGCATCTTCGGCGCCGACATGAAGGTCGACCTCGTCAACGACGGTCCATTCACCATCGTTCTGGACACAGACAACCTTTAGGTTACGCGGTTTTACCAAACCGCGTAACAACTGGTCATGCGAGGTTGTTATCTGGTACGTATTTGGGACGAGGCTTATTTAGCTACTTGCGTAGGGTTGTAACAGAGTGCTATAGTATTAGAGTTTTGTCTATCTTAGGGGTATTATCCCCTTTTTGAATTGCACCTTCTGGAGGCCCTGTTCATGGAAGAGATGGAAGTCAATCACGTCGACGACATCCACGAGAAGCTGACCGATATGGTGGGCGATCGCGTCAAGGTGAAGGCCAACATGGGCCGCACCCGCGTCGTCGAGCGCATGGGCACCATCAAGAGCGTCCACCCCGCCGTCTTTATCGTTGAGGTTGACGAGCGCCGCGGCCGCAAGTCGCGTCAGTCCTACCAGTATATCGATGTCCTCACCGGGCAGGTCGAGCTGTTCGACCCCGAGAGCGGCGAGCACATTTTTACCCCGCTCGGCAACCAGCTCGAGGAGCACTAGCGGTGACCGATCGGTCCCTCACCCTTTCCGCGCCGGCAAAGATCAACCTCTATCTGGGGGTTCATACCGAGCGCGATGACCGCGGCTACCACAGGGTCGATTCCCTGATGGCAGCTGTCGGTCTTTCCGATACCGTGACGGTTACGCCGGCACAGGCGCTGACCGTCCAGACGGTTCCGACATCAGATTTTCCCATGCAAAAGAATACGGCGTATCGGGCTGCGGTTGCTATGGCCGAGCATTATGGTCGCGAGGCAAACATCTGCGTGACGATTGAGAAGCGTATTCCATTGTGCGCCGGCTTGGGCGGCCCCTCGACGGATGCGGCCGCGGTCATTGCCGCCTTGGCGGAGCTCTGGGGAATTGATCGCACCGACCCCGCGCTCGACGACATTGCGCGGGGCATTGGTGCCGACGTCCCGTTCTTTTTGCACGTGAGCCCTGCGTTCTACGTAGGTGGGGGAGACGTGCTGGCAACTGAGTATCCCGCGCTGCCCGCAACGCCCGTCGTGTTGGTCAAGCCGCGCGAGGCAAGCGTTTCGACAATTGAAGCCTATCGACGTTTTGACGAGGCCCCAGTACCTGCAGACAAGCCCGGCGCGATAGCTTCTGCCTTGCGTTCCGGTGATGCCGAGACGGCATATGCGCTCATCCATAACAACCTGGGTGTCATTTCCGCACAGATGGAGCCGCAGATTCAAACGGTTCTCGATTGGCTGCGTAAACAGGACGGCACCGTTGCTGTAGATGTGTGCGGATCGGGTGCCTGCTCGTTTGCCATTTGCGACACCGCCGCCACGGCCGAAAGGCTTGCCGACGCTGCCCTGCAAAACGGCTGGTGGTCCTGCACGACGGAGCTCATTCCCAACACGGTTCGCGTTGAAGTGCCAAAGAAGTAAAAATTTCTCTAGCACACGACGGAAATCTTTGTTACTATAGTCGAGCTAACGGGTTGTGGCTCAGTTTGGTAGAGCACTGCGTTCGGGACGCAGGGGTCGCTGGTTCAAATCCAGTCAACCCGACCAGAGCATGAGGAGGGACCGCTTCTTGCGGTCCCTTTTTTTAGCTACTGTTGTGATACCGCGATACCCGCGGTATACTCATTCGAGCTTGTCTCGCTGTATTGTGGAGGTCTACATGTTTGGACTGAGGGCTCCTGAGCTCATCATTATTCTCGTCGTTGTCCTGATTATCTTCGGGCCCAAGAACCTGCCGAAGCTCGGCAAGTCCCTCGGCTCTACCGTCAAGAATATCCGTGAGGGTATGGAGGGCGACGATAAGGCCGAGACCAAGCAGGCCGAGGAGGTCGTGGTCGAGCAGTCCGAGGAGGACAAGGAGATCGCTGAGCTCGAGGCCAAGCTCGCTGCTGCCAAGAAGAAGCAGGCAGAGGACAGCGACGCGGACGCAGAGTAGTCCCATCCCTTTGGGGTGAGCACCTGACCGGCTTGCCCGCAGGCTAGCCGGTCTTTTTCGTTTTGTTGACAGTTGATTGTTTGATCAGAGTTGGGGAGATATCCGTATGGACGCAAGCCAGATCGTACTGACCGCTGAGGGCCGCCAGAAGCTCGTCGAGGAGCTCGCCTGGCGTGAGGGCGATTACGCCAAGGAGATCGTCGAGGACATCAAGGAAGCCCGCGCGTTCGGCGACCTTTCGGAGAACTCCGAGTACGATGCCGCCAAGGACAAGCAGGCCCAGAATGCTGCTCGTATCGCCGAGATCCAGGCCATTCTTGCCAACGCTCAGGTTGCTGCCACCACGGGCGATCTGACCGTCTCCATCGGTTCCACCGTTTCGCTGATTGATCCCAACGGCGAGGTCATGGAAGTCACGCTCGTTGGTACCACCGAGACCAACTCGCTCGAGCACAAGATTTCCAACGAGTCTCCGGTCGGTCACGCCATCATCGGTCACGGCGAGGGCGACTCCGTCGAGGTCGTTACGCCTTCCGGCAAGACTCGCGTCTACACCATCGCCAAGATCGCACGCTAGACCACGGTCCCGCGTAAAGGTATGTTTTCGCTCCCTGGGACCGAATCCTGGGGAGCGTTTTAGTTTGAGGAGCTAACTTATGGCAGAGAACCAGAACGCCGCCGATCAGGCATCGACGCTCAACGACGAGCGCGCCACCCGCCTGGCCAAGCGCGCCGCCCTGTTCGAGGCGGGCCAGAACCCCTATCCCGAGCACTCTGAGCTTGAGGACTACGTTGCCGATATCGAGGCTAAGTACGCCGAGCTTGCCGATGGCGAGGACACCGAGGACGTCGTGAAGATCGCCGGCCGTGTGGTCGCCAAGCGCGGTCAGGGCAAGATTATGTTCATCGTCGTGCGCGATGCGACTGCCGAGATTCAACTGTTCTGCCGCATCAACGACATGGACGAGGCTGCCTGGAATACGCTCAAGTCCCTCGACCTGGGCGACATCTTGGGCGTGACCGGCGTGGTTGTGCGCACCCGGCGCGGCCAGCTTTCCGTTGCCCCTAAGAGCGCGACCCTGCTTGCCAAGGCCGTGCGTCCGCTGCCCGAGAAGTTCCACGGTCTTTCCGACAAGGAGACCCGCTATCGCCAGCGCTATGTCGACCTGATCGCCAACGACGACGTTCGCGAGACCTTCCGTAAGCGTTCGCAGATTCTTTCCACCTTCCGTCGCTTTATGGAGTCCGACGGCTACATGGAGGTCGAAACCCCCATCCTGCAGACCATCCAGGGCGGCGCTACTGCCAAGCCTTTCATCACGCACTTCAACGCGCTCGATCAGGAGTGCTACCTGCGCATTGCTACCGAGCTGCACCTCAAGCGCTGCATCGTCGGCGGTTTTGAGCGCGTGTTCGAGATCGGCCGTATCTTCCGTAACGAGGGCATGGACCTTACCCACAACCCCGAGTTCACCACGATGGAGGCCTACCGTGCCTTCTCCGACCTCGAGGGCATGAAGGCGCTCGCCCAGGGTGTCATCAAGGCGGCTAACAAGGCCATCGGCAACCCCGAGGTTATCGAGTACCAGGGCCAGACCATCGACCTTTCTGGTGAGTGGGCCAGCCGTCCCATGACCGACATCGTCTCCGACGTGCTCGGCAAGCAGGTCACCATCGACACGCCGGTCGAGGAACTTGCTGCCGCCGCGCGCGAGAAGGGTCTGGAGATTAAGCCCGAGTGGACCGCCGGCAAGATTATCGCCGAGATCTACGATGAGCTGGGCGAGGACACTATCGTCAACCCCACCTTCGTGTGCGATTACCCCATCGAGGTCAGCCCGCTTGCCAAGCGCTTTGAGGACGACCCGCGCCTGACCCATCGCTTTGAGCTGGTTATCGCCGGTCACGAGTACGCCAACGCGTTCTCCGAGCTCAATGACCCGGTCGACCAGGCCGAGCGCTTTGCCGCCCAGATGGCCGAGAAGGCCGGCGGCGACGACGAGGCCATGGAGTACGACGAGGATTACGTGCGTGCACTCGAGTACGGCATGCCTCCCGCGGGCGGCATCGGCATCGGTATCGATCGCGTGGTCATGCTGCTTACCAACCAGGCCTCCATCCGCGACGTGCTGCTGTTCCCGCACATGAAGCCCGAGAAGGGCTTCCAGTCCGGTGCTGCTGCCGCCAAGGCCGCCGAGGCCGGCAACGCCGCGAGCCCCTTCGTTAAGTCGCTCAAGCCTACGCTCGATTACTCCAAGATCGCCGTTGAGCCGCTGTTCGAGGAGTTTGTCGACTTCGATACCTTCTCCAAGAGCGACTTCCGTGCCGTGAAGGTCAAGGCGTGTGAGGCCGTCAAGAAGTCCAAGAAGCTGCTGAACTTCACGCTCGACGACGGCACCGGCACCGACCGCACCATCCTCTCCGGCATTCACGATTACTATGAGCCCGAGGACCTGGTCGGCAAGACCTTGCTCGCCATCACCAATCTGCCGCCGCGCAAGATGATGGGCATTCCCAGCTGCGGCATGCTCATCAGCGCTATCCACGAGGAGGATGGTGAGGAGCGCCTCAACCTGATCCAGCTCGACGCCTCCATCCCCGCCGGCGCAAAGATGTACTAGGGGGTTACGCGGTTCTACGAACCGCGTAACGGCTCGACGCTGCGCGGGCCGCATTTGGACAATCTGACGTTCAACTTCAAGGGCGCGACCAGAAGGTCAGCGCCCTTTCGTTTCACGTCACCTTGTCTCAAATGCGGCCCGCTCGCTGACTTATGCTCAACCTGCGGCGCCATTTTGCTTGAAGGCACCTTGCTCGCTCTGGCGGGCTTTCGCTGTCCGTCCTCTATCTGCGGTGTTGCCCTGGTTGGCACTTAGGGACGTTCTTTTTCTGCCGGCACTTGGGGACAGTCCTAGTCGTTGGGGATCTACCGACGCATTGGGGGTTTGCGCCTTCTATGCATGACAGCCGTCTCTTTTATGTTTCCTTTAGCCGTCGCTGCCTAGGATGGGGGTTAGTCGGCAGGAAGGGAGCGTCTATATGGACGACGCGAGTGATCGTGCAATCGAAGAGGACATGCTCGATCAGTTCAACTATTTTGATGATGAGGACGAGGAATTGATCGATCGTCGCGAGCCGGCGGCGCTCGATGCTTTCGACCTTGTTGATGAAGGGCCCGACGAGGACGAGGTCGAATCGACGAAACCCCCACAGCCTTCGCACCATGATTCGTTGCTCTCAAGAGTCCCCATGCACCACGGTGTCCGTGCTGGCGCCCTCCATATGAAAACCGACTGGCGCCAGATCGTGACGGCAGGCGATGAGCTTGCCGTCGATGCGCCGCTCACCGATAAATCATCCATCATCTGCCGCACCGGCATGCTTATGCTGGCAAGCGGAACAGGTGCCTGGCGCGTGCGCGATACCATGAATCGTGTTGCTGCCGTACTCGGCGTCACGATTCACGTTGACCTGAGTCTTCTGTCGTTTGAGTGCACCTGTATCGAAGATGGCCACTGCTTTAACGAGGTTGTCAGCCTGCCCACAACGGGAGTCAATACCCATCGCATTTGGATGATGGAGAGCTTCTTAAAGGAAATCGAGACGTATGGGCGCCGGTTTACCGTGCATGAGTACCACGAGATGCTCAAGACCGTTGAGAGCTCGAAGCCTGATTACGCTCCCTGGCAACAGGGCCTTGCGGCAGCCTGCGCTTGCGGCGCCTTCGTCTTTTTGCTCGGCGGCGGCCCTATCGAGATGGCCTGCGCATTCGTAGGCGCTGGTGTTGGCAACTTTGCTCGCTCCCATATTCTCAAGCAGGGTCTTGGCCAGTTTAGCGCGCTGACGACCGGCGTTGCGCTCGCTTGCGTTTCGTATCTGCTGGCATTGCTCGGCCTTGGCCAGGTTATTCCGGGGGCAATGTCGCATCAAGAAGGCTATATCGGCGCCATGCTCTTTGTGATTCCCGGCTTTCCCCTCATTACGGCGGGCCTCGACATCGCTAAGCTCGATATGCGAAGCGGCATTGAACGTCTTTCGTATGCTGTGTCTATCATTGTGATGGCGACCCTCGTAGGCTGGATGGTTGCCGAATGTGTGGGGCTGGCGCCGGATGACTTCGCCCCGCTCGGTCTCTCGCCGTTGGCCCTCACGCTTTTGCGCATACTGATGAGCTTTGTCGGTGTATTTGGCTTTTCGGTTATGTTCAACAGTCCGGTAAAGATGGCAGCGGCGGCAGGGCTCATCGGCGCCGTATCCAATACCTTGCGCCTTACGCTCGTCGATGCGCCGGCGCTGTTTCCCTTCCTGGGCCTGAGCGTAGGTATGCCTCCCGAGGCAGCAGCGTTTATCGGTGCGCTGGTATCGGGCCTGCTCGCGAGTTTAGCCGAAATCAAGCTCACCTACCCACGTATCGCCCTCACGGTGCCATCGATTGTCATTATGGTGCCGGGCTTGTATCTGTATCGCTCGATGTATTACATGTGCACCTTCGACACGGTCAATATGCTCGGCTGGTTTGTGCGTGCAGTACTCATCGTGGCGTTTTTGCCCGTTGGTTTGGGCGTGGCACGTACACTCACCGACCCTCGCTGGCGCCACACCAGCTAATTGGTGCAAGGGGGACAGGTTACTTTGCACCAAATGAGTTGCGGTGAAATAGGGACTGAATGGGGGTGCGGACGATTTCCTGGACCGCCCTATGCGTATCCAAGCTTCCTGCGGT